>CAVYZP010000036.1:0-117181 GCA_963772985.1 uncultured Chloroflexia bacterium
CCCTCGTCCAGCGGCATGCTGTAGCCGCGAATCATGGCTTCTTTGGCCGCGCGCAATGCCAGCGGACTGACCTGGGTGAGGTCTTCGGCCCATTTTGCGCCCGCGCCATCAACTCGGTTTTCGGGACGACTTCATTCACCAGGCCGATGCGCCAGGCTTCCTGAGCGTTAATCGGTTTACCGGTAAAAATGAGCTCCGCGGCTTTGGCGCGCGGGATAATCCGGGTCAAACGCTGTGTCGCGCCCCAGCCCGGCATGATACCCAAATTCACTTCGGGGCAGCCAAAACGGGCATGTTCCGCGGCGATGCGGATATCGCAAATCAGTGCGATTTCCAACCCGCCGCCCAGGCATAGCCATTAATCGCCCCGATGAGCGGTTTGTACATTTCCATGGCGCGGAGCGGCGTCTCCGGGATTTCCCAGGGGGTATGGGCATTATCGCGGAGAAAAGGCAGCATTCCGGCAACATCCGCGCCGCTGCAAAAGGCTTTTTCTCCGGCGCCGGTCAGGATACCGACCCAGGCGTCGTTATTATCGCGAAAAGCCACCATGGCATCGCGCAGTTCCCGCAGTGTTTTAACATCCACGGAATTGTAGGCTTCGGGACGGTTCAGGGTAATCGTCGCAATCCTGCCTTCAACTTTATAATCAACAGCCATTATGTTTCTCCTCACTAAGGACTTCGTAAAAACCGGAACAGCTTAATCCTAGCACTTTTTGAGGCAATTGTACCAGCCTTAAATCATCCGCAAAAGGGTCTATCGTTGCCGGGTAATCAGGTTTTTCTTGATAATTTCCTGATAGAAAAACACACGGGGTCAAAATGCCGTCCTGACTGGTGATTTTATCACCGTGGACGAGCCGGACGAATCTGCCGGGATTAAGGAAATACCGCCGACGCAGGACGCCCGACGAAAACGAGCTGCTGAAAGTGCTGACGCATAAACATTTACCGGTCGAAGTATGGGGCCAGCAATACCGCAACGAATTTCACATGCTGCGGGTCAACATCAGCAACCTACAGCGCAAGCTGGAAACAGACCCGGCCCGCCCCCAAATTCATCCTCACCGGATCCGGCGTGGGCTACAGGCTGAAGGCGGACTGACTTCCCCATCAATAAGACGACGAGGTGTTATTTTCCTCCATTTTTCCGGTGACCATAAAAACAATCCGTTCGCAGATATTGGTGACGCGGTCGGCGCTGCGTTCCAGGTTGTGCGTCACCCAGATGAGGCGGGTGGCGCGTGTGATGGTTTTGGGGTCTTCGGCCATGAAAGTTAAAAGTTCGCGAAAAACCTGGTCGTAAAGATTATCAATAAAATCGTCTTCGGCGCTGATTTTGATGGCGGCATCGGCGTCATGGTTAATGAAAGCGGTCAACGCCCGGTTCAGCATGTCGGCGGTTTTATCGGCCATGCGCGGGATATCAATTAACGGCTTCAGCGGCGGCTCGTTGCCGATCATGATGGTGATTTTGGCGTTGCCTTCGGCGTAATCGCCGATACGCTCCAGTTCCGTTATTATGTTAAGTACAGCAACAATGGTGCGCAGGTCGCTGGCCATCGGCTGCTGGGTGGCAATCAACTGAATGCACTTTTCTTCGATATCAAAGCGCTTGCGGTTGATTTTTTTATCGTCGGCGATAATTTGCTTGGCCAGTTCCAGGTCCCGTTTTTGCAGCGCCTCAATTGCCAGCAGTGTGGCTTTACTGACCATGCTGCCCATAATCAGGATGTCGTCCTGGATTTCCCGCAATTTCTTGTGAAAAGCCGACCTGATTTCCATTTCTGTGTCCCTCCGTTTTTTACTAGCCGAAACAACCGGTAATATAATCTTCCGTACGTTTATCCCGTGGATTGGTAAATATCTGCGAAGTGGGGCCGGATTCCACCAGTTCCCCGGCGCGGTCGCCGGCCATCATGAAAAAGGCCGCCATATCGGAGACGCGCGCCGCCTGCTGCATGTTGTGGGTAACGATAACTATTGTATACTGTTCCGCCAGCGTGCGCATCAAATCTTCAACCCGCAACGTGGCCGCCGGGTCCAGCGCGCTGCAGGGTTCGTCCATCAGAATTACTTCCGGTTCCACCGCCAGCACCCGGGCGATGCAAAGCCGCTGCTGCTGCCCGCTGGAGAGACCCTGCGCCGGCTGCCCGAGTTTGTCTTTAATCTCTTCCCACAGAGCCGCCTGCTGCAGGCTGGTCTCAATGATACGGTCGAGGTCGGTTTTATTGAATACGCCATGCTGCCGGGGGCCGAAGGCGATGTTATCGTAAATCGTCATCGGGAAAGGGTTCGGTTTCTGGAAAACCATCCCGATTTTTTTACGCAATTCAACGACGTCAACAGCCGGGCCGTAAATCGGGTTATTATCCAGTTCCACTTTGCCTTCCAGCCTGGCGCCGGGAATCAGATCGTTCATACGGTTGAAAATGCGGAGAAAGGAAGATTTCCCGCAGCCGGAAGGCCCGATGATGGCCGTGATGGAGCGTTCCTGAATATTTAAAGTAACATTGCGTAACGCCCGGAATTTGCCATAGTACAGGCTGATATTTTCCGCCCGTAATTTGACATTTTCCAGAGCAACCCCGGCACGGATATTTTCGTTAACCGTAAATCCCGTTTTCATTTAACCGAATCTCCCGGTGATATAATCGCTGGTACGTTTGTCTCTGGGATTGGCAAAAACCTCGGCAGTCGGACCCACTTCAATCAGGTCGCCCATCAGTAAAAAGGCGGCCCGGTCGGAAACGCGGCCGGCCTGCTGGACGTTGTGCGGGACGATCACGATGGTGAATTTTTCCTTCAAATGCCGCAGTGATTCTTCAATTTTCGAGGTGGATACCGGGTCCAGGCCGGAACACGGCCGATCCAGTAAAATCACTTCCGGGTGCAAAGCCAGAATCCGGGCCAGGCATAACCGCTGCTGCTGCCCGCCGGAGAGACGCATGCCGGAGGTATGCAGCCGGTCTTTGACCTCATCCCAGAGCACGGCCATCTGCAGGGAATCTTCCACCAGCTCTTCCAGCAGCACCCGGTTCTTGACGCCGCTTAACCGCGGCCCGTAGGCCACATTATCGAAGATGGACATCGGCAGAGGGGTCGGGACTTCAAAGACCATGCTGACCTTACGGCGCAGTTCGGTGATGCTGACGCCCGGCGCCCGGATATTTTTGCCATCTAGAAAAATCTCCCCTTCCATGCGTGCCCCGGGGGTTAAATCCGTCATCCGGTTCAAAGCGCGTAATAACGTAGTGGTGCCGCTGTTCGCCGGCCCGAAAACTGACAATATTTCGTTCTCGCGGACATCTAAATTCAAAGCCTTAATGACTTCTTTTTTCTGGTAGAAGCAGTTCAGATTTTTGATGGAGATTTTGATTTGTTCGCTCATCGTCTTCTTCAGCGCCTTTTCGCCACGAAACGGTTGACCAATAGATTGGCTCCGATGTTTATCAGTAAAATCAGGATAATCAGGATGGCGGCGGTGGCAAAAGCATTATCCAGCGAAATGCCCTCGCTGGCCAGGATATAGAAATGCACTGCCAGCGTGCGGGCCGGTGAGAATAACGAGGTGGGCATTTGTAGCGCCGAACCGGCCGTCAGGATGATGGCCGCGGTCTCCGCTACAGAGCGCCCGATGCCTAAAATAATGCCGGTGGCGATGCCGGGCAGCGCTGAGGGAATCAACACCTTGGTCATCGTCTGCCATTTCGTACCGCCTAGGGAAAAACTGACTTCGCGGTACATCGGCGGCACGGTGCGGATGGCTTCTTCAGAAGTGCGGATAATCGTGGGTAAAATCATCACCGCCAGCGTCAAGCCGCCGGAAAGGATGGACCAGCCCAATTTAAGGTAAGTCACAAAGAAAATAAAGCCAAACAGGCCGTAGACAATCGAGGGAATCCCGGCCAGCGATTCGGCGCTGAAACGGATGACTTTGGTGACACCGCTTTCCCGCGTGTATTCCGTGAGATAGAACGCCGTTCCCACGCCCAGCGGCGTAGCGACGACGATGGCCACCAAGGTCACGGCCAGCGTGCCGACAATGGCGGAAGAGATACCGCCGGACTTGCCCATATCGCTGGGAATCTGCGTCAAAAATTGCCAGGTGATGTGCGGGATACCTTTGGACAGGAAATAAATCATAATCGTAAACAGCAGCAGCAAAACCAGCAGCGCCGCCGCCCAGATGACAACTTTGGCGATGGTTTGCGTTGTCTTCGGATTAACTCGGATATGCATTTATTTCCTTCTGATTGAATATTGCGCCACGGAATTCAAAATCATGATAATCACCAGTAAAACGATGCCGGTGGCAAAAAGCGCCTGCTGGTGTTCGCCGGAAGCATACCCCATCTCGATGCCGATGTTAGTGGTGAGGGTGCGCACCGGCGAGAGGATAGAATTAGGCAGAGCGACCGCGTTCCCCAGCACCATGATAACCGCCATTGTTTCCCCGACTGCCCGGCCGATGCCGAGGATGATGCTGGCGACGATGCCGGATTTCGCCGCCGGGACGAGCACTGAACGGATGGTCTGCCAGTGTGTGGCGCCCAGCGCAAACGCGCCTTCTTTGAGCAGCGGTGAAAGTGCCAGCAAAGAAACTTCGGAGATGCTGATGACCGTGGGTAAAATCATGATGGCCAGGATAATCGAACCGGCCAGTATGCTCAAACCCGGCCCGCCCAGATATTCCCGGATTAAGGGCACGATGAAAATCAGGCCCCAGAAACCGTAGACCACGGAAGGGATGCCGGCCAGTAATTGAATCGCCGGCCGCACCACGTCGCTCAACTGGCGCGGGGCGAATTCCGCCAGGAAAATGGCGCAGCATAGCGCCACCGGCACGCCTAATATTATCGCGCCTAGCGTCACCGAGATGGTGCCGACAATCATCGGGAAAATACCATAATAACCCTGGCTGGGCGCCCATTTCATCCCGAATATGAAATGAAAGAAACCGACTTTGGCAATCAGCGGCACGCCCTGGACGAAGATAAAAATAGTAATCAGCGCCAGCACCGTCAGCGCCGAAAGCGCGATGATAAAAAACAGACCCTGCGGTATCCTTTCGCCGAAATTTTTCAGTTTCATGGACTGTACCCTGGGGTAATCAACCCTTGTGCGTATAATATTTGCTGACCCTGCGCCGACATCGTAAAATCAATGAAATCCTTCACCAGCCCGACCGGCGGCTTAAGGGTAAGAAATAAAAACGGCCGGGAAAGGTTGTAAGTGCCGTTGACCACGTTGGCGCGGGAGGGGACGATGCCGCCCAGGTCCAGGGCCTTCACCGTGTCGTCCACCAGGCCGAGCGAGATATAACCGATGGCGCCGGGGTCGTCCGACACCAGCTGCCGGATAGCGCCATTGGAATTTTCCACCATCGCCCGGTCCATAATCTGACTGGTGCCCATCACCAGACTTTCGAATGAAGACCGCGTGCCGGACCCGTCTTCACGGGTGAAGACGTCAATCTCCCCTTTTTTACCGCCGATTTGGTCCCAATTGGTGGTTTTGCCGTCATAAATATCCGCGACCTGCTGCAAGGTCAGGCCGGTAAGGGGATTTTTGGGGTTGACGATGATAGCGATGCCGTCCCGCGCGATTTCGATGCTCCACAGACTGGTTTCGCTGCCCTGCAAATTGCGGGAGGACATGCCGATATCGGTGGTGCCGGACTGAGTGGCCATGATGCCGGCCGCCGAACCGCCGCCCTGGACGTCAATGGAAACGCCGGGGTGCAGCGTCATGTATTCCTGCGCCAGGACTTCGGCGAAAGGCTGCACGGAAGTCGAACCGGCGACAACGACAGTGTTAGCGTTGCGGCCGCAGCCGGTGAGGAAGGTTATTGAAAAAAGAGAAAGAAACAGGTAGAAAATCGATGAAAAGCGAAAGAACAACCGGGATTTTGCGTCCGATTTTTTCATATTTTGGCTGCTGAATATTTAGTAACCATGACCCCGGATAATCCTGTTCCAGAAAACGAATTCTTAAACTAATTTTGATAAATATTACGGTCGAGATGTTAAAAAGATGTTAACACCCTGTTAAAAAACAAGCATCTTTCGGCATATTATACTAGATTAAGAATCGGAGATGCAACAGAACGAAATAGTCAATAATCGAGCATCAATAATCAAAAAAATCAGAAATATAAAATCCGAAAAACTTATCCTTTAGAACAAGCTAAAGGATCTACGGCAATATCAAAATACAAAATGTAAAACTTCTATTCTTGATTTTCTGAGATGGTCCGAAATCTCTGGATTGTCGGGTCAAGCCCGACAATGACAATAAAAATAATAACAGCTTGTCATTCTTAAGTCCGCCTGAGGCGGACGAAATCCATAATCTCCATCCCGTTGAAAAACAGGATCAGTTTCCAAAATCAGACTACCGTTCCAGGAGAAGCTAGAAGGTATGTTGCTTCGGTATAATTACATCAAAACAAATCTATAGAATGTTATAAATTGCCAATCTATCATTTGGAAATGAAAATTTTCCTAGTCTGCCCTGCCGTTCTGAACAAAGGATTACCAGGTATATTTCGGCTCCCGATTAAGGATACGGCGCGCGATATCAGGTACGATGAGCGAAAGAAACGGGTCTCTCTGGTATTCACTGCCGCCGCGCCACTCAACGTCTGGACGGATAGATTGGGCTAACTCTTTACTGTTTTTTCCCTGAAGTTGTCACGTCCGAAGCAGCAACAAGGAAGCAAACAAATCCTTCAAACGGACAGGTTAAAGCACAGATACAAGCTGAAGACAGGTCTCTGATATCGATAAAAGCGCCGTATTCCCAGTAATGACTCCATTCGTATTCCGGTTTCACATTCCTGGCGGCTTGAATTTCAAGGTAAGTATCCGGCGTCCAAACACCGGGCGGGCGTAAACAAATCGTTGGAATCCGTTCTACCGCCGACCAGAAACGACACATTTCTTCGGCCAGGCGTTTTGATATATCGTATGGGGAAACCGGATAACACGGGTGATTATCATCTAAAGGAAGATAATCCGGTTTACCGCGACCGCCGAAAACGCCGAAGCCATCCACGCTGCTCAGGTAAATCATGAGTTTTATATGGGCATTGCCGGCGGCGGTTAGCACATTCCAGGTGCCTTGAAGATTGACATTCATTATTTCATTCGGACCAGGATTTAAAGACGACTTAGAATCAATTACATCCAGCGCCGCAAGATCAATGACTGCATCGCAGGATTTAAACGAATCATTAAGCATTGGGACATCGAGAATATCCTTGCCGTCTAAGAGGTCATATCCGACAACTTCATATTCTGCACAATGTAAATCAGCCTCAAATACCTTGCCGATTTTCCCCCGATTTCCCGTCAGAAAAACTTTCATTAATCCTTATCATTCCTGCTAATTATTGTCCCTATTCTACAACCGACTAGATAATTGATTCAATATCCGAAAACTCTCCGAATATTAATTTCCGTCACCTGTTCAATAAAAAGTTAATCAAAGCTAAAATACCATCAACCATCAGCCGCAAACCGAATGCACGTAGAATCCACAGATTCGCCCGGCGGAGCCCTTCGGTGTAAGGGGCATCGTTGGGGCCTTTCACATTGTGGGTAGATAAATCAATTGCCCATGCAATAAATGGTTTAGAGAATATTATTGTCAGTAATGCAACGAAAAACACAATCACAAACAGAGCAGTGAACAGTATATTTTCCAGAGAAATTTTACCCCTTTATCGACTCGGATTACCTTATTCTATTACTAACACTGTGATTGATTCAAGATAGGGCAAATGCGGCAGGTTTGAAATAAAAACGAAATAAATTAAAGTAAACTTTATCTATTTGTTACATTTTCAGGTTCAATTTTATGACATTGTAATATCTGTTGATGCATCATTAATGAATGAGGTCGGGCAGCCGGCGGGGGGAAATTACGCTCGTGTGAAGATACGAAGTCGATGCCGGTGGTTATCATGACCCCATCGACGCAGGATAAAGACCGAATCGACGGCAACGCCTTAGGCGTGGTCATTTACGCTCAGAAACCTGTTTCTCTGGCGAAATTCGCAGAGACAATCGGCGAATTGAAATTGGCTTTAGTAGTACTTGATCCCCAAGAATTGGATACCGGTGAAATAAAAACGCCGGTGTAAATACTGCGAAAATGGAATTTAACCCGCCGGTTCCACAATTATTCGAATTTTATATCAGGTTCGTTGAACTTTCAAAAGAATGGTTGTAGATTGTACGGCCGCATGTTAAAATTTGCCCAGAAATATCATTAACTTTGTACCGGGTAAAATATGCCGCGTCTTGTTAAAATTATCCTCAGGGTTGTTTTAGGTCTCATCGTCCTGTATGTCGCGCTGTGCGCCATTGGGGCGGTACTGGCAATGCGCATCCCGCGCCTGCCATTAAAAGGTTCGCCGGCTTCCGCCGGGCTGGCTTATACAGACGTTTCTTTTCCATCACGGAACTCCAACTTCACACTGGAAGGCTGGTTCATTCCTGGTGCGGGCAATAAGACGATTATAATCGTCCACGGCGGGTTTCAAAACCGTCTCGACGATAATGTGGATACGGTGGATTTGACGAAAAGCCTGGTCGCTGACGGCTATAACGTGCTGCTGTTCGACCTGCGCGGGCGGGGCGAATCCCAGGGTACCGGCTTGAACATCCTGACTAACGAGGACGATATCGGCGGCGCGGTGGATTATCTCAACAGCAGGGGAATCACAGAGGACGATATCGGCATTATCGGGTTCTGTTCCGGGGCCGCCAGCACGGCGATTTTTACCAGTCAGGAAAACGTCGGCGCGGTAGTGCTGGATGGCTGCTTCGCCAGCGTGGAAACGATGGTCAACCGTCAGGCCTCAGAGCGGCACATTCCCACTTTCCTGGTGGATTCTTTTATTCCCGGGCTGGAAATTACGGTGAAATTATTTTTCGGCGCGGTGCCGCAAGACCCGATAAATGTCGTACCGGAGATTAACTGCCCGGTATTCTTCATCCACGAACAGGACGATAACCTGACAACCACGCAGGAAACTGACGAGCTTTTCGCGGCGACGAAAAATCCGGCCGATGAATTCTGGGAAATTCCGGGGGCGCTGCACAGCGAGGGTTACAAAGCCGACCCGGTGGACTATGTCAACAAAGTAAATGCGTTCTTCAGTGTGGAGTTGAAGTGACCGTGAGAGAATTATTTCGTTCCCTCTCTCTGGCACTCTTCCACTTCGTGGGGCGATAAGAAATAAACGAGGTATCTTGGAAAACCGATGGGAAGCGCAGGTTACGAATCGTATTTCGGGGTAGTATTAAGGCCAGGCAGGTTTGATGGATTCCTGCTTTCCCAGGAACGACAATAGGAGATTCGTCTCATTGAAAACGAGACTCAGTTTGACATTGCGATGTCAGTTTGCCGTGTCATCCGCCTGAGGCGGATTCCTCGCAATAGAAAGGAAAAAGATTCGCGTTAAACTGCGATTTATCGTTAGTGCTATAATATTTTCTAAGTACTTTCGAACGGAGCAGACGACGGTGAAAATAAATATTACCAACGTAAAAAAGAGCCGCGTGAACGAAGTGGATATGAAAAACCTCAATTTCGGCGAGGTTTTCTCCGACCACATGCTAATAATTGATTACACCGGCGGCAAATGGCAGACGCCGCAAATCCTGCCCTACGGCGATATCTGTTTTCCGCCTTCAATCTGCGCCATTCATTACGGCCAGGTAATTTTTGAGGGTCTGAAGGCTTTCTACACCAAACAGGGGAAAATCAATATTTTCCGCCCGCAGAAATACCACGAGCGGATGAACCGCTCCGCCCGCCGCCTCTGCATCCCCGAAATGGACTATGACTTATTTTATAATTCGATGGTGGAACTGCTGAAACTGGACCAGGCCTGGGTGCCGCGGCAGAAAGGCTATTCGCTGTACATCCGCCCGTTCATTTTCGCCACCGACAGCTATATCGGCGTGCGCGTCTCCGAGAATTACCGATTCATGATTATCCTTTCGCCGGTGGCGGCCTATTACAAGGAAGGGCTGAACCCGGTGCGGTTGATAACGGAAGCGGAATACGTGCGGGCCGCCAAAGGCGGACTGGGCGGCGCGAAAACCCCGGCGAACTATGCCGCTAGTTTATTGCCCGGCAACGAAGCCCATAAGAAAGGGTTCACCCAGGTGCTTTGGCTGGACGCCGCCGAACATAAGTACATCGAAGAAGTGGGTACGATGAATATCTGCTTCGTGATTGATAACGAAATAGTCACGCCGCCGCTGGACGGCACGATTCTGGAAGGTACGACGCGGGACAGTGTCCTGCGCATCGCCCGGGATGCCGGTATCAAGGTCAACGAACGACGCATTACGATTGACGAAGTGTTCGATGCGGCTAAAAATGGCAGGTTGAACGAAGTTTTCGGCACCGGCACGGCGGCCGTCATTTCCCCGGTCGGCGAAATCCAGCACAAGGATAAGCTGATTAAAATCAACGGTGGTAAAATCGGGGCGCTTTCGCAGAAGTTCTACGACGAAGTAACCGCCATGCAGTACGGGGAGAAACCGGACAAATACGGCTGGGTTGTGACGCTGTAAGAGTGCTGGTTTTGTAGAAATATTCAGTAAATCCATCGCCGCTGTCACCCGAGAAACACGGGCGGTCGGGTTCGAAACCCGACCCTACAGTATGTTTGCAATAACTAAAACGTTGTTACAAAACCCATAGATTTTTGGGTTGTTCAATATCAAATTACGCGTAGAATATGGTAATATCAAGATACTTTGGCGTGGAGGAAAACGATGGCAAACGGCTATGAAATCAATGATATGGCGAAAGAGGAATCGTGGCGGCTTTTCCGCATCATGGGGGAAATGGTCGAAGGCTTTGACGGCCTGTCCGGCGTCGAACCGGCGGTGACGATTTACGGCTCCGCCAGAATTAAACCGAACGATGCGCTTTACGCCCAAACCGTCGAAATCGCCCAACGCCTGGGGGAACTGGGATTCTCCATTATCACCGGCGGCGGCCCCGGCATTATGGAAGCGGCCAACAGGGGCGCGGCTGAAGCGGGCGCTAAATCCATCGGCCTGAACATCGAACTACCAGTGGAACAGCACTGCAATGCCTACGCCACCAAAGTTCTTACTTTCAAACACTTTTTTGTGCGCAAGGTAATGCTGGTGAAATACGCCTCGGCATTTGTGATTATGCCCGGGGGACTGGGCACGATGGACGAACTGACCGAAGTGTTGACTTTAATCCAGACACATAAAATCAAGCCTTTCCCGGTGATTCTTTACGACAGCGTTTTCTGGAAAGGTTTCCTGGACTGGCTGCACAATTCCGTTTCCGCCAGAGGTTACATCTCGGTGGAAGATTTTGACCTGGTGCGTGTCTGCGACGACCCGAAAAGCGTGGTGGATACGGTGCAGCAGTGGTACATCAAGCAGGAAGTCGCCGGCCAAAAAGCCCTGGGCCACAACAACGGCGCAGGCTTTTAGTCCAGGTTGAATTCTTCGAGGTATTTGGGCACGGTCACTTTCCAGCCTTTAGCCTTTCTGATAGTGTCCGCATAAGTGTTGGCGGAACTTTCTTCGCCGTGCACCACAAAAATCTGCCGCGGCCCTTTTTCCGTGGATATCCAGGCCAGCAGCTCATTTTTATCCGCATGAGACGAGAAACCGTTCAGTTTGACGATTTTCGCTTTGACCGGATAATTCTGACCGAGGATACGGACTTCGGTTGCCCCGTCGGTGATTTGGCGCCCCAGTGTATCCACTGCCTGATATCCGACAAATAAAATCGTGCTTTCGGGGCGGGTAATATTCTGGATAAGGTGATATTTAATGCGGCCGCCGTTGCACATCCCCGCGCCGGAGATGATGATGGACGGCTCTTTGATATTATTGATAGATTTCGAATCCTCGATGGAAGTCATGCATTTCAAGCCGGGGAAAGAGAAAGGCGACTTCCCTGATTTGAGCAGCGCTTTCATGTCGTCGTCGAAAAGGTCCATATGTTTGCAGAAAATATTGGTAATATCCACCGCCATCGGGCTGTCCAGCAGCACCTGAATGGGTTTGATTTTATTCTGGCTTAACGCCATGCTCAGGTAATAGAGGATATCCTGCGAACGTTCCAGCGCGAAACTGGGGATGACGATGTTGCCGCCGGCGGCCACCGTCGAGTTAATCACATCGATGAGGTCCGGGTACATCGCCGCCGGCGGGTCCAGCTCACGGTCGCCGTAAGTGGATTCGGTCAGAATGTAATCGGCGTTATTAAAAACGGTGGGGTTGTTCAGGATAGGTTTATTTTGCCGGCCGATATCGCCGGAGAAGAGTAATATCCGTTCCTCGCCGTTCTGTTCGATTTTGACTTCGATCATGGCCGCACCGAGGACGTGCCCGGCATCGTAGAAAGTGAAGCTAATGCCTTTGGCCAGCTGCACGGTCTGCTGATAAGGAATGGGAGTCAAGTGAGTGATGGCCGCCTGTGCGTCCTCAACAGTATACAAAGGTTCTTCCGGATGCGGGCCCTGTTTGCCGTCCCGGTCGTGTCTTTTCTTTTTATTTTGGGCGTCCTGTGTTTGCAGGTGGGCGGCGTCCATCAACATTACGGCGGTAATATCCTCAGTGGCGCTGGTGCAGTAAATCTCTTTGTCGAATCCGGCTTTGACCAGTTTGGGCAAATAGCCGCAGTGGTCGAGGTGCGCATGGGTCAGCAAAACGGCATCGATGCCGTGGGGGTTTACCGGGAAAGGCTGCCAGTCCCTTGCCTTTAATTCGTGCTCCTGATACAAACCGCAGTCCACCAGGAACTTAAAACCGTTGGCTTTTATCAGGTAACGGGAACCGGTAACGTTCTGCGCCGCGCCTAGAAAAGTAATTTTTATCTGCATTTCAATCTCCCAATTTAATCCAATATAACAGAAAGCAGGGCGGGAAACAATATTTAGCAGGATTAAATAATCAAGTTTCAATAATCAATTTACAAGGCGTGGTATTGACATATTGAGACAAAATGTTTTATTCTCAATCAGCAAGACCATTGCCGCCAAAGGAGAAACCAGTGACAGGATTGCTGATCGCCGCTGTTTTAATCGCGGCCTACCTCGTAGGTTCCATTCCTTCCGCCTACATTGTGGGGAAATTCAAAAAAGGCACCGATATCCGCAAAGTCGGCAGTAAAAACATGGGCGCGATGAACGTGATTTACAACGTCGGTTTCTGGTGGGGCGCCCTGGTGATGGTGATTGATATCGGCAAAGGTGTGCTGGCGATGGCGGTGGCCAAACAGCTGCTGCTGCCGCATTCGGCCTTAGCCTATTATGCCGCTGGCATCGTGGTGATACTGGGGCATAATTTCCCGGTGTTTCTGAAATTCCGCGGCGGCAAGGGCGGGGCGACCGCGGTGGGGGTGCTCAGTTTCCTGATGTTTCCTTTCGGGTTCTTGGTGGGGCTGGGATTTTTCGGGGTGTTGATGCTGATTACGCGCTTCCCGACACTGAGCTACGGCCTGGGGCTGCTGACTTTCCCATTCGTCGGCTGGCTGCACTATCACAACGGGAACTGGGTGATTTTTTCTGCGATTGTGGTGGCGATACCGTTTATCCGTTATGTGCCGCGGCTTAGGGAAATCTATAAGAAAGCCGGCAACCTGGGGCATGCCGTGCGGCGGAAAAACCTCAAAGACAGATTCTAAACCACGGTACAAATCCCTCTGTATCTCCCCTTGCAAAGAAGAGAAATTTTAATATTTATTTTTTATATTTCGCAGATGATTTTTTCATCATTTCACAAGTATAAATACTTTTATGCCTGCGGCGGGGCGGGATTCTTGTAGCCCTCCAGTAACGCCTTCGGCACCAGGGAAATCAGTTCTTCCACATTCAGCAATTTCCCCTTTTCCTGGGTAATCGTTTTGACGCGCGCGGATTCCGAATAAATCGAAATATTGGGATAAGTAACGTCAAAAACCTGGCCGTTGATATTGGAGGCTTCGGCGGTGCAGAGGTAAACCACGAACGGCGCGACCGTTTCCGGCCCCGGGGGATGCATCAATTCTTCGAATCTCTCTTTCGTAATCAACCCGGTATCCAGGCGCTTCTGGAAACCGGCTTTGACATCTTCGCTCAAGGTGAAGCGAGTGCCGGCGGTAGGCGCATAAGCATTACAGGTAATCCCGTAACGCCCCACTTCCCGGGCCACCGCCCGGGTCAACCCCACGATACCGGCTTTGGCCGCAGAATAGTTGCAGTGCCCTACCGCACCCAGCCAGGCCGTAGAGGTGGTATTGATGATACGGCCCCACTTCTGTTCCCGCATTAACGGGGTAGCGTGGCGGATGCAATTAAAAGAACTTTTCAGGTAAGAGTCAATGGACAGGTCCCATTCTTCCTCAGACATGTTCCAGACCATTTTCGGGGCATCCGAACCGGCGTTATTGACGATAATATCAATCCGTCCGAAGTTCTTGACCGCAGTCTGAACTGCCAGCTGCGCTTCTTTAAAATCGGAGACACTGCCGAAAAACGGGACGGCCTCCCCGCCGGCGGCTTTGATTTCAGCGGCGACAGTGGCGGCATCCCCGCCCGCGGTGCCCGGCTTGCGGTTATTGGTCACAACTTTGGCGCCTTCGGCAGCTAAGGCCACGGCTACAGCTTTACCGATTCCCTGACCGGACCCGGTCACGATGGCTACTTTACCTTTTAATTTGTCTCCCATGTCTATCCTCCGTTTCTCAATTTTGTAATCAGCGGGAAGGGCAACAGGCTCGACACACAGGTTCCACCGGCATTGCAATCCGGTTTATTGCCACCATGATACCACACGTCCGATGGCTTGGTTATACACAAAATGACGGACTTTTCACCGAAAATTAGCAGATTTGGCGTAGTAAAAGTCCGTCTCCGGTTTCAAACCAGATATGATTTAATTTAGTTTTTATCGTCGCCGCGCCTTCTTTCCCCCATCCTTTTCCACTGATTGATGAACACGATTGCAGCGAAGATGCCGATGAGCAAGGTACCGATAATTTCCCCATAAAGGATATAGTGATTCAATTCCTTAAACAGGACTTCGCCGTAGCGGGCGATGAACAGCAGCTGGATGCAGAGGGCTAAAGATGAGCCAAAGAGTAATAATTGCGCAGCCAGCACCGCAACGGTCGACTTTACGCGTCTCCCGTAAAGCAAACTCGAAAAAGACAACTTTACCCTCCTGCTAAAGTATTCTCATCGACGGCCCGCATTTTTCAGGGCGCGGTGACGGCGGATTAAAATCAAGCCGATTACTCCGGCGACGACAACCAGCGCCGCGCCGATAATTTCGCTGACAAGCACCAGCCGAACCGAAGCGACTGCCGGACCTGCCAAATTTACCTCCGAAGATGTTATGTAAAGTGTGCCGTTCAAGTCCATTTCGATATGAAAAGTGTAAGTGCCGCTTTGCCAGCCAGCGGCAGGGATATAATCCAGGCTGCCGCTGGTATTGCCAAATGACAGCTGTGCCGCCGACTGCAGCGAAACGTCTGCCAGCGGTTGATTATCGAGGCTGACCTTCAAAATCAAATCAACCCCGGACAGCGGCTGACCGGGATTAGTCAGCATGTAGACTACCGCCGCAGAAGTCAGCGGCTGCGTCGATGAATTGTACTGCGGGGTGACACTGAAAGCGGTGAAAGCAACTTTGGCCATGCCGGTGGCAGTGGGCACGGCCATGCCCGCCGGCGCATAGATTACGGCAAACTGCGAGAAGTGCGTGGTAGTGCAGCTGATGGTGTGATTGACCGTATCAATGACGATATTGTTTAACGGCACCCATGCGCCTGCAGCTACGTCATAATAAGCGATAACAAGGTCACCCGCCCCGGCACCGGCCGGCAGGATTGCCGGATCGAACTTCATTTCGATTGTAATCGGTGTGCTGAAAGTGGCGCCGGACGGCCCCAGGTCCAGGGAAACGAGAACGCTGTCGGAGTCCGGCGCAGGAGGTATCACCGCCGGCGGGCTTCTGGTAATCCCCTGCAGCGGATTGCCATCTTTGTCCAGCACTTTTGTCCCTCCGGGAATAGTTACAGTGCCGGTATTACCGGGAGCTGAGAGTGTAATCGTGGTGGGGGTGACACCGTCCGCCGCCGGCGTCCAGGTAGTTTGGGCGGTGCCGGTAGTCACCGGAGCGGCAGTGGTGGTCGTGGTGGATGCAGTGGTTGTAGGCGTGGTTGATGCTTTTACTGTGGTAGCCATCGTGGTGGTTGATGTCGCAGCGGTTGTAGTCGCGGTGGTGGTAGTAGTGATTATTGGTTGGGTTGATGTCGTAGTCGTAGTTTCACCGCCGTTAGCCGCCAGGGTTGTGAAAGTAAAATCATTAGAAAACCCGGTTAAACCGCCAACAGCGGACCTTACGCGGAAATGATAGTTGGTCGCTGCGGCCAAATTATTCAGCACGACAGTGTGACTGGCCGTGGAGTCCGAGGGCTGGGTAGCAATCAGCCCGTAGCCGGTATCGATACCGTATTCAACCTGACTGTTGGACGCGCCGTTCGTCTGCCAGGAAACAATCGCGCCGGCGGCAGTGATATTCGAAACGTTGACACTGCCGATAACTAAGGGAACCGTAGCCGAAATCACGGTGCCGCTGTTGGAGGCCAGAACCGCGGCTGCCGGCAGCACGGCGCAGCACAGACAAAACACACAGAGAATCAGACGGCGTTTCATGATGTCTTTCGTTTTTGCTGCAGTAGTACCACCAAAGCAATAATTATCACGCCGGTGACAACAGTCACGACAATAATCGTCCAGTTGATGGAGCTGCCAGATTTTTGAACGACGGTGACGGTGGTTGGCACGGACGCGGCACCAGACGTGGTGGTAGTAGTTTGTAAAACCTGCTGAGTGGTAAACTGCACCGGATAAGTGCCCTGCGTTAACAGATTGCCGGTGCCGTCTTTCACATTTACCGCGACCTGATATTTTCCGGCGGGGATAGTGCCTGACCCGGTAAAATTCACCTGGTATTGCCGGGAATAACCGGGAATAATCGGCCAGCCGGTATCAACCGAACCGGTGGCAATGATTTTGCTGCCATCCATTAAGGTGGCCGCGACCTGAGGCTTGACGTAATAATTGCCGCTATCATTCACCGTCACCAATACGCCCGCCGTGTTATTCACGGCGGCGGTGGGGGCGAGGGCGGTAACCTGAGTGGTGGTATCGGTAGTATAACCGGTCACGGTCAAACATACCTGGCAGCCACTGCGCTGACCGTGGCTACCTGCTGCCCGGACGCCGCAATAGTGTGAATAAAAATAATCGCGTATCTACCGCCGGCGCCTGTGCCCGGCGGAATAGTCGCCGTCACAGTGAGGTCCTGTGTCGCGTTGGCTTCCAGATGGAAAGCCGCCGGTGCTACCGTGAGCATTGCCCGGGCAGACTCAGGGCTGGTATCATCAGCCGGGGACAGCATCACAAAATCCTGATTGGCCGATGTCCCATAACCGTCAATTTCAACGCCGAAATCTGCGGGGGAATCGGCGGAATTTTGCACAGTCATTGTATAGGTGTAAGTCTGACCAGGGCTGACAGTTTCCTCGATTTTCCCGTTATAAACAGTGACGCTGGCAAAAACCGGCGCGGCCAGCGCCACTACTAAACCTAAGGCCAGAAAGATACAGAGAAACGCCTTTTTCATGCAAGTACCGCCTTGTTCATTCAAGTTTTAACAATTATTGATAACTGATAACGAAAGTAATAGTAATGGAATAGGAACCCGGAGCATCGCCCGGTTCCACCTGCTGGCTAACGTAAAACGGCAAATCACCAGTATTACCTGAACCACTATAGTTAAAACCACTATCGGCATCATAAAGATCATCAGGATTTTGACCGATTTTCAATTGTTGGGTTAAGTAAACCGGACCTGTGGCAACCATATGACCAGGATCACCAGTTGCGGTATCTGATACGTGCACAGTACAGGGAGCAGCAGCATTAGTGATTGAGCCGTCAGAATTACTTTGACCGGTAGTTGCCCTGCCGACGGTCATCACACCCAGATTGATAGACGAGGGGGCAGTTACAGTAATAGAATCATAATTCGCAGCCGTGCCGATTTTTTTGACCGGCTTTTGTGCTGCCATTGCCGGCGAAGCCAGTGCTAACGTTAAGCATAATATCAATAAAATTACGGGGATGACCCTGTTCTTCATGCAGCTACCAACTTCGCAATAAATATCTTTATTTGTAAATAACCAGTGGTGAGACCGTTTGCACGGTCTCACCACTTCCATCTGAAGGGAGAATTATTATTGGACACTTCCGGTAAAAGTGATCGTAATCTGGTATGAACCAACGGTATCGGGTGATGCAACCTGCTGTTTAACATAGAAAGAGAGTGTGCCCGCATTGGCCACATTGCTGTAGCTTATCCCGGCCCCGGAATCTGCGTTCGCATAAGTGGTGCCGTCTTTACTGATCTGGAACTCGTGGGAAAGGGAAGTGCCCGAACCATCGGCGGCTGTATTCATATAACCGGAGGCAGTTCCTTTCAAATCGTCAGCCAGGATTGAGTTCGTCGAATCATTCGTTTCCACGGAACCCTGGGTAGCACTTTGTCCGGTGGTATTGCTTCCATAGGTCATCACACCCAGGGTAACGGCAGAAGGCGCAGTGACAACAATATAACCGTTGACAGTAAAGTGGACGATATCAACGCTGTCTCGTCCGCTCTGATGAACATAAACATTTCTGACACCGGAGGTTGTGGCAGGACCGGCCGCCAGGTGGAAAATGGCGGAAATAGTAGTGCTATTTGATACTACAACCGTATCTGCGGTGACACCAACACCGGTAATCGTTACTGTGACTACCGCAGTGGGGTCGGTATCGAAGCTGCTGCCGGTCAGAGTTTCCGAAATATCAACTGACGTGCCAACGCTGGTGGCATGTGGCGTGCCATTAGTCGTCGAAATACTGGTTAATACCGGCACCGGCGGGACATCACCGCTGACTCCGGCCGTGATGCCGCTGGCCAACACCGCGGTGGGTAAGGCGATAGCTAGAACTAAAACTAAAACCAGACACAATGCGAAAAATGTTTTCATTCCTTCTCCTTTTATTATTACTATTTTTACCTGTTGCGAATAATTATCTCTACCTTTAGCGGATTGCGGCCGGGCAGCCTGAAAAAGCTGTCTTTTTATGCCCGCTGCCCTGTGCATTTTCCCCCGCTAATTTCTGTCACATAAGCGTTATCCCCCCTTAACGGATTTCACGGCAATATAGGCAAATCCAGTATAATGGGGAATTATTAATGAAAACTAAACGCCAGAAGTGAAATTATAAACGTTTGCTAAAGATTGGATAAGGGAAAAAGCTATCAGCTATCAGCTTTCAATTTACAGGGATTATGGAGACTGGATTCACGATCAGGTCGAGAATGACAATGGAAAAGTGGTGAGTGGGACTATAACAGTTGCGAACAATGAATTTGAAGAGGAAATTAATGGCGTGCGGCAAGGAATTTTTGATGCGGCACGGACAGGCAGGGACGCCTGTCCAACTTTCAAACAAAATGAAGGGCAGGTTTTTAACCTGCCCTTGCAGACAAAATATTGAAACAAGCCATTCGGAAGTAAAAGAAGTTAAAGTTGGAGCTGGAACTTATAGCCGATGCCGGGGACGGTGACTATGAAAACTGGTTTGGCGGGGTCGGCCTCGAGCTTAGCACGCAGGCGGCTGGTGAAAACATGGAGGTATTCTCTTTCCTGCGCATATTCCGGTCCCCAGACACGGTTGAGCAGCTGGTTATAAGTGAGCACTTTTTCTGCATTCAGGGCCAGTTCCCGCAGCAGGTTATATTCCGTCGGCGTCAATTTGACGGTTTTGCCACGGACAGTGACCTTTCTTTGCGCAAAATTGATTTTAACGTCGCCGCAAGTGAAATTCGGCTCATTGACCGCCGATTCGCGCGCGGATGTCCGCCGTAAAACCGCATTAATCCGGGCAGTGAGTTCCTTAGCGCCGAACGGTTTGGTGATATAGTCGTCCGCGCCGATTTCCAGGCATTTTACTTTGTCGCGCTCTTCGTCCTTGGCGCTGAGCATGATAATCGGGGTTTGCGACCTTCCCGGATGCGGCTGCAGGTCTCAAAGCCGTCCATTTTGGGCATCATGATATCCAGCAGCACCAGGTCGGGGGCTTCCCTTTCCACCAGCTTCAGCGCCTCAATGCCGTCGCCGGCGGCCATAGCATCAAAACCGGCGAATTCGAGATTGGCCCGCAACAATTTCCGGATAGCCGGTTCGTCGTCCACTACTAAAATCCGTGTTCGCCGCATCGCAACCTCCCTTTTCTATGGCTTATATTACATCGAAAATTAATTTTCATCAATAGGGATTTTATCAATGGGGAAAATTTCTTTGTTTCACAGTCAACAAATGGATGATATTAAAACTTTTTGACGGTCACTGGGGGACATTCGATGCCAGGCTCAGGGAGAAATCCCATGTTCTCACGATGGGAAGTATAGTGAGGCAGAATAAATCCCTCTTAATCTCCCTTTACGAAAGAGGGATAATGAAAAAAGACGGACGGAGCCGTCTCTAATTCATTTCCTGTGGTAAAATTTTTAAGCTAATACATTTTCTGCAGCAGGTAGACATCAAGCAACTGCCCGAATTTGCTGCCCACTTCTTTCATCACGCCGATATCGGTAAAACCTAATTCATGATGTAGGTTGATGCTGACATTATTGCCGCCGGCAATCCGGGAAATCACGGTATGCAGGCCTGCCTTTTTGCCCGCATCTAGGACGGCCTGCATTAATTTCTTGCCGAGCCCCTGATTGCGAAAGCTCTCTTTAACGTAAACCGAGATTTCCGCCGTCTCGGCATAAGCGCAGCGGTCGGAGTAAGCGCTGAGCGAGGCCCAACCGACCACTTTCCCGTCTGCGACGGCTACGACGATGGGATTTTTGGGGCCGTGGGCTTTAAACCACTTCCTTTGCGAGGTGGTAGTCTTCGGCTCTTTATCAAAAGTGGCGGTGGTGGTTAGAATCGCTTCGTTATAGATTCCGGTGATAGCCGGAACATCAGTGTATACCGCTTTTCTGATTTCAACCGTCATAGCTGGCTCCTTTGGCCGCTTTAAGTACCCCTATTATAGCTTAAAACAAAAAACAAATCAGCTAAAGCAACATAAAAAACGGGAAGCCTTTCGTCTTCCCGTCAAAACCATTTCTCCGGTTAAAAATGAAAAAGGCCTCTTTTCAGAGGTCTTTTTCACGCTGCAGCCTTCAATTGCCTTCCTTACTCCAATCTTCTTTGATTCCGGCACCCACCGGCACCATCTGTTTGCGAACATCCCGGAGTTCCCGGCGGTGACTGCACTGCAGGCACTGCTCAAACCACCCATCCGCATCCCGGTCAACAAACAAGTCGCCTCCGCACCGGCTGCAACTCTTAAGTTTCCAATGTAACATTTCCTTCACCTCCATTTGTCGCATTCCGCATCACATTTATGCTTTTATTCTAGACGCAACGGGAAGCAGCGTATGTGATAATGGTCTCAATGTGACAATGGTCTCATTTCGGGGAATAAAAAGAGGAATTTCGCGGCACGGAGCTGAAAAGAGCGCAATCTGAAACAATAAAGAAGAATTTACTCTTCGACGATAATCTCAAAAGAGCAGGTCACCGCGCCGGTGGGGCAAACGGCTTCACAATTAGTACACCAGTGGCAATCTTCAGTCTCGACAATCATCACCTGCCTGTTTTCCATGACGATGGCGCCGCAGGTGCAGACGGTGACGCAAAGACCGCACTGATTACATTTTTCCTGATTAATTTCGGGCATTTCAACCAATTGCGTATGCCTCCATATGATTCCAATTTAGTGGATTCGGCCGTGGTTGTCTGTGACCTTTGTCTCAACCGGAATCCGCCACGATATCCTCCAGGGATTTTTTATCCGTGATGACGATACGGTGGCGTTCCAGCCGGATCAAACCCTGTTCTTCCAGCGATTTCAGGGAACGCGCCACCACTTCCCGGGCGGTGCCGGCCATCGCGGCCATTTCCTGCTGGGTCAGATGGTCGGTGCCCCCGGCGCCATCACCGGCGTGGGTGAGTAATATTTTGGTCACCCTGCCGAGGACATGCCGGAAAGAAAGGTCTTCCACCAGCGAAACGAGCAGCCGCATCCTTTGCGCCAGCACTTTATTAGTGTTCAGTGCGACAACGGGATACTGCCGGAGGATGTTCTGCAGACGATCTTTTTTAAGGGAGTAAAGTGTTACCGGGCCCATCGCCTGGGCATTGACCGGATTCGTACCGCCGTCAAAAATAGGGATGTCGTTGAGCGCTTCCCCGGGGCGGGCGATGCTGAGAATCTGATCTTTCCCCTGGGCAGAAGTTTTGAAGATTTTGACCGCGCCCGCCGCCACGAAGAACAGCGTGTCAGAAGCCTCGCCTTCCATCAGGATGACCTCGCCGCGCTGCACTGTTTTTTCGGCAAATAACGGCTTGATGGCTTCCAGTTCGGCCGGATTCATCACCGAAAAGTAAGGTATTGATTTCAGAAACACGGCGTCAATCGACATGATTACTCTCAAACTGATAATATCGTTATGTCAGATTATATCAGCTTCTTGGAGAAGGAGCAATAACGTGCAGCTTTATGAATTTTTCCGCCGGCAGCAAAAACCGTCTCGATTTATTTTGCATTAGGCGATAAAACAAATTATAATAATGAAGCAAAATACGTGTACGTACTATAATTCATTTAGTTGCTAACTTACCCTCATTGATATTAAGATAATATCAGGACAAATCATCATCCATTATATAGAGGAGAGCGGTTCATGAAAGCAGCAGTCATTAAAGCCCCCGGTGTGTTAGAAGTACAGGATATTCCCGAACCGGTTTGCGAACCGGATGAGATTAAAGTCAAAATTGCTTATGCCGGCATCTGCGGCAGCGACCCTAAAATTCTGGAAGGCACGGTCGGCGCAGCGTTCCCGCCCGGCGCCATCGGCGGCCCGCTGGCCGTCACCCCGATGCGTCCCGGCGTCAAAATCCTCGGCCACGAAGCGTCCGGCACCATCGTCGAAATCGGGAAAGAAGTCAAAGGTAATTTCAAAATCGGGCAGCATGTGGCGATGAATTTCCGCAAAACCTGCGGCGGCTGCTATTACTGCCAGAATAAAATGGAACATTTCTGCGAACGCGTCACCCCGTTTGTGGGCGTGATGGCGGATTACGGCTGCTTTAAAGAAAGCCTGGTCTACAAACTGCCGGACGATTTACCGCTGGACGTGGGCGCTTTCCTGGAGCCATTATCCATCGCCGTGCATGCGGTTGATATCGCTAAAGTCAAAGTCGGGGATTCGGTGATTATCACAGGCGGCGGCCCCATCGGCCTGCTGATTTTACAGGTCGCCATCAAAGCCGGCGCCGCCAAAGTGCTGGTTTCCGAACCGGTCGCGGAAAAACGGGCGCTGGCCAAACGTTTCGGCGCCGATGTCACCGTCGACCCGCTGAACGAAGACCTGCTGGCCATCGCCAATAAATTCACCGAAGGCCGAGGTTTCAACGTCTGTATCGAAGCTACCGGCATCACCGTCCTGGCCCGTCAGCTGGTAATGCTTTCGGAACGCTGCGGCAACATCGTCTGGGCCGGCGTTTATCCGGGCAACAAAGATATCGAACTGCCCATCTTCTACATGTATTCCAAGGAATTATCCGTCCATTCCGTTAAATTGGCGCCGTATTCCTTCCCCCGGGCGCTGGAAATATTGCCCAAACTGGATTTGAAACCGATGATTACGGTCTTCCCGCTGGCCGATGCCGTCAAGGCATTCGAAGCCCACAAGAAAGCGAAAGACATCAAAATCTTATTACAGCCATAGAAAATGCTATCTTTTTCTGAAATAAGACAGGAGGTTAGGGATGACAGAAAAGATTTATTGCGGTAAATGTAATAACATGCTGTACTTTGGTGAAGAAATCAAAAGACGGCTTTACATGCGCGCAATCCCCAATGAAGAAACAGTTCTCGGCTATTACAAGAACGTCTGCCCGAAATGCGGCAGCAGTTTATCGTTGAGCACTGTAAAAATCGAGACTAAAGGGAGGAAAACATGGCTCACAGCCCAGAAGTAATCGCAGAACTTGAAGATAAGGCAAACCTCGTCCGCCGCAATATCGTGCGGATATTTGAGAACAGCAAGCAGGGACACGCCGGCGGCACGATGTCGTCCGTGGATATTGTCACCGCGTTGTATTTCCATCACCTGAAACTGGATAAGAATAATTGCGATTGGCCGGAACGGGACCGCGTCGTCCTTTCGAAAGCGCATGCCGCCGAAGCCATTTATGCCGTCCTGCCGGAAATCGGCTATGTCTCCCGCGATATGCTGGATAAATATTATGCTTTCCGCTCCCAGTTCCAGGGTCATGCCGACCGCTGGTGCACCCCCGGTATCGATTATTCCGGCGGGTCGCTGGGACAGGGTCTTTCTTTCGCGGCCGGGATGGCCAAAGCGGAGAAAATCCATACCGCGATCCATCCGCCTACCGTGCAAGTCACCACCGCCAATTACCCCAAACTGATATTGAAATACAACCCGGCTTACAGGGTCTTTTGCATCGTCGGCGACGGCGAACTGAACGAAGGGCAAAACTGGGAAGCAATCATGTTTGCCGCCAAGTACAAGCTGGATAACCTGATTTGCATCGTCGACTACAATAAATTCCAGCTGGACGGCCCAGTGGAGATGATTATGCCCATCGAACCGCTGGCGGATAAATTCAAAGCCTTCGGCTGGGACGTGCGCGAAATCAATGGCCACAGCATGGGCGAGGTACTGGATACGCTGGACCTGGTAAACAACCTCTACGGCGACGGCAAACCGAAGTGCATCATCGCCCACACCGTCAAAGGGCACGGCATCCCGGTTTGGGAAAGCGTCCACCTGCATTATTCCAGACTGGAAGGCACGACCATCGCCGTCAAGGAAGGGAGAGAAATTTATGGTTAAATTTAATAAATACGTACAAATCGGCCCGGCCACCGCAACTGCGGGAGCCGCCGAAACCGCCATGGTCAAAGTCAGCCAGAAATACCCGAATATCGTAGTGGTGCTGGAAGATATGGGCATGCCCGGTATCGAATGGTTCAAGAAAAACGCTCCGGAGCGGATTGTCGAGTGCGGTATCGCCGAAGCCAACGGCGCGGTGATTGCCGGCGCGCTGGCCGCCGAGGGATTCATCCCCTTCATCCATAGTTTTTCCTTCGCCGTGATTGAGCGCGCCTACAACCAGATACGCCAAAGTATCCTGGTGGACCGCTTCAACGTTAAAATCACCGCCCGTGACGCCCCCTGGGGCGACCTCGGCATCTCCCACGATATCGTGGAAGGGATTGCCTGCACCCGCTGCCTGCCGAACCTGGTCATTTTGAACCCGGCGGATGCGGTGGAAGCGGAAAAAGCCTACATCGCAATGGTGGATTACGTCGGTCCGGTATTCTTCAGAATGGAGTATTCCGCGCCTGCGCCGTATAAAATCTTCACCGAGGATTATCCTTTCGAAATCGGCAAGGCTTATGCCATCAAGGACGGTAAAGACGCTACAATTATCGCCACCGGTTACCTCGTCACCGAAGCCATCAAGGCCGTCGAAATCCTGGAAAAAGAAGGCCTGGATGTCGGGATTCTGAACATGAGCACGATCAAACCGCTGGATGAAGAAGCCATTATTAAGGTGGCCGAACAGACCCGCGCCATCGTCACCGCCGAGGGCGGCACGATTATCGGCGGCCTGGGCGATGCCGTCGCCTCCGTATTAGCGGAAAGCGCCCCGGCGGCGCTGGTCAAAGTCGGCGTGGAAGACGAATTCAGCCAGTCTGCCCGGCTGACCGCGGAAGTTGACGAATTGAAGGATTTCTTCGGCCTCGGCGCCAAAGACCTCGTGATTTCAGTCAAGGAAGCCATCGCCAAACGGGAACAGTTCAAACTCGTCAGAAAATAGACCGTTAATCACTTGTTCAACTGAAATTAAAAACATTAAAAGCCTATCCCCGATCGGGGATAGGCTTTTAATTTACGATAAAACACCGTGGCGCTATTCCTGTCTCATTCCGTCTCAGTGTATAATAAAATATGTCTGATTTAACCCCGCAATCCAAACCGGCGCCAATCTCCCCGTGGGCAGTGTTTACCCGCCGGGATTTTTCGTTCCTCTGGGCCAGCAATGTAACCACTACTGTCTCGACGCTTTTGTTCACGCTGGTCAGTTCACAATGGCTGTACGACACCACCCGCTCCGCCGCCCAGCTTGGGTTACTTGGCGCGGTGCAGCTGGTGCAGCTGCCGGTGGCGCTGTACGGCGGAATGCTGGCCGACCGGTTCGACCGTAAGAAACTTATGGCGCTGACCCAATTCGCCAACGCCGTCTTATTTGTGATATTGACGCTGCTGGCGGCCGGCCATGACCTCGCGCCGTGGAACATCTTTGTCGCTTCCGGCATTGCCGGCATGTTCGGCATGCTCGGCGCCTCAGCCAGCCCGGGGTTGCTGCCCCGGGTGATGCCCCGTGACCTGCTGACGCATGCGGTCACCACGCTCAATGTGTCCGGGCAAGTGTTAGCTGTCATCAGCCCCATCCTGTTCTGGCAGGTATATGTCCACCTGGGGGTAACCGCGGCCTTCGGTGTGACCGCCGGTATCTGCCTTTTCGGCGCGTTTTTACCGTTACTCATCAGGGCCGCCGGGAAGCCGGAGGCAATGGCACGTCAGAGCGCCTGGAAATCGTTGAAGGATGGAGTCGCTTTTGTGTCAAAGCACCAGCTGCTGCCCGGCCTCTACCTCCTGGACGTGGGGGTTACCATCGTTAGCTTTTACCGGCAGCTTTTCCCGATGTTCGCCCGCCAGCTTTTCGGTCTCGGGGCCGCCGGCACCGGACTGCTGACCACCGCCAATGCCCTGGGGGGTATCCTCGGAGCTTTCGCTGTATTTTTCACCGCCCGGTTTGGCAGAAAGGGCCTGCTCAGCCTGATCGGAACTCTAACGTATGCTGTTTTCCTGATTGCCTTCGGCTTCAACCGCAGCTTCCCGCTGGGACTGATAATCGTCGGCATCCTGGGCATGACGGATACCCTGAGCATGACGATGCGCTCGACAATTCTGCAGCTCACCACTCCGGACCAGCTGCTGGGACGGGTGTCTTCCATCGGAAGTTTTGCCGCGATGGGGGCCAACAATTTAGGACAAATCGAGGTGGGGACTCTATCCGCCGCCATCGGCGCCGGGTCGACGATGGTAATCGGCGGGGTGCTTTCCGTGGTGTTTGTCTTGACCGTCTGGCGGTTGGTGCCCGGCATCAGAAACTACCGCTACAATAATCTCAGGTAGTTTTACCGGCTGGACGGATATCGGCAAGTTCGCCGTTCCGTGGATACGTTTCCGGCGGTTGGTTGCCATGACTGATTATATCATCATACATATGAGTAAAAATCAAAGAAATACTAAATTCCAAAATCAAAATTTAGACCCTTAACCAGCCACGGAACCCCCTGGAGCCATAGTAAGAGTCCGCACCGTTATGATACACAAAGACATGGTCGTAGCGACGATCGCCAAAGATGGCTCCGTCGAGTTTTCTAATTTCATCCGGTGTCTTCAACCAGCTCGACGAGTTTTTCGCGTCAAAATTTCCAAGTTTCTGCAACTCTCGATATTGTTCTTCCGTTAATATCTCGATGCCCATAGCTGTTGCCATGTCCATTGCGGTATCTTTTGGTTTAAATTCTTTTCTCGACTCCAGCGCTTCACGGTCATAACAAACATTTCTGCGGCCTTTGGGACTTTCCGCTGAACAATCATAAAAAATATATTCGCCCGTCTTTTTATCATAACCAACGACATCCGGTTCACCACCGGTCCTCTCCATTTCATTAAGAGACCAAAGTTTTTCCGTATTATCTTCAATCTTTGGTTGCACTTTAGCCCATTCGAGACCCGTATGGCGGTTCATGTTTTTCTCAAAACGAGCTTTCAATGTGCCGATTAGTTCATCACGTTGTTTTGGTGACAACTCCTCAGGATTCATTCCCGCCCTCCTTCCTGTCTTTCCTAAACGTTATAAACCAAAGAACTTACCACTTTGTGGATAAATATCAACAAATTAATGACTGAAAAGTAAGTGAGTACCAATCTCGACGACTATATTTACAAAAATGCCTGTGATACATTTCCTTTCCGACTGCCCAAATTTGTCAAAGGCGGTTATACTGGCCCAAAAATCGTTTCCGTTGGCATTGCTCAAATTTTATCTGAGGCCAGTTTTCATTTCAAAGCGCAAATTGTTCTAAGTATAATTTCTAAATAAGGAACCATTAATTCGCTAACCATTTAGAAGATATTTGCATGATTAGCTGCACAAATTCATCATAGTTAACGGGTTTACATTGAAAATCATTGGCTCCGAGACGAAGGCTTTCTTTCTTGTCTTTCTCATCAACTGAAGCGGTTAACATTATTACCGGCAGTAGCCTGGTGCTATCTTTTGCTCTAATGCTTCGAAGTACTTCAATGCCGTCGACCAGAGGCAACTTTATATCAAGCAACACAACAGAAGGCATATTGCTCAAATCCTTAGAGGAGAGGAAATCCAAAGCTTGTTGCCCGTTGGAAACAACCACTAAGCCATAGTCAATCTGATATTTTTTCAGCACTCTCCTGGTCAATAAAACGTCATTCTCATTATCTTCGGCCAGCAGTATGTATTTTTCGTTCATCCGTGCTTCCTCTAGTTTAGCCCAGAGTAAAATAAATTGTTGTTCCTTTTCCTTCCTGGGACTCCGCCAAAATTCTTCCGCCATGGCGCCTGATAACACGCTGGACAATTGCCAAACCAATTCCGGTTCCGGGATATTCTGCATCGGTGTGCAAACGCTGGAAAGGCTGAAATAGTTTATCAACATATCGCATATCAAACCCAACGCCGTTGTCACTAACAAAATAGATCCGTTCATCGTCTTTGACCATGGTGCCGAATTCGATTCTTGCTTCTGTGGTTTTAGCTGTAAATTTCCATGCATTTTCCATCAGATTAAATAAAGCCATTTGCAGGAGTGAGGCATCTCCTCTGGCGATAACGTCTGGAGAGATAATAAATTCAACTTTTCTGCTCGGTGTTTTTTCGCTTAGTTCGTTGGCTATAGTTGAAACGATGTTACTGAGGTTAACATCATCCATTCGTAAATCAGAACGTATGACACGGGATAATGTCAGCATATCCCTGGTAATCTGGTCCATGTGTTTAGCGGCGTCTCTAACCCTCCTGAGGTAATCCTTGCCGGTATCATCCAGCTTGTCTTCGTAATCTTCCATCACAGCTTTGCTAAAGCCATCCAACGTCCTCAGTGGTGCTCTCAAGTCATGAGATACGGAATAAGCAAACGCTTCCAGTTCCTTGTTGGAAACCTCGAGATCTGAGGAATATCGCCTCAAATTTTCTTCCGCTTCAAGTTTCTCCGTTATGTCGGTGTTGGTACCAAACCATCTCATTACTTTGCCATTGTTATCTCGTATCGCGAAAGCGCGGGATAAGAACCAGCGGTAATTGTCATCCTTACCCCGCAGAGGGAACGTATCTTCCCAGGCTTCTCCTGTAGCGACGTATTTTTTGAATTTTTCAGTGACCGGTTCGACGTAATCCGGGTGATGCACCTTCTGCCAGCCCCAGCCTTTCATCTCTTCCAGGTTAGTCCCGGTATAGTCATACCACCGCTGGTTATACCAGAAAATCCAGCCTTCACCATCCGCCATCCAGGCCAGTTGGGGAATATTATTGGCCAGGGCCTGGAACTGCTCTTCATTTGCTTTTAACGCGTCCTCCGCTTTCTTGCGCTCAGTTATGTTTTCGAAAAATGCAGCGAACTGGCCCACCTGCGGCGAATATGCCTTAAGCGATACCCATTGTCCACCGACGGGTGCGTAGCGTTCGATAATTACGGGTTCTCCGGTTAGAGCAACATGGGTGAGCTTTTCAATCCATTCCGGGTCGGCCTTTTCACCTCCGATAGTGCGGTAAGTTCGCCCGATAAGCTCTGAGCGAGGACGCCCAAAAAACCGCTCACCTGCAGAGTTTACGTCCAGGAAACGGTAATCAACCGGTTTGCCATCGTCATCATTGACATTTTCGGCAAGAATGAAACCCTCGCTCATCGTTTCGAATAGATTATGGTACTTCTCCTCGCTTGCTTTAAGGGCTTCCTCTGCCTTCTTGCGTTCGGTAATATCACGAAAGATGCCATCCCGGTATAATGGTCTGCCAGCGCTATCTTTGGTAATTGACAAGCGATTAGAAACCCACAGGTAGTCTCCCTTTTTGGTCTGCAGACGGTATTCCCCTTCTCCATAGCCGGTTTCTTCCGAATGCTTCAACAGTGATTGAAAGAGCGATAAATCGTCCGGGTGAATCATGGCCAGTGAAGTTTGGCGGTTCAAAGCAGCTAACTCAGAGCCTGAATAACCAATGATTTCTTCACTTGAGGGGCTTATGTATTCGTAACGGCCGGTTCGCAAATTTGTTCGATAGATAACATCCCGGGTGCTATCCAGCACTGATCGAAAACGCGCTTCGCTTTCTACGAGCGCTTCTTCTGCCTTCTTGCGTTCGCTGATATCGAGCAATACGAACGCGAATTGTCCAGGTCCAGACCTATAACTATACACTTCGAACCATTTTTGTAAATCCTGACTATAATTTTCAAAATGAAGAGATTCTCCGGTTGAGACAACCTTCCCAAAGTTTTCAATTGCTTTCATTTGTACATTGGGGTTAATGGCGCGGATAGTCTTCCCGATTATTTTGCTCGGAGATAAACCTTGGATCTTTCCTAACATCGAATTTGCAGATAAGAATCGGTAATCAACAGGTTTGCCTTCAACATCGTAAATCATCTCACAGATAGCAAAACCTTCGGTCATATTTTCAAAAAGATTACGGAATCGTTCTTCGCTTTGCTTAAATTTAGCCTGAATTTCGTTGAACGAGTCGGCCATGACATCACCTACGGAGATTTGTCTTGATCTGGCCTCATTTAAAGTGTCTACAGCCGCAAACAATATAAAAACGCCGCCTAGCAATTGGGCAATTCGCAGTGTCCAGCTAAACGGTGTTCCGACCGATTTAACTATTATTGAGCCGCCCATCGAAAGGCCCATCAGCAACAGTCCCAGAGAGTACCAATGGAGCATCGAGGATTTAGATTTCAAAGACGGCTGGAAAAGCATCAAACCCGCCAGCAGGAAAAATATAGCTGCAATCGTCTGAATTATTGTTCTAATATTAGTCCCGCCCGATGACGCTAAAAAGAATGGCGGCATTACTCCATGCAGACTGATTACGGCAAAAACAATTATAAATACTAAAGCGCTGATGTATACCTGCAACAGTGACGAGAAACGCCCAGATGCCTGTTTTGAAGGAATCGCATTCAAGGCGAAAAAACCGCTAATCAAATGGAACGAGCCTGCCAACAATGCCACGATTGCATATACTGTGGTCGCATTGTTTGAAGATGAAAGTCCGAACCAGTTGCTTAGTAGTACGGCAAGCCCGAAAGTAAGCGTTCCGATTCCCATCCATAAGGTCGGCCAAACACCAGTTCGGGTAAAACTTCGAGCAGCGATAGTCCCAACGATAAGCGATGGGGCTACCACGAAAATACAGTTGAGAACCAGCAAAAGGTCGTGAGGGTTAATATTTCGATTTAATGCCCAGAAAATAGAAAAGAAACGATGTAATAATTACTAATATTACAACTATGGAACCGAAAGGCTTGAGAAGTTCCAAATAATCAGTGGTTATTTTTGGATTTGATACTGACTTATTTTCTACGGTTTTCATAGATTCCTGCCTCATATGTTCGTAATCAAGAAAATATGAAGGCCTAACCGCACCACCAACTACCCAGATATAAAAATAACTCTACGTTAATACATAAGTATAGCAAAGGCAATATTTGTTTACATATCTGTTTCAATGTAAAAATGGATATTTATCAAAATGTTATAAATTTGTAATACTTTTCCCTGATAGTGGTAAATTCGCAGAGGTGGTTATACTGTTTGGGCTTAGTTTCCGACAGGATCGCCCAAGGTTTATGTGAGACCATTTTTAATTTAAGTTGTAATGGGAGGAACTTTGACATTTGTATTAGAATAACTATAATTGTTGCCAAGAGGAGAGTATTATGCTTACAAAAATTGGAACCATCACCGTGCAAGTAACTGACCAGAACAAGGCTTTGGAATTCTACACTCAGAAATTAGGTTTTAAAACACGTACCGATCAACCCATGGGACCAAATCAAAGATGGATTGAAGTTGCTCCTCCTGGTGCAGAGACAAGGATTCTTTTGTATAAGGCCACAAAGGGTATGCCCGGAGCGCCTTCCTATCGAGCACCTTAGCGAAAATAGGTAAATCAACTGGTATGGTGTTTGAAACTGACAATATTATAGAAACGTTTGCAAGTTTAAAATCGCAAGGAGTTTCAATAATTGATGAACCAAAGAAACAACCATATGGTTGGTGGGGCGTCTTTGCCGACCAGGATGGGAATTCTTATGGCGTTCATCAGTAATAAAAAACAAAAGTAAATTTATTAGAAGTGATTACCCTATTTTGGCCTTTGTTTCCGGCAGGATAGAGCAAATTTTAGTTGGGATTAAATTTCGTTTTGAATATCATTGATTGACGCTGATCGCCTTCGCGAATATCGGGATGTTTGCTCAGCGGTGCTCCCTTTTTTCCATCCTGTTTTCCTTCCCTAATTATTCACCGGTAAACCATTGTGACGTTGCATGTTGTCATGAGGGCAGCAAGCGAATAAAACGCCAAATTAACAGGAACTCATGGGGGCAAAATCAATCATTATTATCGGGGGCGGGATGCCGGCGGCGGTGATGTCCGGCAATCACACTATCCGGTTTAACGGCCGGAAAGATAATCGGCCGTTCGGGACGGCGTAATCCGCTAAACCGGACTAGATGTCAATGAAAACATCGCCACCTTCAACCTTAACCGTATAAACTTTCAGGTCTTTGGCGCTGTGACCGGTCGCCATCTTGACCAGCATATCAACATTCTTCACCAGTTTCCCGGTTTTCACATCATAACGCGCGCGGTGTACCGGGCAGATAACTTCACCATTTTCGATCTTGCCGCTGGGCAAATAGCCATTCATATGAGGGCATAGGGCCTCGACCGCGAAAAACTGCCCGTCAATGTTTGCCACCAGGATTTGCTTCTCTTTGACAATAAACCCCTTCATCGCAGCTTTGGCGACGTCTGTTGTCTTGCATACCTTTTCCATCTCTGTTTACTCCCTCGATTTATATTTTCGCCGTTATACACCGGGGTCCGGAATCATCATCCGATGACATGACCGCGGTCGCGCAGATTTTCTTTCCAGCAATTATTGTCTTTTTAGCAATCCTTGTCAATAAGTTCAAGCGACCGAAAAAATGCAGATAAAACTGGTTAACCCAGCATTGACTATTGTATAATGTTGTTGACAAAGCCATCATCACGCTGAAATTTCACAATGAATTTTCCTGAGGCAAGATGTGTGCATGACTTTGAAACTGTAATCAATTTATTACCATAAATAAAAACGGAGTTGGATGTGTCGAAAAAAATCAAAATTGGCATTCTGACCGGCGGCGGTGACTGTGCCGGCTTGAATGCGGCAGTCAAATGGGTCACCAAAACCGCACTGGACCGGCAAACAGAGACGGAGCGCAATTTTCAGTACGAGGTAGTGGGGATTAAAGACGGCTGGAAAGGCCTGTCTTTCACCAACACCAAAGAACTCGAAGATAATACAATGCCCCTGACCGAAAATGTTGTCCGGACATGGGACCGGCTCGGGGGGACATACCTCGGGACTTCACGGTTCAACCCCTATAGCAGCAAGAACAATACCTCCAAAACCACGCTGGCCAACATTAAGCACCTCGGCATTGACGTGCTGGTGGCCATCGGCGGGGACGACACCCTCAGTGTCGCCGCCAAGCTGCACCAGGACGGCGTGCCCGTGGTCGGCATTCCGAAAACGATTGATAAAGACCTTTTCGGCACCGATTACACGCTCGGTTTTGAGACTGCCGTGGAAGTCATCACCGATATCGTGGATAAATTACGCACTACCGCCGGTTCACACAGCCGCGTCTTCGTCATCGAGACGATGGGACGCAGCGCCGGCTGGCTGGCGCTCAAAGCCGGGGAATCTTCCGGCTCTTATATTACCTTAATCCCGGAATATGATTTCGATATGCAGCGGGTGAACGAGCTGATTCTCGAAGGCCGCAAGGGCGGCGCCCGTTACGACATCGTGATCGTCTCCGAAGGCGCCAAAGAAAAAGGCGGCAGCATCGTCGCCCGGGACGAGAAATTCGACGCTTTCGGGCATGAAACACTGGGTGGCATCGGCGAACATGTAGCCGCGCAGATAACTAAAGGCACCGGCATCGAAACGCGCTGCGTCGTCCTCAGCCACATTCAGCGCGGCGGCGCGCCCTGCGCTTACGACCGCCGCATGGGCCGCTACTTCGGCATCGCCGCCATGAACCTTATTGACAAGAAGCAGTGGGGCCAGCTGGTTTGCTCCAAAGACGGCAAAATCAGTTCTGTCCCGATTGTTAACGTTTTGGGCCACCTCAGTCTGGTTGATGTTCCAACAATGTACGACACACTCAGATACAACGGCAGCCGCAATATTTTGTAATTAATTTAGGAGAAAAGAAAAAAAATGAGTGCAACCACACCCCAACAACTTGACGTTTTAGTCAGAGACATGGTTTTCGGGACCGATGCCGCGGCCAAACAGGCCAAAATCCGCGAAATGGCTTATGCCGGCGGATTGTTCTACGCCAGCATCCAGAACCTCTACGATGCCATGGGTAAAAAATACGGCGGGTTCACCGTGCCGGCAGTCAACGTCCGCGGCGTAACCTTTGATTTCGCCCGCGCCATGTTCCGCGCCGCTATCAAGAATAAAGTCGGGCCGTTCGTTTTCGAAATCGCCCGCTCCGAACTGGCTTACACCAAACAGACCCCGGCCGAATTCGCCACCGCGATTATCGCCGGCGGCCTGGCCGAAGGCTATAAAGGCCCCGTCTTCTTGCAGTGCGACCACTGCCAAGTCAATGCCAAGAATTACAAAGCCAATCCCGAACAGGAAATGACCGCCATCAAGAACCTAATTAAGGAGTCAATTGCGGCCGGTTTCTATAATATCGATATTGATGCTTCCACCATGGTGGACCTGGATAAACCCGATTTACTCGACCAGCAGGAAGCCAACGGCCGTCTGACCGCCGAACTGACCAAGTTCATCCGCTCCGTCGAACCGAAAGGGATTACCATTTCCGTCGGCGGCGAAATCGGTGAAATCGGCCACAGCAACAGCACCGTCGAAGATTTACGCGCTTACATGCAGACCTACCGCAAAGATTTACCGGCCGGCATGAAGGGCATTTCCAAAATCTCTGTCCAGACCGGCACCACCCATGGCGGCGTCGTCCTGCCCGACGGCTCCATCGCCAAAGTCCAGCTCGATTTCGATACCCTGGAAAAACTTTCCAAACTGGCCCGGGACGAATTCGGCATGGGCGGCGCAGTACAACACGGCGCTTCCACCCTGCCGGACGACATGTTCGACCTGTTCCCCAAGAAAGGCACGATGGAAGTCCATCTTGCCACCGGTTTCCAGAATATGTTCTTCGACAGTCCTTATTTTCCGAAGGACCTGCTGGATAAAATCAACAAAGGAATCGCGGCCAAATACCCTGCCGACCGGAAACCCGGCGAAGCCGATGTCCAGTTCTTTTACCGCAACCGCAAGCGTTCCTACGGCGATTTCAAGAAAGAAATCTGGGATATCCCGCAGCCGACGCTGGACAAGATTTTCGCCGATATCGAGGAGCGGTTCACATTCTTCTTCAAGAAACTGAATGTTGCCGGCACGGATAAACTCGTCGCTAAACTGATTAAACCGGTCAAGAGTTAATAACAGGAGGCCTGATATGGCAGATTACGGCAAAGGGTTTATCGTTTCGAAATCGGAACTGCCCAACCACGAGTACGGGATGAACACGAACCATTATAACGGGAACGTATCCAGTTTCCTGAACCCGACCACGCACAAAGGGCAATTGACCGAGAAAGAAAACGCGATTCATATCATGATGGGTCTGGGTACTTTTTACCCGGGCGGCGGCATCGAGGAACATTACCACGTTTATGCCGACGACGTGCCGATTTTCGACCATGCCTATTATGTCATTTCCGGCAAAATCAAAGCCGTGATTGGCGACCAGGTCCGGGTTGTCGGGCACGACAGCCTGCTCTACTGCCCGTCCAATATCAAACATTCGATTACCAACGTGGGCAAGACCAACGCCAAGGTGCTGCGGGTGAGCGCCTGCAACGAGGCCGCCAAGATGGGCGATGCCGTGTGGACAACATGGAAACCAAACGGCCCGGCACACGAGAAAGTCGTCATTAAGAAACGCGCCGCGAAGAAATAGTAACCCACCGATTCAATTAATCAAAACGCCTCCGCTAAAACGGAGGCGTTTTTGTTTAACAGTCTATACCTTTCTATTCCATCCCGTTGAAAGCTTGTCCCATACTTGATATGGGAACGGGATCTATAACCCACTGTCATTCTTGAATTGCTCTTCCCGAAAAATCATGGATTCTGAGAATGTCCGTAATCTCTGGATTGCCGGGTCAAGCCCGACAATGACGATGAAAAGAAAACCGCTTCAAGCTTTGCTTGAAGCGGTTTTCGCCATTTTGTCTTTCCCGCGAAAGCGGGAATCCATCCCATAACCACGTCTTTCTGGATACCGACGGATACCGACTTGCGTCGGTGTGGAGTGATAGTGTTCTGTTAGTCGCCCAATGCTTCAGCCGCAGCATCCCGGTTTTCTAAAATCGTGGAAATATTCTGCACGCTGAGCCAGCCGTTGCACAGCGCCAGGGTCACAGCGTGGGTGCGGTCGTTGGCATGCAGTTTTTTCAGTGTGCTGGAGAAATGGTTTTTCACCGTGCTTTCACTGAGACCGACTATTTCCGCAATCTGTTTATTGGATTTACCAAGGGCGGCGTAATTTAATATTTCCATTTCCCGCAGGTTTAACGGCCCTCCACTGTTAATCCGCTCCAGGAGATTATTTATCTTCCCGGTGATGAAATCCTGAATGTCTGCTGCTTCATCCGCGGAACTATTGCCGTTGATTTCCGAAAGATCACGTTTTAGTATCAGCATCATTTTTTGGGCGTTATCCACCAGATAGATATACGGGTTCGCGCTTTTATCCGCGTCAAACAAATTAATATTATCTTTCTCGTCGAGACTGCCCATAATTACCATTGCCAATAATCCGACACCGACCAGATGCAATTCATGGTAACACTACGGTCTGTAACATTATGCCAACCGGATTATCGGCTGAAACAACAGCCGGCTGACATTAAAAAAGAGACAGCCATCTCTTCATAATATCGTTTGATATGCTATTTTATCGTATTATGCAATCCTATATGGTACTTTCGTATTGTTATTATTGTAAATTCTTTGTAAATTATTTGCAATCCTGCTGACTTAACTTATCCTCCCGACTTGGTGCTTTTGTCTTAACTATTCCTCCAAATTTAGTACTTTCTACCCCGTTATTGGGCAAGAAAGTGTTTGTACCAGACATGTCAGGAAGGAATCAGGAGCTTTTTTTAAAAATGTCCCGGTTCTAACTGAAGATGAACTTTTACTTACAGGGGGCGATGAAAAGCGGGGATGTTACCGTCCCATTTCTTTCTTCAGATTTTGGTCAACCCAGAACCGCGAGGCGTAAAAGCTCAGCATGCTGGGGCCGCCGCCGCCCATCCAGGTGGAGTGGATTTGAGCGCCGTAGCCCTTAACCCACGGCTGGCAGAGCGAGAATGTCGTCGGCTGGAGCAAAGATATCGTGTAATGCTGCCGGGCGATGCGTTCGTTAGCATCCCGCATCACCGGCTTCAGTTCTTCCAGGTTCTTCGCTGCTAATGACTGGGCATAGAAACTATTGTAAACCGGGTCGCTGACCATATTGTAGTTCGCGGCGTAGCCGGTCTTGAAGCGAGTAATCGCCCGCAGCGGCGCGTAAGTGTGGCCGAGCGTACCGTGCTGGCGGTAGGACAACTGGTCGTATTGCCGCCCGATGCTGACGAATTTCACCCATTCCGTAGAGTCCATCAGCCGGATTTCCATCTCGATGCCGACTTCCGCCAAGTAAGATTTTACAATTTGCAGCAGGTTCAAATCGGCGGACGTATCGGCGATGACATTGGTATTAAACCCATGGGCATAGCCCGCCTTCGCCAGCAGCCATTTGGCCGCGTCCGGGTCGTAAGCATATTCGTCTTTCAGGTCCTCCGGCCATTCCGCGTACGGGAATCCCCACCCCTTCATATATTTCGAGGTCAGCGACGTCGGATACGGTTCCACCGCTCCCCCGTAATAAGTCCGGGCGATTTCCGGCAGGTCGACGGCTTTCTGCAAGGCCATTCTGACACGGATATCATCATACGGCGGAACGTCATTGCGCGGGTCCAGTGTTTTGGCCGGCGCCCGCGGCGTTGGAATCTGTACAATTTCCGGATTTGTTTGTTGGATTTCCCGGGCTTGCCGGAACGGGACATTATCCATTATGTCTACTGTCCCCGCCCGTATCGCCGCCAGCGCCTCGTTCTGGTCCGGAATAATCAGATATCGCAGTCTGTCAATGTAAGGCAGTTTATTCTGCGGATGCCGCTCATCGTAAGCCCAATAATCCGGATTTTTGACCAATATAGCCGAATTACCGGGCACAAAGTCCTTTAGTATAAAAGCGCCGGTGCCCACGGCATGGTGCCAGTCGCTTAAATCCCCCCATTTTTGCACCGCCTCCGGATTTTCCAGACATTGCGCCAGGCTGACATTGTGTAATGTTTCCATAATGGAATCGGCGCTGGTGATTTTGAACTTGAAAACGACGGTATATCTGTCAGCGGCAGTCACCGAGATTAAATCCTGAAAACGAACGTCGGCATCGCGGTAAGGACTGGCTTTGGTGAAACCGCCGCCCATGCCATAGAGACGGTTGTAGTGAAACACGACATCGTCGGCGGTAAATTCCCGGCCGTTGGCCGGCGGCAGGTTCTGCCAGCGGACGCCTTTCCGTAAATGGATAACATGCGTGCCCGGTTCCGGGAACTCCCAGCTTGCCGCCAGCTGTCCCCACAAGTATTTAACAGGGTGCCAGGCGATGCGGAAATCCCATTCCTCCGGCCCCACCGTCCAATCGTCGCAGACCAACCGCTCCAGCCAACCGCCGAAGATGCTCGTCAGGCCTTCGGAAAAATAAGGGTCGAAATTAACGATGTCCTTGTTGGCACGGATGGTGATTTCCCCGCCGTACTGCGGCTCCCCCAGCTTATCCCACCACCTGCCTTCAGGCTTAATCAAAGAATACTCTTCCTTTTTTACCAAAATCTGAGGCTGCCCGAAATCTTGTGGATTGTCGGATCAAGTCCGACAACCTCATAATGAGAAAAATTATTAAAAAACTCTTACTACCATGACAAGGAAAATCTTTTAGTTATGGTAGGAGATTGACTTTCGGCTTGACGCCTTTGTTGATGACATTCCTCGGCAAATGCCCGCGGGCAATCCGCACGGCTTCCTGGGCCACGCTCGTCCGCACGCGAATATCCGAGGCGTCGGAATAAAAGGCGGTGTGCGGCGTGAGGATGACGTTGTCCATTTTCAGCAGCGGGTCGTTGGGGTCAATCGGCTCTTTCTCAAAGACATCAATGCCGGCCCCGGCAATCCACTTTTGCTGCAATGCCTTCACCAGCGACGGCTGATCGATGACCGGCCCGCGGGAAGTATTGACGATAAAAGCCGCCGGCTTCATCATTTTTAATTCATTTTCCCCGATGATATGGAAAGTCTCCTTCCAGAGCAGCGGGTTGCAGGAAATATAGTCCGATTCCCGCATCACTTCCGGCAGGCTTTTCAGGGTAATGCCGGCTTCCTCCGTCAGCTTCGGGTCGACATGCGGGTCATAGCCGATGACTTTCATCCCGAAACACTGTGCTTTGCGGGCGACAATCCGGCCGATATGCCCGCACCCGACGATGCCGAGTGTCTGCCCGGTGACGGAACCCATCGGAACGATGAGGTTGTAAGCTGCCGACCAGCCGTCCTTTTTCAGCGTGTTGCTTTGCTGCATCAGCTTCCGGGCAAGCATCAGCAGCATCCCCATCGCATGGTTGGAGACTTCTTCATAACAGAAATCGGGGACGTTCACCGCCAGCACATGGTTATCGGTAGCCGCATCAACATCAATCGTGTCGTAGCCGATGCCGTAGCGGATAATTGCCTGTAATCCGGGCAGTTTTTCGATGACTTTTCTGCTCATCTGCGCGTAGCGCGTCAGTACGATTTCGGTATCTTTGGCGGCAGCCACAATTTCCGCTTCGGTCGCCGCATCCACTCTTTCCACGCTCAAATGGGCTTTCGCCAGTTCGGCATTCTCCACCGTGACCGGGTCATGGGTGCTGCCCTTATCAATACGCTTTACTTTTAAACCCTGCTGTTCCATATAAGCCTCCAATATGCTCAACTTGCCCTTCTTTAATCTTTAATTGACATTATAGCGGAATCACAGGTTTTCTGGAAAGCAAACAGCGGGGCAAATGCCTGAACGTCATGTTTTCAAAACCTGGCATCAATTAAAACCGAACGTACCCGGGAATGACAGTATATCCATCGGCTTCACAAACTCCCACCGGATCATTTGCCGACTGCACGTCCGCGACTTCAGGATGGTTATCTGTTTACTGATACGAATACGCTTGACTAATTCAAGAATGTAATTTAGCGGGCGAGGTCGAACCGGTCAAGGTTCATCACCTTGTTCCAGGCCGCGATAAAGTCGTACACGAACTTCTCCCCGGCGTCCTCACATGCGTAAACTTCCGCCAGTGCCCGGAGCTGTGAGTTCGAACCGAAAATCAGGTCAACGCGGGTGCCGGTCCACTTGAGTTCGCCTGTCGCGCGGCTATGTCCCTCGAATACATCTTTATCTTCCGTAGTTGCACTCCAGACCGTGCTCATATCGAGCAAATTCACGAAAAAGTCATTGGTGAGCGCCTCCGGCCGTCTGGTAAAGACGCCCCTCTGTGACTGTCCGAAGTTTACATTCAAGACCCGAAGACCCCCGATGAGCACCGTCATTTCCGGGGCGGTCAGGGTCAGCAATTGCGCCCGGTTAATCAGCAGTTCCTCAGCGGAAACGGCGAATTTGGTCTTGAGGTAGTTGCGGAATCCATCCGCAACCGGTTCGAGGACAGCGAAAGACGCCGCATCGGTCTGTTTTTGAGAAGCGTCCATGCGTCCCGGCGTGAAGGGAACTGTCACCTTGCAGCCGGCGTTCTGCGCAGCCTGTTCGACACCCGCGCAGCCGGCCAGCACGATCAGGTCGGCCAAAGACACCTTTTTACCGCCGGACTGCGCGCTGTTAAACCCGGTTTGGATGCCTTCCAGGGTTTTGAGCACTTTCACCAGCCGGTCAGGCTGATTGACTTCCCAATCCTTCTGCGGCGCCAGACGAATACGGGCGCCGTTAGCCCCACCGCGCTTGTCGGAGCCGCGGAAAGTGGACGCCGACGCCCAGGCGGTTGCAACCAGTTCCGATACTGATAGTCCCGAAGCTAAAATCTTGCGTTTGAGCGAGGCGATATCCCGTGCGCCAATCAGTTTGTGGTTAACGGCCGGGATGGGGTCTTGCCAGATGAGCTCTTCTGCCGGAACTTCCGGGCCGAGATAGCGTGTGCGCGGCCCCATATCGCGGTGGGTCAATTTGAACCACGCCCGGGCAAACGCGTCCGCAAACTCTTCCGGATTTTCCATGAAACGCCGTGAAATCTTTTCGTAAATCGGGTCAAACCGCAAAGCGAGGTCAGTGGTCAGCATTGATGGTGCGTGACGCTTTGACGGGTCGTGCGCATCCGGTACGGTACCGGCGCCTGCATCACCTTTCGGTTTCCACTGTTGCGCACCGGCCGGGCTCTTCGTCAGTTCCCACTCATAGGCAAACAGGTTCTGTAAGAAGTCGCTGCTCCATTTCGCAGGTGTGGCGGTCCAGATGACTTCCAGACCGCTGCTAATCGCGTCGTCACCTTTACCGGTGCCAAAACTGTTCTTCCAACCCAGACCCTGCTGCTCGATGCCGGCCGCTTCGGGCTCGGGCCCGACATGTTTCGCGTCTCCAGCCCCATGGGTCTTTCCGAACTCATGGCCGCCCGCGATAAGGGCCACCGTCTCTTCGTCGTTCATCGCCATGCGGGCAAAAACCTCACGGATATCCCGGGCCGCAGCGACCGGGTCCGGCTTGCCGTTCGGGCCTTCCGGATTGACGTAAATCAAACCCATCTGCACCGCGGCGAGCGGATTCTCCAGATTACGGTCGCCGGTGTAACGCTTGTCATCCAGCCACTTATCCTCGGAACCCCAGTAGACATCTTTTTCCGGTTCCCAGATATCCTCACGCCCTCCGCCAAAGCCGAAGGTTTTAAAACCCATCGATTCCAGGGCAACGTTGCCGGCCAGAATCATCAGGTCGGCCCAGGAAATCTTGCGGCCGTATTTCTGTTTGACAGGCCAGAGCAGCCGGCGCGCTTTATCCAGGTTCACATTGTCGGGCCAACTGTTGAGAGGTGGAAAACGCTGGTTGCCGCGGCCTGCACCGCCGCGGCCGTCGCCGACGCGGTAGGTGCCGGCGCTGTGCCAGGCCATGCGGATGAACAAAGGTCCGTAGTGGCCGAAGTCCGCCGGCCACCAGTCCTGTGATTTCGTCATCAATTTACGGAGGTCGTTTTTCACCGCTGCCAGGTCGAGGCTCTGGAACTCTTTACGGTAGTTGAAACCCTCGCCCATCGGATTCGACATGGAGGAATGCTGGCGCAGAATATCGAGGTTCAACTGGTGCGGCCACCAGTCCCGGTTCGTCGTGCCGCCGCCGGCATCATGAGCCATGCCCGTTGCCATGTTCTTGTTATCTTCCATGATATTTCCTCCTTTCACTATTTGAAATGGTGTTTTTTAAAGCAAACTGTCAGGTTCGACAGCACCAATAGTATTGCAACGAAAAAATAAAAACAAGCAGGGTTTTGAAGCGTAGGAAGAAATTGAACAGAGTGATTTGTCATTGAGATTCAGGAATCACAAAATGTAATATAATTTTAATGTTTTTACTGGATTTTTAGTAATAATACAAACGCCTGCGGAAAATCCGGAGGCGCCTGAATTTAAATCACTTTTCACCTAGATACTCGGGGTGAGTGGGGTCAAAGCGGCACTTTCTCACCCCTGCTTCCCTCCGGTATAGCCGTGATTGGAATAGACTGGTGGGTTGAACGGTTTAAGAAATTATTTCATAAAACCCGGTACTAAACTTTAACACTGCGAACATTATTCCAAAACCTTTATAATTGTCAAATCACGCCGTCTTTCGCCAACCGGAAAGCCATTTTTACATCGTAATTTCTAATTTATCACAACTCCCTTCCTGCCAAACTTTATCTCTTCGCCCAGCGGTAGCAAGTAAATGTCGTTTTTGTTAGAATGGATGCAATAATATAATTTTTATTTTTTAACTCAACGGAGGAGATATGAAAAGAGCTTATGCAGAAATACCTGAGGGACAAATGCTTTATCGGTTTGAAGGGGACGGAAAGCCGGTTTTGCTGCTACATGCCGGGGTGACTTCTTCCCTTGAATTTAAAGATGTGATCCCCTTTTTATCTAAAACGTATCGGGCGATTGCCCCGGACTTTATGGGTAACGGCGATTCAGATCCGGCTCCCCGTGCTTATGATTGCTTTGACCATGCCCGGACCATGATTAGCTTTATGGATGCGCTAGGTATCAAAAAGGCGAATGTCGTAGGACAGCATGTCGGCGGCAAAATAGGCGTCGAGATGGCCGTAAACTGGCCGGAACGAGTGAGCAGTCTGGTACTTTCTTCTATCGGGTATTATGAAAGCGAAGGTAAAAATATTAAGGATCCGCCGAATTTCAGAAGCAGAGTGGAAATAAAGAAAGATGGTTCACATCTAATGGAGTGGTGGGAACGCTCCGCGCTCTGGGGCCATCCACTGGATATCACTCATGACAGGGCCGTAGAATACATTAAAGCAGGGCCGAGAGGTGAGGAAATACATTGGGCGGGGCGCAATTATGACCCCAGACCCAGATTGCCCCTGGTTCATTGCCCGACATTGGTACTCTCTGCCACCCGCGACCCCTTCTGTGTCGTCGCAGAAAATGTGCACAAACTGGTTCCCGGCAGTAAGCTGAATATTATTAAGAACGGTCCAATCGACATCGACCGCGTCTGGCCGAAGGAATTTGCTGAGGCGGTCCTTGAGTTTTTAAATTCAATACCCGGATAATTTCTCACTCTGGTTAAAAATAGAAAGAAAGAAGAGAGGGAAAATGAAAAGAGCCTACGCAGATATCCCGGAAGGACAAATCCATTACCGGGTAGAAGGAAAAGGGGAAACGGTCCTTTTACTCCATGCCGGAGTAACATCATCTCTTGAATACATTAAAGTCATCCCTGTCCTATCTAAAACCTATTGCGTAATTGCTCCTGATTTTCTCGGCAACGGCGATTCCGACCCGGCGCCGTTTGCCTACGATATAATCGACCATGCCCGCACCATGATTCATTTCATGGATAATCTCGGCATCAAAAAAGCGGCTGTCGCAGGCCAGCATGTCGGCGGTAAGATAGGTTTGGAAATGGCCGTGACCTGGCCGGAACGCGTCAGTAAACTTGTCTTGTCTTCACCAAACTACCCGGAAGAAGAGAAAGAAAAAACCTTCAAAGACCCACCGAATTTTATGGGCCGGGTAGAAATAATGGCGGACGGTTCACACTTGATGGAGTGGTGGCGGCGTTCTGCCTTATGGGGCCATCCTTTGGATATAACAAACGACAGGACACTGGAATACATCAAAGCCGGCCCCAGAGGCGAAGAAATTCATTGGGCCGGCGGTGCTTACGACCCCCGTCCCAAGTTGCCGTTAGTGCGTTGCCCGACCCTGGTACTCTCGGCGACTCATGATCCATTCTGCGGCATGGCGGAGCCCGTTCATAAACTGGTGCCGGGGAGTGAGCTGAAAATAATTGAAAACGGTCCGATTGACATCGACCGCGTCTGGCCCAAAGAGTTCGCTGAGGCAGTCATAAATTTCCTGAATAGCGCGAAATGATCGCATATTGTCTGTTTTTATAACATTAAAGTTAACAAATCTAATAATCTTTTTGAGGAGCTTTTACAATGCCAACCTTTACCAAGCTTTTTGAACCGGGGCAAATCGGAAATATCGAAGTAAAAAACAGAATCATTATGCCGCCCTGCGGCACCCATTACTCTTCATTGGACGGCCATATCACCGACCGGCAGGCAACCTATTACGGCGAACGAGCCAAGGGCGGTGCGGGAGTGATAGTTACCGAAGGCGCGGGCTGTCGAAAACGTGGAAAATTCGGCCGGATTCTGATTAACGAAGATAAATATATACCGGGAATGAAGAAATTGGCAGACGCGATCCATCAGGGCGGTGCCAAGGCAATAGCGCAAATGAGCAGCCATATGGGCAGTATGGACGAAGTAGACCCCGCATCTCCTTCAGGCGTTCCGCTGCCCTTTGTCGGCTGGTCTTCCACGATTCCTTTACACCCCAGGATTATCACCGCCGCTGACCTGGAAGAACTGGTAGCTGAATACGGAAGGGCCGCCAGGAGGATTATGGAAGCCGGATTTGACGGTGTCATGATTCACGGGGCCAACGGGTATCTCGCCTGCGAGCTTCTTTCCCGGCGTTTTAACAAACGCACGGATGCCTATGGCGGCGACCTGAAAGGCCGGGCGAAATATCTCATCGACATTGTGCGGGAAGCCAGAGATAAAACATCTCCCGATTTCCCGGTCATTCTCCGGTTGATGGGGGCTGACAGGGTTTCAGCCAAAGGAGGTAATGAAGGGTGGAGCATCGCGGACTGTGTTGAAGCTTGCAAAATGATGGAGGCTAACGGCGCTACTGCTATCGATATTACCAGCGGCTCGCAGGAAACCCCTCAATGGTCGCGTCCGTACTGGTTCATGCCCCAGGGCCTGAATGCGGATATCACCGAAGCCATCAAAAAAGGCGGCGTAAAAATACCGGTATGGGTAACCGGAAAAATTGATGACCCGGCTGTGGCGGAGGAAATTCTGCGGGACGGCAAGGCGGATTTCGTTTGCATCGGCCGCGGATTAATCGCCGATCCTTACTGGCCCGCTAAGGTCAAAGAAGGCCGGGTAGAGGATATCTGCCCCTGTATCTACGACAACAGATGTAACGAAGACGCGAATCTGGCTTTTATCCCCATCGGCTGCACCACCAATCCGATTCTGGGCAGAGAAAGGGAGTTTGAGGCCAAATTACCACGTCTGACTAAAAAGAAAAAAGTCCTGATAATCGGCGGCGGTCCAGGCGGTATGCAGGCAGCCGTTATTGCTGCCCAAAAGGGTCACCATGTTACCTTATGGGAAAAAACTTCTGAATTGGGAGGGCAACTGATATTAGCCGCCGTTCCTCCTGAAAAGGAAGATTTAACAACATTACTCAATTATATGAAAGTCCAGGTAGCGAAAGCGGGCGTGAAAGTGGTTTTCAATAAAGAAGCTACACCGCAGGCAGTCAAGAAATTCGCGCCGGACTCTGTAATCGTAGCCATAGGTTCATCCCCGTTTATTCCGGATATCCCCGGGGTCAAAGGGAAAAACGTTCAAACCTGCCGCGAAGTGCTTTCGGGACAGAAAAAAACAGGCAAGAAAGTTATTGTCATGGGCGGCGGTTATGTGGGCTGCGAGACCTGCTTCTTTCTTGCCAATAAGGGGATTGAAGTTACGCTGGTATTTCGCAGTGCCAACCCGGCGCTGGATATCCAGTTCTGGGAGAATCGGACGCATTATTGGAATAAACTGAAAGAATACGGGGTCAAAGTGATGCCCGAGGTAAAATACGGAAAAATCACCGCCGAAGGTTTATCATTGACCGATAAAGCAGGAAAAGAAGTGTTCGTCGCGGCGGATAATATCGTTTTAGCCACCGGCGCGACACCGGACAAAACTTTGGGCAAAGCCCTGAAGGGTAAATACTTGGAATTTGCGGAAATCGGGGATTGTGTCGAACCGCGCCGCATCCGTGAGGCCATCGAGGAAGCGACCTGGTCGGCAGTTTTATTCTAGTAGTAAAGGAAGCAAATGATGAAAGCATTAGTTTTGAAAGAAATCGGTGTAATCGAAGTGCAGGACGTCCCCGAGCCGGAACCGGAGGAGGACCAGATTAAGGTAAAAATCGCCTATGCCGGCATCTGCGGCAGCGACCCGAAAATGATCGCCGGATTGAATAAACCTGCCTACCGGGAAGGCGCTATCGGCGGGCCGGCGAAAACAACTCCGCCGCGCCCCGGTGTCCGGATCATGGGACATGAAGCCTCCGGCACGATTGTAAAATTAGGCAAGGATGTTAAAGGGAATTTCAAAGTCGGTCAGCACGTCGCAATGGATTTCCGCAGCACCTGCGGCGGCTGCTATTATTGTTCCAACAAAAAGGCGCATTTTTGCGAACGGGTATCTAATTATTCCGGGATGATGGCGGAGTATGCGGTTTTCCCGCAGGGCATCGTCTTCCCGCTGCCCGATGATTTGCCGCTGGACGCCGGCGCGTTTCTGGAACCCGCTTCGGTAGCCGTGCATGTGCTCGATAGAGCACAATTGAAAATCGGAGATTCGGTAATCATTACCGGTGGCGGGCCCATCGGTTTGCTGATATTACAGTTGGCGCTTGTGGGCGGCGCTTCGAAAGTCCTGGTTTCCGAACCGGTAGCCGAAAAACGAAAGCTAGCCGAACAACTGGGTGCGGTGGCGGTTGACCCGCTGAAAGATGATTTGCTGGCAGTATCCAATAAACTGACCGGCGGCCGGGGGTTTAACGTTTGCATCGAAGCGACCGGCATTCCCGCGATTGCCCGCCAATTGATACTGCTGGCCGAAGGCTGCGGCACGGTTGTCTGGGTCGGGACTTATCCCAGCGGTGTGGACGCACCGGTTCCTCTGGACTACATGTATTCTAAAGAGATTTCCATCCATTCTGTCAGATTGGCCCCGTATTCGTTCCCCAGGGCGGTAGAAATGCTGCCCCGGTTGGATTTAAAACCGTTGATTACCGTTTACCCGCTGCGGGACGCATTGCAGGCGTTTGAAGTGCATAAACAGGGGAAAGCCGTCAAAGTGCTGCTGCAGCCGTGAACTCTATATTAAAACAAATTCCAACCGTGAGGAATAAAAGGAGAAAAAATGCCGACCTATCATTTTGACCACATCCATTTAAATAGTCCTGACGCGGTGAAAACCGCGCAATTTTACGAGAATATGTTCGGCGCGAAAATAGTCCGAATTCGTCCCAGGCCTGAAGGTTCGTCTGTCCGGTTAGACCTTAATGGTGAAGTCGCGATGATCGGTCCGCCGGTCGGCAGTCCGCCGTTAGTACCCGCTACGCTGCAGCCGCAATACGGACTGATTCATTTCGGCCTGAGAACCGACGACCTGGAAAAAGCCGTAATTGAGTTAAAGGCCAAGGGCATGGTTTTCGCGCAGGAGATCACGCCGATGCCTTCCGGTTCGAAGATATCATATTTTGTGGGGCCGGAGAATGTTTTAGTCGAGTTGCAGCAATATTAGCGGGACGCAGTTACGGGGAAAAATGAAAAGAGCTTTTGCTGATATTCCGGAAGGACAAATGCATTATCGGTTTCAAGGCAACGGCGAGCCGGTCTTATTATTGCATCCGGGGGTCGGCTCATCAGATGCGTTTACAAATACGATGCCGTATATGTCCGGAAAGTATCTGGTCATCGCGCCTGATTTTCTGGGCAACGGAGATTCCGACCCTGCCCTGTTCGAGTATACGATGCTGGATCATGCCCGCAGCCTTATCAGTTTCATGGACAGTCTGGGAATTAAGAAAGCCAATGTTGTTGGGCATCACACCGGCGCTAAAGTTGCGGCGGAGCTTGCCATCAACCGGCCCGAGCGTGTGAATAAACTTGTGCTATCTGCCATCGGATACTGGGAAGCGGCGGCAAACATTGAAAAGAATGAACCGGATAACTTTACCAGTCGCGTCGAGATAAAACCGGACGGTTCACACCTTATGGAATGGTGGCGGCGGGCAGCCATGTGGCACGACCCGCTTGATATCATCGAAGCAAGCGTCATCGAATACATCAAAGCGGGGCCGCGGGGCGAGGAAATACATTGGACAGCGCGCGCTTATGACACTAAGGGCCGGTTACCTTTGATCAAGTGCCCGACCCTAGTGCTTTCGGGAGCGTCGGGACTGTTCCATTCCGCGGCTGATAATGTCCGGAAACTTGTCCCCGGCAGCAAACTTGTCGTAATCGAAAATGGGCCTCCCCGGATGGAACGCACCATGCCCCAAGAGTTTGCCGCGGCCATACTGAACTTTTTAGAAAGCCCGAAAAACTAATAATTTCTTGAGGAGGAAATTCCGGTGAAAGCAGTGATTGTCAAAGAAGCGGAAGTCATCGAATTGCAGGATGTTCCCGAACCGCAAACTCGTCCGGATGAAATCAAAGTTAAAATTGCTTACTGCGGCATTTGCGGCACCGACGTGAAAATCATTGAAGGTAAAACATTCGGCAAAGGGTTCAAGACTGAGGGCGCCATCGGTTGGCCGAAAAAACCGGCGCCGCCGCGCGACGACGTCAGAATTATGGGACAGGAGATGCGCGACGGACTTAAGGTTTTAGGGCATGAAGCTTCCGGGACCATAGTGGAGATAGGTAAAGACATCAAGGGGAATTTTAAAATCGGGCATCCGGTCGCCATGAATTTTCGCAGCGCCTGCGGCGTTTGTTATTACTGCACGAAATCGATGGCGCAATTCTGTGAGCGGCGTTTCCCCATCTCCGGCGCAATGGCGGAATATTCCGTTTATCGGGAAAATACCGTTTTTCCCCTGCCGGCTAATTTGTCGCTGGAGGAAGGGGCATTCCTGGAGCCGACAGCCATCGCCGTGCGGGCATTGGATATAGCGAAAATCAATATCGGGGATACCGTTATCATTACCGGCGGAGGGCCCATCGGTTTACTGGTTTTACAACTGGCTATCAAATCTGGAGCTTCGAAAGTTTTGCTATCGACGCGGTCGCCCGAAAAAAGAAATCTGGCCAAACAGCTCGGTGCCGATGTCGTTGTCGACCCGGTTCATGAAGACCTGCTGGCAATATCGAACGAATTTACTGACGGACGGGGTTACAGTGTCTGTTTCGAAGTCAGCGGAAACACTGATGTAGCGAGGCAACTGATTTTACTGGCGGAATCCGGCGGGACTATCGTCTGGGTGGGAACATATCCTCCGAATTTCGACGTGGGCGTGCCGATTTATTATATGCACTCCAGGGACCTCACCATCCGTGATGTGCGGTCTTCTCCGTACGCCTTCCCTAAGGCGCTGCAGATGCTGCCCAATCTGAACTTAAAGCCATTGATTACAGTTTATCCGCTGGCCGACGTGCTGCAGGCATTCGCGGCGCAGAAAACCGGTAAAAATGTGAAGATAATGCTCAAAATGTAGAAATATATTTGAAACTAGGTTTGGACGTATAATCACGCTTTTTAGATTCAATTTACTTCATTATGTCAAATATCGGGGTGAGTGGATTTGAACCACCGGCCTCAGCGTCCCAAACGCTGCGCGCTAAACCAGACTGCGCTACACCCCGTCCCTGCAAATATAACTAAGCTTATTGCTCAGTCCTAAAACTTGAATTTATTACCGGTCGTCAATGCATTTGTCGAAGAATTCCATTGGCTGGCCGGATTTCTTTGACATGTATACCAGCTGCTGGGTGGGGGCATAATAGCGGCTGCAGGTCTTGCATTTCGTCATCTTGAACTCATGCTGCTGGTACGGCCAGGCAATCGTGCGGGTATCGCCATTGTCTACCAGCGAGATGGCGCCGGTGGGACAAATCTCGGCACAGGAGCCGCAGGCGATGCAGGCCTCGAAATTGACTATATAAGGCAGTGCGCCGGGGTCGGTGCTGCGGTTAATTTTACTGATGGCGTTGACGCCGACCACTTCCGCGCAGACGCGGGTGCATAACGAGCACAGCACACAATTCTGATGGTCTTCCAGCGGCAACGGCGTGCTGTCGACGCCGTACTTTTTCGCCAGTTCTTTAATCACTTCGGATTTCGGCGCCCGCGCCATCAATTTTTGGATTGACAACTTGCGTTCGGCGATGACCTTGTCGGAGTTGGTCTTAACGTCCAGTCCTTCTTCCACTTTGGAAATGCAGGACGGGGTTACCCGGTTCTTGCCGTCTTTGGTAGTGATTTCGACGACGCACATACGGCAGTTGCCGTACGGCGACACCGATTCCTGCGCGCATAGGGTTTCGATAATGTAATTATTGGCTCTGCAGGCGTCCAGAACCCGGGAATTTTCCTTAACCTCAACCTGGCGCCCGTTAATGGTTATCTTTACCATAAAGTTTCATCCTTATTTTAAATTAACGCTTCTCTTATCACGTCGTTCAAAATGTCAGCAAGTTGTCCTTGCTTTCAACATATTGTATTCATGTATAGTTCTTTCCTGAATTTCTTTAACATCGCTTTCAGAAAGATGACGGAAGCGGCCCTGAAGCTTTAAATAGTCCTGCACCGGTCTCATCGGTGAAGGTTCAACGGTGATTTTGTACTTGCCGTCAACTACTTCATACAGCGGGAAAACGCCGGTCTGCACCGCCAGTCTGCCCAGTCTGACGGACAAATCAACCGACGACCGCCAGCCGGTGGGGCAAACCGAAAATACGTTGATGAAAGCCGGACCGTTGACCGCCAGGCCCTTTTTCACCTTCTCCATCATGTCGAAGGGATAACTGGGGCAGGCCGTGGCCACATACGGGATTTCGTGCGCGGCCACGATCGCGGCCATATTCTTCTTCTGGGTTTTCTGGCCGATGCTCTTTTTACCGGCCGGCGAAGTGGTCGTGGAAGCGCCCCAGGGGGTAGCCGAGGAACGCTGGATACCGGTATTCATATAAGCTTCGTTATCGAACATCAGGTATAGGAAATCATGGCCCCTTTCCAGCGCGCCAGATAATGCCTGAAAACCGATGTCGCTGGTGGCGCCGTCGCCGCCCATCGCTACTACTTTCGTGCCCCTGGCTTCGATTTTGCCCTTTCTTTCCAATACTTTTAAGGCCGATTCGATGCCGGAAGCCACCGCGGAATTGTTCTCAAACAGTGTATGTATCCAGGGGACATCCCAACCGGTCGCTGGCAGCTGGGAAGAGATAACTTCCATGCAGCCGGTGGCGTTGGCAATAATAATATTCGGCCCCATCGCTTTCATCGCGATTCTGACCGCCAGGGCTTCACCGCAGCCGATACAGGCGCGGTGCCCGGGTGCTAATCCATCAAATTTCGGCGCAACCCGCGCCGCGTAAACTCCGATATTATCCATTATTCTCTCACCCCAAACATTTCATATTCGGTTTCCGCACCCGTGTTGGCGATTTCCGGGGCCCGCTTGACCATGTTTTCGAATTCGGCCACGGTGATATCCCGGCCGCCCAGACCGGCCACAAAACCGACAACTTTCGGATGGTTCTTTTCGCTGTACAGCGCCGACCGGACTTCAGAATAAGCCGGACCGCCGCAGCCGCCGAAAGATAATGCACGGTCCACCACCACCAAATTCTCCGCATTACCCACGGCTTTGCGCAGTTCCGGATAGGGGAACGGGCGCCACAGGCGCAGTTTCAACAGTCCGACAGATTTACCTTCGTCGCGCATCTTGTCCACCGCCGTCATCGCGGTTTCGCCGAAGCTGCCGAGGGTCAGTAGTAAAGTCTTGGCGCCTTCGGTCCGGTAGGATTCCACCGGATGATAATAACGCCCGAAAGCCTTGCCAAACGCGTCCCAGTGCTCCAGGATTATCTTCTTGGAATTCAGGATGTTCACTTCCTGCGCTTTCTTGGCTTCGGTATATATAAATGAAGGTGCGAAGCAGCCCATGGAAACCGGTTTGGTGGTATCCAGCGGCAGCGGATATTTAAACTTGGGGATAAAATTGGTCACTTCTTCCTGCGTCGGGAATTCAATCGGCTCGACGACGTGGGTCAGGTAGAAACCATCGCAGTGTATCATCACCGGCAGTAAAACCCGGTTGTCTTCCGCGATGCGGAAAGCGCAAATGGTATGGTCGAACGCTTCCTGACCGTTTTCACAAATAATCTGGATCCAGCCGACGTCCCGCACGGCCATTAAATCGGATTGGTCGCCCCAGACATTTAAAGGCGAAGATAAGGCGCGGTTGGCCACGGCCATCACAATCGGCAGGCGCATCGCGGATGCTACATATAAAACTTCGTGCATCAACTCCAGGCCCTGCCCCGCAGTGGCTGTAAATGTTCTTGCCCCGGTCGCGGAAGAACCGAGACAGGCGCTCATTGCAGAGTGTTCCGATTCGACCGGGATATATTCGGCATCCAGTTCGCCGTTAGCCACGATTTCCGCCATGTGTTCGACGATATGTGTTTGAGGCGTGATGGGATATGCCGCCACCACATCGACATCCGCCATTTTGGCGGCTTCGGCAATCGCCAGAGATACTTCGATACCTACCCTTTTCCCCATTATGCCTCCTCGTTGACCATTGAAATTACTTTAGTGGGGCATTCTTTACTGCAAATGCCGCACCCTTTGCACCAGAACAGGTTGGCCTGAAAATAGCCTTCGGCATTCTGCCCGATACATCCTTCCGGACAATAAATCGCGCATAAACCGCATTTAATGCATTTATTGAAATCGTAGGTGGGGCGCTGGGAACGCCAGTCGCCGGTGCGGTATTCCCTGGTACTGCCCGGTTCGGTGACGATGCACCCGATTTCAAGGTCTTTCCAGGTTAATTCATTTTCTAACTTTTTCAAGGTGAATTTACTCCTTTACCTTTGTTTCCGCAAAAGCCCGTTTCACAACGTTGATGTTTTTCTCGGCAATGCGGTCGAAACGTTCTTTGATGGGCTCAACCAGCGATTCCATATTCACTACCGGCATCGCTTTGAGCAGCGCTCCCAGCATCGTGGTGTTGACGATAGTGACGCCCAGGATTTCCCGGGCGATGGTGTTCGCGTCCACCAGTGCCAATTTCCAGTCCTTGCCAAACTCCTGTTCGATCGCGGCAAAGTCTTTGCGAGTATTGATGATTAGAATCCCCCCGGGTTTCAAACCGGCGGTCACTTTGACCACGCTCAGCAGCGTCGGGTCCAGCACGATGACGACATCGGGTTCCCTGATTTCCGCGCGCAGTCGGATGGGTTTTTCACTGTCGATGCGGTCGAAGGCGACGACCGGTGCACCGCGGCGCTCGGGCCCGAAAGCCGGAAAAGCCTGGGCGAATTTGCCTTCGTCGATTGCCGCTTTGGCTAATAACTCGGCGGAGGTAACAGCGCCCTGTCCGCCCCGTCCGTGCCACCTGATTTCAATAAGTCCTGATTTGCTTACCAAATCAACCTCCATGTGTACATTATTATATCGTGCTTGTAAAATGGTACCCCTAGGGAGACTCGAACTCCCGCCCCCGGCTTCGGAGGCCAGTGCTCTGTCCAACTGAGCTATAGGGGCACGATATCCAACCACTAATTATAATACGTTTGCCATCGCCGCGTAAATACAAATAAAAACGAGGCTACAGCACGCAGTTAAAGAATCAAGTTTCAATATTCAAGTAAATCCAAAATTCTAAATCCGAAACTCTAAACAAATTCGAAATACAAAATACCAATTTGAAAAAAGTATTTATTCTTACCACTCCGGGAGAAATAACATAGGGATTTCTTCGGGAATTGGGCGGTTGGATGCTATTTCAAGGGGACGGAGGCGCGGTGATTGGCGGGGGTTTTTAACTATTGAATTGAGATTACCACGTCGTCCTTCAGCGGAAGGCCCACTCGCAATGGAAATAGCTTTTTGTCGCTATTTTGAGAGCTATCAGCAGCCAGTTTCTTACGTTCATCGATATTTCAATACCGAGTATAGTGCGCAGTTTACTAAAGCCATCGGACAAAAACGCAAATTACGAGCACAAAATGAGAGTAAGTCAAAGTATCCCTTCGATAAGGCTGTAGCCGGATTACAGCCATTACACAATCTTTCCCGGCATTCCAGACACCTGCTTGACAACAGTATTTTAATGCATTACAATATATCGTAATAGGTTGAGATTAGGAGGAAAATATGTTTGGTTCAGGGTTTGAACATTACGGCCACCCGTTTGAAAGGAATTCCCGCATGTTTAAGAAAGGAGACATGAAATATGTGATCCTTGACCTGGTAAAAGATAAACCTTCCCACGGTTATGAAATTACCCAGGCCTTAGAAGACCGTTTCCATGGTTTATATTCCCCCAGTGCCGGTAGCGTTTACCCGGTCCTGCAGTTGCTTGAGGATATGGAATATGTCACCTCGAATCTGATGGATGGGAAAAAAGTCTACACGATTACTGACACAGGCAAGAAGTTTCTGGAAGACCAGAAGGAAACAACGGAAAAAATTAAAGGAAGATTGGATGGCTGGTGGGGAGCCAATAACCTGGAATACATCAAGGAGGTCCGCACAGTGATGAGTGGTTGGAACGACATCCGTTTTCAGTTCCGCGAAATGCTTATGCATAAGGACGCGACCAAACTCGCAAAAATAAAAGAAATATTGAATAAGGCGCATGACGATATTAAAGCGGTTATTGATGAAAGATGATAAAACAGAGAAAAATTTGGGACCGTGCGAATAAACTATCGTTGACGTAAGGATAAAGATGATACAACAATCGGAAATTCAGGTTGAAAAATTAATCAAGCCAATTAAAAAAGCTGAAGGCGTCCCGGCTATCGAAGCTCGCGGACTCGTCAAAATATTTGGGGATAACCGCGCTGTTGATGGCATTGACTTAACCATACCGACCGGCTGCATATATGGCGTACTCGGGCCAAACGGTGCAGGCAAAACAACAGTCATCAATATACTTGCAACGTTGCTGAAGGCAGATGCCGGGACTGCCAAAATATTCGGTCATGATCTACAGCGTGAAGCTCAAATTGTCCGTCAGCTCATTGGTGTAACGGGGCAATCTGCCACTGTTGACGAGAAACTATCCGCGACTGAAAACCTGGTTATTTTTGGCAGGCTGCTTGGGCTCAGCGGATCCGAAGCACGGGAAAAGGCAGCCGAATTACTTGAAGAATTCGGGTTGACAGAAGCCGCCAAGCTAACACTCGATAAATTCTCGGGCGGTATGAGGCGCCGACTCGATCTGGCAGCCAGCCTTATTGCACAACCGCCGCTTATTTTTCTGGATGAACCCACCACCGGCCTTGATCCACGCACACGGAATCAAATGTGGAACATGATTAGACGACTCGTTTCGTCCGGCTCTACGATTCTTTTAACTACGCAATACCTTGATGAGGCCGACCAACTGGCTGACAGGATTGTCGTCATCGATCACGGGCGGGTAATAGCCGAGGGAACGCCTCACGACCTAAAAACGGCAATCGGAGTTGCGGCGTTGCATCTGCGACTGGCTGACAACAAAGATATTGAAGAAGCAATACTTATCATTCAAACAGTACTTCAGGTGAAAGCATCAATACCAGAACCTGCGCTGATTACAGCTCCCATGGCAGATCCCGAACGAATTACCGACTTGCTCCACAATCTGCGCGAAGCAAACATTCGCCTTGCCGGGGTAAGTGTCCAAGAACCAACGCTCGATGAAGTTTTCCTGGCGGTAACAGGTGTTACCAAGCAAGCAGAGAAAGGAGACACAACCCAATGATTACCACACAAATTATCCCCGGTGCCGAACGCGAACTCAAGAACCACACAAGTTTTCGTATGACGATCAGTAATTCGTTGACGATGGCCTTCCGTAGTCTACTTAAAGTTCGCCGAACGCCGGAGCAACTTTTTGATGTTACGCTGCAGCCAATAATATTTACGCTCATGTTTACCTATATCTTTGGGGGCGCGGTCGCTGGTAACGTGCATAATTACTTGCCAATAGTTATTCCGGGTATTTTGGTCCAGACGGTGATAACGGCGTCTATGGTTACAGGCGTCCAACTCCGCGAGGATATGGATAAAGGGGTGTTCAATCGTTTTAGAGTCCTGCCAATTGCCCGTATCGCCCCACTGGCCGGTGCACTGCTGGCCGATACTATCCGTTACGGCATCGCTGCCGCTCTGACATTCGTTATGGGTTATATCCTGGGTTATCGCCCGGGGGCTGGCCTCGGAGGCGTTCTGGCCGGCGGCCTTCTCGTTATTCTGTTTGCTTGGTGCATTAGCTGGATATTTGCTTATTTTGGCATTATTGCGCGTACGGCATCCAGTGTGCAGGGTATTTCTATGATCATATTGTTTCCCCTAACTTTCCTGTCCAATGCCTTTGTTCCCACCAATACATTACCCCGTTGGCTAAAATCATTTGTCAACGTAAACCCGGTGAGTCATCTTGTGAGTGCTATTCGAGAACTTACCAACCAGGGAACTATCGGCCATGATTTTTGGTTATCACTCATCGGAGCGGTAGTGGTTGTAGCTATATTTGCTCCACTTACGGTTCGCGCTTATATGCGAAAAGCATAACGGGCGAGTTCCAAAATAGGAAGTTGGTTAATTGGACCAGACATACAAGGAGAAAAAATGAAAGAAAAATCAAATCCGGTAAATATCAAAGAGATGACTTTTGACCAATTATTTATGCCAATTTCGCCGGAAGCGATATGCGACAACGTGTTTATGCTGGCAGGAAAAGATTTTTTCGCTATTACTGCGGGCAAAGCAGATCATTGCAATTCCATGATTGGCAGCGGCGGCGGTTGGGCGGTTCTTTTTAAAAAACCCACTACCTGGTGTATTCTACGAGCGGATCGTTATACGCTTGAATTGATTGAAAAAGAGAAAACATATACGCTGTCTTATTTCCCGAATGAATATAAGGAACAAGTGCTCTTTTCAGGAAGTAAATCAGGAAGAGATGGCGACAAAATGCAAGAAGTTCAATTAACAAGCGTTCAAACTCCTTCCGGAGATATGTCTTACAAAGAAGCCAGACTAATTTTTGAATGTAAATTAACAGCACTCATTACCCCAAATCTCAATGATTTTTGCACCCAGGAAGCTAGAGACTATGTAAACGAAGCTTACAAAGAAGAAAACCATTATCGCAAATTCGCATTTGGGGAAATCACCCACGTTTGGGTAAAGAAATAAGAATAAACCGGAATTCACGAAAAGAATGACCAGGGATTCTCTTCGTTTTTTAGAGCTTTTCCGCTGCCATGATTTTGGCAGTTTGATTTAGGATTTATCTGCCGGAAGCAAATATATTAGATTCGTCCCCCAGCCAGCAGAATTACAAAGAAAACTACCAGCATGACGATTCCGATGGGGATGCCGAACTTGGCCCATTCCTTCATACTGATTTTCAGCCGGCCGGCTGCGACGATGTTGGGGATATTGCCGGGAACCAGCATCCCGCCGGCGATGAGCAAGCCCATCACCACAGCAACAATCTTGGGCAGCACCATTTGGGCGTTGATTTCGATGGCGGTCAGGGTGGCATTATCCAGCACGGCTGAAATTATATTAATCCAGTACAGGGCTAAAGCGGGAACTTTGATCAGGAACCACTCGATGAGGGGCTGCAAGCCGGTGCCCAGTAAAACCAGCGCGGCGACAAAGCCGAAAACTTTAACCGCCCGCATGATGACCGACCGCAGTGTTTCGGAATATCCGGCGGCCGCCTGCTCATCTGCGACCGGAGGGGCTGCGGCGGTTTCCTTACCGGCGGTCTCCGTGGCAATTTTTCGGGCTCCTGTCCTGCCAATCCCGAAGGCCCCAAAAACACCCAGGGCGAAACAGGCGGGAACAACATAAACGGCGAAATGGGCAATAGCCCAGCTAAAACCGGCATAATAAGGAGGCCCGGACAGTCGCTGTATCAGAATCGTGGACATCGGTTCGCCCAGCGGCGTCAGTACCGCGCCCAGGCCGATGGCGAAGCAAGCGGCGACAACTACTTTGATACGGTCGTTTCTGGCAGCTGGCAGCGCGGCAACGATTTCCGATAATATCACCGCGCTAACAATCACCGAAATTACACTGGAAAGAATTCCCAGGATTACAATCATTAAAAAGACAAAAAACCGGACCGAGATTTTTTTCACCAGGGAATCAACGGCACGGTAGAACGGCCTGTTGAAGAAGTGTATCAGCAGACCAAAAATCAAAACGACCTGAAAGATGCCGACGGGTAATGAGCCGATCATCACCGGGGCTTTCAGGGCGGCAATAATCAGTTCGCCATTCCAGAGATTATGTCCGAAAAGGGTTGATACGGAAACCGCCAATACACCCATAATCAGGAAAAATATTTCCAGATTACGTTCGCACGATTTCACCAGGAAGGGCAAAATCAGCACCAGTAGGGCAATAATAATCAGCCCGGTTGCCCAACCCCAAACCGGTGCAGTCGGCAGCGCTGCGGTTACGAAATCCGGCATTTCACCCCTTGTCTAACAACAACAGTTTTCACCAATTAATCCGGCATGATAACCATGAACAGGCAGTTTTTCAATCGCGGCGGCGCAAATTTGAGCTGCCGGCTGCAGGAAAATAGCCTCAACGGTGTGTTAACTAACCCTGTTTTAACGGTACAATGACGATAATCAAGAAACGTACCTCACCATCAGACCCTGCTGAAAAACGAAAATTAACGTTGACTGTCTACCATATTAATATGGATTAATGTATCCTGTCCACGTTTCAGCAAGATTTCAAAGCGGCGGCATCCTTGTTATTTGTTAAGGTTACGATTAAAATAGTATCAATTATTTATATCCCGTAACGACGGAAATACTGATACAGGAGGCACCCGTGGAGCAGATTACGCGGAATGTTTATGCCGAGACCAAGTTCGAGGGGAGCAACAACAGTTTTGTCGTGACCGCCGATGGCGTGGTAATGATTGACACGCCGCAGGTGCCGACCAACGCCGTGAAATGGCGGGAGATAATCGCCAAATACGGCCCGGTCAAGTATATTATTAATAATGAACCGCACGGCGACCATGTCACCGGCAATTATTTTTTCCCGGGCGCCGTCATCGCTCATGAGGGCACCGGGCAGTCTATCCTGAAAATGTCTGCGGATGAACTAAAAGAGAGATACAAACAATCCCCGGCGGAATACTCCCTTTTGAAAAATTTCTACTACCGCCCGCCGGAAATTACTTTGACCGGCGATATGACAGTGTATCTAGGCGGCCATACCTTTAAAATCATGCATTTGCCGGGGCACACCCCATTTCAACTGGCGGTTTATGTGCCGGAAGAAAAGGTGATTTTAACCGCGGATAACGTTACTTACAAAGTACCGGTGTACCTGCAGAACGCCGAGCCGTTTGCCTGGATTGAGTCGTTGCAGAAACTGGCAAAACTGGACGCCGCGTTTATTGTGCCGGGGCATGGGGAAATCTGCACGCCGGCTTACATCCCGGAAATGATTGCCCGCGTTCAGGAATGGATTGACGCCGTCGAAGTATTTGTGAAAAAAGGAATGACCCTGGAAGAGACGGAAAAGAATTTTACTTTCCGGGACCGCTACCCGATGCAGCCGGGGAGAGAAGCGAGAGAACCGTGGTTGAGAAAGGCGAATATCGCCAGGTTGTATGAAGTGCTGAAAAGCGGGAAGAAATAGAGAAAATTTTTTTACCCGTCGGCATTTTTTAGAGCGGGTCTCACCCATCCACTGCTGAACACAACCGTCAACTTAGTGTAGTAATCATTAATATGCATTTACTGCGTAAAGTATTCATTGTCCCCTCACCTTATGCATTTGCTTCGATGTAAGTCTACTGAAGCAAAGTACCTTCGGCCCTCTCCCTCAAGGGGCGAGGGAACTAACCATGGGCTTTTTTATTTGATGTGCGGGTTGAGTTTGAAGAGTTCGAAATAAGCCTCGAACCATTTCTTTTTAATTTCGTCCGGCCAGGCGGGGTCCAAATTAGGGAATTTATCTACCAGCATCTGATGCCACGGCAATAATTCCGGAATTATCGTGGGTTTATTTGGCACTACCACATTGTCATTTGTCCTAGTGCCAACATTTTTTTTGGTATTTTTAGTGCCATAATTTGATTTTGGCATTTTTCGTTTTTTGGTAATTTGGGGGGATAATGGTATGCCGGCCTCTTTGGAAAATTCCACAAAGAATTTAATGCATTTACGGCAGACATCGCCTTTCATGTGGTAGGTATTCTGAAAGAGTTCTTCTAGCTGGGCGTACGTGGCATTTTGGACGTCCACGTTTCCTTTGAGTACAAACGCATAGGCTTCTTCAACCACCTGGCGCTGTAGTGCGGCACGGTGTTCGCCGGTGGCCGGGGCCAGTAATTTCAACCGGGCAGTCGGAATAGATTTGTCATCAATCAGATTCAAAAACCGCATCGCGGACATTAGCTGGGTACCGGTGCTGCCGGAGAATAGTTCGCCCCAGATGCTGCGGTCAATGCGGTTGGGGACTTGCGGTTCCAGCGTATGTAAAAAACTGCCAAAGGTTTTATAAGAAACGTAGGGTGGAGAATTCTTCCTTCCTTCGTCTGTTGTCATAGTGCCACCTCACTTAGTGGTTTTATTATATGACAGCACTTTTTCCATTGCAATAGGTTTTTGGAATTTATCAGGACAAAATGTAATTATATGTTTTCCGAAATGGAAATGGCAGGGACAATCGTTGCGGGTGGTTTTTTGTCCTTGTACTATTGTGTATAACACTAACATCTAAGAACATATATATAGAGGGAGTACTGATATGGAATCGACCATCGAGTATGAAAGCATTAACACCGGTGTCATCAACCATAATCTTAGCGCTTCCGGCGAACCTTCGTCCGCCAACAGCTTAAATTCCCCCAGCGGGTTCCTGGCCGAGCTGTACTTGGCCTCCCGCATCGAAACTCAGAGCAACCTGATGAACAGCAAATGGCACGTTCATTATCGCGAATAAGTATACATATTAATATACATATTATATTAGGAGGAAGCAATAGTTAATATGAAAAGAACAAGGATTTCGGCGATTGACGTTGGAACGACCAAAGTATGCTCAGTAATGGGCGATATCGATGAGAAGAACAACGTCCGTATCCTGGGTGTCGGCGTCTCCGCGTCCCAGGGACTGACCAAAGGGATGGTCGTCAATCTCAACGAAGCTCGGGAATCAATCCGGGAATCAGTGCACAAAGCAGAACGCACTGCCGGCTACAAGATGGAATCTGCCTGTGTCGGTGTCACCGGAAGGCACATCAGCTCCGTCAATAACAAAGGCGCTGTTGCGATTTCCCGTAACGACCGACTGGTCCGTCCCGAAGACCTGAAGAGGGTCCTGGAAGTGGCCAGATCAGTGGAAGTACCCAACGACCAGAAAGTACTGCATGTCATTCCGCGTGCCTATACCGTGGACGGGCAGGACGGCGTCAAGAACCCCGTCGGAATGCACGGCTTCCGCCTGGATGTGGAAACGCACATCATCACGGCCGCCGCAACTTCAGTTCAAAACCTGACCAAATGCATCCGCGGCATCGGTATCGAAATTGACGACCTGATTTTAGAGCCGTTAGCGGCAGCTGAAGCTGTCCTGGAACCGGAAGAAAAACTGGACGGCGTAATGATGGCAGACATCGGCGGCAGCACGACCGATATTGCGGTTTTCAAGGACAATTCGGTTTGCTTCACGTCCGTGTTACCCATCGGCGGTTATCAGATTTCCCGCGATATTTCCATCGGCTTAGGGATGACTTTTGAAGCGGCCGAAGAATTAAAGAAGAAATTCGGGGATGTGACCCCGTGGCACGGCGACCAGCCGGAAGAAGACCGGGCATTAAGTCTGGGGCAGCATACCGTTTCATCCCATGACCTGAGCGAAATCATCAGGGCCCGTGTGGAAGAACTCGTCCGCTTAATCGTGATGGAACTGCCGGAAAAAGATTATTCGAACTATATTCCCTCGGGGTTAGTATTAACCGGCGGCGGCGCCAACCTAGGCGGCCTGGCCGAACTTTCGCATGACATTTGCCGGTTCCCGGTAAGAATCGGGACACCCCCGGCGTTACCCGGTGTTTCCGATGCTCTTTGCGATCCGGCTTACGCCACCAGCCTCGGTTTAATGCTCTGGCGGTCACGGAATACCAGCGCGCAGACCCCTCAGGCTAAGGGCGGGTTCCGTTCAATGGTTTCCCCGGTACTACGGTTCTTACGGAAGTAAACCGGGCTGAATAAAGCCTACGGTTAAGGAGCGCTCAAATGTCAAAAAGTAATTTTGTCCCAGTAGGGGCAAATATAAAGGTAGTAGGTCTCGGTGGAGCCGGTTGTAACGCCATCACACGGATGGTCCGCGAGCAGATTCACGGCGTCGAATTTATCGCAATGAATACCGATGCCCAGCAACTGGCACTTACCGAAGCAAATCTGAGGCTGCAGCTCGGAGAGCGCCTGACCCGCGGCATGGGCGCCGGCGGCGACCATACTGTCGGACATAAAGCTGCAGAAGAAAGCAAAGACGACATCAAAGACGCTTTAAAGGGCGCAGACATGGTCTTTGTAACCGCCGGCATGGGCGGCGGCACCGGTACCGGTTCTGCCGCAGTGGTCGCAGAAATTGCCAAACAAAACGGTGCGCTGACAATCGCCATCGTAACCAAACCTTTCGCTTTTGAAGGCAAGCACCGCATGAAGAACGCACAGGAAGGGATTGATGACCTGGTGGGTAAAACCGATACACTGGTCATCATCCCTAACGACCGCCTGCTGCAACTGTGCGACCAGAAGACCAGCATGGACTCCGCTTTCGGGATTGCCGACGGGGTACTGCATCACGGCGTGCAGGCTATTGCCGAAACCATTACGGTGCCCGGCCTGATTAACCTGGACTTTGCCGATATCCGCACGATTATGAAAGATGCCGGACCGGCCTGGATGTCCATCGGCAGAGGCACCGGACCGAACCGCGCCATTGATGCGGCCAAAGAAGCCCTCGCCAGCCCGCTGCTCGATGTTTCAATGGTGGGCGCGAAGGGCGTATTATTCAACATTACCGGCAGCAACAGCCTGACATTATTTGAAGTCAACGCCGCTGCCGAAGTAATCAAACAGGCAGTCGACCCGGATGCCAACGTGATTTTCGGGGTCGCTTTCGATACCAACATGAATAATGAAATCAGACTAACTCTCGTGGCAACCGGCTTCGCCAATGATGGCGGATTAAATACCGAAGCCCGGGAGAAAGCAATTACCCAACAGCTCCAGGGCCTGAAACCGAACGAACTGGACACACCGTCTTTCCTGCGTTCCAAGGTCGCGGCTCAGACACGGCCGATGCCCACCCCTACCCCGGTGATGAATAAAGTACGATAGGAGATGTCCTGGCTAGAAATTCTCAATAATTATTGACAAGAGCGGGCTTAAAACCGTATATTGAGAATATCTAACATTAATTGGAGACAATCAAGATGGGCAGAAAACAGGAAAAAGCACAACAGCGCAAGACTTATCAGGACAGCTTCAAGGGCGTCAAACACGGCCACGGCGGGCGCTCCATTCGAAAGAAGGACGAGGCAGCTCTGGGTAAGTAGTTTTCCGGGAAGTATTCAGTCAGGATACCCCTCCCATCACCAGCGTGGTGACTTAATATATAGAGCAGATGACCAAAGGGTTTATTCTATATACATCATTTGGTCATCTGCTTTTTTGTGTTAAATACATTGTTTTGTCATGAGAAGCTAAAACCTTGCACTGAAACTGACGGATTAACCTCACCTTCTGTCTCCCTCTCCTGTACATTTCGATTTAAAAGCGAAAGAATTTCGTCCTTCAGCTGAAGGACTCAAGCGAGGGAAGAGATTACTTCAAGGCATGCGCACAATACAACCTTACCGTTTAGCCTCAAAATAAGCTCTAATGTTGTAAAATATCGAGTGTCTTGAAATTAGGTAATTGACATGCAACCCAAAGCAAATTAATATGTTGCTAATTATTTAGTTAATGCATAAACAGGAGATTTTGAAATGGCAAAAATCGTCTTCATTGGCGCCGGAAGTCATGTATTTTCCAGGGCCACCATTTCTGATATCATTTCATATCCCGAGCTCCGAGACAGCACAATTACTCTAATGGATATAGCTCAAGAACCATTGGAACTGATTACCTCCTTCGCTAAGACGTTGGTGAAACAACACGGATTTAACACTAAAATTACGTCAACGACAAACCGCCGTGAGGCCCTGGATGGAGCGGACTATGTTTTTGTCACCATTGCGGTCGGTCGCCGGACCGAAACGCAGCCGGATGTCGATATTCCGTTGAAATACGGTGTTGATGGCCCACGGGACAGTGTTGGTACCGGAGGAATCTTTGGGGGACTGCGCCACACACCGGTACTTTTGGATATTTGTCACGATATGGAAGAACTTTGCCCTGATGCTTTGCTCCTTAATTATACAAACCCCATGTCCATCAATACTTGGGCCATTAACGATTACACGCGCATAAAAGTTGTAGGCTTGTGCCACAGTGTTCAAAGCACCACTACCCAACTCCTTAAATACCTGGGTGTACCAATTACACCGGAAGATTTACCCGAAGGGGCTGATGACTATTACCGCTCTTTGCACAATCTGGTTTACAAAGAACTAAAAGATATTTCTTATTGGGTAGCGGGGATTAACCATATGGCATGGTTCTTGGAATTTAAGTGGCGCGGGAAAGATGCTTACCCATTACTATTAGAGCGATTTAAGGACCCGGCTGTTTATTCTGTGCCCGAAGCACATTATGCCGGGGCTGATATTGTCCGTGTTGAGTTACTAAAAGCTTTCGGTTATTTTGTTACCGAGTCAAGCCCGCATAATGGGGCTTATGTTCCCTACTTCAAGAAGCATCCCGAACTCATCAAAAGGTTCAAGCTGGAGGAACGGGTAAGGCAGAATAGAGCTAGTCAAGATGACAAGCTCAAACAACAACTTAGTAGCGGTCACATATTTCCTATTATCCGCAGCATTGAATATGGAGTGACCATAATCCATTCCATTGAGACCGGTATCTCTTCGCGAATTAACGCTAACGTTAAGAATACCGGTCTAATTACCAACCTGTTAGAAGGAAGCTGTGTTGAAGTGCCGTGCCTGGTGGATAAGGAAGGCATCCACCCCTGCTACGTTGGGAATCTACCGCTTCAGCTTGCCGCCTTGAATCAGAACTGCATAAACGTTCACGAACTGGCGGTGAGAGGGATTGTTGAGAAAGATAAAACCAAGCTCTTTCAGGCAATGTTGGTCGACCCGTTAACCAGCACTATCCTAACCATTGATGAAATACGAAATATGGTAGGCGACTTGTTCCTAGCCGAGAAGGAATACCTGAACGGTTTTAAATCGATGATCTAAGGCGGCTGCGCAACTGGCCGCAGCCGGCATCGATGTCCTGTCCCCTGCTCTGACGGACAGTACAGGTGATGCCGCGGGTCTGCAACGCCTTTTGAAAAGCCAGAACCTGACCGCGCGGCGACGGCCGCAGAGTTTCATTAGCAGTGCTGTTTGCAACAATCAGATTGACGTGGCAATTCAGGCCGTGGAGCAGGTCGGCTAATGCCTGGGCCTGAGGTAATGAGTCGTTGACGCCGTCGAAGAGGGCATATTCGAAACTGACACGCCGCCCGGTTTGCGCAAAATATTCGCGGCAGGCCGGAATTAATTCTTCCAAGCGGTATTTTTTATTGACCGGCACCAGTTGATTGCGCAATTTATCGTCGGGGGCGTGCAGCGAGATGGCCAGCCCGACCTGGAGTTTTTCCCCGCTGAGGCGCCTGATGCCGGGTATCAAACCGGATGTCGAGACGGTCATGCTGCGGGCACTGAGGCCGAAACCGTCCGGCGAGTTCAGCATTTCGATTGATTGCCAGACGGCATCATAGTTAGTCAGCGGTTCGCCCATGCCCATGAAGACAATGTTATCCACCCGCTCCCCTTCCGAACCTTGGCTCCGGTCCTGCAACAGGCGGGCGAAGTATAAAACCTGGTCGATAATTTCACCGGCTGTCAGGTTCCGCTCAAATCCCTGCTGGCCGGTGGCGCAAAAGGGACAGCCGATGGGACAGCCAACCTGGGTGGAAACGCAGATAGTATAGCGATTGGCACAGGTTTTCGGCACAGGTCTGCCTGAGGCGGACGCCGCAAATTTCATCAGGGCGGTTTCCACTGTTTTACCGTCCGGCAGACTGAAGAGGATTTTAACTGTACCATCTTTAGCTTTGACTTCGTGAACAGGCGTTAAGGTATGCAGGTTCGCGGCGGCAGCCAGTTTCTGACGGAAAGCTTGCGGTAGGTCGGTCATTTCATCCCAGGACACGGCCAATTTGCGGTAAACCCAACCCAGCAGCTGCTGCACGCGGTAAGCCGGTGCCCCGAGCGAAACTACCAATTGCTTGACTTCGGCGATATCCAGGTCTGTCAAATAAACGGACATAGTTAAATTATACCTTACTAATTACAAATCATTCTTTTGGGTTATTCACAACCATATATATTTATTGACTTCAATCTAATCTTATGTTACATTGGCGTAAAGCTTCTTACCTTGTATTTTCAACTGTGCTGGAAATAATTATGCAAGAGGCTATTAAAATGTTCGACAAATTGTCTTTAACCATCTCCGGCAACAATAAACAACCCATTCCCAATACTTACTTTCGGCAACAGTCAGCAGCATCGCATTTGTGCGTTGTTTTACCCGGTTATAGCCCTCCCTTGATCAACCCGCTGCTGCAGTATACGAGCCAATTATTTCTTGACCGGAATGCAGATGTGCTGCAGGTAGAATATGAATATTATAAAATTGATTTTTTCAAAAAACCCGCTGCCGAACGCAACCGGATGTTATCCGTAGATGTAACCGCAGTCAGTGAAACCGTCTTTGCCCAACGTGAGTATGAACATATTACACTTGTTGGTAAATCGCTGGGGACATTAGCGATGGGACATCTGCTGCCGGGCAACCGTTTCCGGAAGGCAAGCTGTGTCTGGTTGACGCCATTGCTGACAAATGAATGGTTACGTTCGCAAATCGAACAATACAAACCGCGTTCTTTGTTCGTAATTGGCACGGCAGATGATTTTTATAATGCCGGTTATTTAGCCGAACTCTGTGAATCTACGAAAGGTAAAAGCCTGGTGATTGAAGGAGCGAATCACGGTCTGGTGATTCCGGGCGAGGTGGTGCAATCGCTCAAGGCGATGACACGAATTGTTAGCACAATCGGGAAGTTTGTGGCTTAATATATGGATCGGGCTGAAGTCACGACTCTAAAAACAACATTTTTAAAACATTATGTCGCTTTTTAGCTTCAGGTCGTGTATAATAATAGGTGTAAGAGTTTCAGGAATCACAAATTTGATGTTCGAAATCTGTAATTACAACCATTCACACCGCTTCCGGCTATCACCCGTCAATTAAACGGGGCTGATGCGTCATTGCAAGACGCGGGCTCCCGAATGTCCTGTTATTCCCATTTCCCCTGATTTGCCATTGGCAGCGCCACTATGCCATGTATTATGTAAACTAATAAGGATAAAAACAAGTATTATGAAGTACCGCAATGATATCAGAAACATCGCCATTATCGCCCATGTCGACCACGGCAAAACGACCCTGGTGGACGCCCTGCTGAAGCAGAGCCACGTCTTCCGCGACAACCAGGATACCGTGGACTGCATCATGGACAGCAACACGCTGGAGCGGGAGAAAGGCATTACGATTCTGGCGAAAAATACCGCCATCATGTATAAGGACGTGAAAATCAATATCATCGACACGCCCGGCCACGCCGATTTCAGCGGCGAGGTAGAACGCGTGATTAACATGGCGGACGGCTGTCTGCTGCTGATCGACTCGGTGGAAGGCCCGATGCCGCAGACCAAGTTCGTGCTGCGGGAGGCTTTCAAGAAGAAACTGAAAATCATCGTCGTGGTCAATAAAATCGACCGGCAAAACGCGCGCATCCCCGAAGTATTGAAATTAACCCAGGATTTATTCCTGGAACTGGCCACCGATGCCGAACAGCTGGATTTCCCGGTACTTTATGCCAGCGGCCGCGAAGGCATCGTCGTCACCGACCCGGGAATGGAAGGCAAGGATGTCAGTCCCCTCTTTGACCTGATTGTGGAAAAAATCCCGCCGCCGCAGATTGAAGAAGGCCCGTTCCAGATGCTGGTTTCCAACCTAGATTATGATACCCATAAAGGCAAAATTTCCATCGGGCGCATCTGGCGGGGCAAAGTTTCCCCGCATGACATGGTCGTCTGTTTAAGCGCCGACGGCAAGCAGACGCGTTATGAAATCGCCGAAGTTTTCACCCACCTCGGATTGAAACGTCTGGAATCACAGGGGGTTGAAGCCGGCGATATCGTCGCCGTTACCGGTGTCAAAGAAGTCACCATCGGAGATACGCTGGCCAGTCCGGAGCAACCCGACGCTCTGCCGCGTATCGAAATCGGCGAACCGACCGTGGAAATGACCTTCGGGGTCAATACCTCGCCGTTTTCCGGCCGGGAAGGCCGGTTCAGCACCACCCGGCAAATACGCGAGCGGCTGTACCGCGAACTGGAATCGAACCTCAGCCTGCGGGTGCAGGATTCTGACCGGTCCGACACGTTTATCGTCAGGGGCCGCGGCGAACTGCACCTCTCAATTCTGATCGAAACAATGCGCCGTGAAGGCTACGAATTCGAGGTTTCCAAGCCGGAAGCCATCACCAAAATGGTCAACGGGAAACTGATGGAACCCGTGGAAGCGTTAACCGTCGATATTAAGGAAGAATACATCGGCATCGTCAACGAAATGCTGAGCAAACGCCAGGCGGAAATGAGCGACATGCGCAACGACAATAACGGCAACGTCCGCATGGAATTCCACATCCCGACCAAAGGATTAATCGGGTTCCGCAGCGCCTTCCTGACTGCGACCCGCGGCAGCGGTGTGATGAACACCATTTTCCTCGGTTACGAACCCTGGAAGAAGGAAGTCGGCACCATCCGCAGCGGCGTGCTGGTAGCCTCGGAAACGGGCGTCTCGGTGACCTACGGTTTGAACAACGCCCAGGAACGCGGGCTGCTTTTCATCGGCCCGGGCGTACAGGTCTACGAAGGCATGATTGTCGGCCAGATTCAGCGCTCGCGGGATATCGCCGTGAACGTCTGTAAAGAAAAGAAAATGACCAACATCCGTTCTTCCACTTCAGACATTGCCATTAAATTGACGCCGCCGATAATCTTCAGTCTGGAGCAATCTATAGACTTCATCAACCGCGACGAACTCGCGGAAATTACCCCGGAGCATATCCGGCTGCGCAAGAAAATCCTCCAGGAAACGATGCGTTTAAGGGACATCTCCGCCTCAAAGCGAAACGAAGAGGAGCAGGATTAATCCGGCCTGACAGCAGCAGTCAATGACAAGTTCATATCTTAAAATTACACCAAAGCTGGCGTGTCAAATCAGGCTGGTAATAGCTGACGTTGACGGGACGCTGCTGAGCGACGGCGATACCGTCAGCGAAGCAGTGGCGCAGAGCATCCGGGCGCTGGAAAAATGCGGCATCATGGTCGGTTTTGACTCGGGACGGCCGCTGACCCGGCTGGAACCGCTGGCGAGGGCGCTGGCAACGAGCGGCCCGGTAATCGCGGAAAACGGCTGCGTGGCCAAGCTGACCAAAGAAAGCGGCCTGTACGAGTTTGGGCTACTCGCGCCAGCCGGCGCTGCAAATTTTAAACAGATTCAAAGCGGAGTTTAAATCCGCCATCCGGGAAGCCCCGGATTTCAAAGACCGGCTGATTGATGTCGGGTTTTTCGCCGATAACGTTCCTCTATCCGAGCTAACCAAACAACTGCGGGGCGTACAGCTGCTGGATTCCGGCTACATGCTGCACATGATTCAGGATGGCGTCAGCAAGGGTAAAACGCTGCAGCGGATACTGGGGTTAATCAGCGACGGCACCATTCAACCGAAAGAAGTCATGGTTTTCGGTGATTCGGCGACAGACGTCTCCCTTTTCACCGAATTTGAAAATAGCGTACTGATTGTTAATCCCCGCCTGACCGGACAACAGATAGACTGTATCCGCGGCCTCCCCAAATTCCGGAGCTCCCTGCCTTTCGGAGAAGGGTTTGTGGAAGTGGCTGACTTTCTCGTCAAACAGCGCCTGACAGTTTGACAACCGACCGGAATATTACCGCTGCCACCCAAAATCCCATCTTAGCCTCGATTTCCGGTAATGGTGCAGTTTGGTTTTGAGAATAATTGAAAAGCATCTAAATCTGTGCTACGTTTAAATTATGGCTAAGAATAAAAAAGTTAAAAAACAACAACCAGACGTAATTGAGAATGCTTTTAGAGTGTTTACAGAATCAGTCAGTGAAGATAGGTTTAATGAGATAAAAGCTAATAAACCTAAGTTGCCGGATAAATCTCAATCCACAAAATAATCAATCGCTATTATTGAACAAACGCTAAAAGCGAAAACTTTTAATATTATTCCATTCCCCATTTTTTCAATCTTTTCTTAGTGCAACCAACACACGTGCAATTAATTGGATGGTTGTCGAACCTTCTTGCAACACAATCTACACATGTGCAATAAATGGGATGATTATTAATAGGATTTCTGTTTGTGTAGAAAGGTCTATTATCAAATCCACAAGAACTACAAATTAGCGTCAGAGCATTTACTGTTAAACCCTCACAATGTCTACAAAATAGGCTTGAATTATCTAGTTTTTTGCGTTCCTTATCGTTTTCCTTGTCTTTCCACCAGTCTCTATCTTCAATACCCATTTTAATTACTCCATGTAAAAGTAATCATTTACCGTGTAAATTTAATAACAATCGCCTTATATTCCAATGTCCCGCTTGCTACAGTATATTTACACTCAATTGCTAGACATGAAAAGCTATCATCTAATATATTGTAAAACAAGGCATGTTTAGAGCACTTCGGGCAATCTGATAATTGAGGTATCGTTTTCCGGCGGTCAGTTTCACGTTTTTGCTCTAACTTCTTGGCTAATTCAAACGGATTCACTTCACCAAATATTGAATTTGGTTTGTCATGAACGTAAGCAGAGCAATCAGTACATGCCCCGCTTTTACCTTTTGAAGTGAAATATGTACACCAAGAACCACATTCCATTTTATTATCTCATTCTAACAATGTGTCCTAGCCAATAACGTATGCCACCCACTGCACACCAACACACAATCCCCAAAATAAAAAATAACCATCCCTCAACCATGTGAGATGAGCCACAAGACACAAGACTAATAATCATAAAAATAAAACCGATTATTGCTAATACTACCATAGCCAAGCGTCCGAGCGTACCCCTTAAAAAGTCTCTCATTTTATCGCTCCATAGCCTCACTTTTTAAAATCGCAGTTGCTCTCATTATAATCTTTCATATGAATTTGTCAACGAGTACCCTATAATATGAATGTATATAAAACAGAGAGATTGAGTGAGTTTATCGAAGCTAAATAGGTTAGATATATTGCTGTGAAATCTTGCTAGTAACTATAAAATACAATAAATGGCATGTTTACAATATATTAGGTATATTTTAGTAATTATAAATCCTAATCATAAATTACCATTGACAATACTAAATCCTAATGCTATGATATTTAGTTGTTGGAGGTGGGAACATGGAAATACCTAAATTAGATAATTGGAAAGAAAAACTGCAAACAGATTTGGAATGTATCGGTAACCGGAAAGAGGATATACAAAAAATAATTCAAATCTGTATGGATTATGAAAACCAAATAAACGATGCAAGCAGATGGTTTGGTGGGCAAGTAAATTTTGTTCAGCAAATAAAAAACCAATATTGGAATTTATATCAACTCAGATTTAATGAATCACCCGAAGTAAAAAAAGTAGAGGTAAAACCGAATAAGATAATACTTCAAACAAAACAAGAAAGAAGTATTGAAGTAAAAAAGGTGGCAATGGAATTGACAAGACCTGGTGATGAAATTAGTAGTAAAGCTATTAATGACGGTCTATCGAACAAGGGCATGGAATTAGATGCTGATAAACCGATGGCTGTAATTTCAACCATTATGTGGGGTTATAAAGAGGAATTTGAACAGGTAAAAACAAAAGGTAAAAAAGGAATTTTTAAAAGGAAACAACCAAATGTTCTTAAACCAAGTGATGCCATTTAACTTTGTCAAGACAGGTGGGTTGATTAAACTGTCTTGAAATAAATGAGTCGAGGGTTAGGTCATCAAAAACTTTGCCGGTTTCCCAACCTAACCCTCGCAGGGAGCTTTGAACATGCTAGTATCATGTCGCTTGTTGTAAGGTAAGCCCTCGAAAGAGGGCTATATCTATTTATCTATAATAACACTCTTTTTCTTTGTTTGCCAGTAGGGTGAATGACACTTTGGGCATACCATAGGTGCGTATTTTTCTAAATTTGCTAACTTCTCGTCATTCAATCCTTTTGGTAGCCAAACATGCTCACATCTGTCACACTTAAAAGCATTTACATTTACTATACTCATACTATTAATATATTACTAAATATATATGTTGTCAAGTATGTTTATAAAAATATTTTATATTTAGGTATTGACAAATGTATGTTATATATAGTAATATATATTTAGTAAGTAATGAGGTTATAAATATGAACCAATTATCTTTAGAAAAACGGAAAAATATTATTTCAGCATTAGTTGAAGGATGCTCAATAAATTCTACGTGTAGAATGACTGACACATCAAAACATACAGTCTTAAAACTGTTAAAAGATGTTGGTTTAGCTTGTATGAAATACCATGATTTACACCTGAATAATATTAAATCTACTCACGTACAATGCGATGAGATATGGAGTGTTTTTTGCAAGTAGGAATTCCCCACTTTTGCAAAATATTTTCCCCAGCACCGGTGGGGAAAATTAAGTTAACTTAAACCTATTTCAATTCACCCCCTTGTTGGCGTTTTCATAGGAACGCACAATTTTCCGCAAGTGTTCGCAAATATCCTGCTCGGAATATTCTATGGTCCGTCCGTCTTCGGTAATGACGGTACTACCGTACTGCTCTAACAATTCTTTTTTAAGTTCGGATGGGACCTGGACTCTGTAGTTTCTTAAAACTTTATTTAACTTTTGCTTTGTCAGCATCATCGTTCTTTCTCCATTTATTTTATTGTCTTAATCCGGATTCCCGCATCCGGTTACTTTGACCGGGAAACAAAAGCAGGTGGCAATGGTGCAGCACCCGGTCCAGAATCGCCCCGGTCATCTGTTCATCGTAGAAGACATTGACCCAGCGGGAAAACTCGATATTGGTGTTGATGATCAGCGTATTGCGTTCATAACACTCGGAGATCACCTCAAACAGCAGCTGGGCGCCGACTCTATCCAAAGGTACGTAACCCCACTCGTCGCAAATCAGAAGTTCCGCTTTGGAGATCTTCTTCATAAAGACGGATAGAGTGCCGTTCTTTTTGGCTTCGGAAAGACGATTTACTAGCGCGGCTGTTCGGAAGAATCTGGTTTCAATCCCCTTTTTGCAGGCTTCGATGCCTAAAGCAATGGATAAAAAGGTCTTGCCCGTACCTACATTCCCATACATCACCAGGTTGGTTTTGGTATTGATAAATTCGCAGCTCCGGAGATAATCCGGAGAAACAGCAGCCGGTAAAGTGACTTCGTCAAAGCGGAATCCGTCGAAAGTCTTAATCGAGTAAAACCCGGCATTTTTAAGGAATTTATCCTTACGCTGAGTTTCCCGGTGCTCGAGTTCAGACCTTAAAAGCTTCAGGAGATATTCCGGATGGCTATCGGCCTGTACCCTGTCCGCCATTTCCACCATATTGCGGCTTAACTTCAGTTCTTTACAGCAGGCGGCGATTTCATTGGTCAGCATTTTGACTCCCCTGCCTTGACCAGCCTGGCATCATAAACCGCTAAATTAGGGATCACCCGGATCAGTTCGGGAATATCCCCGGCCAGAGCCATGGGAGCCAGTTCAGGGACCTGACTGTAAATCCTGTTGTGGAGATTGATCAGGCTGTCAATATCTGTGGCCGCGTACTTCAGAGCGTGATCCACAGTCTCCAGGGCGCCTTCAAAGCCGTTCCTTTCGGTCAGTGCGGCGATTACCCGTAAGATCTTGCCTTTGTCGCTTCTGTTGCATCTGGACAGATAGTCTTTTAGCGTTTCCGGTAACATCGGGTAGATGCCGGTGTATTTCAAAGCATTCGGGCTGCGTGATAATTGCGTCAAGTAGGGCAGCCACTTCATGCTCTGTTGTTTAAAATCACCATACAATCTCTGGTGACGGACAATGGGCTGGTGGTTTTTATCCAGTGGTATAACTTCACCGGCAGTGATCTTTACCAGGACCCGGCTATTGGCATATTGGGGGGAGACCGAGTACTCGTGCAGGCCGTTACCCAGATAAAACCGCCCGTAGCCGTTGGTTTTTACCGTAATGTACTTACTGACATCCAGCGGTGCCGCCGGTAACGCCAGCGTTGCCGCCTTATCGGCAGCGTAAAGCTCGGCGATGGTAGATTCCTTCCGGTAATGATCCCGTTCCGCGTCCGCATCGCATATTTTCAGCAAATCCTGATTGAAGTCGCTCAATCGTTCAAAACGGGGCACCGGCACTAACCAGTTGCGGCGGTGATAGCCTACCTTGCTTTCCACGTTGCCTTTTTCATGCCCGGCTTCGACATTGCAGAAGACGGCTTCAAACCGGTAATGTTCGCTGAATCGGAGAAAATCGTCCGTAAGGGTACGTTCACCCTCTTTGAGCACCTTGGTGACAATAGTCTTGGTGTTATCGAACCAGATTTTCGGCGGCACGCCTCCGATATGCTCGAAGATTGCGATAAGACCTTCAAACAGACATTCCTGATTTTCTCCCTTAGACACCTGGAAATAGCCCTTATTGCTATAAGGAAAAGACAGATTTAAATATTTGCCGCTGCAGAGCCGTCCGTTTTCATAGTATTCAGCATCACCAAAATCCGCCTGTGCTTCCCCCGGAATGTGTTCCAGCGGGAGATATCCGGGTCTCTGACCGAAAATCTCCTTTTTCCTTTTTGCGACATATCCGGCTACGGTGCGGTAAGAGCAGGTAAAGTCTCCCGTGTGTTCCTTAACCAGCCGATCATAAATCCGCTGGGCCGTATGCCTTTGTTTCCGTTTGGCTTTCTTATCTTCCGTTATCCATGCATCAATATCTGCCTTAAACGGATCGAGTTTGGGGAATTCAACCTCTGCCATGGATCCGTGACGGACATCATTCCAATCTTCCTTTTCAAGGTACACTCTTACCGTCTTTCTGTCACGTCCGGTTTCCCTGGATATCTCCGTGATACTCTTGCCTTCTTCGAAATATAGTTTTCTGAGATTATGCACCTCAGTCATTGTTAGCAACCTCCATTCCTCCTTGTAACCGTTTTCATTCCAGCTACAAGGATATATTATTTGGATCCGGTGCCTTCAATAACTTATTTGCAATAGTGGGGAATTTCCGTTGCAATAATGGGGAATTTTGTTTGCAATTCCGTCCTATTTCATTCTGCAACAATCAATGGAGTTTTGTGCAATGCAAACAAGCTACAATCTCACCTGAAAAGCAGGGTAAATTTGGATTTGGGGATACTTGGACATGGGTAGCGATTGACGCTGATACGAGATTAGTTGTTAGTTGGCTGGTCGGTTTAAGAAATGCTGAATGTGCTACTGCTTTTATTCAGGATTTAAAAAGCAGATTAGCCAATAAAATCCAACTCACAAGCGATGGACACAGACTATATCTTGATGCTGTAGAAAATGCTTTTGGAAGTGAAATTGATTATGCGATGTTAATAAAATTATATGGTAAAGAGCCGGAAGCTGAAAAACGTTATAGCCCTGCTGAATGTATCGGGATTGAAAAACATATAATTCAGGGCAAGCCGGATGCTGATTTAATTTCAACAAGTTATATTGAACGTCAAAACCTGACGATGAGAATGAGTATGAGAAGATTTACGAGACTGACAAATGGTTTTTCTAAGAAAATAGAGAATCACCAATATGCTGTAGCCCTCTATTATATTTATTATAACTTTTGTAAAATCCATCAGAGTCTAACCCCTAAAAATTCAATAGGCGTAACTCCTGCTATGGCATCAGGATTAACAAATCGAATTTGGACAATTGAGGATATTATAAAACTGATTGAATAATGAGAACCATCTACACTTTTCGTAAAAAGGATAAATTCTGGATTGTTAAATGTGCCAGTGATACCACAATCAAAGAATCTATTTATAAATCGCCTATTGAGGCAATCAATAAATTCTTTATTGCTCACAAATTTGAGAGCATAGAGAATTTTGATATTGTCATACCTCAATCTGTGCCTGAATCTATCATAATCCACAAACCACGCAGATACAGAAAATTACCTAAAGAGATAATCTCAAAACCTATTCCGGTGATTGACGACACTACCTGGGGTAATAGACCTATTCCAAAATCTACCATTGAATTTCAATATGGCTCGAAATGGGTTGCAGTAATTCCACCTTACAAAAAAGAAAATATTTATTATCTCAATTACCAATTACCAGAAAATAACAAAGTAGTCATTAAATACGGCTCAAAATCTCAAGATGTGCAGGTTATCAACGGAAATTTAAAACACGATGTATTTATTGACTTAGGTGAGTCACAAGCCCATGTCTATTTAAAGAATCAGAGATTAAGAATAGATATTTTCAGTGGGCAAAAAGATATTTTTAAAAAGTTAATGCTCAATTAGTTTCCGTGGTTATACAGAGTAAAATTTCTGTCGAACCAAAAAATATGAAAAACATCATTCCTTCTTACACCAACCATTGGGGCATTATCATGAAATCGAATGGCTATTATATTTTCGTCTTCCGAAATTGTTGAGGGAATTGGAACTTTGAGTGAATCCCTTGAAATGATTTCTTTTCCAAGTAAATGACGGTCAGATGAGTTTATCTGTTGCCACGATAGTGAACTTAATATTCTCATGGTGTCAGTAAAACCAATTTTTTGCTCTTTAGAACACAAAGATATACAATAGTTAGTTTGCAAATAGATAAATGAAAAAATTGGTTTTCCCGTAATCGGTTGGCTGGCCGGAATCGGGTAAGTTGAATTTTTTATTTTTACCGATTGTTTTTTCTTTTTTAAACTGCGAGCCATTATTTGTTGTTATCGTCTTCCACGAATTGGCTAAAATAATCTATCAATGATTGATGGCTTATTTCGATTCCTGGGACGTCTTCTTTATAGGCATTCTTCCAAGGAGGTTCTTCATGAGTCATCTCTCGAAGTTTCCATGCTGAATATTGTCCAAACTCATTGTAAATGTCGTTTAAAAAATCCATCGTTTCTGCATCATAGATGCCAAAATCTATTTCTTCCGATGGTATTGGATTACTACCGTGTTCTTTGTACGCATGGTATACATCAGCGACTACAGGGCCATGCGCCCAAGCTTCAATCCTGTCAAGAAAAAGTGGTTCGCCATACAAACAAAGATGAAAACCTTGTGCGTAATAAAGCAATTTTTGAAGTTTCAGATTTGTGATAAGGTCGCCTGTCTCATCATCTGTGAGCGAGAGAAAGTAACGAGCAACATCAATAGCTGATAACACTTTACTTCTCCCATGAACTATTTAAATAGCTATAGTAGCACACGCCATATATGTATGTCAATACCCTGTCTACATATTGAACTATAAGACAATATTAATAGACTGTCAATCACGAAATTACAAAATATCACGCCTAATGATAACAATTTTGTAAAATTTTACAATGTCTTAACATGGTAATTTAGTACTAATATTGAATAAATCACAATGTTAGTTGTAGAATAGGGCAAACATTCTACTGAGCAAAATGGAGAATTGAAATGTCAGATGAATGGAAGCAAGTTAAACTTAAAAGCAGGCCAGGTGTGGCAAACGGTGGAGGCAAAGCACTAGATTTGGAAAATTACGATATAGCCGAATGGCTCAAAAATGCAATCAACCATCGTTTGTTCGACATACAGATGCACCCATATGTGGTATTCATTTTCAAAGGCAAACATCGAATTTATAAGGTCACTTCAGGTAATCGCAGTCACAGTATAATGATTCAGTATAAGGAAAAATAAAACGAATCTACTGCAATGCTTTTAATTATTGGTACAGTAATTTTACTCATAATCTTAGTGCTAGTTATTTTTAAAATACTGGAGATAATTCGACGAGGAAAGCAAGAAAAATTTAAATCGCCTGAAAAACCACCACTAAAAAAGAAAACAGAATCAATAATTTATTGTCCAAGATGTCATTACAAAATGTCTATCCCGTTCCAAAAACCAGATGATATTTATGGGAACGTAAAAAGTCATTTATGCCCCGTTTGTCATACTTTTATGCGGATACTCTAATTTTTTGTTTTTCATTTCAAACTGCACCATTACCCGATTTCCCTATCGTTTGACATCAACCTTGGCCCTGTGTTACCCTGCAGAAAATGAAAATGGAGCCAGTTCAGATTTTTGCTTCGAAACATGCTTTTTAAACGCGTTTTTTAAATATTATCCCCCGTTAATTCCAAAAAATAATCAAGCCAGATAAATAACATTATGTAATGTTTATTTTCAGACTATTCCTGGACAAAATAGAAAACAAGCGAATAACACTAAAAAGGAGAAATCGTGATATTACCGAGATTTCAATTTTTAGAACCGGAAACATTTGAGGAAGTGCAGCACCTGGTGGAAAAGAACAAAGGTGATGCCGTGCTGATGGCCGGGGGCACCGATTTACTGGTGAACCTCAAGCGCAAAGTCGTTAAAGCGAAAGTCGTGATTTCGCTGGAAAAAATCAGCACGCTGAAGCAAATTCATTACACCGAAGCCACCGGTCTGACGCTGGGTTCGATGGTCACCGTCAGTGAACTGGCCGAAACACCGGTAATAAAGCAAAAATTTCCCCTTTTAGCCACGGCGGCCAACAATATCGGTTCGCCGCAGATTAGAAACCGCGCCACCATCGGCGGCAATATCTGCACCGCCCGTCCGGCCGGTGATACCATCGGGCCGCTGACCGCTTACGGCGCGGAAGTACAGCTTATCCTCGGTAAGGAAAGCCGCTGGGAGCCCATCTCCAAGTTCATCACCGGACCGGGAAAAACCAACCGCAGGGACGGCGAAGTGTTAGCTGCCATCAGAATTAAACCTTTCCCGGCGAATACCGGCGTCAGCTACATCAAATACGGCGTCCGCAAAGCGATGGAAATCGCAATGGTCAGCGTGACCACCGTATTGACCTTTAAAGGTGACGAATGTGAGAAAGCGATAATCGTGCTGGGAGCAGTCGCCCCGACCTTCATCCACAGCGATGATGCGGAAGCGGCGTTGAAAACCCGGAAAGTTACCATCCTCGCCGCGGAACAAGCCGCCGAAATGGCCGCCGCCTGCTGCCGCCCGATTACGGACGTCAGGGCCTCGGCCGAATACCGCCGCGACCTGATAAAAGTATTAACCAAACGCGGCATTCTGGAAGCCGCCGCGCAGCGCAATTAATATCCCGGTCAGCAAAGACAGGAGTAAAGATGAAAAAATATATCAAACTGAAAATCAACAATAACGAATACGAACTTTTAGCGGAAGACAACGAAACGCTGGCGCAGCTCTTGCGCGGCCCGCAGGTGAACCTGACCGGCACGAAACAGGGCTGCGAACTGGGCGACTGCGGCGCCTGCACCGTTTTGATGGACGGCAAGGCAGTAAATTCATGTCTGGTATTGGCCGTACAAGCCAACGGACATGCAATCACCACGATCGAAGGATTGACCGTTAACGGAAAGCTGCACCCGATTCAGGAGGCGTTTATCAACGCCGGCGCCGTGCAATGCGGCTACTGCACCCCGGGGATGATTTTAAAAGCAAAATCACTTCTCGATTCTAATCCCAATCCAAGCCGGACGGAAATCCGCGAAGCGTTTGTAGGCAACTTATGCCGCTGCACCGGTTATTTTAAAATCATCAACGCCGTGGAACAGGCTGCCCAGACTTTAGGGAACAAGGAGGTCAACGCCAAATGACCGAAACAAACGTTAAAAAATGTGCCGTATTGAATACCAGTCCCGTGCGCAAAGGGGTACCGGAAAAAGCGACCGGGCAGGCGAAATATACCGGCGATATCACATTACCGGGGATGCTGTACGGGGCAATCTTGCACAGCCCGGTGGCGCATGCCAAAATAATAAATATCGACATCTCCAGAGCGAAAAATTTACCGGGCGTGAAAGCGGTATTAACCACCAAAGAAGTCAGCAACATTAAATTCGGGCACAGTCCGGCCAGATTCGATGAAACCGCCCTGGCCGTGGACAAAGTGCGGCATGTCGGGGACGAAGTGGCCGCGGTAGCCGCCGTCGACGAACAGACCGCCCGGGAAGCACTGGAATTAATCAAAGTTGAGTATGAAGAACTGCCGATTCTATTGAACCCGGTGGATGCGCTGGCGGACAACGCGCCGCTGATTCATGCCGAATATCCGCGCAACATCTGCCAGGAAGTACACAACGAAGTCGGCAACGTCGAGAAAGGGTTTGCCGAAGCGTATCTGGTCCGGACCGACACTTTCGCCAATAAAAAATCGGACGGCGCCTGCCTGGAACCGCAGGCCACCCTGGCCAATTTCGATATTAACGGCAATCTGACGCTGTGGACGTCCACGCAGGTTTCACATTACGTGCAGCGTACGGTCGCAATCGTGCTGCAGATGCCGATTGATAAAGTACGCGTCATCGCGCCTTATGTCGGCGGCGGATTCGGCGTCAAAGCCAGCGCCGGTTCGCACGAAATCATCGCCTGCATGCTGTCCCAGAACACCCACTGTCCGGTCAGGCTGGTACTGGACCGGGAAGAAGTATTCATGCACAACCGCGCCCGTCATCAGTTCTACCATGAGATGAAAATGGGCGTGGACAAATACGGCAAGATTTTAGCCCACAAGCACCTCTCGGTGCTGGACGGCGGGGCTTACAGCAGTTTCGGCATCGCCACCATTTATTACAACGGTTCGCTGCTGCACGCGCCTTACGCCATCCCGAATATGAGATATGATGCTTACCGCGTTTTCACCAACAAACCGGCCAGCGGCGCCTTACGCGGCCACGGCGGACTGAGCAACCGCGCCTGTTTCGAGGCGCAGCTGGACATGATCGCCGCCGAACTGAAAATCGACCCGGTGGAAATCAGGATTAAAAACTCGGTGCAGGCCGGCGATAGAACCGCCAGCGGCTATTATCTGAGCAGTTTCAACATGCGGGAATGCCTGAAAGATGCCCGCGATTCGTCAGGCTGGGTGAAAAAGAAAAACCATCTGCCGAAGGGGAAAGGCATCGGCGTGTCCACCAGTTATTTCGTCTCCGGCGCCGGCGCCTCAATTTACCGCACGGATATCCCGCAATCCACCGTGATTATTAAAGTCGCGGACGACGGCAACGGCGTCACCGTCTACACCGGCTCGAATGAAATCGGTCAGGGTTCCGATACCGTTTTCGGCATGATGACCGCTGAAGTACTGGGACTGGCACTGGAAGATGTCAAAGTGATTTCCGGCGATACCGGGCTGTGCCCCATTGATTTGGGGGCCTATTCCAGCCGGCAGACGCTGATGACCGGCAACGCCACCAAACAGGCCGCCGAGGCCATCAGGGCCCAGATTCTGGAGAAAGTATCGCAGCGGTACCATCTGCCCGCCGGCGAATTCGAATTGCGCGACGGCCGGGTTTACGGCACGGAAAAGAACATGGAGGAATTAAACCTGATACGGAACCGCTATAAATTCGAACACCGCCATTTTACCAATCTGGTGGAGAGCGGCCCGCTGACCTTTGCCGAAGTCGCCCGGCTGATTTATGCCGACAGCGGCAGCATCCTGGGTAAGGGCACTTACCGCCCGCCGGATATCCAGTATTCCAAGGAATGGAAGGGTTCCGTGGTCGGGGCTTCACCGGCATATTCCACCCAGACCTGCATCGCCGAAGTAACCGTGGATTCGGAAACCGGCGATTTGACCATCGACCACCTGACGCTGGCCCATGACTGCGGTTTCGCGATTAACCGGAAGTCCATCGAGGGGCAACTGGAAGGTTCGATGTGCCACGGCTTGAGCGAAGCCTTATTCGAAGAAATGATATTCGACGGCAAGGGGCGTTTGATGAATCCGACGCTGGGCGACTACAAAATCCCGACGGCGCTGGATGTTCCCGATATGAAGGCCATTATCATCGAAAGCAACGAACCCAACGGGCCTTTCGGGGCGAAGGAAGTGGGCGAGGGTTGTATTTTACCGGTCGTTCCCGCTATCATTAATGCTATCAGGGACGCCTGCGGCGTGGTCATTATGGAGCTCCCGATTACGTCCGAAAAGATTCTGAAGTCCCTCAAAGCCAAAGAAGCGGCTAAGGCGGAACAGTATATTTACAAACCGCCGGCAGCCGCCGATAAAATCCTGGCGAGAGCAGCGGAACTGAGCAAAGGGACTTCCGCGAGGTAGCACAAAATGAGTGTCAAAGTTAATTTAACCCCGTATTTCCGCGATATCGTCAACCGGCAGGAAACCCTGACGGCCAGCGGCAGCACCATCGGGGAGATTATTGATGACATTGACCGAAGATACCCCGGTTTTAAAAAAGAATGCATCGACCCGCAGGGTAAACCCTACGGGTTCCTTGAAATCTACCTCAATCAGGAATCGGCTTTCCCCGATGAACTGAACCGGAAAGTCAAAGACAGCGATGAAGTGACCATCCTCACGGTCATCGGCGGCGGATAATTCCCCGGTTCAGCCAAATTGTCGTTTGAGGGCGGCGGGTTGAATCAAACCGCCGCCTTTCTTTTCAGCCGGTTGTTTGCGCCTGTGCCTGTCATATTGATACAATTGAGTTAGTAAAACAAAAACCTGATCTCAATTCCCCATTCCTACCAGCACTTGAAATCATGTATTAAAAAGGTAAAAAATGATAAAAAAAGTTAGAGTCGAAGAAGCAATCGGCATGGCGCTGGCCCACGATTTAACCAAAGTGATTCCCGGCGGATTTAAGGGGCCGGCTTTCAAACGCGGCCAGATTATCACCAAAGACGATATTCCCGAGCTGTTAAGCATCGGGAAAGAACACGTGTTTGTGCTGACGCTGGACGAGGGCGAAGTCCACGAAGAAGAAGCCGCCGTCCGCATCGCCAAAGCCGTGATGGGGAACGGTTTAAGCCACTCATTACCCAGCGAGGGACGGGTCAATCTGAAAACCACCGCGGCCGGCCTGCTGAAAATCAACGTAGCCGCGCTGGACGAAATAAACCTGCTGGGCGATATTATCATCGCCACCATCCACAACAATACGGTCTGCAAAAAAGACACGACCGTGGCCGGGACGCGAATCATCCAGTTATTTACCACCGAAGCGAAACTGGCCCAGATGGAAAAAGTTGCCGCCAAACACCGGCCGGTGATTACGCTGGCGCCGCTGAAACTGAAAAACATCGGTCTGATTGTGACCGGCAGCGAGGTCTTCAAGGGACGCATCAAGGACGGTTTTTCGCCGGTGCTGCATAAGAAAATCGAAACGCTCGGCTGCACGGTCAATAACGAACAGATTGTGCCGGACGACGCGGAGATAATTGCCAACACCATCAAAACTTTTAAAGCCAAAGGCAGCGAAGTGATACTCTGCTGCAGCGGCATGTCCGTCGACCCGGACGATGTCACGCCGCTTGGAATTAGAAAATCCGGCGCCGACGTGCGCTTTTATGGTCTGCCGGTTCTACCCGGTGCGATGTTCCTCTACGCCAAACTGGATAATACGCATATCCTCGGAGTTCCGGCCTGCGTACTGCATGCACCGTCAACCGCCTTCGATGCATTGTTCCCGGTGGTTTTAACCGGCGAGGAACTGACCTTCGCGGAAACACGCAAAATGGGCCACGGCGGGCTCTGCCTGAAATGCGACGAATGCCGATATCCGGTCTGCCCGTACTGCAAGTAAAAGACCGGGCAAAAAAGGTTAATACCCTAAATTAGAACCGACCTGTGAAAGAACGGCAGTTAAAGATACAGGTTGAATCTCTTTATCAGCTAATCATTTAACCGCGATGCGGGCATCAACCACCCAATACCCATCCCCGGCCGGTAAAACTTTCACCGGATTGAAATCCAATTCTGCGATTTGCGGATTTTCGTCGACCATCACAGAAAGCCTGAGCAACAAATCTTTCAAGCCGGCGGTATCGCCGGGCGGGTTCCCTCGAAAACCGCCAAGCAATTTGGATACTTTGACCGAGCCGATTAATTCTTCGGCATCCAGTTCGGTGAGTGGATTGAGCCTGAATGCAATATCGTTGAGCACTTCGGCGTTGACCCCGCCCATGCCGAACATGATTAAAGGCCCGAAGGATGGGTCGTTAGAAACCCCGATGATAGTTTCGAAACCGTCTATGACCATTTTTTGCACTGTCACGCCATCCATCTGATTGCCTTTACCGATTTCTGTCAATTTGTCTTTGATCGATTTAAAAGCATCAATGACTTCATTTTCCGACTTAAGATTCAAACACACTCCCCCCACATCGGTTTTATGTGTGATGGTCGAGGATGCCAGTTTGAGGACAACAGGATAACCGATTTTCCCGGCGATTGCAGCTGCCTCAGCGGCGGTCCTGGTAAACTTTGTTTCCGCGAACCGGATGCCGTAGCACTTGAGTAGACCGGAGATTTGTTCGGACGAAAGCCATTTCGGCCCATTTGTTTTATTCTTCAAAGCGGTCGTAATAATTTTGTTTGCTTCCTCACGGTTAATATCACTAAATTTGACCGGCGCGCTTTCGGGCCGGGCCCGCCGTTCGGAATATTCGACCGCTTTGGCCAGGGCCGCAACAGCATTTTCAGGGAAGACATAACTGGGAATAAATTTACCGGTGGTTCCGATTTCGGCGCGTAACCCGGTATGCCCCATCGAACAAACCAGCAAAGGCTTTTTGTTACGCCGGAAATGCGCGGCTACCCGGTGAAGCGCGGCTTCCACTTCTTCCACCTTAAGCATGGCAGGCCGGACAAAAATAAAAAGAACCGCATCATTACCGTTATCTGCCGCCAGTTCCTGAAGGATACCCTCGAACTCTACCGGTACTGCCGCCGCCGTGGTGTCCATGGGATTATTCATTTTGATATTATGTTTGAGATGTAGCTTGATGGCCGCAGCCGTTTCCGCAGAAATTTCCGGGAGCAATAAGCCGTATTTGGCAGCGGCATCCGTGGCCAGAATGCCGGGCCCGCCGCCGTTGGTTACGATTACCAGTCGTTTGCCCTTAGGTAAAGGCTGATTGGAGAGCATTGAGGCAACGTTAAACAGCTCTTCGATACCGTCTACCCGCACGATACCGGTTTGGCGGAATAATTCTTCGGTAACGGTTTCGGAAGTGGTCAAAGCGCCGGTATGAGAAGAAGCTGCCTTAGAACCGGCTGAACTCTTGCCGCTTTTAACCACGATGATTGGTTTTTTCGCGGATAACCTCCGGGCGATGCGCACAAAATTCTTCGGATTGCCGAATGTTTCCAGATAGAGCAAAATGACTTTGGTCGCGGCATCCTGTTCCCAAAATTGCAGCACATCATTGGGCGAGACATCGGCGCGGTTCCCAGCGCTGATATATGTGCTCAGTTTGACGTTTAAAGACCGGGCATAATCCAAGCTTACCTCGCCAATTGCGCCGCTCTGCGTCAGGAAAGAAACATCTCCCGGAGCGTTATCAGTTGGAGAAAATGTAGCATTTAGATTTATCGCAGGGTCGGTGTTAATCACACCCATGCAATTCGGGCCGACCATGCGCATACCGTAGCTGCGAACCAACTCGCGGAGTTCGGTTTCGCGTGCCGCGCCTTCGGGGCCGGACTCTTTAAAACCATCGGAGATAACGACTAAAGCACGCACGCCCTTTTGCCCGCATTCTTTGGCCACTTTGGCAACGGCCTGAGCGGAGACGACAATCACCGCCATCTCCACTTCTCCCGGTATTGCCAGGACCGAAGGGTAAGTTTTCATTGAACATACTATTTCACAATTTGGGTTTACCGGATAAATTGCCCCTTTATATCCGGCGCCAATTAATGAGCAAATAATTAAATTTCCGATAGTCCTGGGATATTGCGAAGCCCCAATGACAGCGATGGAGCGCGGATAAAAAACGGGTTTTAATGAAGCGATGGTTGCCAATCGTTCTTCTAAAATATATCTTCTGGAATTTACCGCCATTATACGTCTCCTCACCTGGCAATATTACGAATTCATTGTTTTCAGCATCGAGCAACAAGCTCGCGAAAGAGGCAGGCATCAGTGACCAACAATATATATTTAGCCGTCTAAATAGTTAAATGATCGGTTGCAGTACCCTCTTCGGCAAATTCTCCAATCCAATACCGAAAGTGCATTACGGTATAGGAAAACATGTTTATGGCATTGAGTATGGATTCCGCATCCTGGTTATCAGAGTCCCAAATGTCGGGCGTGCTCGTGCCTCCCATTCTGTAAACTAAATCAATTAAATTTCTGGGATGATAAAAATAGAGAAATTGATTTTCACTGAATTCTGCGCCGATTATACCGCCGGTCTGTACAATGTCTTCGCCTTTCGATTTCCGGAAATCAATCCAAATCTGAATAAACCGGTTATGGTTGTTACGAAACCAGAAGCGCAGGCGTTGATATTCAATTTCATTATCAAATGGCGGCGCCGGCGGAGGACCAGGATTATCCGTACTTAAAATGCAGCTAATCAAAGCCTGCATTTCAAAATACTTTTCCGCCCATTCTAAAATCAGGTCAACATCCGTACTATTGTAAGTTTTCATATTTATGCTTTTCTGACATTATTTTTTCCTGAGCCGGAGCGATTAAGCTGCCGTATATCCGGCGGGCCGCCTATTTCCCCGGATTGGCTAAATCAACCTGCACGCGCTTGAGATTGGTATATTCCAACAAACCATACAGCGAGCCCTCGATGCCGACGCCGCTCTCTTTAAAGCCGCCCCACGGCAATTCCGGCCCCTGCTTATAGGTGTTATTCAACCAGACCGTGCCGGCCTGAATCCGGTTCGCGAACCACATCCCCCGGGTCGTGTCTTTGGTCCAGACATAAGCGGCGAGACCGTAAATATTATCGTTTGCCATCGCAATCAATTTTTCGTCCGAGTTGAATTTCTCCATGAAGCATGCCACCGGACCGAAGATTTCTTCCCTGGCGACTTTCATATTTTGAGTAATGTTCGTAATGATGGTGGGCATGACATAGTAACCATCTTTCAAAGTCGGGTGTGACGGTCTGGTCCCGCCCAGGACGACATTGGCTCCCTCTTCAACGGCGGATTTAATGTACGCTTCGATGCTGTTGCGGTGTTCGGCGCTAACCACCGGTCCCATCTCGGTCTTTTCGTCCGCCGGGTCGCCGACCACCACAGACATCGCGGCTTTAGCAAACTTTTTCAGAAACTGATCATAAACTTTCTCATGGATATAGAACCTGCCCGGTGACGAGCAAATCTGGCCGGAGTTGGAGAACTGGCGGACGGCCATGACATTGGCTGCAGTATCAACATCGGCGTCATCAAGCACAATCACCGGGTTTTTCCCGCCGAGTTCCAACTGCAGGCGTTTTACAGAACGGCTGGCAGCTACCATGATTTCCTTACCGACTTCGCTGCTGCCGGTAAAAGCCACCATATCAACACCGCGGTGGGAGGACAAAGCGCCGCCCACCGGGCCGCCGGGTCCGGTAATAACATTGACCACACCCGGGGGTAATTCAAGTTGTGCCAGCAGTTCTGCCAGCTTCAAAGCAGAGAGCGAATCAATACTTGGCGGTTTGATAATGCAGGTGTTACCCAGCGTCAAAGCCGGCGCCAACTTTCCGATAATCATTTCCAGTGGAAAATTCCAGGGCGTTACAATCGCAATTACTCCGACCGGCTCACGCTGGAGATAGACCAGTTCGCTGGAATTTGATGGAATGGTATGCCCCATCAAAGACCGGGCATTGTAAGCAGCCCATTCAAACCTGGTGGCGGTTGAGGCCGCTAAAATCGGCGCCGCTTTGGTCGGAGTGCCGTGGTCAATGGTCTCAATCCGGCCCAGTTCTTTGGCATTATCACGGATGAGCGCCGCGATTTTCATCGCGATCTGAGAGCGCTCCGCCTGTGGTTTTTGTGACCAGGCAGGAAAGGCGGCACGGGCAGCCGCAACGGCTTGGTCAACATCTTCCTTGCCGCCCAACGGCAGTTGGGCAATTTCCTCACCGTTAGCGGGATTGTACACCGGGAAGGTTTTGCCTGACCCGGCATCAACCCATTTTCCGGCGATCCACATCTGGTAGCGTGTCATGTTTTAGAATCTCCTTTGCATCAATGAACCGAATATATTTTCCGATTTTAGGCAAATATACCACCGTGACAAGGTGCAGGACAATCCTATAATTTATCCGTTTTTCAGCATTATGTTAAGCAGCGGCTTAAACCGCCGGCGACTCCACCCGGTTATCCAGTCGCCGCTTCATGTTTCCTTTTGCTTCTTTTCTTCCAGGCTTTCAGCACTTTTTCCGGCGTGATGGGCAGCGTGGTGATTCTAACCCCGACGGCGTTATAGACCGCGTTGGCGATGGCGCCGGCAGTAGGATTGGTTAGCCCCTCCCCGGCTTCTTTGGCGCCGAACGGGCCTTCCTGTTCAAAGGTATCAATTTCCAGAATATTGGTTTTCGGCATATCCGGCGCCAGCAGCAATTTATAATCGCGAAAATTGTTGGCCTGAAGTTTGCCGTCTTTCATCTGCATGTCTTCCATCAGCGCATAACCGGCGGCCATGTGGAAAGCGCCTTCAAGCTGGCCTTCCAAGCCGATGGGATTAACCACAGTGCCGCTTTCATGCGCGGTGGTCACTTCCACGAGGTGGACCTGTCCGGTTTCTGTATCTACTTCAACCTCGACCGCCTGGACGCCGAAACTGTAGGCCGGGGAGACCATCCCTTTGCCGTGAGGAGTATAGTGGCCGCGCCCGATGATGGTGTTGCCTTCCTTGCCGCGAATGGCGTCCCGCACCACATCATAGTAAGAAATTCCCCTTTCCGGCCGGTCGGTAAAGTGCACGAAGCAATTTTTAATATTCAAGTCGTAAACAATATTGGGTTTTAATTTATAGGAAGCGAATTCGAGGAGTTGGCGTTTGGCGTCGGCGGCGGCCAGTTTTACCGCGTTGCCATTCATCAAAGTAGTGCGGCTGCCCCAGTTCCCTAGATCCACCGGGCAGAGCGCCGTATCCCCGATATGCAGCCGGATATCATCCATATTTACGCCCAATTCTTCCGCGCAGATCATGGTCAGCGTGGTGTTGGCGCCCTGGCCGCTGTCGGTGGCGCCGGTGAACAAGTCCACTTTGCCGTCCACGTTAATCTTGACGATAGCCGCGGAGAAAGCATAAGGCGTATCAATCCAGTTAAAAATACCGCCGGACATGAAACCGTAAGAAGCGACGCCGATACCGCGATTGGGGGGCAGCTTGTCCCGCTTTTTTAAGAATTTGTCCATAGCGGCCAGGCATTCCGGTAAGCCGCAGCTCTGGATTTGGGCCTGACCGGGCACTGTATAATTCGGCGTCATGCCGTTTATTTTGCGCATTTCCATCGGGTCAATTCCCAGGTCGTGCGCCATCATATCGAGTTGCGATTCACCGGCAAAAACTGCCTGCGGAGCGCCGAAGCCACGCATGGCCGAGGTCGGTTCCGTGTTAGTATAGACGCGGAAGCCGTCATAGCGGTAATTCGGGATTTTGTAGGGGAATGAGGAGAAGAACCCGGTTAGATAAAGCGCCGTGGCGCCCATGCTGGTGTAAGCGCCGCCTTCAGTGATGACGCGGGCTTCCTTGGCTAATATCTTACCGTCTTTGGTCGCGCCGAGCTTGAGGGCATAATACATCGGGGTGCGGCGCTTGGTAGCAGAAAATTCCTCTTCTCTGGTGAAAACTATTTTAACCGGACGGTAAAGCCGCTGTGAAAGCAGAGCGGAGCAAAATTCGGCTGCATCCAGCGATAGTTTCCCGCCGAACCCGCCGCCGACATAGGGCTTAATCACGCGGATATCCCCTTCCCGCATATCCAGCATCCCGGCCAGCAGTACTTGGACGTAATAAGGCGACTGCGAAGATGGCCAGATGGTCAGTTTGCCGTCATAGCCGAAGCTGGAAATCGCGCAGTGTGTTTCCATACAGGCGTGGGCCTGGGAATCGCAATAAAAATAATCTTCGCGGACGTGGTCGCACCGCTGGAAAGCTTCGTCAACATCGCCCCATTCGATATGACGGTTAACATTGATGTTCATCTCCACGCTGTTATGAATCTGCGGCGCGTCTTCGCGGATTGCTTCTTTGGGGTCAAAAACAGCGGGTAGTATTTTATAATCGACTTTGATTAGCTTCAGCGCTTCGGCGGCAGTATCTTCGTCAACGGCTGCCACCGCCGCTACCGGGTCGCCGATATAACGCACTTTCGTCCGGCATAGAATTTCTTCGTCGCAGAGTTCGGGGAAACGCCGCCAGATACCCTGTTTCTTACCCAGGGTATCTTTGCCTGTTAGTACACATTTGACGCCGGGGAGGGCTTCGGCTTTGCTGACATCGATGCCGACAATTTCGGCGTGGGCGTGCGGGCTCCTTAAAATTTTACCGTAAAGCATGTTCGGCAAAACCATATCGGCGGTAAACTTGGCAACGCCGCTGACTTTTTCGTGGGAATCAATACCCGGGACTCTTTTCCCGAGGACGGAATGTTCGGTATGTTCACTCATGGACGACCTCTCCCCTGATTATCTTGGCGGCTTCGCTGATGGACTGCACGATTTTTACATACCCGGTACAGCGGCAGATATTGCCGGCAACGGCTTTTCTGATTTCTTCTTCGGTGGGATTGGGATTCCGGTCTAAAAGCGCCTTCGCAATCATAATCATGCCGGGCGTGCAGAAGCCGCACTGCAGCCCGCCGTACTTGATAAATGATTCCTGCAAGGGATGCAATTGGGCGTTATCAGCTAATCCTTCGATGGTCAGGATATCGGCGTTGTCCGCTTCAAATGCCAGTACCAGGCAGCCATTCACCGGACGGCCGTTCATAATCACCGTGCAGGCGCCGCAATCGCCTTCGTTACAGCCTTTTTTCGTGCCGGTTTTATTCAGTTTGACCCGCAGCACATCCAGCAGCGATTCGGCCGGCTCGACGATAACCTGGCATTTTTCGCCGTTGACCATCAGGTTAATTATTCTCGGCAATTGCATGTCCTCCGACGGTAATTGTTTGCAAGGAAGCTTTGAATGCCCGTTTGACCAGCACCGCGACCATCTTGCGCCGGTACCATTCCGAGGCCCGGACATCATTCATCGGCTTGCATTCTGCGGCGGCGACCTGCGCCGCCTTTTCAATCAGTTCGTCGGTGATGGGGTTGCCAATCAGCACGGCTTCAGCTTGAGGCGCACGCATCGCCGTCGGCCCGACGGCGCCCATCGCAATTCTGACATTGAGACATTTAGACATCGTTTTATCCGTGGTGAGCATCAAAGCCAAACCGACCACCGCGAGGTCCATCTGTTTACGCGGGCTTAGTTTAATATAAGTACAGGCAGAATGAGCCGGCAGGTGAGGGATATGAATCTCCGTCATGATTTGTCCCGCTCTTAAAATTGTTTTACCGGGGCCCAGCAAAAATTCGCGCAGCGGCACAGTTTTTTCACAACCTTTCTCCACTATGGTGAGGGTTGCATCCAGTGCCAGTAGCGGGGGGATATTATCGGCGGAAGGTGAAGCGCGGCAAATATTGCCGCCGATAGTGGCTTTATTCCGCACCTGCACCGAACCCAGCGAACCGGCCGCATGGCTGACCGCCGGGAAAGTACTTTGGATTAATTCAGACATCTCGATATCATGGACTTTAGTCAGCGCGCCGATTTTCAATCCGGCAGGTGTCATTTCAAAAGTATCCAATCCGGGAATGTGCTTCAGGTCAATGAGCTGGCGCGGCTTCACAATTCCGGCCCGCATCTGATTGACCAGTTCCGTGCCGCCGGCATACAGCCGGGCGCCATCCCCGAATTCAGCATATAAATTCAGCGCCTCTGCCAGCGTTTTGGGCGTATAATATTCGAATTCAATCATATGCAGATAACCTTTTACTAACAAAAAGCGCCATCGGTATCAGCCAGTCTGGCGCTTAATTAAGTAATTGTTTGTCCCCGCAAGATTCGAACCGGATTTCAGATTTTTGTCAAATATACATGACTTCTATATATAGTTATCTTTACATTTATGCTGTAAATCTGTCAACAGAAAAACGGGGTAAAAAGTAACAAACAGGTAAAGTGTTTGTTACAGAGAGGTAACAGAACAGTGCTCCGCGTTTTTCAAATAAAAAGACAAAATCAGTCTCGAATAAACAAAGGAATAAACATAAGCATAGCGGAGCGTTGGAAATTTAATAAACTTAACAGCCGGACGGTTTGTGATTATTGATAAACTGTGCCCATCGGGGTAGTATCATATCCGCCGAGGGATTCAATCTGACGGCGGAAATTGCGTAATTTCAACAATGCCAGCAGGGATTGAATCGCCGGCAATTCCAGGAAATGGTTGGGGATTACCAGGTCGTACGGTTCTTCGTTCAGAGATAAAAAGCCCAGGTCGTTGGCGCGGGCGGATGCTTCAATCCCGATACCGCAGTCCGCGATGCCGGAAGCCACCATTTCGGCGGTGGCCAGGTCGCCGTGGGAAATCATTTCATAGCCGTGGATGTTTTTAGCGGACATACCGGTTTCCCAGATAAGGCGGTTCAGTAACCCGCGGCTGCCGGCGCCTTTTGGACGATTGACAAAGGTAACGTTGGGCATGGCCAGGTCATCGATGTGTTTAATGGATTTGGGATTGCCGGCGCTCACCATCATCCCCTGCCGCCAGATGGCGAACCGGATGACCGTACATGGGAACGGCACGATTTCCTTGACCAGCGGCAAATTGTACTGACCGGAGACGTTGTCTTTGAAACTGCAGCCGGCGATATGAATTTCTCCGCGGGCCAGTGCATGCAGCGAAGGGATGCTTTCCGCCTCAAGCCAGATGAGGCGAACACCCTGCTCCCGCATCATCGCGGAAATAATAGAAGCCGCCGGGTCACAGCCGGAAAGAATCAGTGTCGGGGTTTTTGCCGCCGCCTGATTTAATAATTTCAGGTCAACCAGCCCGTCATGCGCCGCGACGGCAAGCGCATCGGCGGAATTCAGGATGTGGCTTACGGAAAGGCCCTCTTTCATCGGGCGGGTCAATAAGCGTGAGCCGAACTGAACTACCTGCATCCGGGTGCCGTTGGAAACATCCGCGGGGTCCCCGATTAGTTCAGCCTCGACCAGATTTTCGGTGCCGTCATCCAGCGAAAAAAGGTCTTCAACTCTGGTATGCAGCTTCCGGGCAATGCGCAGCGCCACCTCGGTAGAAGGCACCGATTTGCCTGACTCGATAGACACGTAAGCCTGGCGGCTGATATTGCCGGCGTGCGCCAGTTCTTCCTGTGTCAGTCCGGCTTTTTTACGGGCAGCATGAAGATTATTCTTGACAGTCATTATTAGATAATTGTATATTATATATTACGATGTTGTCAAGTATACTTATCATTTCTTTGGTGATAATTAACACATCGTTGCTGCATTTTAACACTCTTATTTACTAAAGTAAATGATGGCAAATTTGACATACATCCGGCATGCAGGTATATAAGGAGAGGAAATGAAAAACCGGTTCAACAAAATCAAATGGCTGACAGGGCTTTGTGCCGCTCTGCTGGCCCTGTCGTTAGTCGCGGCGTCCTGCGGTAATGCAGCGACCACCTCAACTACCACCACGACAGCAACAACAACTACCACGACATTGAGTACTACGACCACAACCACAACTACACCAGCCACAACCACCACTACAGGGACAACGACGTCTGCCACCACCACTACCGCCGCCGCGACCACCACGGCCGCACCGACCACGCTCACCGTTAACGACGGCAAAACCACCAACGTTTACACATTAGCCCAGCTCGAAGCGCTGGATTCCGTTTCCGGCTATGAAGCCAACCGAAACGGCGCCGGCACAGTCAGCGCAACAAACAGCTTTACCGGTGTGAGATTAACGACATTAATCAAAGATGCCGGCGGCATGGTTGCCGGTTCCGCCGTGAAAATTACCGGCTCGGGCAATTACAGCAAAATTTTATCCTACTCCCAGGTTTATTCGGGCACCTTTAATGTTTACGACCAGACCGGCGCCGCCGCAGTCGCCAGTAATCAGCCGTATATGGCCATCATTTATCAACTGAACGGCAGCCCCCTGGACGCAACGACTGGTCCGTTTGAGTCCGCGGTGATTACCGCAGGCAATCAGGAAGGAGATGCCTCCCTCTGGATAAAAAATGCTTATGAAATTGATATCCTGCCTCCGGTAACCCTGAATATCAGCGCGGCCTCCAGCCTGGCCAACGTGCTGAAAGCAATTGATACGGCATACACTCAGGCAAACCCCAATGTCACCATCGTTTTAAACACAGCCGCATCCGGCACGCTGCAGACCCAGATTGAAAACGGCGCCCCCGCCGATGTCTTCCTCTCCGCGGCGACCGCCAATATGGACGCGCTGCAAAAGGAAAACTTAATCGTTAATACTTCCCGGAAAAACCTGCTGGACAACACTCTGGTTATGATCGTCCCCAACGGCAGCACACTAGGGCTCACCAGCATCAGCGACCTGGCGACATCCAAAGTATCGAAAATCGCGGTCGGCGACCCGGCTTCCGTGCCTGCCGGCACTTACGCCAATTTAGCTTTCACCGAACTCGGCATTACGGCTGCCGTGCAATCCAAGTTAATCCTGTGCGCCAACGTAACACAAGTGTTGACTACAGTTGCCAGCGGCAACGTGGATGCGGGCCTGGTTTATTCCACCGATGCCCTGAGTTCCAACCAGGTCAAAGTTGTGGCCCAGGCTCCCGCCGATATCAATGCCCAAATCGTCTATCCGGAAGCAGTGCTTTCGGCCAGCAAGAACCCGACGGCAGCGCAGGCTTACCTCAGTTATTTGTCCGGTTCGTCAGCCGTGGCGCTGTTTATTCAATACGGTTTCACAATGGCTGGTAATTAGTACTTTTAATGTGTTAAGTTTAGAGATATGAACGACTACCTGTCGCCGCTGTGGATATCCCTGAAAACGGTGCTTGCGACCACCGCAATCACTTTTGTTCTGGGAATCGCAGCGGCGCGGTGGATCTCCCGGTACACCGGGAGATTAAAACCGATAATTGACGGGGTATTTATCCTGCCCCTGGTATTACCCCCGACCGTCGTCGGTTTCGGCCTGCTGCTGTTCATGGGGAAACACGGCTGGGGCGGTAAATTCCTGGCGCTGTTCCACACATCCATCGTCTTTTCCTGGCCGGCAACGGTAGTTTCCGCTGCAGTCATGGCCTTCCCGCTGATGTACATGACCACACGCGGCGCTTTTGAACAGGTGGACACTAACATTGAAAATGCCGCACGGACATTAGGCGCCAGCGAATGGAAAGTATTATATTCGGTAACGCTGCCGCTGGCCTGGCCGGGAGTGCTGGCGGGCACCATCCTGAGTTTTGCCCGCGCCCTGGGTGAATTCGGCGCCACGCTGATGATTGCCGGCAACATCCCCGGGAAAACCGCCACGATTCCGGTCGCCATCTATTTCGACATCGTTGACGGCAACATGAAGCAAGCCAACATCTTAATGATTATCGTAATCGGTATTGCACTGACATCGCTGGCCTTGCTGGCCTATTTAAAAAGACCAAAACCTCGGGACCGCGGGCGGATTTCGGCAAATCCGGTGCCGAGCGATATCTTAGCCGCCGGTAAAAAGAGAGATACTTCTTCCTGATTCAGGAGATAATCAGTTGCTCAAAGTTGAGATTAACAGAACATTATCCGGTTTCAAGCTGGATGTCGCCTTTTCCGTCAACGGTGAAGTGCTGGGCATACTGGGCCCTTCCGGCTCCGGTAAAACGATGACACTGCTGTGCATTGCCGGTCTGCTGCCGCCGGACAGCGGTTTTATCCAGTTGAACGACCGCGTGCTGTTTGATTCCTCGAAGAAACTGAGCTTGCAGCCAAAAGACAGAAACGTGGGATTTGTGTTCCAGAATTATGCTTTATTCCCTCATTTTTCCGCCGGTGACAATATTGCCTATGGCATTCGCCATCAGCCGAAAAAAGAAGTGGACCGCCGGGTGCAGCTATTGATTGAAAATATGGGTCTGAACGGTCTGCGAAACCGTTATCCCCGCGAATTATCGGCCGGACAGCAGCAAAGAGTGGCAGTCGCCCGTGCGCTGGCGCCGGAACCGGAAATTTTGCTGCTGGACGAGCCGTTTTCCGCGCTGGATTCCCTGACCAAGGAACAACTGGAAATGCAAATCCTGGATTTGCGGCAATTCTATAAAGGCCAGATTATCCTGGTCACTCACGACCTGGCCGAGGCGTACCGCCTCAGTTCGAGAATTGCGATTTATGACGCGGGGAAAATTGCCCAGTGCGACCTAAAAGACAAAATAATTTCAGCGCCGGTAAACCGGAAAGTGGCCCGACTCACCCGGTTCCGCAATTTCATGGACGGTATCATCACCGAAGTAAAAGATAAACAGGTATGGGTGAATGTGCCGTCGCTGAACGCCAAGTTGCAAGTCGCGGCCAACGGGCACAAAGACCTGGCTGTAAATCAGACGATTACCATTGCAGTGCGGTCGGAACATATTCAGGCGGTAACAGCCCCGGGGCAAAATATCCTGCAGGGCACGTTAAATTCTTCCGTGGAAAACCTTGCCTCAATCAATTGTTATTTCGATTTGAAGACGAATACCGATATCAGTTACCGGCTTGAAGCCGCTTTCGCGAAAGCGGACGCGCCGCCGCTTGCCGATACCCGGAGTTACTATCTGTATTTGCCGCCGGAACAAATGGTCATTATGACCAATTGAGTCTGGTTTCTTGCAACAACCGGGATTGTAATCAGAGGAGAAAATATTGCGATTCTGGGCGCCGGGACAGTATATTGTGTCGGTAACATTCATCTTTGATTAAATTACCGGGGCTATGCTAAAGTAAATTTAATTGAATATCGAAATCACTCTTCGAGTTGATATGCCTGCAGCCGCAAGGTATGGTATATCAACCGCTGAGGTTCCGGAAGGTTCGCGGAAGGAACCCCGAAGGGTATCACTGGAAACGGTGACGCCTCCCGTGTTTGGAAAGGAGAGAGGTCCTGCAGAAGTACAGCAATTGCTTTTAACGGGCAATTGTTGATTTTTGTTGTTTAGGGCATCTCCTGTGGTGCCCTTTTTTTTGTACAAAAAAATGTGCTGTTTTACGGTTGAAAAAATAATAGCTGAAGGAGTGAAAAAATGAAGCAGTACAAAATGTGGATTGGCGGAAACTGGGTGGATGCGGAATCCGGCAAAACATATCCGGTATACAACCCGGCGACAGAAGAGGAAATTGCCCGGGTGGCGCTGGGAGACAGGTCTGACGTTGACAAGGCAGTAACGGCGGCCCGTAAGGCTTTACCGGTATGGTCGAAAAAGCCACAGGCAGAACGTTCGCAGATTTGCATGAAAATAGCGGCGCTGATGCAGGAGCATGCCGTTGAAATCGGCAAGATTGACATGATGGAGCACGGTACCCCGGCAAAAACCGCCGCGACTTCGGTGATTATCAGCTCACAGCGATTTGAATGGGCAGCCTACAACGCCCGTTCGCTGATGGGGCATACCGTGCCCGCCAATTCCGAAGAGCTGGTTTATCTGCAGCGGGAACCGATTGGCGTGATTGCCATCATCACACCGTGGAACGTGCCGCTGGCCATGGTCGGTGGGGAAACTGGCGCCGGCTTTAGCGCTGGGCAACACCTGCGTGATTAAGCCCCCGAGCATCAATTCACTGACGTCGCTCAAATTAGCCAAGCTGCTGGATACACTGGGCTTGCCGCCGGGTACGGTCAATATCATCACTGGTCCGGGGGGCGTGGTCGGGGAAGCGCTGGCCGCCCACCGCGGCGTGGATATGGTGGGCTTTACCGGCAGTTGTGAAACCGGCAAATCCATCATGAGCCTCGCCAGCCAAACCGTTAAACGCCTGCAATTGGAACTGGGCGGCAAGAATCCGGTGATTATCATGGACGACGCCGATATCGATACCGCCGTCCCCGATTTGATCACCGGCCAGTTCCGGAACAGCGGCCAAATTTGCGGCTCGCCGGGTAGATATTACATCCACGAAAAAGTTTACGGCGAATTTCTGGAAAAGTTTAAAACTGCCGCGCAGAAACTGGCGGTCGGCGACCCCGCCGATGAAAACACCCAGATGGGCCCCCTGGTCAGCACCGAACACCGCAACCGGGTAGAAGGTTTCATCCAATCCGCAATTGACGAGGGCGCGAAGGTGGTTTTGGGCGGTAAAAGACCGACCAATCCCCCGATGGATAAAGGTTTCTGGGTAATGCCGACAATTATCACCGGCGTCAAACAGAATATGAAAGTCGCCAGGGAAGAAATCTTCGGGCCGGTGGCCTGTTTTATGGAGCCCTTTAATTCGGATGAAAAAGCACTGGAGATGGCCAACGATAACCGCTTCGGGCTGACCTCTTATGTCTGGACGAACGATCGTGCCCGGGGCATGCGGTTCGCCAATGAACTCCAGGCCGGCACCGTCCAAATCGGCCACAGCGCAGGCTCCGGTCCCGAATTACCCTGGGGCGGGTACAAGGAGAGCGGTATTGGGAAAGAGGGCTCGCTTTATAACCTGTACGAATATACGAACCTCAAGCGAATCCAGGTGGATTTACGTACAACAAAGAAATGAGGAATCAGGCTATTTTTTACTTTTATTTAGTCAGAAATAATATCGAGAATGTTATTTAAAGGAGCGGAAACAAAACATGAAGCAGTACCAGATGTGGATAGACGGGAAATGGGTCGAGGCCGAATCAGGCCGAAGGTACCCGGTGTTCAACCCGGCGACAGAGGCAGAAATAGCGCAACTGCCGCTGGGTGGGAAAGCCGATGTCGATAAGGCCGTTGCGGCCGCTAAAAAAGCTTTCCCGGCATGGTCAAAGAAATCCGTGGCTGAACGCGCCGAAATAATGGGCAAGATAGGAGCAGCAATAAGGGAAAACGCCGGGGAACTCGGCAGGCTGGAAAGCATTGACCATGGTTTTCCGCTAAAGATTGCCACAGAATTTGCTACGATGACAGCCCGCACATTTGAGTGGGCATCTCAAGCAGCCAGTTCTTTCCTGACCGGTGATACTCTTCCGACTGATTGCAATACACTTTCTTATACCAAGCGGGAACCGGTGGGCGTATGCGCTGTGATTACGCCGTGGAACTTCCCGTTAATGATGATTACCGACAAGCTGCCTGCGATTCTTGCTGCCGGAAATACCTGTGTAATCAAGCCGCCGAGTATCGATTCCCTTTCGGCTCTCAAACTTGCCGAGATATTGGAAAAGCTGGACATTCCTCAAGGGGTGGTGAATGTTATTACGGGCCCGGGTGGCACCGTAGGCGAAGCTCTTGCATCCCATCGTGATGTTAATATGGTGGCCTTTACGGGCAGCTGCGAAGTCGGTAAAAGAATCATGGAGCTTGCCAGCCAGACTGTCAAACGTCTGCAGCTCGAATTGGGCGGCAAAAATCCGGTGATTATTTTGGACGATGCCGATCTGGATATGGCTGTAGCCGCAGGAGTGAGAGGGCAAACCTTTAATTGCGCTCAGGTATGTGCTTCTCCGGGCAGATTTTATGTGCATGAAAACCTTTATGACGCCTTTGTCGAGAAATTTGTGGACGGGATGAAAAAAGTAGTCGTGGGAGACCCCGCCGATGAAAAGACCCAGATGGGTCCCGTGGTCAGTGCGGAACACCGCGCCCGTATCGAAGGCTTCATCAAATCAGGGATCGACGAAGGAGCCAGGTTAGTCCTTGGCGGGAAGAGACCAACTAAACCGCCGTTGGATAAAGGATACTTCGTGCTGCCTACCGTTTTTACTCATGTTAAGCAGAATATGATTATCGCCAGAGAGGAGATATTTGGTCCGGTCGCCTGCATTATGGAACCTTTCTCATCAGATAACGAAGTAATTGCTAAATCTAATGATAATACCTTCGGGTTAAAGGCCACCGTTTATTCCCAGGACCGGGCAAAAGTCCTCAGGTTTACCAATGAGCTACAGGCCGGTACAGTTTTGGCAAATAACGCTCGCGGAGCCGAATTACCCTGGGGTGGTTTTAAAGAAAGCGGACTGGGGAAAGAACGTTTCAAGTGGGGTTTATATGAATTTAGTCAACTCAAGTTAGTTTCGATCAATATTGACTAGCGGTCGATCATAAAAAATACTGAAATTTATAACGTTAATATGAAAGGGAGAACACACCAGACATGAAGCACTACCAAATGTGGATCGGAGGCAAGTGGGTTGATGCCGATTCCGGCAAAACATTTCCGGTATTCAATCCGGCCACGGAAGAAATAATCGCCGAACTGCCGATGGGCGGTAAGACGGATGTGGAAAAAGCAGTCGAGGCCGCGCGCAAGGCTTTCCCGGTATGGTCCCGGAAACCGCAGGCGGAACGTTCCCAAATCGCGATGAAAATCGCGGAACTGCTGCGGGCAAATATCAATGAATTCGGCAAGCTGGATACGCTGGACCACGGTACCCCGACACAGCGCGCAAACTTTTTACCTTCCGCCGCTCCGGAGAATTTTGAATGGGCAGCCTATAACGCCCGCTCATTGATGGGGCATACCGTTCCCGCTAATTTTAACGAACTCGTTTATCTCCAGCGCGAACCAATCGGGGTAGTGGCGCTGATTACTCCCTGGAATGTGCCGCTGGGGATGGTAGTGGAGAAACTGGCGCCGGCTTTGACGGTGGGTAACACCTGCATCATCAAACCCCCGAGCATCGATGCGCTGGAAGCGCTGAAATTTGCCGAACTGCTGGATACATTAGGCTTGCCTCCGGGCACTATCAACCTGATTACCGGCCCGGGCGGTGCCGTGGGCGGCGCATTATCTTCGCACCGCGGTGATGACATGGTGGCTTTTACCGGCAGCAGCGAAGTCGGCAAAGATATCATGGCCGCCGCCAGCCAAACCATAAAACGCCTGCAATTGGAACTTGGCGGAAAAAATCCGGTCATCATTCTGGACGATGCGGACATTGATACCGCGGCTTCCGCTACGATGACGGCGCAGTACAAGAATTGCGGGCAGATTTGCGCTTCGCCGGGCAGGTTCTACGTCCATGAGAAAGTTTATGATGCGTTCCTGGAAAAGTTTATCGCCGGCGCGAAAAAGATAATCACCGGCAACCCGACCGACCCCAAAACAGTGATGGGGCCGGTAGTCAGTGCCGAACACCGCAACAGCATCGAGGCTTACATCTAATCAGCCGTAGATGAAGGCGCGAATGTCGTTCTGGGCGGAAAGAGACCGGCGGGCGGGCAATGGGATAAAGGGTATTGGGTGATGCCGACCGTAATCACAGATATTACGCAAGAAATGAAAGTCGCCTCGGGAAGAAATATTCGGTCCGGTGGCCTGCTTCATGGAGAAATTCAGCACCGATGAACAGGTAGTCGCCTGGGCCAACGATAACACGTATGGACTGGCGGCTTATGTCTGGACGAAAGACGCCGCGCGCGGGATGAGGTTCGCCAACGAACTTCAGGCCGGCACTGTGCGCATCGGCAACACCCGCGGCGGCGGCCCGGAATTACCATGGGGCGGCTACAAAGAAAGCGGTATCGGCAAAGAGGGTTCGCTGTACGGTCTGTATGAATACACTAACCTGAAGAGGATACAGGTTGACCTTACGGCACCAAAAAAATAAGGTATTAGCGATATTATTCGGGAAAAGGCAGGCATTAACGGTCGGAAATGAATACACCACAGAAAACGTATGACACAGCGGATGTAGAGCTGATTTTAGAATGGGTGGATAAATATTTTAAGGTCAGCGAGTTAATCAACCAGAGTTTTGGCGGCAATGATTTTGAAACTTTATCACGAATGCCGTTAATTGAAAATGAAATTGAATACCAGCATTTAAGGCGGTGGTTTTTTCAGCACCACGATAGATTTGTGGCCATCTGGGATGATTTTTGCCGGTCGCGGGGCATTTCCAACGGAATAGAGGGCAATACCGGGGAATTAGAATACCGGGAAAATCCTTTTTTTTACTATTATCCGGAAAACTTACTGGATATTGCGTACATGCTCGGCGCCAGGAGCTCCGACGATACCGGATACCTCGCGGCAGAAGACCGGGCGCTGGTCGTTTGTCTGAATCAGATGTTCTCGCACACGGCGGTAAATCTGGTTCACTGGGTCGGGGAATTTGCGGAGGTTAAAAACTGAAGGATCGGTAAATATTAGCGCACGAAACGGACAATTGAATAAAAATACAAGTTAAATCTTGAATAATTTGGAGTTATGAGTGTTAGAAATTTCTCTTTCAAAAGAATTACAGAATGTTGTCAGTGAAATCGCCGAAATTTCGGGCTATATGTGGGAACGGGGCTGGGCAGAACGCAATGCCGGTAATTTCACGATTGATGTAACCGGTTTATTACCGGCAGACATGTATAACAGCAACCGGTTTTTAACCGTGCCGCTGCCGTTCGCGCAAACGGAACTGGCCGGGCGGAGTTTTATCGTAAAAGTGACCGGCGCGGCCATGCGCAATGTCGCCCGCAATCCGAAAAAACACCTGCTGCTGATTACCATCGCGGAGGACCTCAGCGGCTATCAGGTGCTCTGGGGTGGGGAAGGCATCAACAGCAAACCGACTTCGGAATTTATTTCCCATCTTAAAATTCATCAATATTTGCGGCGCAATAACATGCCGCTGACCGTTTTTCTGCACACCCACCCGCCGCATCTGATTGCCCTCTCGCAGATTGAGAAATATCTAAAAGAAGAGATTATTAATCATTTGCTGATTACGATGCACCCGGAAGTGGAAATCGTGATTCCCAACGGGGTCGGTGTTGCACCCTACCGCTGCCCCGGCAGTGAAGAACTGGCGGATGTTACCGTATCCGCGCTGGAGAAACACCGGGTAATCCTCTGGGAAAAACACGGCTGCGCCGCGGTGGCGGCCAATATCGCCGATGCCTTTGATTACATTGACATCATGGAAAAAGCCGCAACCATCTTCTTTCTCTGCACAGGTTCCGGCTATACCCCGCAGGGCATCAGCGAATGCCAGTTGGCAGAAATATCGGATAAATTCAATTTAAAACAACCGGTGAAGGTGAAATAATAAATCGCTTGGCACTCTGAACAAAGGCATTGCGCTGTACCGGACTAACGCCCGCCAGCGCACCTCAGGTATAATATTGATACAATGACAGTTGGCATTATTTTATCCGCCGGTGAATCAAAAAGAATGGGCACACCCAAGCAGCTGCTGCCCTGGGGAAAAACGATTATTCTCCAGCAGGTAATCGATAACGCCGATGCTTCCCATCTGGAGCAAATAATATTGGTGCTGGGATGCCGCGCCGGGGAAATCGCGAATCAAATCACGCTGTCCCCGAAAACCCGTACTGTGATTAACAATGATTATCAGGAAGGGATGAGTTCTTCCGTAAAATGCGGCGTGAAAAATGCCCCCGCCGGGGCGGAAGCGTATATGCTGCTGCTGGGCGACCAGCCTTTCATCGGCCCGGCGATTATCAACCGGGTGCTGGACGCATATCAAAAAAGCAAGCTTAGCATTGTTATCCCGGTTTACAACGGCAAACGCGGGCATCCCGTGATTTTTGACGCCAAATATAAAGATGAACTGCTGGCCATCGCCGACCGTGGCGCCAGGGCAGTATTGGATAATCATCTGCGGGACATTCTGGAAGTGCCGCTGGAAGCCCCGGAAATTCTGACCGATATCGATACGCCGCAGGACTACCGTGAAGCTCAAGCGCAGGCTGAAGGCCGGAAAAAGGACTGAAAAATGGATGACATCTTCGAATCAATTGCCAGTTTGAGAAGACGCGGGGAGAAGGCGGTGCTGGCCACAATTGTCAGCACGCGCGGTTCCGCGCCGCGCAAAGAAAGCTCCAAAATGCTGGTGCTGGCCGGCGGAAAAATCATCGGCACCATCGGCGGCGGCGCCATCGAATATCAGGCCTATCAGGAAGCGTTGAAAATGATAGAAGGGAATGAACCCAAACTGGCGCATTACGAACTGACCAACGCCGACGCTTCCAAGGAAGGGATGACCTGCGGCGGTATTGTCGACGTTTTCCTGGAACCGATTAAACCGCTGCCTTCGTTAATCATTTTCGGCGGCGGTCACATTTCATTTTTCCTGGCGCGCATCGGTAAAATGGTTGATTTTCGCGTCACAATTATCGACGACCGTCCCGAGTTTGCCAATCCCGAAAGGTTCCCCGAAGCCGATGTAACAATCGCCGAAGACATAGCAGCAGTGATGAAACGCCTGCAAATCAACGGCTCCTCATATATCGTCATCGTCACCCGGGGCCACCAGAAAGATGAACAGGTGCTGGAATGGGCAGCAACCCAACCGGCCGCGTATATCGGCATGATCGGCAGTAAAAGAAAAATCAAAACTTCTTTCACTTACCTGCTGAGCAGGGGCATCACCCAGGAGCAGTTGGATAAAGTGCATTCCCCCATCGGCTTAGCCATCGGCGCGGAAACACCGGAAGAAATTGCCGTCGCCATCATGGCGGAAATTATCCAGGTCAGGCATCAGATACCGGCGGTGAAATAGTTTTCGCGCGATAGTGCGCCTCTTTATTGCTTTTGCAGGAACTCCAGCATTACTTTCGCTACGGCTTCCGGCTGCTCCCAGAACGGGAAAGGTCCGGAAATATCCAGTGTCACTTCCCGGCATCCCGGAATCGCGTTTCTAATCGCAGCCTGCCGCGCGAAGAGCGGCCCGCCGCTGCCGTGCATCAACAATGTCGGGCATTTTATCATCGGCAATTTCGGTCCGATATTATAAGAAAACAGCGCCCGGTGCGAAACACCTGACGCTTCCCCCAGGCTTGATTTCATGTATTCAATCGCCGACCGCTGAATTAATTTCAGGTTCGAATCCGGCTTCGGGTTCCTGCTGTTCCAGACCTTCATCAGGTGCGACCCGTCTACCTTAAATTCCATGTGTTCCGTGCTGTATTCTTCCTGTGTCGCCTTCCGTTCCACCTCATCCAGGAAAATGCCGTCCCAGAGGATTAATTTTTTAACCTTCTCGGGATGCACCGCCGCGATTTCGACGGCGAACGATGAGCCCAGCAAGTGTCCGGCAATGTTGGTTTTCTTGAGCTTCATCGCGTCCAGAAAATGCAGGATGTTTTTCACATAATCGTCGAAACCCGGTTCCGGCACCGGCATCTCGGTGTTACCGTAACCCAGCGCGTCCATCGCCACCGCCCGGTATTTTTTCCCCAGGAATGGCAGCATTTCGGTAAATTCATCCGACGATAATCCCGCTTTATGCAGTAACAGCAGCGGTTCGCCGGTTCCCTCTTCGCGATAATGGACCTGGCCTTCCGGCGTGTCAACATATCCCCGTTTCATTTTTCAACCTCCACGTAATTTTGACTGTTTCGAACCTCTCAAAACGATTGTTTGCAGTATACATCAAACACGGTTGACGGTCAATTCTGCTGAACTCGAATTTTTTGACAACCAGTTTCAATAGTAATATCATAATCTGACGATATTCCGGAGGATTTTTCATGCCGAAAACGGTACTCATCGGTGCGGGCAACTATATTCTGGGGAGGGATTTTATTTCCGATATTTTTTTACATCCCGGCCTCGGCGAAAGCACCGTGACGCTGTATGATACGGATAGCGAACGGTTAAAGCTCGCGGCGGCGCATGCCCGGAAACTGGCACAGCAGCAAAACCTCAACCTGAACATCGAATCAACCGCCGACCGCCGTGCCGCGCTGGACGGCGCGGATTACGTCATTTATTCGCATCGGTCCGGCGGCTGGGCGCCGGTCATCAAAGACCGGGAAATTACGATGAAGCTTGGCATTGAAATCCAGTCCGATGCCGTGGGGGTCGGCGGGGTTTTTTCAGGATTGCGCCATGTCCCCGATATCCTGGCAATCTGTCACGATATGGAAGAACTCTGCCCGGATGCCTGGCTGTTTAATTATTCCAATCCCCAGGCGATTATCTGCCGGGCGGTCAACGATTACACCCGCATCAAAAATATCGGGCTGTGCCCCAATCCGTTTCATTTTGCCCGCGCCATCTCCCGGTACGCGCAGATACCGTTCAGCGAACTATACTACACGGTGGCCGGCTTAAACCACTTTGCCTGGTTTATCGAACTGCGGTGGCACGGCAAAGACCTCTACCCGCGGCTCAGAGAGACATTCAGCAACCCCGATGTTTACCTGAAACCCGGTTCCCCCATCGGCCACGTTGACATGGTGGAGGTGGAAACGCTGCAGACTTTCGGGTACTTCACCAGCGGCGGCCAGCACCTCACGCTGTCCCTGCCCTATTTCCGGCGGCAGCCGGAGCTTTTAGCCCGGTACAAGATAAACAGCCTAACGGAAATGTATGCCTATGTGGAAAGGGAAATCCAGGAGAGAGATGAAGAGCTGCAAAAACTGCTCGGCGGCAATAACCGCTTACCGCTCAGCCGGGAACATACGGACACCGGCATCGCAGTTGATATCATCAATGCCTTCGCAACCGGGAAACTGGCCAGGATTTTCGGCAACGTAAAGAATAACGCCCTGATTACTAACCTGCCGGCCGGAAGCGTGGTGGAAGTGCCGTGCATGGTGGACCGGGGCGGCATCCACCCGCAATATGTCGGGGCGCTGCCTGCGCAGTGCGCCGCGTTGAACTGTCTTAGCGTCAACGTTCAGGAACTGGCGGTTAAAGGCATCATGGAAAAAGATAAAAATAAAATCCTCCAGGCAATTCTACTGGACCCGCTTACTTTTTCCATAGCATCGATTGACGAAATCAAACGGATGGTGGATGAATTGTTCGCTGCCGAGATGCCGCGATACGGCTGTGCCTACAAATAGTCAGGGTAAAATAGCTGTTTTCACAGCTAGTCGCAGATATTCCGGAATTAAATCTCTTCGAACCGTATCCTTAAATTATCCAGAATCAGTCCGACCTCTTTGGCGTTCATCTTCAGGATGATCATTTCGGTTAATTGTCCCAGCAGCGGCATTGGGACTTGATAATCTATGACCAGACTGACCTTGGTCCGGCTGCCGATTGATAAAAATCTGAAATAGACCGTGCTTTCAATTGCACCGACGTTTTTCGACGCTAAAACCAGGTTAGGCTTTATTTCCAGACATTCACCGACGCCATTGAAGCGTATCCCTGCCATTTTATAGACCCAATGATAGCTGTAGCCGCCGTCCGGCAATAACTGCTCATTGTTAATCTCGACTAAACTGGGCCAAATCTGTTTCAGGTTGCTCGGCTGGCTGACATAGTCAAAGATTGCCTGCACCGGGGCGTTGATGATGACCTCATTATCAACTTTTGGCATTTAGGACTCCTCTTTTGTAAACCCCTGTGACCGAAATCTTAAGCGTTGCCCTTTTAGTTTATCACCAATGATTCCGATTAGAAAGAAAATTGTCAATATTATGTTAATCAAATGGCTTTTTAAATCAAAATATTCGGAAGATATTATTAGAAAGAAATCAGAAAAAATGTGGGAGAGAACAATATTCATATGAACAATAAAATCCCGCGTATTGACAACCGGCATAATTGAGATATAATACGTAAAAGCCGTACAAATATCCACCCGGGCAGAGGCGGCATTTCTGGAATAAATACTAATCTAAAAGGGGGCAAGCTACTATGAAGGTTGATAAAATACAACTAATTGGTTCCTGTCTGGCAATCGGGTTAGTGCTGGTTTTAACTATGTCCGCCTGTTCGTCATCATCTACGGCTGTCACCACGACCACATCGCAGGCTGCTTCTTCTAATACGATGGCATCAGGCAACACTACTGTTAAAACAACATCATCTTCTTCTTCCTCAAAAACGACTACTACCGGTAAGGTCACCGCCGCCCTGGTGTCGATTGCAATTACGCCAAACCAACCCCATAATTTGGAACTTGGGGCTTCTACCATAACATTTATTGCAACCGGAACATATTCCGACGGTTCAACGGCAGATATCAGCTCATTGGCAACCTGGCATAGTTCCGACCCGACCATCGCTGAATTTGACCAACCGTCCGGCGGGCAGTTACAGGGTGTAGCAATTGGAACTGTCACAATTACTGCTTCTTTTTCCGGAATAACCAGCTCGCCAGTAAATGTTACCACAGTTCCGATGCCTTTCTAATACTAAAATTAAAAAGACATATTCATTAAAAAGTGGAGCTTTTTACAGCTCCACTTTTTATTTCCCCAAACTTCCAGTACTAATGCCCTGAAGCCTTCTTCAGATTATGGTCAACCCAGAACCGGCCCAGGTAGAATGACAAAAGCTCATTATGGTTAGTTTGCGCCCCGAACTGTCCGCTGTAGCCCTTCAGCCACGGCTGGGTAAAACCGAACAAATTCGGTTGCACTAAGGATATCGCGAAATGCTGCCGGGCGACATATTCATTGGCACTACGGACAATTTGCCGGAACTCGTCAATACTGCTGACGGTCAGCGCCCGGTTGTAGAAAGACTCGAAAACCGGGTCATCGACCATCGAGTAATTGGCCGGGAAACCAACTCGGAACCGTTCCAGATGATTCAGCGGTTCGCTGACCATACCCAGCGCCCCCGCGCCGTGGCGGTTGACCATCTGGTCGTATTTGCGGTTTGTCCGGCAAAAAGCCACCCAGTCTGCACTGTCCATTGTGCGTATTTCCATGTCAATGCCGACAACGGCAAAATAGGCTTTGATTATTTTTAACAGCGCCAGGTTCTCGGTGCCCTCGGTGACGATATTTGTTTTAAACCCGTCCGGATAAACGGCATCGGTTAAAAGTTGCTTCGCCATCCCCGGATTATAGGCATATTCCGCTTTCAGGTCATCAGGCCACTCCGCATAAGGGAATCCCCAACCTTTCATCGCGCTGGTCGTCAACGTCTGAGGGTGCGGTTCAACGGTGCCGCGGTAATACGTCTTCACGATCGCCGGCAGGTCGAGTGCCATCTGCATCGCTTTTCTGACACGGATGTCGTTAAACGGCGGCACATCGTTCCTGGGGTCCAGCGTATCACAGGAAACACGCGGCCGGGCAAACCGTACCAGTTCCGCGTTTGTTTTCCCGATGGTCAGGGCCTGCGGCAAAGAAAGTCCCTCCAGCACGTCAAGCTTACCTGCACAGAGCAGTGCAACCGCTTCGGCCTCGTCCGGAACCATCAAAACAGTGAGCTTGTCCACATAAGGCAACTGATTTTGCTGGTAGCGTTCATCATGTCCCCAGTAATGAGGGTTACGCACAAACACGGCGGACTTGCCGGGTACAAAATCCTCCAAAATAAACGGCCCGGTGCCCACCGCGTAATGCCAGTCGTTGAGCACACCCCATTTTTCAACCGCTTCGTGGGCTTCGATGCAGGCGGTCGGGCCGTGATTCCCCACTAGCGTCTCCATCACAAATTCCGGGTTGGATGATTTCCATTTGAAGACTCGCTTACACAACTGAGTTAGGGGCTTTAGGTTCATTAGCGGTGGCAATTGCAAATTCAATGTTACATTAATGTATTTTTCAGGCTCTATGCGGATTTGGCACCTGATTTCAATACGATCAGCAAAAGGACATCATATTAACCTGCAGCCTATCTAAGACTTGCCGTTTTTCAGCTTCAGATGTCACGGTATATGGAAAGGGGGCAACCATGTCTTGATGATGGGAGGTATGGCCGGATTAAAGAAGATAAAAATAGCAAGATGAAGGAATAGGTAGACACCAATTAAGCTATAAGCTAATGCTACTCCGGTTGTCAAGCGGTTTAGTTGTGTCTTCCTCTTTTTTAGATAGTTTAGCCAGTCAGTAATTGCGATCGTGATGCCGATGCAAATCGCGGGTGTGGTGGACAGAAAATAATATACAAAAGTAACGCGGTTCGATATGATGTCCAACGGTATCCAGATAACGTAAGTTGCCAGGAACCAAAGTAAAACCGATGAGTTTGCAGCATGAAAGGTTTGGTGTCCACTTTTGACATCCGACCTCATTCTGTGGTTCCGAACAAGTATGAAATCGTTAGCTTTTGCAGTCCTGTAACGTTTGTCTATCCGATAACCAACCTGTTTTTTGATGGAATTCAATTGGTCGGTGCCTAGAATCAAAAAGCTGATATCAATCGTCTCAAAGGGCTAATCTACAGATAACCGTTTTTTGCCGATGCACAATCTTGCATAGGCAAACCGTGTTGACGGACAACGTTTTCCATAATTCTTATTGTTCTATAATGGTTGTAGATTCGATCTATGGTCAAAGTTGTTCCCAACCTAGCACATTATTTTTGGGCTGTCATACCTGCTATCCCCATGATTGTCAAGGAATGACTTAAGGAATCATCTTTAGTAAAATCAAAAAGTGCTTCTTTTTCATCGTCTTGTTTTAATATTAATATCAAGAAGAACGAATTATTCTCTTTCAGGGTTTAATGTCCCACTGCTTGCGGCGAATACTTTATCATACATATATTCGGCACTTTAGCTATAAGAGCTACAACGGTGACACCCCGACGCTTGCGTCGGGGAGAATGTCATTCCAAAACACTGCTGAGTTCTTCTTCCGCGAAACGGACGATTGTTGAGAATCCCGTCATCTCGAATCTCACCATATACCAGAAGCGAAAAGTATCCTTGACAGGTTCTTTGCCTACCTCACCTATATGGTCTCGATAGGGTGAAGTAGAATGGTAATTGATAGTTACCCTATCACCCGCATTGAATTTTGGCGTTAAAGCATTATATCCGAGTGGTAAGTCATAAGATTGACGTTTTTTAGAGTCAACAAGAACAGAATAAGCCTCATTTATTTCCTTCATTTTTTCATTTGCTTCTGGGTCATTTAGATTCCTGTCCGGATGATATAAAAAAGCTAGTTTGCGATAAGCTCGATTTATCTCTTGTGTATCTGCACACGGTGAGATACCCAGTAAATTGTAGTAATCTTGCGAAATCTGCATGCGTATCCCTTCCAATTGCCGGATTTTAAAGATTCCTCATACAAGTATTATGCTAGTTTGGAATTTTATAAACCTTGTTGTCTTAAATCGGGAACAATCCGGATGAACCAATTCAAAGCATTTAGATAGTAGCCTTCTTAAATAGGAGAAGGAAACCATTGCCTATAGAGTAACATAGAGTAAAAACAACCTAATGTGTCAGAGCTGGGTGAAACACTTTTTGTGATTTTATGTCTAAGTGTCTGATCGTTTGCTTCGTCTGAGCTGGCCTCTTTACGTAAATGTTACATCCGGAGCAATACCCCTCTTGGCAAAACACAGATGTATAAACACAAAAAGAACCTTTATGATACTCCAAATTGACCATTGTCGGTTGTCCTCCTAACTTCGTAAAAAGTTAAACCGTACTATTTGTAACTTTAACTAATACAGACCTCCATTCCAATGACCTGTTAGTAATTGTTAAAATAGTAATTTAGTACTCCTCCCAGATAAAATAATTCCAGTTCACCAGTTATTTTACCCGCTTTCCTACAGGTAAATGTAAAATCTTCTTTTGGATATCATAGTCATCTGGCATGAAATATGTTTTTACGTAAAATGTTTCTCACAGCTCAACGTCAAATTACCTTGTGCAAAGAAACAATCAATCCCTTCAACTTTAATTTTACGTCGCCTTTAGGGCATGTCAATGGGGAAAAAACATGTTTTTTATTCTTCCTTACTGAATACACCTCGACCGTGAGATCATCGGAAGTTTATTAATAGGAAAACATAACTTTAACTTTGTAAAGCTTGCATTGTGGCTGGGATACAATATAAAAAAGTGAGAACCTGGTCATATACATGACTCAATAGAGTTTATGCCTGAATGTAACGATAAAACATTGCACTGGTAATAGAAGCTAAACCTGAAATCGAAAGAAAAACTATTGAATATTTGATATCGTAGGGTTGAAGTCATTAAGACGGGTGGCTAAGGAAGTGGTAGGATCAGCTATCTGTAACTGGTTAAACATGAGAAACGTCCTGATAGCGCAAAATTGTTAAGAAAGATGCGGCAAAGTGTTAAGCAAAATGGCACACAAAATGATACAATACTTAATAGTTTTACTCACGGGGGAGTGCTGGAATTGGCAGACAGGCAAGACTTAGGATCTTGTGCCGAAAGGCGTGAGGGTTCGAGTCCCTCCTTCCCCACTGAAGAGGACGATACCGAGAACTCATGGGAAGTATCAACAAAAACAACTTATTAACTCTAAAATCTTTTCCGTTACCTTTACTTGGCCTTGAGTAGGTTCCGTAAGCATAGTGATGAAAAGAAGTCTCTTATTCCGGCCCTGCAGCAGCTTGTTGCAACTCTCTATGACTGGATAGACGCATTCGGAGCGCATTTTTGCGCCAATGTGATAAGGACGAAACGCAATCCTAACCCTTGACTTCGCCGAACTGCAAGACCCGCTTCAACCATAAACGTTTGAATCTCTTTACGGCTCTGGACTTTCTCTTTCCACAACTTTGAGAGCAACATATTATGGTCAGCAAGGCACAATAATCCCTCTGGGCGCAACACGCGGGCAATCTCATGAATTCCCTTTTGATGGTCTTCCCAATGATGGAATGATAAACTGCTCACTACAATATCAGCACTTTCGTCAGGAAGGGGAAGAGACTCAGCGAAACCAACTTTAAAAGTGGCCTGCGGATTCAATCGCGCAGCTTCTAAAACCATCTGCTCAGCAGGGTCGACACCCAATAATTGTGCCTGAGGCCATCGGACCGAAGCCTCACGCAGAAAGCGACCCGTTCCACAACCCACGTCCAGGATGCATGTCGTTGGTTCCTTTGCCTTTTCGCGCGCTAACAGGTCCAGCATTTTCGTATGAACGGGACCGAAAAGCAATCGCTGTAAAATTGATTGCTCGTAGGTTTGTGCCCACTGATTAAAGTGTTTTACATCTGGATTAGTTCTTGAAGGGTTGCTCTCGTCATCTATTTGCATAAATCCATTGTACTGACTATTGTTTCATGCTGCAATTTGAGTGATTATTAATTCTATAAAATCCACCAGAGATCACATCGCTGATTTTAAAAATGAAACTCACTATACAAAAAACTGAAGAAATGCCATAATAACATGATGTTTTATGTTTAGCAACACCATGCTTGACGGATTTTTCTAGCACTAATTTTAATAATTGTTGGGCGTGGTGATTTAAAACCAAGTATTGTTTGTTTAATTTTGAGCCCAAATGCTGAAATTACCGATATTCTGGCCAATCCTGGACGGCTCTGAACCAAATACCCAATATTTGTAATAAATTTGTCATCTTTCCTTTTTATTATTTATTACATTGTGATGCTCTGGAAGATATAATCAGTTAAATGATGAATAATGGAGGTGGTAAAAATGAATATGACTTCAATCTCTAAATGTAACATGTCTACTTGTGCATATAACAAGGAAGATTCCTGCCACACTTTGGGAATAACTATTGGTCCGCATGGTGAATGCAATACTTATGTTCATGCCAGTAGCCGAGGGGGATTTCCGAAAGTCAAGGGTGGGGTAGGAGCGTGCACCGCATCAAGTTGCAAATATAATAATCAATTAGAGTGTCAAGCCCCTAAAATAGATGTTGCTATTGATGACAAACATGCCGATTGCCAGACATTCGAAGTGGAAAGTAAACAAGATGTTCTTACTTTCAAGGATGAGGACAACGCCTACAAATCAGCCGAGCAACGCGGACAATCAATGTGAATTCGGGTTGAAGGCTGACAACGCGCATGCCAAAGCGGTCATATAGTAATCGTTTTTGAATAATCATAGGAGGGAAGCAATGTATCAAGAAACTTATAGCCGTTCAGATAAATTGAAAGAATTCGCCAACAAATTGGCCGAAAAGTTGGGCGTGCCATCCGATAAGATGTCAGCGGCCATGCAGAGTCTCAGAAAAGAATGGATGGATCAGATGATAACAGAGAGGATCCAAGAGGCAGTTCAGAAGGGCACTATTACACAAGTAGAGGCTGGGCAAATCCGCGATTGGTTAAAGAATCGGCCGGACAGTGTTCAAAAGTTGATGGCGCAGATGTTTGGGCAAATGGGTGGAATGGGAATGGGTTCCCATATGTGTTAGATTTGAACTTCGCCAATTAAGATATAGTGGAAATGAGATGGATATTGATGGAGGAGTAAATGGTTATTTTCCGACATGCTGTTGGCGCTCCCGCTCTGTGACCGCAATCAATCTAACTTTGATGTCCGAGTACATAGCTTAATTTAGCTGACCGGAGCGGAGTTTGGAGCTCCGCCCCGGCATTTGATTACCCTTCAAATTCGCTTTCGATCACGACTCTTACCAGGTGGTCATCGATCAATTTTTGATTTTGCCCGGCTGCCGCCATCAAGCAAGCGATTGCCACCTTATTCACCTGTCGGGGAATACCTTCGCAATACTCATTGATCACCCCTACGGCTGCATGGGTAAAGATCTCACCCGGCGCTTTGACCATTGCCAAATGTTTGGCGATATAGGCTGCAGTTTCCTCTCTGGTCAATGCCTGCAGGTGGAAGCGCATATCCACTCGCTGCCAGATCGCTTTATTGACCTGTAATTTCAATGTTTCCCGCAGTTCTGTCTGTCCTACCAATATCAGACTCATGGCACTGTAAGAATCCATGCGCAGATTGAGGAGAAAGCGGATCTCCTCCAGCATCTCACGGGAGAGGAGATGGGCTTCATCCACGATAACTACCGGGGTTTTCTTCTCATTATCAGTCAGTATTGCCAGTGCTTTCTGTAACTGACGTTTGGCGTCACCCCGGTAGAAGCGGGGCTGGTAACCTAACTCGTGCAAGGTCTCCCAATAGAAGTTTCGGGGTGTCAGGGCGGAATCGGAAATATAGAGCACCTGATAACAGTTTATATCCAATCCCTGGCTAAACTTCCGGATAGCGGTCGTTTTTCCCGTTCCGGCGTCACCGGTAAAGATACCGAAAGCACGTGTCCGTGCCACATGGTTGAGCCGGCCGTGTAATTCTTTGCTGCTTGCTGTCTCCAGTAACTTGTCGACAGGAATATCCCGGGCAAAAGGGGTGCCGGTCAGTCCGAAAAAGGCTTCAAATGGAATCATTGTGATTCTCCTCTTCACCCAGACGGAAGGCTCCCAGTTCCTGCTTCAGCCTTTTCTTGCTTTCGCTGGCAAACAGACGTAACAGCTTCGACTGGCTGGCTTTTTCCAGTTCCTCAACCGGCTTTTTCACATTGCGGTTATATTCTCCGATATTGGCAGGGGAAACCATTTTCTTCTTTTCTCCTTTGTACCAGATCTCTACCAGAGATAGGTCGAAGGGGTCATAGCGTACCATGATATTTTTCCCGATCCACTCTACGCCGGCCTCATAACATAGACCTTGCAGAGAAAAAC
>CAVYZP010000037.1:0-20192 GCA_963772985.1 uncultured Chloroflexia bacterium
GCTGTCTTCATATGCTGGTAACCGATGCTGACCGACATAAATATTTGACTAATGTATTCAATTGCTTAATAGCAGGAGCTCCGATGTTATTCGCTCACCAAAGGCTTGAGAATACAGAATACGATGGCCAGGTTAAAAATTATCGACAATGGTTGAAAATTAGTGGAGATGATGTCGACAATCCTCAGGAACGACCTGCGGTCAAAGACGGACAAATTATCCCCGTAAGAATACCGTTGATAGCTTCAAGACCGCGTACCGAAGATGGTTACAGGAACGAACTAGAGAATCATAGTTTCGAGATACAAGAATTAACAAGAATTAGAAATACGGTCAATATTTTGGTAATAAAGCCTAATAGGGATTTAGACTGAAATCTTGCCCATGTTAATGCAAACATGGGGATGTTCAAAGAACGGTAACCCAATTCTTCCGGCGTTTATTTTCTCTTATCATTTTCTAAAACGACAGGTCATATCCCCTTAGTCACTTCATTTATCTTTATTGAAACTTGGCAAGCCTTTAGCCCCGGGGAAGTAGCTGTCAGCTGTATCAATCCAGATCTGTTTGAAGATTGCACGATGGCCAGGCACAATCCGTTAAAAGCTTTCCTATTACTGCCTTTGAAATCCTCGTGGCTGAATGGATTCCCGTTGTCCACTCCAATAATCTTCCCCTCACCTTTTATTTCGAATGAAATTTCATTATCAGCCACCGGGACAACTCTACCGTGTGCGTCGAGTATTCTTGCTGTAATATGTGCTACGTCTCGTTTGTCTGCAATCAAGTTAGTTCTATCAGCGACTAGTTCTATAGACGCAGGTTCTCCGGTGGTGCTTACTTCCTCAGTAACTACAACTTTTCCGTTTTTAATCCCCACGGCTTTCAGCGTCCCGGGTTGATAGGGAACTGTCCATTTCAGGTGCAGGTCAGAAGTTGTACAAGGGGCAGCAAAGCGGGCCAGGTTTTCCCTCCTGCTTTCCCGCGGAAACCAGTAGCCCTGAACCCCCAGCGACTTGCCATTGAGGAACAACTCGACGCAATCGCAGTTCGTATAGCAGAGCACCGGAATATAGTCTCCTTCTTTACCCTTCCAGTTCCAATGAGGCAGCAAATGAACCATGGGTTTCTCCGTCCATTGGCTTTGGCACCAGTAATACGTGTCTTTTTCAAAACCACAACTATCCAGCACACCGGCAGTATTAGTCTTTTGCGGCCAGGCACATTCCCCTAAATAATCAATACCCGTCCACATGTAGTTTCCGGCCACATAATCATATATCCTGATATATTTCCACATCTGCTCAAATTCATGCCACAGATCGTGGCTGTTACGTATGTTTTTCGATAATTCGTCCCGTTCTTGAAGCGGAACTATCACCTTACTCGAAGGGAACAACCAGGTATAGTCACCCCTTGTGGTACCCAAAGATCCGTCTTCACTGCCAACAAACTTTCTCTGCGGAAAAGCCTGGCGGTCAATGCTGTAATACTTTTCGGCCCTGCCCGGTTTGCCGTTTGCATAGTTGTAACCGACAACATCTGCTTGTGCCAAGAAATCCGGGGTAGCCCCGGCAGGTTCCGCACCGATTAAATTACAGCAAACAGTTACCGGACGCGTGGGGTCTTCACGATGAAAAATCCCGACCAATCTTCTAAGAGTTCCAACACCGGACGGAACAACTTGATCATTAATTTCGTTGCCGGCGCTCCATAAAATTACCGACGGATGATTCCGGTCACGGTACACGAAATCAACAACATCCCTCTCGGACCATTCATCAAAATAGATTCGATAGCCGTAGTCCGGAGTTTGCTGCTTGGGTTCTTTCCATTCATCGTAGATCTCATCCATCACCAAAAAGCCAAATTGGTCGCACATATCCATGAATTCCGGAGAGTATGGGTTATGTGATGTTCTAATGGAATTACAGCCCATAGCTTTTAACTTCTCCAACCGCCGCCGCCAAACGCCCTCCGGTGCCGCCGCACCGACCGGGCCGGCCTCGTGATGTAAACAAACGCCATTCAGTTTCACCGGCTTACCGTTTAAAAGGAATCCTTTATCAACATCGAAAACAGCTTCGCGGATACCCACAGTTGTATCATAAACATCCACAGCCCGGTCGCTGTCCAGTAATTCGCTATGCAACTTGTAAAGATAGGGATTTTCTACCGACCACAGGTTTGGCGTTTCCACTCTAAACTGCTGCACGAACTCGTACTCGCCTCTTTTAGCAGCTATGGTTTGAATGGTCTCGACTATTTGTATTTGTTTACCATCTCTATCCAGCAAGTAAGTGACTAATTTGCAATTAGCTTCGTTATCGCTTTCGTTTTGTACCCTGGTTTTGATCTGCACAACCGAAGCCTTTGTATTAACAACCGGCGTAGTGACGAACGTTCCCCAATGGGCAATATGTACCTTGTTAGTGACCTGCATCCATGAGTGACGATAAATACCGGAACCTGAATACCAGCGGCAATTTGGCTGATGGGAGTTATCAACTTTCACCGCAATTACGTTTTCGCCGCCGTATTTCAAATAAGGGCTAATTTCATAACAAAAACTGATATAACCATATGGCCGTTTACCAAGATACTGCCCATTGATCCAGACTTCACTATTCTGGTAAACACCATCAAACTCAACCGTTGTCTTTTTATCTTTATATTCTTCCGAAATGCCAAAGCGCTTCCGGTACCATCCGATGCCCATCGGTAAATGAGCCGATGTAGACGAGCCAGGATATTCACTGAAAGGCCCTTCAATACTCCAATCATGGGGCAGGTCCAAGTCTTTCCAAGAAGTATCATCTAAATCGGGTTGCTGCGCACCCGGAAAATCTCCCTTTAAAAACTTCCAGCCAAAATCAAAGCTATCTCGTACCCGAATTGTAAGTTTGGGCATTATAACCTCACGCGTATTTTTCATTACCGCCTCCAATTGAGTTTTTTGGTTCGCCGTTGGCATCACTGCAGCAGCCTCGATGAAGGCTCATCTTCATCCTATCCACTTTTTAACATTACTGTGATTACAAATATGCCTATCCAACTATTTTATTCCATTTAAGTCTAGATTGAAACAGTTTGTATTCTCGCATTTGCATATGCATAGGAAAGTTGACCGTCCCAATGATCCAAAAAGGAATCAAAATTAGGCGGATTGTGCTTGAACAAACCAGTCCCGTCGACTTATGTTTCTCCACTTTCATATTCAGCGGTGAAACCGAACATCAGAGAATTGGGAAACGGCCATGGCTGGCGGCAGAACTAGGCATTAGAGTCTGGGTGTTGCGTGCTTCAACTTGTCCCCCTGCCTATTAAATGAGAAGGAAAGAAGAAGGTAGAATTCCATTTTTCAACCCATTGGTCGGGGTATGAAAAAAAGAACATTAGATTTATAAATAATCTCACCTTACGATCTGCTTGGCTCTGAAGAACTCTTCATAAATTTGTTACTTAACATCATGATTTAAAATATAAATCTAAGTATCGGAATGATAGGCTAGATCTCCGGCAACAGTTTCGCTCCATTTTTTAAGAGATTGTCTAAATCTATTCGTAATCGCATCATCGTCTTCAGAGATTAGTTCTGAGAATTCTTCAAAATAAATAATAGTGTTGTTGCCTTGACTTAGCTTGACGCTAGCTTTAGTTCTTCCCGGTAAGATATAAACAATGTTGATTTCATTTAGCTCACAAATTTCACAATCAATTCCGCGTATCAATTCGCTAGCACCCTGTCGATTGGAAGAAAATAATTTGATTTGCAGTTTTGGATCAAGGGTGACAACTCCGACCTCATCCAGCATTTTAAATAAATTGAAATATTTCTGCTTTTGTTTCGTTGCTAAAAATATATTTTTCAGGCTTAAAATGAACGGTTTTAACCCTACACTTTTTGCATCTGCAAGATATTTATCTTGCTTATCTCTCTTGGAAGCATTATCAGTTTTAAGCTCCTCAAAGAAACACTTTGAATTATCGTTTGCAAAAGCGACAAAATCAACATTACAAGACTCCTCGCCACTACTTGCCAATTTGATAGTTTTTTTATGGATCGGAAATTCTGGAATTATTTGATCCTTTAGCAAAATCCCAAATTTAGCCTCTACCACTTCTTTGAGGTAAATCGCAAAAAACAGATCACTGCGTCTTTCGAGTTGATATTTGGGAAGATTCCTCCAATTATCCATCTTGTCGAAAATGTCGTTTATTCTATCCATTTCTTCCTCCAACATAATATATACTAAAATTTAAAGCACATTATTAAACCCTAACACACATAAATAAATCCCGCCGCTTTCGCTTAGAGTTCATAACGACCAAGTAATTCCGGTATCCGCTGGATTGATCGTTCGTCATGATGTCATTTTATACCCCAATTAATATAGCCATAAGACCAACTGATATTTAAATCAATCCCAATGTTAAAGAATTAATGGAAATCAAAATATAGGAAAATCAACTTGTAACTCGCAACGGCAACTGAGTGGTAGATTAAAAAAAGAAGGGCTGATGATCAACTTAGCGCAAGTGGTTAAACTTTTTTGACCATCTGTTCAGGGAACAGGTATAATGCTTGGTAAGAGGGAAGCACCGGGAAGAAAACGCCGGGGAAAAGCACCCTGATAGAGCACTTGCTTCGTTAATATTTACACCAGGTTCGACACGGACTCAGGCACAAAAAAGGGCGGTTGGCTCAGGGGTTAGAGCACTTGCTTCACACGCAAGGGGTCAGTGGTTCAAATCCACTACTGCCCACCATTTTTTCCTCACCGAGTTCCCAAATCCAAATTCCAATAACCAATAATCGAGTGCCAACTTAATTCTCTTATTAAATTTGCTCGCTTTTCTTTTTCCAGCCGGCTAGCACCAGCGGGATAATCGCCAACAGGGTGATGATTCCCAATATCAGGCAGGCGCGGTTAATCGCTTTCAAGAACAATGCAATTTCATTAGAATCAACCAATGGAGACCCGCTGACAATCTGCGAAAGTTTGTTGTAAGGAATCACCAGCGTCATCAGCAGCAGGGAGAACGGTACGCTGAAAACACCCGCTGTCTGGTTGATGGTATTCCTGATGCCACTGGCCACGCCGCGCTTTTCCGCGGGCACCGAACCCATAATGGAAGCGGTATTTGCCGGCGCGAACAGTGCCAAACCGAAACCGAACAGCACCAGACTGACCAGCACCGTGGTATAAGAAGATCTGGCACTTAATGTCGAAAACCAAATGAGGGCGGCGGCATTAAAAGTCAGGCCGACCGTCCCCAACAGATTGCTCCCGTACCGATCCGATAATCTGCCACAAATCGGGCTTAATATCAGGATGATGATATCCATCGGTATCAGCAGCAAGCCGGTTTTCAGTGCAGTGTAACCCAGTATCAACTGCAAGTACAACGAACGCAGGAACGGCCCGCAGGCAAAAGCCACCGAGTTCAGGAAATTGGCCAAATTCCCGGCGGCAAACTGCCTGATTTTGAAAAGCGTCACATCCAGCGTCGGGTATTTCTGTTTCAACTCAACGAAGATTACCGCGATAAAGAATGCCACGCCACAGGCAAGGATAACAATGTTCCGTACAGAATCCGGATTCCCGATGGTCAGCGCCAGTAAAATCGTCGCCAGCCCAATGCAGTAAAGTATCGAACCGGCATAATCCAGTCTTTGTCCGGTAGTTTTAATGCCGATTTCTTTCAGGCGGAAATAACCCCAGAGGGTACCGATAATGCCGATGGGCACGTTCACCAGGAATATCGAACGCCAGCTGAAAAAGTTCATCATGATGCCGCTCAGGGTATAGCCTGAAATCACCCCGAGGTTGGCCGCCATCATGTTTGTGCCGAGTCCCATGCCGAGCTCTTCCTTAGGAAAAGCATCGGTAATAATCGCGGTGCTGTTAGATATCAGCAAAGCCGCCCCGGCGCCCTGGAGGAAGCGGAAGATAATCAGCTGTTCGCCGGTTCGCGACAACGCGCACAATAACGAACCGAGGGTAAAGATGACAAAGCCCAGATTATAGAGTTTGACCCGGCCGTATAAATCCGCCAGGCGCCCGAACAGTACCAGGAGGATTGTAATCATCAGCTTGTAGCCGGTGATAATCCAGACGCCTTCGGCCATATCGGCATGCAAATCTTTCAGGATGGTCGGCAACCCGATGACCACTATGCTGGAATCGAGCGTCCCCATAAATGTGCCGATATTCGTCACGGAGAGGGCAACCCATTTATAGTCCAGCTTTAATTTCATCCGGCGGTTATCTCTTTTTATGTGTTAACGGCATGAATTTGCTTGAATATTTGTTTGAAAAAACATGGACACAAACTTGTTATAAGTATAAACTTTCGTTTTTCCGTTTACAAATACCGATTGATAGCCAATTGAGGGAAGGAAAGAATACAAAAATGCGCCGATATAGCTCCTGGTTAAAAAAAAGAGCACTGCCGTCAACCAATATCAACAGAATCAAAAAATAGGAAATTCGGGTACTAATTCTTAATCATCAGGTTCACGACTCCGGCAAGGGTTCAGCGGATCCAGTGAAGGGGATGGATATCCACCATTGGTTTTCGGGAGCTCCGTCTACTGTTACATTGAAACTTAAGGTTTGCGTACCACGCGTTACATGCACCAAAATACCGTTCCCCGGTTGTGCCTGTCCGCCAAAATAAGAATAAAGGTCATCGGCGCAATTAATGTTAGTAGATCCGATCGCCGTAATAACATCCCCCTTTTGAATTCCGGCTTTGTAGGCTGCTCCACCTTGGGTAACATTTACCACTAAAGCTCCGTCTACGGTTTTCAAACCAAGGGAGGTAGCTTGAGTCTGTGTGATATCATCTACAAAAACACCCATCATCGGATAACTTGTAGTTCCGAATTTAATGAGGTTCGAGACAACCTGATTAATTCTGGCAGATGAAACGGCAAAGTTAATCCCGCTGCCGAATATTGGGACAACACCGGCAACCACCATACCGACTACATTCCCGTTTTTATCGAATAATGGGCCCCCGGAATTACCCGGATTGGTCGCAGCGTCAAATTGAATCAGGTCTGCCAGCCAGTGCCCGCCGGAAGAGTCATCAATATCCACCATTCTATGCAATTGGCTGACAACTCCGGAAGATAGGCTGTTCGTCAGGTCATAAGGATGCCCGACAGCCAGAACCGTATCACCAACGGCGACACTGTTATCAGCTGCCAATTTCGCCTGCGGGAGAGAAGTTTTAATAGACAGTTGCAAAAGAGCAACATCACTATGTAAAGCACTTCCGACTACAGTCGCCGGGCAGATTGTACCGTCGGACAGGATAACTGAAATATTTTTGATGCCGTTGATTACGTGAGCGGCGGTAATTACGTGTCCAATAGTGTCATAAATAAAACCTGTACCAATCGTGTATGTGCCGTCGGTAATCTGCACTACCGACGGGCTGACTGAACTGTAAATTTTACCCTCGTTTATTCCGGGAGTAATATTACTGATTTGCCCGGAGAGCGCGTTCAGGCTGTTGTTAATGTTACCGTACAGATTAGTAATCTGTGCGTTTGCCGCATCGATTTCGTTCCCGAGCGAAACATTTCCACTCGCTATCTGGTTAACCTGGTTCTGTAGGCCGGTGACAGTGTTACCGGTAGCGATCTGGTCGGAAGAGACCGTCTTATCTAATGCGGTAATTTGGGCATCTATTCCATTTTTAAAATCATCAATCTGCGCTGTATCTGCTTGCTGTGCCGCGGTTATCCGTTTGTCCAAAGATTTTATCGTTTGATTCTGGTTATAAATCGTATAACCGCTGACGCCACTGGCAACCATGATGATTACCAATAGCACTATTATAATTTTATTGAACACAGTTATAAGCCTCCCGATAAACCATAAACTGATATTTTTGTGGATTTTAGTCAAAATCAGCACAATAATAATACATTAATATTATTGTGTCAATCGAGATAGAAGTTACAGTGATTAAGTGTAATGAAGTATATCCCCTATTGCAGTCTGGATAATTTTTCAGCTGTTTTTAGCAGGATAAATTGATAAAGAAAGACCAAGATTACTTGCGTAAAGACATATCACCCTACCAGCCGAAATAGTTTTTTTGTTATTTGGCTTTAATATTATCGGCAGGACGGATAATAAAATCTTTTATTATTTGGGGTTGTCCGCCTGAAACATCCAGTCAATGCCGAACTTATCGGTGAAATCGCCGTACATGCCGAAAAAAGTCTTTTCCAACTGGTGTTTCATCGTGCCGCCCTGGGAAAGCCTGGTGAAATAAGGTTTAATTTCTTCCGTTTCCCTGCCCATTATCGCCAATGTCAAGGTATTCCCTGTCACCGCTTTTTCCGCACCCATCATGTCCGATGCCATCAGCACAATGCTCTCTTTGGTTAGAACGGCATGCATCACCCGGTCTTTCATCTCTTCAGGTACCTGCGCTGCCGCCGGGGATTCACGCATTGTCATTATTTTCAGTTCCCCGCCCAGGCATTCTTTGTAAAACTCCATCGCTTCCCGGCAATTCCCGGCAAACATCAAATAGGGATTTAATCTGGCCACGCTAGACTCCTCCTTTATTTCGAGTAATAATTCAAATTCATTGTATCCGATAATTACCCGCATCAACTCTTAAATTTACCAGACAGATGTTGGAAAAGTCATAAAATTCCGCCGCAAAAAGTTACAATTTAATGTTATTTCCTTACGCGAGTAAATTTTTCATGTGCATTAACAAAACTTTGACAGCACCGGCAATGAAGACTACAATTTAGGAAATTTCACCAATATGGAGACTACCGTGAAAATTAAAACTGATATCTCAAAAAATATTAATGCAGACCAGTTATGGCTGTTAATGGGTAAAATCCATCATAAAAGGATGCTGGTGCGCCAGCATGAATTAAGCCCGTATAACATTCCAACCCGACAGCTGCGGATGTTGTCAATTATCAAGGAGTTGGGCGACAAGGCCACTCTGGCCGCCATCGCCGCAAAAGTGGAGCGTAAAGTCAGTGTAATTTCCCAGCAGACCAAGAACATGGAAAAATACGGCTTGATTAACAGGGTTAAAGCCACCCCACGGTCAAGACTGTTAAGCATGGAATTAACGGAGAAAGGTCTTGCTTTAATAAAAGTGGACCGGAGAAGCAAGGCGATGGAAGAAATCATGTCCGTGCTGAACGCCAGGGAGCGGGAACATCTGCATGTGCTCTTAACCAGACTCCTGGTAAAACTGAACGAATATTCTGCAGAGTAACTAACATTTTGCCCGCTTCAAATCCGGGTTTTCATCAACTCAACGTAAAATAAAAAGCTGCCCCTTCGCCAACCTTACCCTCTGCGCGAACCTCGCCGCCATGACGTCGCACAATTTGCTGCACAATCGCCAGGCCGATGCCGGTCCCCGGGAAATCAGACGCCGCGTGCAGGCGCTGGAAAGGTTTAAAGAGTCGCCCGGCATGTTCCATGTTAAAACCGGCGCCGTTATCACGTACGAAATAAGTCTGCTTACCATCTTTCTCAACCACACCCATTTCAATTCGCGATTCAGGAATTTTACTGGTGAATTTCCAGGCGTTGCCCAGCAGGTTTTCCAGCACCTGTCCCAGCAAAACACGGTCGCCGTAGGCAATGATATCCCGGGAAATATTGACATTTACTTTACGCGAGGGCTCATAATTTTGCAGAGCACCAATAATTTTCCGGGCGATGTCGCTCAAGTCCACTTTTTCGTAATTCATTTCATCGCGGGATATTTGCGCCAGCTTCAACAGATCTTCGATTAATAATTCCATGTGGTTGCTGGACTCTTTTATTTTCTCCAGATACATTTTCCCCGTGTCGTCCAGCTTCCCGGCATAGTCTTCCAGTAAAATCGTGCTGAAACCGGATAGACTGCGTAGCGGCGCCCTTAAATCGTGGGACACCGAGTAGCTGAACGATTCCAGCTGCGCGTTGGAAGACTGTAGTTCCGCCGACCGCTGCCGCAATTTTTCCTCGTACTCCTCCCGTACGGTTATATCCCGCGCGTAAAGCAGATAACTCCGGGTGGACGGCACATAGGTGAGAGTCTGCTCGAACCAGGATGTGCCCAGATGCACATCCCGATTAATTGCGTGCCCATCATTTTTACGGACGGCAATAATCAACTCCAACACAGTATCGTATTCCAGGCCCTGCACCATCAGGGGGAAATATATCCTGGCGGCCGGATTGGCATATTTAATGTTACCTTCGCCGTCCAATTCCAGTATCGGATTCGGATTAAATTCCGGGAAGGTCGCCAGACGGGAAATCACCGCTTCCGCCTTCTGCCGCTTTATCCTTTCCTGCATCGCGCCGACGGCAAACGAAATATCATCGGCTAACATCTCCAGCAACCTGACTTCATCCGGGTCGAAGCTCCTGGAAGAACGGGAGTACAACGATAACACCGCGGCGACCTCGCCCTTGCGATCCGTTAAAGGCAAGGCGATGCAGGCGCGATAATCCCGGGCGGCGGCAGATTCCCGCCACGGGGCCATGGCCGGTTCCGTAGTTAAATCTTTAAAAAATTGAGCTTTGCCGGTCCTTACCGCCGTCCCCGCCGGACCCAACCCCCGTTCCGTTTGAGACCAAGACTCTTTGGCCTTGAGGACATACTCCTCGGCGCCGTACCAGACCAGCGGGCGGATAGATTTATATACATCATTCTCGACCATTCCCACCACCGCCAGTTGATAGCCAACCGAAGTGCATAAAATCCGGCAGATGTCAGACAACAGCTTCGTTTCGTCAACAGAATGAATAATAGCCTCATCGCATTCCATGATGGCCTCAATCTGGCGGTTTACGCGCAGTAATTCTCTTTCGGTTTTCTTCCGCTTCGATATATCGGTCACTGCCACCTGCAGTCGTTCAGAGGCAATTTTTTTACTCTCCAGATCAGCAATGAATAGACTGCCATCAGTTTTCAACATGGTCAGTTCCACAGTTTGGTCGCTGTCACCCACCAGCGTTTTTTGACGGTGCGTGTAAAAACTCTCAATACTGCGTTCGGTGATAAATTTGGTAAAGGGCTGGTTCTTGATTTGGTGTTTGTCGGTTTGCAGCAACCGGCACCCGGCAGGGTTGGCATCAACAATCAGGTTATGCTCATCCAGGATGAAATAGCCAACTGGCGCCAGGTTAAACAGTTCCAGATAATGATCCCGGACAGTTTTCGCCGGGGCCGAAGATTCGTGGGGTTTCTCGCTGCGCAACCCCTGGTCTTCGTGCGGGAATGCCAATTGATGCACTGTTCCCGCCAGGTCAGCCTTTTCCGGTATCTCTTGGTTGTGGATTATTTTTCTATGTTGGCCTCCCGCGCTGTTGCGCGGTTTTTCAACACCCGCTCTTCCCATCGGCGCCTCCTTCCCGCATCACCTGCGGATGACCGCCGCGACTCCAGACAAAACAAAAAAACCGACCTTCGGTCGGTTTCACTATTAGCTCCCTGCCATCCAAGTGTCCAAATACAGATGGCAGATTAACGCCACCAATTTACGCGTTTCTGAGGGAGGAACTGAATTATATTGCGTTTTTTAGGCGTTGTCAATATGTTCATTAAGGCGGCGTTAACTAATTTTAAAAAGCGCGATATGCGGCAGGTTGCGGCAGGTTGGTTTTTCTGCGATGATATTAGATACTATGCTACGATAATAGTTAAGGTAATGTTCACTAATCATGAAAAATATCCTCCGTTTAATGGATTTTCTGAAGAAGTACTGGGCGATGTGGCTGTTAGCTTTCGTGTGCCTTACGGCCAGTACCGTCTTTAGTCTGATAATTCCGAAAATGCTGGGCAACGGCATTGACACGGTGCTCAATGCCGGCCGTGCCTCTGCCTTGATTATTGCGGCCGGCGTTATTCTTGGTTCCAGCGCCCTCCGCGGTATCACCGGCTACGGCAACCGCTATTTTACCCAGGTTATTTCGCAGAGGGTAGCGTACGACATCAGAAATAAACTCTACGACCACCTGCAGAGCCTTAGTTTTGCCTATTTTGATAAAGCGCAGACCGGCCAGTTGATGTCCCGTGCCACCGTTGATATCGAGGCAACACGGATCTTCATCAGTATGGGCCTACTGCAAATCCTCCAGACAACCTTCTTGACCGTCGGTATTTCCTGGCTGTTGATTTCCCTGGACTGGCGTTTGGCATTGATGACGCTGGCCTTTGTTCCGTTGATGGCTTACCGCGCAGTTACTACCAGTAACCGCCTGCGACCGGTCTGGCTGAAAGTGCAGCAGTTGATCGCATCACTCGGCACTACGCTCCAGGAAAGCCTGACCGGCATCAGAATCGTGAAGAGTTTCGCCCAGGAAAAGGCGGAAGATAAGAAATTCGCGGATGACGCTAAAAAGCTTTACGACACCCAGATTGATGCGGCGCGCATTGTCGCTTTTAACACCCCCCTGATGGTTTTTCTCATCGGCGCCCCGACGGCGCTGGTGCTGTGGTACGGCGGCCGCCAGGTCATTGCCGGCAACCTGACGGTGGGCGGCATCGTTCAGTTCATCATGTACCTCGGCATGCTGGCCATGCCCATCCGGGCTTTGGGGATGGTAACTAATATGTATTCCCGTTCCATGTCCGCCGGTGAGCGTATTTTCGAGATCCTCGATACTAAATCGCAGGTTAAAGATAAACCGGATGCCGTTGTATTGGATAAATTAAAAGGCCGGGTCGCCTTCGAAGATGTCAGTTTCAGTTACGCGGAAAATGCGCCGGCGCTGCACTCGATTAATTTCAGCGTCGAGCCGGGGCAGCTGGTGGCGCTGGTCGGCGCTTCCGGCAGCGGCAAGAGCACGATTATCAACCTCATCCTCCGGTTCTACGATGTTTCCGGCGGCCGCATAACCATGGACGGCATCGATATCCGGGATATTGCCCTCTCCTCGCTGCGGAAAAATATCGGCACCGCGCAGCAGGACGTTTTCCTCTTCTCCACCACCATCCGCAATAACATCGCTTACGGCATGCCGGATGCCACTATCGAACAGGTCACCGCCGCCGCTAAAGCCGCGCAAATCCACGATTTCATAATGAGCCTGCCGGACGGTTACGAAACCTGGGTAGGCGAACGCGGCCACACCCTTTCCGGCGGGGAAAAGCAGCGCGTCACCATTGCCCGCGCCATTCTTAAAAATCCCAGCGTGCTGATTCTGGATGAAATTACATCCAGCGTCGACGCCGAAACCGAACGTCTCATCCGGAAAGCCGTCGATGAACTCATCAAGGGACGCACTACGTTTATTATCAGCCACCGCCTGCCGATTATCACCAATGCCGACCTGATTCTGGTCATTAAAGACGGTCAAATCGTCGAGCGGGGCAAGCATCAGGAACTGATGGCGGGCGATACGTTATACCGCCGGACTTATTTGTCGCAGCTGGCCCCGGTCCAGGAAAACGGCGCCAAACCGAAGGAGGCATAAGCATGTACAGCCCCGGTACCGGCGGTTTTTACCGCGGCGGGCAAGGAGGCCAGCGGCCGCAAGGCATGGCCGGAAGGCTGCGTAGTTCCCTTGATGCGACAGACCGGGATGATGCCCTCGGCAAAGTCTACGATACTAAGGTTATCAAGCGGCTGCCGAAATACATCGCCTGGGTGAAGAAATACCTGGCGCTGGCCGGTATCGGCACGATTTTGCGGACTTTTACCAATATCGCTATTCCGTTTGTCGTCGCCATCGTCACAAACAATTACATCCAGCACCACAATGTGAACGGGCTCAATATCGCCGTACTGGTTTATGTCGGACTGGCTTTACTATTATGGGCGGGGCAATACCTGGAGACGCTATTCCTTTCCTACGGAGGCCAGAGTATCCTGCTCAAGATGCGCACCCAGATGTTCGACCACCTGAATGAGCTTTCGATGAGTTTCTTCGACCATAACAAAGTGGGCAAAGTGATGTCCCGCGTGCAGAATGACGTTGATGACCTGGAGACGCTGCTCACCGAAGATATTATCTATATCGCCGCCGATGCGATAACACTGGTCGGCATTGCCGTCGTGATGCTCATCATGAACACCAAACTGGCTTTAATCACGCTCAGCGTGGTACCGGCGCTGATCATTGCCCTGCTCATCTGGCGGCGCCATGCCCGCATCGCTTTCATTAAGGTACGCCAGGCAATTGCCGTAGTCAACGATAATCTGCAGGAAAGCATCTCCGGGGTGCGCGTCACACAGGCGATGTCCCGCGAGGGCGAAAACTCCAAACAGTTTAACGCGGTGAATAAGGCCAACCTGGATGCCAACATCTCCGCCGCTAAAATGCAGGCCTTCATGATGCCCATCGTGCAAATACTGACCGATGCAGGCTTCTGCCTGGTGCTGGTCTTCGGTGGGCTGGAAGTACTGCACGGCCAGACCACCGCCGGCGTGATGCTGGCGTTTTTATTGTATATTCAGCGTTTCTTCGCCCCGATTCAGGATATCACCAGCCTGTATACCGACCTGCAGCAGGCGATGGCTTCCGGCGCACGTATTTTCGAACTGCTGGATGTCGAACCGGAAATCAAGGATAAACCGGATGCAATCGAAATGCCCAAAATCAAAGGCGATGTCAGCCTCGAACACATCCGTTTCGGCTATGAGCCCGGCTCAGAAGTGCTGCACGATGTGGATTTCCAGGTGAAACCCGGGGAAACGGTGGCCGTCGTCGGGCGGACCGGCGCCGGCAAGAGCAGCCTCGCCAGCCTGATTACCCGTCTTTACGAAACCCGCAGCGGCCGGGTACTTATTGACGGCTACAACGTCAATTCCGTCACCCAGCAGTCATTACGGCGGCAAATCGGCGTGGTGCAGCAGGACCCGTTCCTCTTCTCCGGCACCATCGAGGATAATATCAAATTCGGGCGCCCCGAAGCCACCCATGAGGAAGTAGTGCAGGCGGCGAAAACGGCGGGCGTGCACCAGGCCATCATCCGTCTGGAACACGGCTATGATACGGTTGTCGGCGAACGCGGCCAGAACCTGAGCGGCGGCGAACGCCAGTTTGTCTGCCTGGCGCGGGCGATTATGACCGACCCCGCGATTTTAATCATGGACGAGGCCACGTCCTCCGTCGATACCAACACCGAGCACATTATCCAGGAATCGATGGGACGCATTGCACAGGGACGCACCTGCATCATCATCGCCCACCGGCTTTCCACCGTCACCAACGCCGACCGCATCGTCGTTTTCGAAGAGGGTAAAATCGTTGAGACCGGCACCCATAACGAACTCATGGCTAAACAGGGTGTTTACTACCAGTTATTCCAGACGCTCAGTTCCCCGGGACTGGAATAACCATGACGCGATGATAAGGTTGAGACCGCAACGTATCGAGCAGAAAGGTCAGCTTTAGTTAATTCGGAGCAAATGTATGATGGGCACAGCCCTTAACCTAATCTTCTCTGAGACTATCCGAAATCTCTGGATTGCCGGGGCAAGCCCGACAATGACAAAGAAAAGTTTATCATTCCCGACCTGATCGGAAATCCATAAAAATAATCAGCCATCGGTTCCCATTACATTTTTGACAATCCCCAATTTTCTGGTTATATTTTAGAGAGAATTACAGGAGGGTTTTTATGACGATTGTAGATTTATTCAAACTGGACGGGCGGAAAGCGCTGGTCACCGGCGCCGGGCGCGGCATCGGCCGGGTCATGGCGATTTCGCTGGCCGAGGCAGGCTGCGATATCGGCATTTTCGAGAAGAATATCGGCGATGCGCAGAATGTTGTCGCTGAAATTAAAAAACTGGGCAAGAAAGCCTATGCTATCGAAGGCGACGTCACTAAAAAAGATGAGGTCGAAAAGGCCTTCAACGCTTTAGCCAAACAGCTGGGCGGACTGGATATCGTGATTAATAATGCCGGTGTCTGCATTCACGAAGCCGCCGAAACCACCCCCGAAGAACACCTTGATTTCGTCGTCGATACCGACCTGAAAGGCGTATTCTACTGCAGCCAGGCCGCCGCCAAAATCATGATTCCGAAAAAGAAAGGCAGCATCATCAACATAGCCTCGATGTCCGGCACGGTCGCCAATTATCCCCAGAAACAGGCGCACTATAACGCCGCCAAAGCCGGCGTTATCCTGCTGACCAAGTGTATGGCCATCGAATGGGTCGGTCAGGGCATCCGCGTCAATTGCATCAGCCCCGGCTATACCCGCACCGAGATGACCGTCAAACTCTCTGCACCGGAGATGATTAAGCAGTGGGAATCCTTGACCCCGATGAAACGTATGGCCGACCCGCAGGAACTGTGCGGCGCCGCGATTTACCTGGCCTCGGACGCCGCCTCCTTCACCACCGGCAGCGATATTATCGTGGATGGCGGCTATACCGCCATGTAACCCCGCTATCCCCCGTTTTTCAACTAAAAAGCCGTACCGGAAAGTACGGCTTTTTTATTTTGCAACCGGTGATATGGTTTAACAAAGTTAAATAAAGCGGTAATATTAATCTGACCGGTTTTACCGGAAAAACGCCGGGCGGAATGAATCACGGGTAAATGACCGGAGGTGCAATGAGAATGGAAACAATAAAGATGTACGGCACGGCGTGGTGTCCGGATTGCGCCAGGGCCAAACAGGTATTCAGCAAACTCAAAATCCCGTTTGACTGGGTGGATATTGACCGGGATGAAACAGCGGCGGCCGCTGTAGCAAAAATCAACGGCGGCTTCAAAAGCGTGCCGACAATCGTCTTCCCGGATAACACAGTGCTTGCCGAGCCCGGCAAAGCCGAACTGGAAAAGAAATTACGTTCCTTCCAATCCGGGAAGCAATGATTTCCAGCTGATTGTTAGGCTTAAAAAGGCGCAAGATTTTGTTGTACAAATCAGCCTTTCCGCTGCGCTTACACACCAATAAACCGGCGTTAGCTAATATGCCGGCGCCGGCCGCGGCGGCGGGAACTTGATATTCATCCCGGTGAATAATTTTTCCTGTGTGCCGTCGCAGTTGCTCTTGGTCTGAATCCCGATGTGCGGATTGGCGCAGTAACCGCTTGATTTATTGTTCGGTCTGGCGGCAATCCACCAGCCGCACTGTTTTTCGCCTTCCCGGCAAAGACACGACATTTTGCTGCCTCCTTCTTCGTGATATTGTTGGTAATCTTATTCTGGCGCAGCAACAGCGCCGGTGTCCGGTAAAAAAGTACCAAAGTACTTGTACTAAAGGTTCATTTTTATGGGAAAAACGGATAACCGGCAGTTTTAATTTTGTCCGTTTATCAACAGGCTTTTCTTTTCCGTTTTCTGCTATGATATTAGATGGTATCTGAACGATTCATATCTTGTTTATTACATATATTTTGAATAAACGAATTCGAGATGAAAGTATGTTTTATAAAAGAATACAGTTGTCAGGGATATTTATATCTTTTGTGATGATTTTAGTGGTAGCGACAGGATGCAATGCCCCCAAAACCCCGGCTTCGGTTATCACCAAAACTTTAGGCGCCCTGTCTCTGGTTAAATCATATCAATTATATACCGATTTTACAGATGGACCCGGTCCCGGCTCGACAGAATGGAAAGGAAGTAAAATTACCGATATTTCTAACCGGAAAATGTCAATGGGCATGACGATCACAGATACGGAGCCTGAAAATAATCCGGAGATATTTTCGCTCGAAATGTACTTAATAAACGGAGAAGATTATCAAAAACATTCTGCTGTCGGACTGTACCAGCCAAATCCATGGACTAAAACTACCATGACCGGTACTTTATGGAATCGCGAGACCCAAATTCCATTTCTCACTGAATTATTGAAAACTGCAGTACAGGTTGATTCTTCCGAGAATGAAATAGTCAATGGTATTGATTGTTATGTCCTCACCATTAAGCCGTCTGCGCAAGGAGCAGTGGATTTTGCGGTTTCTCAGTAACAGCCCTTCGGTCCGCAGCTTGATGTCATTTGGGGCGGAGAAACACCCGTAGTCAGGCCGGATGCCTTTGCGGGCGGCTCAATTCAATTCTGGATTGCCCGGGATAACTATTTGCCAGTTAAAGTTGAAATTAATCTTGATTTTCAAGGCGATGTTGGTCAGATTGGAGGTATTTCGACATCTTCTTTCAGTTCCACACCGGCGGCCAATCCGGTTGATTCCCGTTTTCAGGGTGAATTGGATTTCTCCAATTTCAACCAGCCGGTAACTATCCAATTACCGCCGGAGGCATTAAACGCCCAGAATGTCGGCAATTAAGCATTAAGGCCGTACTTGTCGGTACGGCCTTTTTATACATCAGATTTGACTTGGTCAGGGTTTACTTATATCCCCTCGTGTATTTCTTTTCCGCTTTAAACATTTCGTCCACCAGCTGCTTTGTCTCGTCGATAGTGCAGACGGCGCTCGTCAGCGGGTCCAGCAAAATGGACTGGAAGATTTTGGTCTTGTCCTTCTCCATGATGCCGCGCACCGCCAGTTCTTGCACGCTGATATTGGAGCGGTTTAGCGCCGCCAGCTGCGCCGGCAAGTTCCCGACATAACATGGGTTGATGCCCTGTTTGTCCACCAGGCACGGCACTTCCACGCAGCAGCCGTCCGGCAGGTTGGTAATCAGGCCTTTGTTCATCACGTTGGCGTTAATCCGCAAAGGTATCCCCGTCTCCAGCGCGCGGATAATCGTCGAGCCGTACTCGCCGCTGTGGGCCGTCGGGAATTTGTAATCGCCTGCAATCTGGTCCCGTAATTCCTTATCCGTAGCTTCATAACTGGGACGGATGACCTTCTTATTTAACAGGTACTTCGCCAGCAGTTCCGGCCGTTTCTGGAAATACGGCACGTAAATCGACATGTGGATGCTGGACTCGGTGACGAAATACCCGAAGGCTTTCAGCACTTCCACCCGTACCACGTCCGGCCCCGCCCAGTGCGCATCATCCGCGGAATAAATTGCCGGGTCTTCCAGCTTCTGGTGCAGCAGCGGATAGGCGTCCTCGCCCTTCCATTTCAATTCAAGGAACCAGGCCATGTGGTTGATACCCGCCACCCAGTAAGAGACTTCGTTGGCCGGTACGCCCATATATTTCGCCAGGTTCGCCGCCGTGCTCTGTACGCTGTGGCACAACCCCACCGTCTTAATTTTGGTGTAATCGTTGATTGCCCAGGTGATAATCGCCATCGGGTTGGTGTAGTTCATCAGCCAGGCGTCCGGGCAGAGCTTTTCCATATCGCGGCAGATATCCAGCATCGCCGGCACATGGCGCGCCCCGTAAAAAACACCACCGGCATTAATCGTATCGCCGCGCCCCAGTTCGATGCCGTTAAAGGCGGTCGGGGATGGGTCTTTTACCGGTACCCGCTGCCCCACTTTGATTGTCGTCAGCACGTAATCGGCGCCGTCCAGCGCTTCTTTCCGGTTCGTGGTCGCTTCGATTTTGGTGTTGTATTTATTTTGCTTTACCAGTTTATTCGCGAAAGCCGCAATCAAATCCAGCGGTTCCTGCGCGATGTCCATCAGACAAATCGTGCTGTCCCGCAACTCCGGATAGGAAATGACATCGGTAATCAGATGTTTCGAAAAAGTGTGGCTGCCCGCGCCGATAAGTACGATCTTTGCCATTTTTTATCTCCTGCTATTTCTTTAATTACTATCGCTAAATGTATAGACTTTTGTATTTAAAACTAGATTCCCCATCTCTTTAGTTAAGCTGTCCGCAATCTTCTGGATTGTCGGATCAAGTCCGACAATGACAAAGAAACATGATAGATTCAAGCTTCTGCTTGAATCTATCATCGCCGGCTTGTCATTCCCGACCTGATCGGGAATCCATATAAATAATTCCAAACATTAATTTTCGGATACCCTCCAAGATACGGATTATTTGTTATTTGTAGCCCTGCACGTATTTGGTTTCCGCGGCGAACATTTCGTCCACCATCTTTTTGGTCTCATCGAGCGTCAGCATCGCCGCCGTAATCGGGTCCAGCAGGATGGCATGAAAAATTTTCGTCTTATCCTTTTCCGCCACGCCCCGCACAATCAGCTCCTGCATGCCGATATTGTTGACGTTCAAAGCCGCGACCTGCGGCGGCAAATTGCCGATATGGCAGGGGTGGATGCCCTCCCCGTCCACCAGGCACGGCACCTCGACACAGCAGCCTTCCGGCAGGTTGGTAATCAGACCTCTGTTCTTGA
>CAVYZP010000038.1:0-80159 GCA_963772985.1 uncultured Chloroflexia bacterium
GGTAACCATCGGTTTGCCGGTTTCCACTACCTGTTTCACGGCGACTTTGATTTCGGTGACTTTACCGGCAATCGGGGCCATGATGGGATTTTCCATTTTCATTGATTCGATGTAAAGGAGGACATCTCCTTCTTCAACTTTATCGCCGACCTTAACTTCAATGCTGATAATTGTGCCGGTGATCGGGGCTTCAACTACTTCTTTTGCCAATTCTTTACTCCTGTTTCTTCTTCGCCCCTTGTCCAAGGGGATTAGTTTATCACTATTTTGCGCTTTCTGTCGGCGTCAGTTCCTGTTCGCCGTCCGCGAATACCGGCGGCAGCATGATTACAATTTTTTTCTCGGTAACGCCGTTCTTATCTGTTCTGTCCTGGACGTCAATTTTCATCTCGCCCCGCTTGAGGTTGTTGTCGATGACAATCGTGTCGTCCTTCTGCTCGTAACCGGAATCGTTATTTTTAATCTTCCGGTTCAGAATAATTTCCGAAATCTTATCCACCACCATATCCTGGATGGCTCTCTTCAGTGGACGTGCGCCGAAGACCTCATCGAAACCTTTTTCTCCCAGGTAATCTTTCGCCGCTTCGGTGACTTCCAGGGAAATACCCTGTTCGTCCAGTTGTTTGTAGACCACTTTCAGCATCAAATCCACTATCGAGCGAATGTTTTCCTTGGTCAGCGAATGGAAGACAACCATGCCGTCCAGACGGTTGATAAATTCGGGGCGGAACCGTTTTTTCAGTTCTTCCAGCAATTTATCTTTCATGCGGTTGTAGTTCTGTTCGCGCTGTTTCCCTTCGTTCGATTGCGTCGCAAACCCGAGGTTGGTGCCCTTTCTGATTTGCTCCGCTCCGATGTTGCTGGTCATGATGATGATGGCATTACGGAAACTTACTTTTCGCCCCATGGCGTCCGTCAAATGCCCGTCGTCGAAGACCTGCAGTAAAATATTGAAAATATCTTCGTGCGCTTTTTCGATTTCATCAAATAACACGATGCAATACGGTTTCCTTCGGACCGCTTCGGTTAATTGCCCGCCTTTATCGGAATCAACATAACCCGGGCCGGAACCGACTAACCGGGAAAGACTGTATTTGTCCATAAATTCGGACATATCCAATCTGATTAACGTATCCTCGCTGCCGAACATGAATTCCGCCAGCGCCCGTGCCAGTTCGGTTTTACCCACCCCCGTCGGCCCGAGGAAAATAAAATTCCCGATGGGGTGTCTGGGGTCTTTTAACCCGGCGCGTGCCCGTCTCACGGCTTTGGAAATCGTGTCGATTGCTTCGTCCTGTCCGACGACGCGTTTGCGTAAAGCTTCTTCCATGTGCAGTAAGCGGCTGGTTTCGTCCACGCCTAACTGGCTGGTCGGCACGCCGGTCCACATGTGCACTACCTGCGCGATATCTTCGGCGGTGACCACCGGGTGTTCCAGGGTCTTCTTTTCCTGGTATTCTTTTTCGCCGGCTTTGATTGTCTCTTCCAGTTGGACTTCCAGCTGGCGTTTCTCCGCGGCCAAATCATATTGCTGCGAGGCCAAAGCCTTTTCTTTTTCCTTGGTGACGATTTCTTTTAATTTCTTCTTTTCTTTCAGTTCCAACGGTGGATGCAAACGCAGCCGTACGCGGGAGGCCGCTTCATCAATCAAATCAATGGCCTTGTCCGGTAATGACCGGTCTGGGATATATCTTTCAGATAACGTTGCGGCGGTATCTAAAGCATCGTCGCTGATAGTGAGTTTATGATGTTCTTCATAGCGGTCTTTAACGCGGCGTAATATGGCTTTGGTTTCATCAACGGTCGGCTCTTCTACCAGCACCGGTTGGAAACGCCGTTCCAGCGCCGGGTCTTTTTCCACGTGTTTTCGGTAATCGTCCAGCGTCGTGGCGCCAATGAGTTGCAGTTGCCCGCGTGCTAATGAAGGCTTCAGGATGCTGGCAGCATCTACCGCGCCTTCCGCTGCGCCGGCGCCGACAATAGTATGGAATTCATCGACAAACAGGATAATATTCCCGGCCGATTTGATTTCTTCAATGATTTTTTTCAGGCGTTCTTCAAATTCGCCGCGGTACTTGGTGCCAGCGATAATCGCGCCCATATCCAGCGTCACCAGGCGTTTGTCGTCCAGTGTTTCCGGCACATCGCCGTTTACAATTAACTGGGCCAGCCCTTCGACGATGGCGGTTTTTCCCACACCGGGTTCGCCGACGAGGGCTGGGTTATTTTTGTTGCGCCTGCTTAAAATCTGGATGACGCGCTGCATTTCTTTTTCGCGGCCTTCCACCGGGTCGAGTTTCCCTGCTCTGGCGGCTGCGGTTAAATCGGTGCTGAACTGGTCCAATGTTTGGGTCTTACTTGTGCTTTTGGTAGCCGGACGCGGTTGTTTGTTGGCGTTCTGGCTGAGAATTTTGATTGTTTCGTTGCGCACCTGTTCCAGGGTAATCCCGAAACTGTCGAGCACGCCGGCAGCCACGCCACCGCCTTCATGTAATAGACCAAGCAGCAAATGCTCGGTGCCGATATAGTTATGCCCGAGGTGACGGGCTTCATCAATTGCTAATTCAATTACGCGTTTGGCGCGGGGTGTCAATCCGATTTCACCGGTATTGGGCTTTTCGCCCCGGCCGATGATGAATTCCACGCCGGAACGTACTTTTCCCAGGTTGGCGCCAAGACTGACCAGCACTTTAGCCGCAACACCGTCTTCTTCCCGTAATAAGCCAAGTAAAATATGTTCGGTGCCAATATAGGAATGATTAAGGTGTTGTGCTTCTTCCTGCGCAAGGGTGAGCACTCTACGGGCTCTTTCAGAAAATTTCTCAAATCGGCTCGCCATTTTACCTCCCGCAACTTCCTCCACTCGATAACCGCTGCCAACTAAGAAAAGTGATTAGAAATACAAGCTTCCTGGCGGTGGCATATTTTCCACAAAAGGTTGTCCTCTCAGTATCGTCTGCGCTGAAGCGTTTCACTACCGTGTTCGGGATGGGAACGGGTGGTACCACTTCGCCCAAACCACCAGGAAGCGTATTCACTTGTATTGACAGCCTCTATATCTATCATAGAGTAGATTGCGTTTTGTTGCAAGATATCTTTTGGGCTGTCTCACTGTACCGGTAAGTACTACCGGCTTTTATTATGGATATTTTAACACTAATTCAATCTAAAGCAAGGGATTAAGCTAGTATCTTTTCGAATTTACGCTAGTATCAAGTCTGAAACAGGTCAAGCCCTCGACCATTAGTACGGCTAAGCTTAACACATTACTGTGCTTACACACGCCGCCTATCAAACAAATAGTCTATTTGCGGTCTTACCCCTGACCGAAGTCAGGATGGGAGATATTATCTTAGGGCATACTTCGTACTTAGATGCTTTCAGCACTTATTACAACCAGACGTAGCTATCCAGCAATGCTCCTGGCGGAACAACTGGAACACCAGAGGTCTGTCCCTCTCGATCCTCTCGTACTAGAGAGAGCCCCCTTCAAATCTCCAAACGCCCACAACGGATAGAGACCGACCTGTCTCACGACGGTCTGAACCCAGCTCGCGTACCGCTTTAACCGGCGAACAGCCGGACCCTTGGGAGCTGCTTCACCCCCAGGATGCGACGAGCCGACATCGAGGTGCCAAACCTTGCCGTCGATATGAACTCTTGGGCAAGATAAGCCTGTTATCCCCGGGGTAGCTTTTATCCGTTAAGCCACGGCCCTTCCACTCGGAGCCGTAGGATCACTTTGCCCGACTTTCGTCTCTGCTCGACTTGTAGGTCTCACAGTCAAGCCCCCTTATGCCAATGCACTCAAAGAATGATTTCCATCCATTCTGAGGGGACCTTTGGGCGCCTCCGTTACATTTTAGGAGGCGACCGCCCCAGTCAAACTACCCACCTGACACTGTCCCCCAGCTTGTTCTGAGGTTAGAGTCTAAATTTACTAAGAGTGGTATTTCATTGTTGCCTCCATCGAAGCTAGCGCCCCGACTTCAAAGGCTCCCACCTATGCTACACATACTAAGTCCAGACCCAGTGCCAAGATATAGTAAAGCTCCACGGGGTCTTTTTGTCCTGTTGCGGGAAACCCGCATCTTCACGGGTACTTCAATTTCGCCGAGCCCCTCGTTGAGACAGCGCCCAAGTTGTTACACCATTCGTGCGGGTCGGAACTTACCCGACAAGGGATTTCGCTACCTTAGGACCGTTATAGTTACGGCCGCCGTTCACTGGGGCTTCGGTTCACAGCTTCGGATTACTCCTAACCACTCCCCTTAACCTTCCAGCACTGGGCAGGTATCAGCCCCTATACTTCAGCTTACGCTTTCGCAGAGACCTGTGTTTTAGTTAAACAGTCACTCGGGCCCGTTTAATGCTGCCAGGGGTTTATTCCTGGCGCTCCTTTTCCCTAAGTTACGGAGCTAGATTGCCGAGTTCCTTAACGAGGGTTTTCTCGATCACCTTAGGACTCTCATCCTAACCCACCAGAGTCGGTTTGCGGTACGGACGCTCTATTTCATCGGCAACGAGGATTTTCTAGACGGCATGGCTTCAACTGAATCACTTCGCATTTCTGCTCAATTTTCCCCCACCTTCAGCTATAACATCTGGAGTGGATTTTCCTGCCCCAGCATTGCCTTCAGTGGACGACGCACCATGTCCAATGGGTACGCTCAACCTAGCCTCCCGTGTCCCCCCTTTGCCTCGATAGAAGCGGTACAGGAATAATAACCTGTTGTCCATCGCTTACGCCTTTCGGCCTCAGCTTAGGCCCGACTAACCCTACGCGGATTAACCTTTCGTAGGAAACCTCAGGTTTTCGGTGGACGTGTTTCTCACACGCCTTTCGCTACTCATGCCAGCATTCTCACTTCCCGTCGCTCCACCAACATTCACATGTTAGCTTCCTGGCACGGGAACGCTCCCCTACCCTTCCTGACGAATCAGAAAGCCATAGCTTCGGTGACGAACTTGAGCCCCGTTAAATTGTCGGTGCAACACCACTCAACCAGTGAGCTATTACGCACTCTTTGAAGGGTGGCTGCTTCTAAGCCAACCTCCTGGCTGTCTGAGCGATATTACTTCCTTTCACACTTAGTTCGTCCTTAGGGACCTTAGCTGATGGTCTGGGCTGTTTCCCTCTCGACCATGGAGCTTATCCCCCACAGTCTCACTCCCGGACTTGGACTAATGGCATTCAAGGTTTGGTTGAAGTTGGTAGGATATTATCCCCCTAATTCATCCAGAGCCCTACCTCCACTAGTAAACATCCGGGGCTGTACCTCAATACATTTCGGGGAGAACCAGCTATCTCCGGGTTCGTTTGGCATATCACCCCTACCCACAGTTCATCCCATAACTTTGCAACGTTAAAAGGTTCGAGCCTCCACTCCGATTTTACAGGAGCTTCACTCTGACCATGGGTAGCTCACCCGGCTTCGGGTCTAATCCATGCGACTATAAACGCCCTATTCAGACTCGCTTTCGCTTTGGCTCCGCAACTTGAGTTGCTTAACCAGCCGCATAGATTAAGTCACTGGCTCATTCTTCAATAGGCACGCCATCATTCTTCCGAAGAAGAACTCTGACTGCTTGGTAGCACACGGTTTCAGTTCTATTTCACTCCCCTTCCGGGGTGCTTTTCACCTTTCCCTCACGGTACTAGTTCGCTATCGGTCATCAAGAGTATTTAGCCTTGCTCCGTGGGCGGAGCTGATTCCCATGGGGTTTCTCGTGCCCCATGGTACTTAAGACCAAGTTCAGAAGCCTTCCCCTTTCGTCTACGGGACTGTCACCCTCTATGGTGGCCTTTTCCAAAGACCTTCGTCTAGGGTATGGTTTGTAACTTCTTGGCTTATTCCAAGTTCAGCCGGAACTGTCTTACGACACCGTAACAACATAGGCCTTGAAACCACTAAGTTGAATACGGTTTGGGCTGTTTCCCGTTCGTTCGCCACTACTAAGGAAATATCTATATTTTCCTCGGGGTACTAAGATGTTTCAATTCCCCCGGTTATCTCCACCCAGTTTATGTGTTAGTCTGGGGGTATCTCGATTTTATCGAGATGAGTTGCCTCATTCGGGAATCCCCGGCTAGGCTTGCTAGACAGCTCGCCGAGGCTTATCGCAGTCATGCCACGCCCTTCATCGCCCCTTGATGCCAAGGCATCCACCGTGCGCCTTAATTGCCTGACCTGTTTCAGACTTGATACTAACTCGCTATTCGATTTTTAATGTGCCGGACAAATTTAAGGCGGCTTGGTGGTTTACACCAAGCCGCCTGGCTGGTCTAGTCACCAAATCGCTCTTCTTACATTTTGTCCTGTTTCATCATAGCTTCTTCCTATGCAAAGAGAACTATAACATATCTTTTCATGGGGTGTCAATACCCGATTTTGAATGTAACCCGAAATTTATTTGGTTTTTTTTACAAACAGGTGGAATTCTCCGTCCTTTTCTTCCACCGCCAGACATTCGTTCCCGGTGGATTTGCACCATGACGGGATATCTTTTTTAATCCCTTTATCGTCCGCCACGATTTCCAGCACTTCGCCCGGTTTCAAATCTTTCATCTTTAACGCCGTTTTATATATCGGCATCGGACAATATAGCCCCACGCAATCCAGTGTTTTATCCGCTTTCATCTCCATCTCGCCCTCCGGCAGCTTTTCATCAATAAATTCCCGCAGGCACACAAATAATTAATGCCCGCAGCTGGTGCAGGTTTTCGCGCCCTTTTCCAAAGGCAGCCCGCAATGCGGGCAATACTCAATTATTGCATGGCATGCCTGGCACACCGGTAGGTTCAATGCCTTCATTTCCGCATTACAATATGGGCAGTTGTGCGCCGCCGGGGTTGTTTTTTTTACTATCGTATTCTTTTTCACGGTCTTAGCCATTTTTCGGCCCTCCTGCTTTCAGTTTTTCCCGGTAATTCTCAATCGCGATGTGCAGCGCCTGGGCTCCGAGATTACTGCAATGATGTTTGACTGTCGGTAACCCGTCGAGTTCGCTAACGACCGATTGCGGCGTTATTTTCATCGCTTCGTCCAGCGTCTTGCCTTTCGCCAACTCGCTGACCATGCTCGAAACGGCGATCGCTGCGCCGCAGCCGAAGGTTTTGTATTTTACATCCTCCAGCCGGTTGTCCTTGACTTTAATGTAAAAAGTCATCATATCCCCGCAGACCGGGTTGCCCACCTCTCCGATGCCGTCGGCGTTTTCAATCTCGCCGACATTGCGCGGATTGGTGAAATGGTCCATTACTTTTTCGCTGTATATTGGCATCTTAAGCTCCTTTTCCCTGTTTCAGGAATTTCGAATATAAAGGCGACATCTGCCGCAGTCTTTCGACAATCGGCGGCAGCACTTCCAGCACGTAATCCACATCTTCTTTAGTATTGGTTATCCCCAGCCCGAAGAGCAGCGAGCCCTGGGCAATTTCATGGGACAACCCCATTGCCAGCAATACATGCGAAGCCTGCAGCGCGCGTGAAGTGCAGGCCGAGCCGCTGGTCACCCCGACCCCCTTGGCGTTCAGTAACATTAGCATCGATTCTCCCTCGATGAATTCCACACAGAAGCTGGCATGTCCCGGCAGGCGGTTCTGCGGATGGCCGGTCACGATGACATGGCTGATTTTTGCCGGCAATCCTTTAATCAGGTAATCGCGGACCTGGGTTAATTGTTCCATCCGTGTTGCCATCTCGGTGCGGGCGATTTCCGCCGCTTCCCCCATCCCGACGATTCCGGCCACATTTTCGGTGCCGGCCCGTCTTCCCCCTTCCTGTATCCCGCCGTCCAGCAGCGGCATCATCCTTGTCCCCTTCTTCAGCCACAACGCCGCAGCCCCTTTTGGTCCGTAAAACATATTCGCCGCCAGGCTTAAAGCATCGACGCCCAATTCTTTAACATCAACCGGGATATTTCCGGCCGAGGCCACCGCGTCGGTATGGAAAAGTATCCCTTTTTCTTTCGTTATTTTGGCAATCTCTTTTATCGGTTCAATCGTGCCGATTTCGCCGTTAGCATGCATGATGGAAACCAGTATCGTATCCTCGCGGATGGCTTTACGGACGTCTTCCGGGTTGACTGTCCCGTCTTTGTCCACCGGCACTGTGGTGTATTCAAATCCCCATTTTTCCAGGGTCTTCGCGGAATTGAGCACTGAAAAATGTTCGATGGCGGAAACAATCACATGTTTCCCTTTTTTCTGCTGGGCCAGCGCCAGCCCCTTTATGGCCGTGTTATTGCTCTCCGTGCCGCTGGCGGTAAAGATGATTTCCTCCGGGTTCCCGCCGATTAACTCCGCCACCTGCCCCCGTGCTTTTTCCATCGCGTCTCGCGGCACATCGCCCCATTCGTGCAGGCAGGAAGGGTTCCCAAATGCCTCCGTTAAAAATGGCAGCATTGCATACCGCACTTCCGGCAGAACGGGTGTTGTCGCCATGTTATCCAGATATACTCTTCTCGTCTCTGTCTTCATTTCCACACCCCGGTTGTTATTTACTTTTTAAAAGCAGTATAGCAAAAAATATGTTGGTTAATTGTTATTACCCTTCGGTGAATCCAGTGTTTTCGCCAGTTTAAAAAGGACGATTGCCACCACGATAAACGCAATACCCGCCGCGATCATAAAAGCCCCGTCCGCCATAATCGATTCCGCCAATCCGAACGCCAGCACCGCCGTGTAAATATTGGTCTGCAGGTTCATTGCCTGTGCATATTCTAGTTGCGTCGTATTTGTTGGGTCAAACTGTTTGCCGGCCAACAACGCGTTATAAGTTGGTGCAATTTGCTGCCGGTCGGCGGTTAATTTTAATGCAGCCGCTTCCGCCTCTGAAAGATTATCCACCACCTTCCCTGCGGCAATTTGAGAAGAGGATAGCCCCAATGTTACCTTTTCCGCCCGTAAATATGTCGCGATTTGGTTATTTTTAGCGAACCCCACCCCCACAAAAGCTCCCCCGATCCCTAATCCGATAATCCCCAGCAGTAAGACAACCAGCGCTGCCAGTTTGATTGTTTTCATTATTGCCCTCCTCCCCTCTTAACGTAACTTTTATTTTACGGTTAAATCAGTAATGGGTCTATGATATTAATCACAAGGCACTTCCGCTAACGTAATCTATACCGGTGAAAACCGGCATCCATTTCGTTTTCCCTTTGCGTTATTTTGAATTTTTGTATTTTAAACTTGTTTGCCGGAGGTACTCAGCTTAACAAGCTGATGTAGATTTTGAAATTTGGTTCTTGGATTTTTTTTAAAATGGCCTATTGATTATTTGCCCATACATTGTAATCATCTCTCCGGTTTCTTATAATGGAATGAATGAAAGTTATCGCTCTCGTCGGTATGGCCGGTTCCGGAAAATCGGAAGTCGCCCGCCTGTTCGAAAAAAACGGCTACCGCCGCATCCGTTTCGGTGACGTCACCGATATCGAAGTGGCGAAACGTGGCTTGCCGCTGAACGAGGCCAACGAACGTCAGGTGCGCGAACAGCTTCGCCGGGAGCTCGGCATGGCCGCCTATGCCAGGCTGAACCTACCCCGCATCGATGAGGCGCTGTTTAATTCCAATGTCATTGTTGACGGATTGTACTCCTGGGAAGAGTATGTCCTGCTGAAAGATTATTACGGCGAAAGGCTTAAATTAGTGGCCGTTTATTCCTCGCCCACAACCCGCGCTTCCCGTCTGGCCGTCCGCAGAATCCGTCCCCTGACCGCGCAGGAGGCGGCGGACCGCGATAAAAACGAAATCGAAGTCATCAACAAGAGCGGTCCCATTGCTCTGGCGGATTATACTATAATCAACGAGTCATCTCTGAAAGATTTGAAAGAACAGACACAGCTTATTATCGAGAGGTTAGCATGAATAAAAAACCTGCCAGAATCAGCGCCGACGAATATTTCCTGAAAATCGCTTCGGTGGTCGCCGAACGCAGCACCTGTCTGCGCCACCACATGGGCGCGGTGGCCGTCAAAGATAAACATATCCTTACCACCGGCTACAACGGCGCTCCTGCTGGGGTCAAAGATTGTCTGGAACTGGGCTGTTTGCGTGATGCCCAAAATATCCCTTCCGGCACCCGTACTGAAATCTGCCGGGCAATTCACGCCGAGCAGAATGTGATTATCCAGGCTGCGCTGCACGGCATCAGCCTCGAGGGCTGCACCATTTACTGCACGCATACCCCCTGCGTCCTCTGCGCTAAAATGATGGTCAATGCCCGCGTCAAAAGAGTGGTCATTTTTACCAAATACGCCGATGACTCTTTCAAAGAACTTTTTCGCGAAGCCGGCATCCAGGTGGATGTACTGGACAAACCATCCTCCACGATTTCATTCTTGGAATGATTCCATTTTGAGAAGCATGTCCAATATTAAGCAAGGCTTGAATTAGAGGGGCTGCGCCCCTCTAAGATGACGTACCCGCAATACAACTTTACAAGTCTTTTGTAAAGTAATTATGGTATTCTCGTTATCCGCTTACCTTATTGTGTTGTTCCGGAAGTATTTTTTGTCTAATACTGACCGGGATATATGAATACTCAAATTGGTTTCAATATTGGTTGAAATTAAGCAAACTTTGAATCTGCTTCCACTGGACCGACCGTTGACAATTCACTTTTTTGCTGTTACCATTTTGCAAAACATAGAAACTGTCAGGCGCATTCAAAATAACGGGGATTTTCCTCAATATTTCTCTTCAGGTTCATATGGAGTAACTATATGAGTGGCTGTCATCAACGTAATCCCGAGACTTTCCCCGTAAACCGGCTTAAACGGGTTGAACGGCCGACGACAATTATCGATGACGGAAAAGTCCGACGAGTAAAACAGAGTGATTCTGGTTTCAACAAAGCCAGCAGAGGTGATTATGGTCCGTCCCTTCAAAAGGGTCGGGATTCCAATCATTCTGTAGCTCCATACCCGTTGGAAGGCGCACAATTGAGAATGACGGGAATGATGAAATCAATGGTCGATGGGATTGTTGCCACCCAGAAAGCGCCGGTACCGGAAAACCCGCAGAAATTGTCACAGCACATTAAAGAAACGGCGTATTTTCTGAGAGCTGACGCCGTCGGAATCTGTAATCTACCATCTTATGCTGTCTACTCAGATAATGTGGATTCAAATGGAATTCCGGTAGAGCTGAATCACAAATACGCGATTGCCATTCTGATTGACCAGGACTGGCGAACGGCCTCAGCGTTTACCGGCCATGATTGGATCAGTAACTGTATGAGTATGCTGGGTTATTCCAATTCCGGATTCATTGCTGTGATTCTTGCTGATTATATTCGCAGACTGGGATATCCGGCTCGAGCGCATTATTCATCAAACTATCAAGTCGTACTGCCACCGATTCTTCTTTGGGCAGGTTTAGGAGAAATGTCAAGAATCGGTGATTGTGTTGTGAATCCGTTCTTGGGGCCACGATTCAAGGCGGCGGTCGTCACTACAGACCTGCCGCTTGCTCCGGATAAACCGATCGATTTTGGCCTTCAGGATTTCTGTTCCAAATGTAAGAAATGCGCCAGGGAATGTCCTTCTGGCGCCTTGAGTGCTGGTGGCAAGGAAATGCACAACGGATACCAGAAATGGCCGACTGATGTCGAGCAGTGCACTAAAATGAGGGTTGGCAATAAAAAAGGTGCAGGTTGCGGCACCTGTATTAAGGTTTGCCCCTGGAATAAACCATATACTCCTTTTCACCGGGCGGTGGGGTGGGCGATGAGAAACTCTTCAATTGCACGCAGTATCGCTATTCGCGGCGATGATTTAATGGGTTACGGCAAACCCGATTACAGCAAAAAATGGTGGTTCGATCTGGCAGACCTCAATGGCGATGGGATATACCAAATGCCGGGTAATGACAAAACCGATATATTTTAAACCTGGGTATTACAAATGAAATAGAAAAGAGGTACCGCATGAGCGGCTATCACAAGCGCGATCCGGAACCTTTCCCTGCAGGTAAACTAAAGCGTGTTGACCGACCGACGACAATCATCGAAGATGACAACATCCGGCGTGTAAGTCAGCGTGATTCCGGTTTCAACAAAGCCGCCCGGGGCCTTTACGGCCCGGCTTTTATAACCGGACCGTTTGGGGATCCCTTGTCGGGAGCAGAATCAAGAATGCTGCAAATGATGCGGCGCCTGCCGGAAGGAATGGTAGCCGCACGCAAAGCGCCGATACCGGAAGATCCCCGCTTATTGTCGCGGCATATTAAGGAAACCGCTTATTTCTTGCGGGCCGATACCGTCGGTATCTGCAAACTCCCGCCGTATGCGGTTTATTCATACAATTACGATCCTGATAACCCCGATTCCCCGGGCTTCCCGGTGGAGTTGACTCATAAATATGCCGTCGCTATTTTGATTGACCAGGACTGGCGGACTGCCAGTGCCTTTACCGGTAGTGACTGGATCAGCAATTCCATGAGCTTTCTTGCCTATTCCAATTCCGGTTTTATTGCCGTAATCCTCGCCGATTACATTCGCAGGCTTGGCTATCCGGCCCGAGCGCATTATTCAGGCAACTATCAAGTTGTGGTGCCTCCGATTCTCCTTTGGGCTGGGTTAGGCGAAATGTCGCGAATCGGGGATATTGTTGTTAATCCTTTTCTCGGGCCGCGTTTCAAGGCTGCTGTTGTTACTACGGACATGCCTCTTTTCCCGGACAAACCGATCGATTTTGGCCTTCAGGATTTCTGCTCTAAGTGTAAGAAATGCGCCAGGGAATGTCCTTCCGGCGCGCTGAGTTATGGCGGCAAGGAAATGTTCAACGGCTATGAAAAATGGCCGGTCAATGTGGAGCAGTGCGCCAAAATGAGGGGAGGAAGACGGAATAATGGTGCTGGTTGTGGTACTTGCATAAAGGTTTGTCCCTGGAATAAACCGTATACTCCTTTCCACCGGGCGGTCGGGTGGGCCATGAGGAATTCTTCTATCGCAAGAAGTATCGCCATACGCGGAGATGATTTGATGGGCTACGGCAAAACGGATTACCGCAAAAAATGGTGGTTCGACCTGGCAGACTTCAAAGGTGACGGGGTATTGCAAATACCTGACAAAGATAACACTAATAAATCTTCGAGATAAAATTTTTTAATTTTGCCAAATTTACAAACGCGATTCAGGCTGTTACAATGGCTTCGTCAACTATCAAAGTGGAGCAAGTGGATGACTCAGGAAATTCCTTCCGATTTGACCGGTCAAAATATCCAATATGGTCCTTTCCCGGTAGAAAAGCTGAAGCGTGTTGCTCAACCGACCACTAAAATTACCCGGAATGTGCAGCAAGTAAGCGAACGCGACAGCGGTTTTATTCGCGCTGCTCTCGGACAATTTGGTCCGTTCGCCAAAGAGGAACTTAACCGTTTTATACCCAAAGAGGCCATCGGTGCTGCCGAGAATTTTATGGTTAACCACTTGCATGCGATTGCCGAAGGTGAAACAAACTCCCGGCAGGCGCAGCTGCCTGATGACCCGGCAATAATGAGCCGGCATATTAAACGGCTGGGCTATTTCCTGCGGGCTGATATTGTCGGAATTTGTGAATTGCCTCAGTACGCAGTCTACAGTCGCAATGCACGGGGGAAACCGGTTGAAAATCATCACAAATATGCGATTGTAATTGTCACGGACCAGGATTACACCACGATGCACGGCTCGACCGGCAGGGATTGGATATCCGGAGCACAAAGCTTTAGAGGTTACTCCAACAATGGTTTCATTGCGACGATGATGGCCGAATATATTCGTCGGTTAGGTTACCCCGCTCGGGCTCATTTTCACACATCTTACCAGGTACTGATTCCGCCGCTCCTGCTTTTATCGGGTATTGGTGAAATGAGCCGCAGTGGTTGTATCTTGAACCCCTTCCTCGGTCTGCGTTTCAAGGCTGGAGCGATAACTACCGACCTCCCGTTGCTCCCGGACAAACCGATAGACTTCGGCTTGCAGGATTTCTGCAGTAAATGCAAGAAATGTGCTCAGGAATGCCCCTCGAAGGCAATTTCTTACGGCGAAAAGATAATGTATAACGGCTACGAAACATGGGCGTTCGATGCCGAGCGTTGCACTAAATTCCGGGTGACCAACCAGAATGGCGCCTCTTGCGGGCGTTGCATCAAAGTATGCCCCTGGAATAAACCGCGGGGCCTGAGCCATGACGTTGTACGCTGGATGGTGAATAACACGCCTTTCATGAACGACGCGATTATTCGGATGGACAATGTTCTGGGGTATAGTAAACCGGATCTGCGGGATAAATGGTGGTTCGACCTTGAAGATGGGGATGGAAGATATTCAAAACCCGATAAAGACAGGAAAGGAAATTCACACGAATGACGGCGCCGGAATTAATAACCGCTGAAAAATCGAAATTTAGCGAGATGGTCAAACACTTTTCTCCGGCCTGGTTTGCCTGTGTCATGGGCACTGGCGGATTGGCTAATCTCCTCTATTTATTGAGTTTATTAAGTTCAAGCCTTGCTTTTTTGAAGCCGATGGCCTTGATTCTCTTTTGGTTGAATATCGTTCTGTTCATAGTAATAATTGTTCCGTGGTTATTAAGATGGTTTATCCATTTCAACAGCCTGCTATCAGATCTTACACATCCCATGATGTCTAACTTTTTTGTGACGATGCCGGCGGCGGCGGTGGTACTGGGAACTAATTTTTTTGTTATCGGAAAAGAATATTTCGCAGGCAGTTTTCTTGATGGACTTGGTTTGATAATGTGGATTGTCGGGGCTATTCTGACATTAGCAATATCGGTATTTGTTATGTTCAACATCTTTTCTCAGGATAACATTGATGTCGAGCATATCAATTTTTCCTGGTTTATTCCGCCGGTTGTCGGCGCACTGCTGCCGATGTTGGGAAAATGGTTAGTGAGTGCTTATCTGATCACAAATACCGGTCTTGCCCAAACGATTAATCTATTGGACCTCGTTTACTACGGAATTTCGATAACACTTTTTGTTATCTTGTCCGGCGTTCTCCTAAATCGGTTTGTCTTCAATAAATTTCCCAAAGATGCCCTATTACCTACTTTTTGGATAATTCTGGGGCCGGTCGGACTCGGCTCGGCGGCTTTAATGGATTTATCAGACTCTGCGAAAGCCCTGAATCTGATCAATTCCGTTGATACGTTAAAATTGGTCGCCATCATTTTCTGGGGATTTGGGCTCTGGGCATTGTTATTGACTTTGGCTATTACGTTCTATTATCTCCGCCGCGGTAAAATTCCTTTTACTCTAAGCTGGTGGGCTTTTATCTTTCCTTTAGCTGCATATGCTCTGGCAAGCTACAGCATTTATAATTACACCCAAATAAAATTGGTATATTGGTATACGCTGCTCCTCGCCGCATTACTTATATTTTTATGGGTTCTAACTTCAGTAAATACTATATCAGGTATCATAAAAAATAAACTTCTGCTTCCTTAGAGTTTTCGCTGCCCACAAACCGGATCCCACTGGCGTCACCCCGAAAACCGCCTTCCGTGATTACAACCCGCTCGCGGTCATTGATAACCTGCAGAGGTTACCGTCTTTGCTCGCAAAATGACCGCTGGGCGAAACAGGCGTCCCTGCCTGTTCCTGATTTTGATATTAATATTTCGATATTATTTAGTATTTCGATATTCGTGTTTCGGATTTATTGGTTGATATTTTCGTTCTGGTACTTCCCGGCATAACCTTCCGTTTCCGCGCTTAATGTCATGAAAACCAGTTGCGCCACTCGCGCGTCTTTCTGTACCCGGAAACTGTTAGGATTATAGACTATCATCAACGATTGCGAACGCCCGGAATAACCGGCGTCCCAGACCGCCGTGCCGATGCTTGCCCCGCAGCGCAGCAGGCTGGACCGCGGCCGTGCCAGCGCCATCAAATCCGTGGGAATATGTACGATTTCGTTGTAGGTAATCATGTAGCTGCCCGGCAGCAGCTCCATAAACCCCTGGTTGTCAAAAACCAGCGGGGCTAAATCCGGCAGCCTCCGTTGCGCATTGTCCCTGCCGATTTGTCCCATATTTTGCAGCATCGCCACGTCCCGCAGCGTAATATCGAAACCATTCGGCTGGAGCTGCTGCTCCAGGTCGATAAAGCCTTCCACCAGCGATGGATTCTGTTGGATTAATTTCTTAATGTCCTTCTTCGAAAGTACCCCGCTCATCTTTGCCCCTTATTTGTGACAAGTTATGTTTCATTATACTTCTCAATTTAGTTCATAACAATTATTGAATTTTAACATTTAAATTTATTTAGGATTTCGATATTAGTGCTTGGAATTTTTGTCCTTTAGTCTCGTTTCCTTGACAATCAGCCTGAGATTTGATATTATTGAAAAAGATACGTCTTAGTGAGGGTGTTGATGGCTAAAATAGCCACTTCAAATCCACGGTTCTATTCTTCAGCGACTAGCTTCTACTTTTTCATCTTTAGCTAGTCCGCCGCGGTCGATTGCGATTGGAGTGATGCCGGGCGGACTTTCCAAAACCCTTCCCAAGATAATCTTTCAGCAAATCCAATAATTAAAAATATACGAACATCATATGTTGTTTCGCAGCCTTGGGAAGGTTCTTCTCAAGGTTTTTTTATTTTTACGCACCGCGATTGCATTTTTAAAAAGGAAATTAATCAAATGATTGAAGAAAGATATAAACCGATTACCATTACCCCGAATTTCTACCAGTTGGGTACCCACGATTTCCCGGTCTATCTCTCCATGGGCGATGACGGCATGATTATCGAAGGTGGCACCGGCGCATTCTTTTCGCTCATCATCGACCAGATAAAATTCTTAGGCATCCCGCCTGAGCGGATTAAATACCTGACGCTGACGCATACCCACCCCGACCATATCGGTGCCGTGCCGCATCTGAAAAAATTGTGGCCGCACTTGAAAATCATGGGCAGCGCCGGCGCCGCCAAAGCACTCAAGCGTTTGACGGAAAAACCGGAAGCCCTCAAGGAGTTCCTCGCCGCTGACAAGGCTATTTCCATGATCCGTCTCCATAAAGGCGAGATTGCAGAACTGCCCAAAGAACTCGACCGTTATGTTTTCGATGTTGACCATGTCCTGGAAGAAGGCGAAGATATTAAGCTCAGTAAGGATATCATCTGGTCGGTGTATCACACTCCCGGCCATTCTCTTTGCCATATCGCCCTCAACGATGAAAACGAAGGCACGCTCGTCATCGGGGACGCCACCGGATTCTACGTCGCTGATAAAAATGCGCTCTGGCCGAATTACTTCGAATCGCTGGAAAATTACTGCCACAGCATTCAAAAGTTGTCCACGTTACCGGCCGATAGGCTGGTCTTGAGCCATAACGGCGTGGTCGCTACCGGCGCCCGCGCCTATTTTGAAAAGGTCATGAAAGTCACCGAAGCCTATCATACGGAGATGCTGGCCCGGGTGGCGAACGGCGAAGACATTGATAAAATCGCCACCGATAAAGCGCAGTGGGTCAACAGCATCACCGATATCCAGACCTATGAAGTGATGTTCAACATGGCCAAACTGCTGATTAAAAAGTCCCACACCGCCTCGAAAAAGCATAACCTCTTCACCCTGCCGTATGCCTAAATTATAAATAAATTTGTTTGAGGCTGTAGCCTCAAACAAATTTCCCAATCAGTCCTCTTTGAGTCGCAACGAAATACTTGAGGCATTAAGCCGAAATGTACGCCCCCCGTGGGAGAGAGTTAGAGAGAGGGGTAATGCTGATAATAGTACCTACCCTGGATAACGAAGAATTTATTAACCTTAGGGGAATTTAAATGGAAATAAAAGCCGCCCAACAACTGAAAATCCTCATGAAGCAGCACTTCATGGAACTCGATGAAGCCTCCCGCACGAAAAACAAAAAAATTGCCTGGTGCAGCAGTGTCGGCCCCGCCGAACTCGCCATGTCGCTCGGTTTTTTAGTCTATTATCCGGAAAACCATGCCGCCATGCTGGGTTCCACCCGCACCGCCATGGATTACATTCCGGTAGCCAACGCCAACGGTTACTCGCCGGAAATTTGCTCTTATCTCACCAGCGATATCGGCGCCTATCTCCGTCATGAAACGCCGCTGACCAAAGCTTACGGCATCAAAGAAGTGCCGCGGCCCGATGTGCTGCTCTACAACACCAACCAGTGCCGCGATGTCGGCGACTGGGCCCGCTTTTACGGCCGCGAATTCAACGTCCCGGTTCTGGGCATCAACACCCCCCACACCCAGAATGACGCCCGTGAGCATGTTGTTATATCAGTCAGTCAGCAGCTGCGGGATATCGTCCCGGACCTGGAAAAAGTGGCCGGCCGCCGCTTCGATATCGATGAATTCCGCGCCGTTTTAGCCCGTTCCCGCGAATGTTCGGTGCTGTGGGATAAAGTGCTGGACACCGCTTCCAACAAGCCCACGCCGCTGACTTTCTTCGATGAATGTATCCACATGGGCCCCGCCGTGGTCATGCGCGGCCGGCAGGAAGCCAACGATTACTACAAAGTTCTTCTCGCCGAAATGCAGGAACGCGTTTCACAAGGCGTCGCCGCTGTCCCCGGCGAACGTTTCCGTTTTTACTGGGAAGGCATGCCCATCTGGGGCAAACTGCGCAACATGAGCGAACTATTCGCCCGTTTGAAAACGCCGGTTGTCGTCAGCACCTATTGCAACAGCTGGATTTTCCCCGCTTTCAATCCGGCCAATCCGTTCGACAGTATGGCCGAAGCCTACTGCTCCATTTTCATCGGGCAGGATGATAACTGGAAAGAAAATTACATCGCTGAAAAAGTGCAGCATTTCGCCATTGACGGTATTCTCTTCCATGATGCCCGCACCTGCGCCAGCAACTCCAACAACCGCTACGGCATGTCCCAACGCCTCAGCGAAAAGCTGGGCATCCCGCATCTGGTAATTAATGGCGACCTGAATGACCTGCGCTGTTTTTCCGAAGAGCAGACCGTCACCAATATCGAGGCTTTCGTGGAGCAAATTGAGGAGTCGCACCGTGAAAATATACGCCGGCATTGATATCGGGAGCTGCACTACCAAGTCCGTTGTCATTGACGAACAGGGCAATCTGCTCGGCAGCGATGTCCGCCGTTCCGGCATCGATTATCAGACCGTCGCCATTGAATCGCTGGGAGCGGCTTTAGCGGGAAAGAACATGGAAGGCCTTCCCGTTGTTTCTACCGGCTACGGACGGCACAACGTCAGCTTCGCCGTGCACGCCAAGACGGAAATTGCCTGCCACGCTAAAGGTGCTTATTTCTACGTGCCGCGCGCCGTCAATGTCGTGGATATCGGCGGGCAGGATAACAAGGTCATCCGGCTCAACGCGCAGGGTCAGACCCTCGACTTCAAAATGAACCGTAAATGCGCCGCCGGCACCGGCACTTTCATCGAGGAAATTGCCATTAAGACCGCCATCCCGCTGGATAAATTGGATTCACTGGCACGCCAATCGCAAAAACAGGTCAAAATCGGCAGTTACTGCACGGTTTTTGCCTCTACCGAAATCCTTTCCCTCATCCGTTCTGGCGTCAAGGCCGAAGACCTGGCCAAAGGCGTCTTCGATTCGGTTGTTGCCCGTGTCATGGAAATGCTGCCGCTGGCGGATACCGTGCTGCTCTGCGGCGGCGTTGTAGCCTGGTTCCCCATCGTCGCGGATATTTTCCGTGAACAGTTGAAAGGCGAGGTTATCGTGCCCCCACATCCCCAGTTAACCGGCGCCCTCGGCGCCGCCCTCTTCGCCCGGGAAGTAGTTTAAGTTAGCCCGTCTTTGTAGGGGCGGGTTTTGAACCCGCCCGCCAACCCCTAATCGGACGGAATTGCCGATGCCTCTGTTTCACTCTGGACTGACACAGTCCTTGGAGCCTAAAAAGAGGAGAAGCTAAGGGTCTCCCCCCTTTTCAGGGAGCGATTAAGGGAGAATCGAAATCGGAATTGTTCCTTCTCATTTCCTCAGGATTAACAACAGCAAACCTCTCTCCCGCGAGACGGGAGACTATGGTACTTTGCGCAGCAAACGTAGAGTAGTTAGAGGCGATTTCAGATGAAAAGCCTTTAAATCCTCATACCTTTCTGCATCCGGGAATGCAGTGCGTGCTCACCTAATATTCACCTTTAATTACAAAAAACGAACCCCGGATTGTTCCTGCTAATTTTGACTTCTGTCTGGCAAACTTAAACTTGCCTAACTCCTTTGGGACTTCCATTCCCTCTGAAAGCTTAAAGCCCACGGCCCGTTTTTTAGGGTCATCAACTGTATACATTACGTTGACCTCAAGGCCATCTTCATAAAACACATGTGCCATTTTTATATTTTCTACTTGAAAGCGCGACGTTTCCAAAGGTTTGGCGGCAAACTCAATGCCCCGTTCTTTTTCCAAAATTTTGTTCACATAATCGATAGTCTCGCGGCTTTCGCTGGCGGGTACCACCGTAAATTGATGTTTGTATTTATTCATAAAGTAGCGGGCTTCATTAGCCCGTAAACCGGCCAGCGCTTCTGCCACAGGTGAAGACTCTAAACCAACCGTAGACACATTATTAAAATCAACGATATAAGCCATTTCCACCTCTGCATTAATCTTATTTTCGCAACGGAAATTCCTCACCATTCAAGGAGTATAGGATAATTATACAGCCTGCGTCTTTGGGCCATTTTATCCGACTTCTTCTCAATGATGCGTAAACAGCGGCTCCCACCTGCCGGTTTCCGGGTCTTTTTCGAATTCCTTCTTCACTGCCGCCCAGGCAACTTTTCGTGCTACTTCCTCTGCGCCGGCGCTGCCGCGTCTTTTCGCTGGGTCCTGATACTCCTCAAACGAATTATTGTAAGCAGCCAGGAAAATATGCTGCGCATGCGCCGGCAGGACATTACGGATGCTGGGCGGCAGTTCATCGATGCTCGAATACGGCATAATCTCACTCATCCCTGCTCAAGTTGAATAAAAATCTCTGTTAGTAATTTCAATCGTTACATCGTTTTCATGATGGAATAAACTGCAATTTCCCCGCCCTCCATTTGCGGGCTGGTTTTGGCAATCGCTACCGCGGCATCCATATCCTTCGCTTTGAAAATACTGTAACCGGTCACCGGCTCTCCACCGATTGCTTTCACGCCTTTTTTAGTGACCAGTTTGCCCGGCATCGTCGGGTTTCCCGCGTCCACCACCGCCGCTCCCTGGTTTTTAAACCAGTTCATCCAGTCGTCCATTGACTTTTTTTGCTCTGCCGGGGTGCCGGCCATTTTCCCGCCGTAGTATACGAATAAATAATTGTCCATCTTTCCCTCCGTCAATCGTTTTTTATATCACTGTTTACATCGTCGCAGATTATTTATTTCATAGTAATAAAAATTAACTGCGGGATGTTACAGAATCATGACATTTTGGGGACGTTTAAGGATTAAGAAAGGAGAGGAATATACGTACGGGGAACAAAGTTATTAGGATTTCGAGATTGGCAATTAGGATTTATTTTATGATGGTTAGTTCCCTCTGCCTATTTACGCGAGAGTGCCAGGGAGAGGGTGTTCCTATAACTCTTCTTGAATGCGTGCTATTACTCCATCCAAATTCGTACTGACGTCGTTATTCCAGAATCTCAGCACTCGATACCCCCGGGATTCCAGCCAATGGGTTCTCGCATCGTCACTGATTTTATTTTCTTCAACGTCATGATGCCCGCCGTCAATTTCGATCACTAACTTTCTTTCAAAACTTACAAGGTATGGTTTTTGTACGAATTTCAGCCCCTCTCTCCAACTCTCTCCTTGAGACTCGGTGACCGAAATACTTTTGACCTTCAGTCAAAATGCACAGGGCAACAGGACTAACCACTAAAACGCTTCTATTTCCCCTGTTCCCCTCTCATCAGCTCGCTGATGTGCATCACCTTCACCGGCAAGTTATTCCGCCGTACCCCGTCTCTCAACTGAATCAAACATCCCGGGCAGGAAGTCACCACGATTTGCGCGCCGGTATTCTTGATGTTTTGTATCTTCTTATCCTGAATCGCCAGGCTGATGTCGCGGTGCGCCAGCGTGAAAGCCCCGCCCAGCCCGCAGCAATCGTCCGCCCCTTCCATTTCCACGAATTTTACACCCTCAATCGAACGTAAAAGTTCGCGCGGCTGGCTGCTGATGCCCTGGTGCCATTTCATGTGGCATGGGTCGTGATAAGTCACAATTACAGGCTCGGCAACCCTGGATTTTACCCCTTCTTTCGCCAGAAATTCGGAATAATCGCTGACTTTCGCCGAAAATTCCTGCGCTTTTTGCTTCATCGGGTCGTTATCCGCAAACCATTTGCCGTAATCTTTCAAAGCCGAGCCGCAGGTGGCACAGCCGGTGATAATCCGGTCGAATTTCGCCAGCTTGGCGATGTTGTGTTTGGCCATCAGCTGGGCTGTCTTCACATCGCCGGCGCTGCGCACCGCCAGCCCGCAGCAGGTTAAATCCTTGATGTAAACCACTTCATAACCGGCTTTAGCTAAAACCTGCGCGATTCCCACCCCGGTACCCGCGAAGAAGAACTCGAAAGCGCACCCAGGGAAAATGGCGACCTGCCCCTTCACTTTTACATTCGGTGGCGGCAAAGTTTTTTCCGGCAGTCTGGCAGACAGGAACGGTTTCGACAGTTTTGGTAGCGATAATCCTTTGGTAAATACCCCGGTAAAATCCGCCATGTGCCGCAGCGGTTTCCCGTCTTTGGTCGAAACTCCCGGTACGATGGCAGCTGCCCCCAGCAGGTTGGCCATCAGCTTGCGGTTTTTCAATATGCCGCGGTAGACGGCCCGCTTCGGTAAAGACAGTCCTTTCTGACTGACTACAGCCGTCCGTGCAGCCACGTTAATCTCCGGCGACTGCACCCTGGCGGGACAAATCGCCGCACAGCGTCCGCACATCAGGCAATAGGATAGGCGTTCGGCGTATTCCGCGTCGGTCGGAATCGTCTTTTCGTTCGCCTGGCGGATGAGCACGTTCCGGCCGCGGGCTACGTGGCTTTCGATATGGTCGACTTTATAAATGGGGCAATTGTACATGCAAAAGCCGCATTTCATGCATTTGTTGGCATCGTCGAGATTATCTCCATCCTTTGCAGGAATGGTTTCAGGGAGACTTTTCAAATTATCATTCTCCATGATTGAAATACCAACTTTTTATAAGAAATACTACTGGCGGTCAGGTTCGAAACCCGACCCGACAAACTGAATTCCTTGTTACTAGGATTTCTCCTTTTTCAGTCCTCTCCCCACTTGCTGTAGCCGCAGCGGAAGTACTTCACAAAGTGAATATATGGGGGAGAGCCAGAGAGAGGGGTTTATTTACTTCTCCTCCCAGATTTTCTCCGGATTCAAAATATTATCCGGGTCGAACACTTTCTTAATCCCCCGCAGCAGGTCGATGGCTTCCGGCTGCATTGCCTGTTTCATGAACCGTTTTTTCTCTAGCCCGATGCCGTGCTCGCCGGAAATCGCCCCGCCGTACTCCAGCGCCGCCATGAAAATTTCGTCCACCGCCTTTTCGGCGCGGGCGTAATGTTCCGCGTTCTTCTTATCCGTCAGAACACTGGGATGCAGGTTGCCGTCGCCGGCATGCCCGATAATCACAATTGTTAAATCGTATTTTTTCGCCAGCTGCTGTACTTTATCAATTAAGTCGGCGATATGTTCAACCGGCACGGTCACATCCTCGGCAAAAATATTCGGTGACGCCCCATAAATCGCCGAAAAACCTGCCCGTCTGGCCGTCCAGAAATTCGCCGCCTCGGCGGCGTCTTTGGCCGCGCGCACGTTCAGCGCCCCGGCCTGCTGACAGGCCTTGATTACGTTCTCCACATCTTTGTCCACGGCGGACTGCGTGCCGTCCAGTTCAAAAAGCAGCATCGAACCGGCATCCAGCGGCAAACCCAGCGGGGTAGTTTCTTCGATACGCCTGATGACCCAGTTGTCCATCATTTCGATTTTGGCCGGTAAAATTCCGGCGGTTAAAACTTTATGCACCGCCTGCCCGGAAGTGACCACTTTGTCGAAAACGGCCACCACGGTCTGGTGGGCCGGCGGCAGCGGCAATAACCGCAAAGTGACCTGGGTAATCACCGCCAGTGTGCCCTCGGAGCCGCACAATATCTGCGGGAGGTCGTAGCCGGTGACGTTCTTCACCGTATTCCCCCCCAGCTTAACGATGGAGCCGTTGGGCAGCACCGCGGTTAAGCCCAGTAAATAATGCTTGAAAACGCCGTATTTCACGGCATACGGGCCGCCCGCATTTTCCGAGACGCAGCCGCCTGATGGTCGCCGCCAGGAAGCTTTGCGGGTCCGGCGGGAAGAATAATTTTTGTTTCGCCAGCTCCAGGTTCAGGTCGTTCAGCACTACCCCGACTTCGGTAGTGACGGTGAAGCTTTCGGCGTTGATGTTTAGAATTCGGTTCATCCGGGTCATGCACAGCACCATGCCGTTGGCGATGGGGACCGAGCCGCCGCTAAGGTTGCTGCCTGCGCCCCGTGGGGTAACCGGGATTTTATGCGCCGTTGCCAGTTTCATGATTTGGGAGACCTGCTCGGCGGTGGTGGGGAAAACCACGACGTCCGGTTTGCTTTGCCAGCTCGTCGTGCCGTCGAAAGCATAGGAAGCTAAATCGAGAGGAGCTGTTAAAACCCCTTTCTCTCCGGCAATTTCCCGCAGTTTTTCAAGGATGCTGTTTTCGATACTGATTTTAAGCCTCCCTGCGACGTCGCAACGTCGTACTGAGTCCGCCTTAAGCGGACGAATGTACCTCCCGTGCGCCGAAATCAATTTTCTATCTCTATTATAGATTGAAAAGAGAATTGATTGCTAACCGTCTCCGGTTTTCTTTTTAAGGTTCGAAACGGGAAATAAAATGAAATGAAACGCCAGCCCTATCACCCAAAAAGTCACTATCAACAAATTAGTCGGTGCCGTCGGGGAATTGATGTAATACATGTATGCCGCGTGAAAGTGCCCTTCCACCAGCGAATTCCCGATTTCTTCCCCGCATAGTCCCAGAATTATTAAACCCACCACCCAGGTTAATAAAGTCGGCCTGGCCCGGTATTTCCTCAACCACAGGAAAAGATATCCGCATAATAAAACGATAGCGGCGAACGCCCCGCCGGCATAATTAACAAACGTCACCGAAGTACTGCTCAGGCCGGCCGGCATCTCCAGCCCGGGATTCAAACCGGTAAAAATAACCTTGATTTTATTAATCGGGACGCCGCTGATTAAAGCCGCCAGTAAATGCCCCGTCTCGTGCACTAATGTATCAAGCAAAAATATTACCGCAAAAATAACCAGAGCTAAAATAATAATCCGGTATTTTGTAAAAAAAGCCCTGACAAATTTCATGATGTTTGTATTATACATCAAAGAGTGTTCGATTAGGATTCGATTATTTTCCTGGATTATCGGGTCCGGCCCGATAATGACAATAGTATTATCATCGCTACCCTGATTGTGGATCCAGTCTCTACAACACTGTCATTCCCGCGAAAGCGGGAATCCAGTTTCCAAAAGTTACCACGGTCGCCTTTCTCTAAATTCGTCTCTGGATTAAGAAATATATTTTCTGTAAGGTCGGGTTTCCCGAAGGTACTCAGTTTTTAACTGATGTAGAACGTGACCGCCCCGTAACTTCTTTTAACTCATAACTCTGAACTGACAACTGCAAACTGTCAGCAAAATAGCGCTAAAAGTCGCCCTGGTTAGTCCCTTCTCACTGAATCTCCAAAATTCAGAAAATGGGAATCTTCCTCCCTCTCAGGCCGTAAGCGAAGCTGGAGGTCCCGGAGGCACGAACGGGAGAGGAATTAAAGCCGAAGGTCCCTAAGTTTACGAAAGGGAGAGATTGACAATTTCTATAAGCTGAAAGCTGACTGCTGACCGCTGAAAGCTCGTCCAAAATAGCGACAAAAACCGCCCCGGTTAGTCCCTTCGCCCTCGATGGGAGAAGGTTAGGATGAGGGTGAAATGGTTGGTAACAAAAATACTCGGAAAATAGCGACAAAAACCGCTTGACAATATTAAATCATATGTCATACAATAATTTCACGTTTGAGAGCGACCGTAAAACTCTCCGTCATGATTCTTACCGCCGGGGCCGGTTGGGCATTCAGGAAATGCCCATGTACAACGGCTTTAGGGGTTCCCGGGAGAAAAGTATCGGAATACAGAGAACGTTCCGGTGCTGTTCCACCGGTGCGAACTATACGACTAAGGCGGCAACGCAGGCCACGGACACTCCTTATTCACAGTCCTCCCGGGTTGGTGGACGCAAAGGCCCAGGCTCGTCAGAATCCAGCTCCTGAGCGCCCAATAAAGGGCAAATATTGAGGACCCACTGTTGCAAGGGCAGCAATCCCCCACAACCTGTCATTCCCGCAAAAGCGGGAATCCAGCCATTATCCTCTCCCGTTATCTTTCTGGATTATCGGGTCGGAGCCCGATAATGACAAAATGGGAAGGGTTCTAATCAAAGCGGCTGCAAACGCCGTTTCGCCTCACGTCATTTCAGAAACGCAGAGTGCTTCCGCATACCCGAAAATCCGAAAATATTCGTTTCCTTTGCTATAGGAAATGCACTTTTTACAAAACGAATATGGTAGAAATTGTAGTTAGTGCACTAGTATTACCTTAACAACAGAATATCCGTCGTTCTTGATTCCGCCTGAGGCGGACGTGCAAAAGAAGTGGGGAATTTTGATCGTATTTTTGGATTTGTTTCGGATTTCGTATTTACTTGGATTATTTATTCGTTTATTTGTCCCGCTGCTTCAGGGCTTTCTGGATTACGGTCCGCAGTTCTTCCGGCGTGAAGGGTTTGACCAGGAAAAGGTTCTTTTTACCGCTTAAAAAAGTCCTGACCTCATTGTTCATCGTATCGCCGCTGACAAAAATCACCCGGGTCTCACAGCCGGGATGGACCTGCCGCAGATATTCGTAAAATTCCATGCCGTTCATCTCCGGCATCCGGATATCGCAGAGATACAGGTCGTAGTCCGTCTTGCCGGTCATCTCTTTCGCCACCAGGCCGTTGCCGGCAATGTCCACTTCAAATCCATCGGATTTCAGCACCCGCAGTGAGACGCGGCTGATGACCGGTTCATCGTCAATGGCCAGAATCCTTTTCCTGTTGTTTTTAATTTCCATGTTATTACTTCCTTGTCTTAATCGGGAGCGGTCAGCGGCAGCTCGATTATAAAAGTGGCGCCCTGTCCCGGCTGGCTCTGGGCGAATATCCGGCCGCCCTGTTTGGCGACAATGCCGTAGCAGATGCTTAAACCCAACCCGGTGCCTTTCCCCACTTCTTTGGTCGTGAAGAACGGGTCGAAAATCCGGTTAATGATATCCGCCGGAATGCCCGGGCCGTTATCCGCAAAGGCAACCCGTATAATATCGCCGGAAAGTTCGGTAGTGACCGTTAAGTTACCACGGCCTTTGGACTCAATCATTGCCTGTTCAGCATTTAAAACGATATTAAGGAAAACCTGCTGCATCTGGAAACGGTCGGCGATAATTTCCGGCAGGTTCGGCGCGAAATGCGTCACCACTTCAATATTGTTCACCCGGTGCTCATAGGCGCGCAAACTCAGCACCTGGCTGACAACCGCATTTATATCCAAAGGTTGGGCTGATAGGGTGTGACTGCGGGCAAAGGAAAGAAGGTTCTTTACCACACTGGCGGCGCGCTGTCCCTCACTGCTGATGGCCTCCAGGTCGTCTTTAATTTCCGGCGGGACGCCGGCTTCCAGCAGCAATTGCGAGAGGGCCACCACCCCGGTCAACGGGTTATTGAGCTCATGGGCAATACCCGCTGCCATTTCACCGAGTGAAGCCAACCTGTCTGTGAGATAGAGCCGCTCCTGCATCTCTCTTTCCTCGGTAATATCATAATGTTACTCTCGGGATTACCGGAGCCACTTTACCGGGTACAGCCCAGTTTGCAGTGAAAATCACTAACACTACCGCTAATACTATTGCAAACCTCGACGTTACCGGAAATATCACCGGTTCCATACCTTTTTCTCAAAGTTTGGCAGCCACTTACCCGCAGGTAGTCGACGCTACAGGATTGTGTACCTACAATATCTATATCGGCGGCACGTGTACCGTTTATTTCGAAGCTTACGGCGGCAAAACAGGCATCTCCGTTCCGGCGGGCGGCACGGTTACCCTCAGGCCGAAAATATCGTTACTGGCGTTAACCGGCAGCCAGATTCCAGCGACGACCCTTTCCATTTCCCTGACCGCTATCACTTTTGACATCACAAAATAAAAACAACAGGAGTCGCCCTGTCCTTCCATCTGATTTCCATGTTTGACGAAAAATCCACTTTTCTTTTTTCCCGTTTGTCAATGCAATTATCGCCAGGCAGCAAATTCCGGCACATATCCACAGGGAAAAGTAAAAAACAGATTTGTGCAAATTTTGTAGGTGTGAGAATTATCACTGAAACAGCCGGAAAAGTGTGGTAATCTGGTTCTAGAAGTTGGTGGTAGCGGGTGGAATCGAACCGCCGACCGGAGGCTTATGAGTCCTCTGCTCTACCTACTGAGCTACGCTACCAACCCACAAAAATATAACATAATTTGACTCTAAACGTCAATTGTGGTGTTCGCCGAATAGTAAAAAATGGAGGGAATATTAAGTGGCAAATTCAATCAAAGGGACCAAAACCGAACAGAACCTGTTAAAAGCTTTCGCCGGGGAATCGCAAGCTAGGAACCGCTATACCTACTTTGCGAGTAAAGCCCGGAAGGAAGGATTCGAGCAAATCGCCAACATTTTCACGGAAACCGCCGAAAATGAGAAAGAACATGCTAAAGTCTTTTTCAATTATCTGGAAGGCGGCGATGTCGAAATCGTGGCTGCCTATCCGGCCGGTATGATTAAGGACACAAAATCCAATCTGGAAGCCGCGGCCGCCGGTGAAAATATGGAATGGACCGCACTCTATGCCGATTTCGCTAAAATTGCAAAAGATGAAGGCTTTCCGGAAATTGCCCGGTCCTTCGAGCAGATTTCTAAAGTGGAGAAATTCCACGAATCGCGTTACCGCAAGTTGATTGCCAATATCGCCAACGGAGAGGTCTTCAAAAAGAAAACCGTCGTGAAATGGCATTGCATCAACTGCGGTTATGTTTTTGAAGGCACCGAAGCGCCGAAGGAATGTCCGGCCTGCAAACATCCCCAGGCATTTTACGAAGTTCTGGCTGAAAATTTCTAACGATTTAATATCCGCCAATAAAAATAAAGGGGACGGTTACCGAAACCGTCTCCTTTTTAATTTATCCAACCGCTTTTTCCATAAAACAAACGGTGAACGGCAAGTGCGCGAACTTGGTTACCGCCGTTTCTTGGAACCCTTTGGCTTCGTACCATTTCTTTAGAATTGAGTGTTCGTTGATAATCCCGACGGATAATTTCTCGCCGCCGGCATTTTTCACGTAATTTTCAGCAAATTCCAGTAATTTCCCGCCGTAACCTTTATGTCGGAATTCGGGCAGGACCGCCAGTTTTTCCAGATTGTAGACCTTGTGTTTTTTCTTTTCAATTGCCGCAAAGCCGATTTGTGCATCACACTCAAACAACCCGAATAATTTCAACCCTTTTCTTTTCATTTCGGTCAACTGCTTAAGGGTAACCCATGAAGGATGCGTGGGGCAATTTTCTTCATTCAGGTTGAATTCAACGGCGACAGTTTGAAAGGAATCCGCAATCACTTTGACGCTGGTTTCCAGTTCGTTTTCGTTGGCTATTTCTCGAATCATTTATTTTATCCTCTTTAGCCCAAATGTTCTTTGAGTTTTTCGATTAAATCCGGGGTTAAGCCCGGAACAGTCAGCAGCGCTTCGGCTGAAGCCTCTTTGATGCCTTTGACGGTGCCGAACTGTTTCAAAAGGGCATGTTTCCGTTTCGGCCCGATGCCGGGAATATTATCCAGCGACGAAGTAAAGGTCTTTTTCTTATGCACTTTGGTAAAATAAGACACGGCAAAACGGTGCGCTTCGTCCCGCATCCGCTGTAAAAGCTGCAAACCGGGAGAATTGCGCGGTAGCACGAGCGGGGCGCTGTGTCCGGGAATAAAAACCTCTTCGTTCTCTTTGGCTAGGCTGGCGATAGGTAAGGCTCCGGCGCCGACTTCCTGCATCGCGGTTTGCGCCGCGTGCAGCTGCCCTTTGCCGCCATCAATTAATACGAGGTCGGGTAAAATCGCCCAGGTTTCTTGATTATCGGATTCAGTCTGATTGCCCGCCATCCGTTTGAAACGCCGTCCGAGGACCTCGTGCAGCATCGCGTAATCATTGGCTTCCGGCACGGTTTTAATGCGGAAACGGCGGTAATGCGACGGTTTAGCCCGGCCGTTTTCAAAAACTACCATACTCCCCACCGCTTCCTTCCCCTGGATATTGGAAATATCGTAACATTCCATCCGTTCCGGGGACCGCGGCAGCCCCAGTTTTTCCTGGATCTCTTTGAGAGCCGATTCCATCATCGCCGGTGCGGCAAATTGCTTGACCTTCATCTGCTGCAGGCCTTGCTCCGCATTCTGTGCCACAATCTGGACCAGCTCCTTCTTGCTGCCCTGTCTGGGGACGGAAATCGCCACCGCGCCCTTCCTTTTTTGCCGGAGCCAATCCGTAATAGCATTCTTGTCATCAATAGGGTGCTGCAATAACAGCCGCGGCGGGATATCCGTGGCCGAATTATAATATTGTTTGACGAAACTAGCCATGATTTCCTGCGGGGCAGCGGCATTCGCGCCAGTTAACACAAAGCTTTCCCGCCCGATGAGTTTACCGCCGCGCACAAAGAAAACCTGGACATAAGCCTGGTCTTTGTCCGTTACGAAAGCCACCGCGTCTTCGTCACCGCTGACTTTTGCCGCGATTTTCTGCCCTTCGATCACGTTTCTGATTGCCCCGATACGGTCGCGCAGCTGGGCCGCCCTTTCAAAATCCAAAGCCTCGGAGGCAGCCTCCATTTCCTGTTCGAATTCCTTGACGACCTTATCCCGTTTTCCTTCCAGAAACAGAATAATCTGCCTGATTGCCTCCCGGTAATCTTCTTTGGTAACATAACCGGTGCATGGCGCCAGGCAATGCCCGAGGTGATATTTCAAGCAGGGGCGTTTATCCGTGCCGGTAACAGGTTTGCTACAGGAACGGAAACGGAAAATACCTTCCAGCACTTTCAGCGTCTGTTTCACCGACCAGGAACTGGTGAAAGGCCCGAAGTAGCGGGCGCCGTCGTTTTTCATTTCGCGGGAATAAGCCACGGTTGGCCAATCTTCTCGGAGGTTAATTTTGATATATGGATAGCCTTTGTCATCCTTGAGCCGGATGTTGTAAAACGGACGGTATCGCTTGATAAGATTGTTTTCCAGTATCAGGGCTTCGTATTCCGAATTTGTGATGAAAAATTCCAGCTCTTTGACTTCGGCCACCTGCTGCTGGGTCTTGGGCTCCAGCTTGGCCGCAGGCTGAAAGTAAGAACGCACCCTGTTACTGAGATTGGATGCTTTGCCGACGTAGATGATTTTCCCGGCGGCATCTTTCATCAGATAGACACCCGGGTTGGCGGGCAGCTGTTTCAACTGTTCGTTTACCAGGTTACCTGTCACCGCGGTCTCCGGGAACTAATTATAACTTTTTTAATCCACGTCTTTCTGCAGATTGGCCAGGAAATCGGCGTTGGTCTTGGACTTTTTCAATCTTTCCAGGATTCTTTCGGTCGCCTCTACAAAGTTAGCGGAATCAGAAGAAATCATCGCGGCCATGCGGCGCAGCAGCCAGACCTGTTTCAAAGTCTGCTCGTTCAGCAGCAGCTCTTCGTGTCTGGTGCCGCTGGGTTCGATATCAATCGCGGGATAAACGCGGCGCTGCGCCAGGCGGCGGTCCAGGTGAACTTCCATGTTGCCGGTGCCCTTGAACTCTTCATAAATCATATCGTCCATGCGGCTGCCGGTATCCACCAGACAGGTCGCCAGAATTGTCAGGCTGCCGCCCTCGGCAGTGTTGCGGGCTGCGCCGAAGAAACGTTTGGCCGGATGCAGCGCAGATGGGTCGATACCGCCGGAAAGGGTTCTGCCGCTGGAAGGCATCGCCAGGTTATAAGCGCGGGTGAGACGGGTAATACCGTCCAGCAGAATAACCACATCCATACCGCTTTCTACGATGCGTTTGGCTCTTTCCAGTGCCAGCTCGGCCACACGTGTGTGGTTTTCTACCGGCTCATCAAATGTTGCCGCTACTACTTCGCCTTTCACTGAACGGCGCATGTCTGTAACCTCTTCAGGGCGCTCCCCGATGAGACAGACCATCAGGTGAATATCGCTGTAATTAGTCGTGATTGCGTTCGCAATCGCTTTCAGCAGCATTGTTTTGCCGGCTTTTGGCGGGGAAACAATCAAACCGCGCTGGCCGCGGCCGACAGGCGCAATCAGATTCAAAAGGCGGGTGGAAAGGCCGCTCGGAGCCACTTCCAGATTGATTAATCGGTCAGGATAGGTCGCAGTGAGAGATGTGAAATAAGGGCGGCTTTTCGCCATTTCGGCATTGAGGTCGTTGACGGCTTCGATACGCAGCAGGCTGATGTATTTTTCGCCGGCGCGGGCCGGTCTGCCCTGCCCGGTGACTTTATCGCCGTTACGCAGCCCGAATCGCCTGATTTGAGATTGGGACACATAAATATCGGACTGACTGGGTAATAAACTGATTTGCCGCAGGAACCCGTAACCGTCTGTCATTATTTCCAGTATGCCGCTGGAGAAGATATTGCCCTGCTGTTCGGCATCAGCCTGCAGCAGCCGCCGGACCAGTTCCGGCTTTTCCAGGCTTGAGCAGTCTGGTAAATCCATCTCTTTAACAATATCCAGCAGTTCTTCTTTTGTCTTACTTTCCAATTGACTGATATCCATCTCCAGACCTCCCGGTGATTTTACGAGTATAGCGCTATTCCCTGATGACTATTGGATTTACTCCACCACTCAAAACAGCATGGCAGCAACGCTTACCTATCGTGGTTTGAGAATCTTTTCTACAGGCACGCCGTTACTCACCATGGAAAACACATTCCAACCGAAGAGAAACCGGCTCAATGCCTATATCAGTAAGCTGATGGGTTACCATCTGCAAAAATACAATGTCAGAAGTCATTATCGAATTTCTTGCTTTTGCGGCGGTTTGAAAAAGAGGGTGGTGCCGTAGACCGGCGTAGATAGCCCGTGAGAGTAACTTACCTTGATTATACACAACCATAAATCTTTTTACAATACCCCGTCCGGTTGTTCGTTAGAGTGACAGTAATGCGGCGAGATTACCGATAATTTTATCCGGTTTCACCTTTGAGCCTTCAGGCAGGCCGTTTCTTTCGTAATCACACCACACCGTATATATTCCCGATTGCTTGGCGCCGGCAATATCGCGCTGTAAATCATCGCCCACCATCCATGTTTGTCCCGGTGTCACGTCCAGTTTTGTCACCGCCGTCTCAAAAACTCTCCGGTCCGGTTTGCCGAAACCCAGTTCGCCTTCAATTAAAATCGTGGAGAAATACCGGCTCAGTCCGAACCGCTTGATTTTCTCCTGCTGTACCGCGCCGGCTCCGTTGGTTAAAAGTGCCAGTTTCAGCTTCTTGTTTACCAGTTGCCGAAGGGTATCTTCCGCTTGCGGGAAAAAATCCAATGACCTATCGATTAATGAGGAATAGTCCGTTGCGATACGCGCTGCCGTTTTTTCGTCGCGGTTGCCCAGTTTCGCCAGTGCAATGCTTACCACCTCAGTGCGCGCCTTCAGCAGATTCAGCCTGCCCAATCGGTGTCTTTCGGGATCGCTCCAGTACCACTCGCGGACAATGCTGATTTGTTCAAACAACGCGTCTGCCTGTAAAGTTTTGTTTTCTTTAACAGATGTCTGGCAGGCTTGCTGCCACGCCTCATCTATCGGCAGCGTATTTGTCAGTAGGGTTTCGTCCATGTCGAAAAGAATGGCACTCGGCAGCATCTTAGTTCGATAGGGGAAGTGCCGGTTGTGCGCCTTCCCTGAGGATATCTTTGGCCGTACCGATGAAATCACGGAATAAAGGATGGGGCCGGTTCGGGCGTGAACCAAATTCGGGATGGAATTGGCAGCCCACCATCCACGGGTTGTCTTTGACTTCGCAGATTTCTACCAGACGTTCGTCGGGGGAAAGCCCGCTCAAAACCAGGCCTTTTTCCTGCAGCGATTGGCGGAAATCATTATTGTATTCAAAGCGGTGGCGGTGCCTTTCCTGTATCATCACCACATCCTGTTGATAGGCTTTATAAGCCAGCGTGCCGGGGATTAATTTGCAGGGATAATTGCCCAGCCGCATCGTATGTCCTTTGGTTGCAATGTTTTTCTGTTCCGGCATCAGGTCGATGACAGGATAAGTCGGATCCGGGTCAAATTCAGTGGAATTGACACTGCTGGATTTAAACACGTCCCGCGCAAACTCGATGACCATCACCTGCATGCCCAAACATAAACCCAAATACGGTATTTTATTCATCCGCGCGTACCGTGCGGTTTTAATCATGCCTTCAATGCCGCGCTCGCCGAACCCACCGGGCACGACGATGCCCTGCGCCGTGCGCAAGAAGGAATCAATGTCATCCATCTTCTCCAGCTGTTCGGCCGGCACCCAGGTCAGTTTCAACTCGCGGTCGTGGAATAACGCGGCATGCTTTAGCGCTTCGCGTACCGAATAATAAGAATCTTCCAGCTCCACATATTTGCCGACCAGGCAGATATTGACCGGCTGGTGCGGTTTTTTCAAACGCGTCACCATGTCCCGCCATTCGTTTAGGTCTTCGCTTTTAGCCGCCAGTGAAAGCCGGTCGGCAATCAGGTTGCCCATGCCGTAATCTTCCAGCACCAGCGGCACTTCGTAAACGGTGGAGACGGTGACCAGCGGAATGACCGCTTCTTTGTCAACATCACAAAAGAGCGAAATTTTATCCCGGAGATTGTCCGCAATCGGATAATCGCTGCGGCAAATAATGACATCCGGCTGGATACCGATGCGGCGCAGCTCGTTGACGCTGTGCTGGGTCGGTTTTGTTTTCAGCTCCTGGGTCGAACCCAGATAGGGTAATAACGTGACATGAATGTAAAGGACGTTATCCCGGCCGGCGTCTTTTCTCATCTGGCGAATGGCTTCCAGGAAAGGCAGCCCTTCAATATCTCCCACTGTCCCCCCGACTTCAATCAGAATAACGTCTGCTTTGGATTTTTCCGCCAGCCGTTTGAACCGGTTTTTGATTTCGTTAGTGACATGGGGCACCACCTGGATGGTGCCGCCGAGGAAATCGCCCCTTCTCTCTTTGGCAATGACGGAGCTGTAAATCTGGCCGGAGGTGATATTGGAATCCTGTGTCAGATTGATATCAATAAAACGTTCGTAGTTGCCTAAATCGAGGTCTGTTTCGGCGCCGTCCTGGGTCACAAACACCTCGCCGTGCTGATAAGGGGACATGGTGCCGGGGTCAACATTCAGATAAGGGTCTAATTTCTGGACAGAAACGCTGATGCCGCGGCTTTTCAGGATGGTGCCGATTGAAGCGACAGCGATGCCCTTGCCAACTGAACTAACAACGCCGCCGGTTACAAATATGTATTTTGACATAAAGGAATATCACAAACTCTTCGGTAGAAATGAAATTACAATTGGATTAACAGAGAGGCAAAACTTAGTACGTATTATTAGTAACATAAAAAAGAGAACCTTGTCAAGTATTTTTTCGTTAAAAAAGCCTTATTTTTAGGTTGTTTTATTGAATACTTCAGGAGAGCTCTCCGGTCTTGAATTGCCGGTGACTCTCCCCGGAAAACAATAAAGCCCGTAAAGTTTTTATCCTTACGGGCTTTATATTTACTAATTGAATTATTTTTATGCAGAAGTTAACGAAAGAGTCGGTTTGAGGTCTAGCTTTACGCTCGGACCCATGCTTGTGGTCAGGAACGCGCTGCGCACATACACACCCTTGGCGCCTGCGGGTCTGGCTTTCACAATCGCTTCCACGATTGATGAAAGGTTCCCCATCAGTTTTTCCGGTTCGAAACTGGCTTTGCCCACCACTATGTGGATAATCGCGGTTCTGTCCAGCTTGAACTCGACACGTCCCTTGCGGGCATCCTGTAAAACTTTGGGCAGGTCGTTGCCGGCCACTACGGTGCCGGATTTCGGGTTAGGCATCAGGCCTTTACGACCTAAGACTTTACCCAGTTTACCGACTTTACCCATCATATCAGGGGTAGCGATGGCGACATCGAATTCCGTCCAGCCTTCTTCGATTTTCTTGACCAGCTCATCCGAACCAACAAAATCAGCGCCGGCGGCTTCCGCGGCTTTCGCGGCTTCGCCCTGGGCGAAGACCAGCACTCTGACCTGTTTCCCTAAGCCGTAAGGCAACAGGGCGATGCCCCGGACCTGATGCGCCGAGTTGCGCGGGTCGAGCCCCATGCGCAGGTGTAGTTCAACTGTTTCGTCAAACTTTGCGGTCGCCGTCTTTTTGACCGTGGCGATGGCTTCTTCCGGCGCATACTCTTTTTTCTCTTCGACTAACTTGGCTGCTGCTTCGTATCTTTTTCCGTTTTTCATTTTTGTTCTACTTCTATTCCCATACTACGGGCCGTGCCCGCAACGATTCTCTCTGCGGCTTGAAGGCTCCTCGCATTGAGGTCCTTGGATTTCATTTTGGCAATTTCGGTCAGTTTGGCCCTGGTCAGCACCCCTACTTTGGTCCGTCCCGCTGTGCCGGAACCCTTCTCCAGACTTAAAGCTTTTTTCAATAAGTCCGGGGTCGGCGGTGTTTTGGTGATAAAGGTGAAAGAGCGGTCTTCAAAGACCGAGATTTCTACAGGAACGATGGAACCGGCCATTGAGGCGGTTTTCTCATTATACTCTTTGCAGAACCCCATGATGTTGATGCCGTGCTGGCCTAATGCCGGACCAACCGGGGGCGCCGGGTTTGCTTTACCGGCCGGAATCTGTAATTTGATGACGGCTATTAATTTTTTCGCCACTATTGTCTCCTATTCATGGCTGTCAGCTGACAGCCATTAGCTGATTGCTGTTTAGAGTTTTTCCACCTGTAAGAAATCCAGTTCCACCGGCGTCTCCCGCCCAAAGAGCGAGAGTAAAACTTTTACTTTTCCTTTTTCCAGGCCGACTTCATCTACCACACCGACAAAATCAGTGAACGGCCCGTCGGTCACCCGGACGCTTTGCCCTTCTTTAAACCCGACTTTAATCTTCGGCGTTTCCGCTCGCATCTGCTTGAGTATTTTTTGTACTTCTTCTTCTAACAGGGCAACCGGTTTGCCGCCGCTGCCGACAAAACCCGTTACAGCCGGAGTGTTGCGTACAATGTTCCAGCTTTTATCCGTCATCTTCATTTCGACGATGATGTAGCCGGGCAATATCTTTTTAGAAATAGTGTGCTTTTGCCCGCCCTTGATTTCGATTTCCTCTTCCGTCGGTATCAATACTTGGAAAATCTCGTCACCGGAATCCATGGATTTAATCCGTTGCTCCAGATTCTTTTTGACGCGTTCTTCATATCCGGAATAGGTATGAATCGCAAACCAGTTTTTTTCGACTTCAGCCACAAACAGCCTCATTATTTAAATTCAAATTATCGAGGTGACTTCTACATCCTGTGGTTATCCAAGATGTATATTGAGTGACAATAACCACGCGATAAATCTGCTGAAACCATAATCAATGCCGCCCAATATTATCGTCACCACCACCGTGACCAGCAGTACCACACCTGATAGGTATATAAGGTCGCGCCGGCTAAGCCATGTTACTTTTTTCAGTTCCCCAATGGTTTCGCTGAAATAGTTCGCAATAGCATTTTTCGGTTTAGGCGCCGCATTAGTTGGCTTTGATTCTGGCATCCTTCCCCTCTCGCGCGCTATCTGACTTCCCGATGGAGCTTCTGTCCACGGCAGGTGGGACAAAATTTCTTCAGCTCCATTCTCTGGGAGTCATTTCGCTTATTTTTTTGTGTCGTATAGTTTCTTCCCTTGCATTCTGTGCAGGCGAGAGTCACTATAATTCTATTTTCATTTTTTGGCATGATTTACTCGATTATCTTCGTAATAGTTCCGGCGCCGACGGTTCTGCCGCCTTCACGGATGGAGAAGCGCAGGCCTTCTTCCATGGCTACCGGATAGATTAATTTGATTTTTGCGGTGATGTTATCACCGGGCATAACCATTTCTACGCCTTCGGGCAGCTGCAGTTCACCGGTAACATCGGTTGTTCTGATGTAGAACTGCGGTTTGTAACCGTTAAAGAACGGTGTATGGCGGCCGCCTTCGTCCTTGCTTAAAACCATGACTTCGGCTTCGGCATAAGTGTGCGGTTTGATACTGCCGGGGGCGGCTAAAACCTGCCCGCGTTCAATATCGGTACGCTCAACACCGCGCAGTAAAACACCTACGGCATCGCCCGGCTCGGCGTAATCCAGAATCTTGTGGAACATTTCCAGACTGGTCGCTGTAACTTTCTTGATTTCATGATGCAGACCGACGATTTCAACTTCATCGCCGCCCTTAATCACACCACGCTCGACTCTGCCGGTGGGGACAGTGCCGCGGCCCTTGATGCTGAAGACATCTTCGACCGGCATCAGGAATGGCTTATCTTTCGGTCTGACCGGGGTCGGAACATATTCGTCAACCGCATCCATCAGTTTCAGGATGGGGCCGCACCACTTGCAATCTCTCTTGCCGCAGCCGCATTCCAGCGCTTTACTGGCCGCGACGCGGACGATCGGTACTTTATCTCCCGGGAAGCCGTATTTACTGAGCAGTTCTCTGAGTTCCATCTCGACGAGTTGTAACAGTTCTTCGTCTTCCATCAGGTCGCATTTGTTCAATGCCACAATGATACAGGGCACGTTCACCTGATGTGCCAGCAGGATATGTTCCCGTGTCTGAGGCATCGGGCCATCGGGTGCGCTGACTACCAGGATGGCGCCGTCCATCTGGGCCGCGCCGGTAATCATGTTCTTGATGTAGTCCGCATGTCCCGGGCAGTCAATATGGGCATAATGCCGTTTCGCGGTTTCATATTCAATATGGGCGATAGCAATGGTCATGCCACGCGCTTTCTCTTCCGGTGCATTATCGATGGTATCGAATGCACGGTAAGAGACGCTCAGACCGGGTTGCTTGGATAATACCAGCGAAATCGCTGCGGTAAGAGTCGTCTTGCCGTGGTCGACGTGACCGATGGTACCTACGTTAACGTGCGGCTTAGTTCTGTCAAATTTCTGTTTAGCCATTAAAATCCCCCTTCTTTATCAAAGCCCACAATCGGATTCGAACCGATGACCCCGTTCTTACCAAGAACGTGCTCTACCGACTGAGCTATGTGGGCACTATTCCCAATATATTATACAGATTTTTTGGTTGAAGTCCAATATTCAGTTCAAAAGTGGTGGAGAGGACAGGGTTCGAACCTGTGTAGCCCGTCAGGGCGACAGTTTTACAGACTGTTCCGATTAACCACTCCGGCACCTCTCCACGAGAGCCTCTTAGGCTGCATAGCCCGAGAGGGGAGTCGAACCCACTAACCTACCGATTACAAATCGGTTGCGCTGCCATTGCGCTACTCGGGCGCGTTTATTTTTTTAAGCGCTGCAAAAGCAGACAACCTTATTATTATAAGAAAAGCTGGAGTTAAAGTCAATTCGGGAAATTTATTTTTAACCCAACCGGACAATTTGTCTGTGCCTGTTTTATCAAGAACAAGGAAACGCCACCCGCCCGGTTTAAAATAATTTGCGTCAGGACGCAAGGTTTGTTAAACTAAAATGCGTATGGGCCGCTAGCTCAACTGGCAGAGCAAAGCACTCTTAATGCTTAGGTTCCGAGTTCGATTCTCGGGCGGCTCATATCCCCAAAATATCAATTCCCCGCGATTTGTTCAAGTCTTTTAGGGAAAACTACCCCCAAATATTTTTGATCTGATCTGGTCAAAAAACAGGAACCGAGCGGAGCAAACAAATGCCCACCTGGGAATCTGAAAATATCTTTTCCGGGACTTCCCGTTACTACTCCCGTTACCGTCCTGATTACCCCGAAAAATTATTCGGTATGTTATCCGAAAAATTCGCGTTATGTCAAAAATCACGGGTACTTGACCTCGGTTGCGGTACCGGGCAAATCACGTTAAGAATTGCCTCATTGGTCGCTGAAGTAATCGCGGTCGACCCCCAGTCTGAGATGCTCGAGGAAGGGAAATCGCTTGCGGCCGGGAGAAAAATTACTAATATCAAATGGTTAAAAGGGGAATCCTCCGGACTCACCGCCATGGCCCATGATATCGGAGAAATCAATCTGACCGCTATCGGCCGCGCGTTTCACTGGATGGACAGGGAACAGACTTTGCGGGATTTATACCGGATTACCAGGCCTGGTGGCGGGCTTGCCATCATCGGTGACAATGGCCCGAGAGACGGCCAGCCCGGCAACCCATGGAAAGCGAGTATCGCTGAAACTGTGGGGCATTGGCTCGGAGATGAACGCAAGGCTGGCACTAAGGGGACTTACTCTCATCCCGAAAAACGATTCGAAACGACACTGGCAGAATCACAATTTAGTAATCTGGAACTCGCTGAGATTATCACCGCCAGAACCTGGACGATAGACGGAATAATCGGCTATTTGTACTCAACTTCATCGACATCAATACCGGTACTGGCGGATAAAAAGGAACCGTTTGAAAAAGACTTAAGGCAGCGGCTTCTATCGTTTGCGCCGAATGGTCGGTTTGAGGAAGATGTTATCACCAATGTCATGATGTTGTGGAAAAAGGCTGATTGATACCCGGTATTGCTTTGTTTAACAAATAATAGATAGCACCACTCTTTTATAACATCAGCCATTAGTGCTATACTGTTGCCAGTATTATTCAGGAGGTAAGAGCGATGACCGCTACGGCCCGTCAATTCACCTGAGTCCGCAACGGCAGATTCGATGCAAGTTTTGCACCGGTCATCTGCGCCGCTCACCTCCGTCTGCTGAAGACCCGGGGGATTATTTTGTTTTAGTCGCTTGTATCTTTAGCCGGCATGCCAACGATGGTACGGAGGTTTCCCGCCATCGTTTTTTTATTTTTAAAATTATTAGAAGGAGTTAGTTTTTACATGGCTAATGAAAATGTTCGGATGTGGACCGAATTAAATATTGACCTGAAATCACATGACATGCTGATGAACGATCTGGGCCCGATTTTCCAGGAAGTTTATCTTTCGCAAAAAAATCGCCCGGCCGGCATGGGTTTTTACGATTTTGTGGTCGGCGATATCCACGGCATCCGTGTCAAAGAACTGCGGGAACTTGCCAAAACCGGCGGGAAAGTCGTCGCGACATATTGCGTCTTTGTTCCCGAAGAACTCGTTTGGGCCGCCGGGGCCATCCCGGTAGGCTTATGCGCCGGCACCCAGTTTTCTGTCCCCATCGCGGAAGAGGTCCTGCCCCGTAATACCTGCGCTTTGATTAAATCGTCCTTCGGTTTTAAGCTGGGGCGCGTCTGTCCTTATGTCCAGGCCAGCCACCTCATCGTCGGGGAAACTACCTGCGACGGTAAAAAGAAAATGTTTGAGATGCTGGGACAGTTACAGCCGGTCTATGTCATGGAGGTCCCCAATAAAAAGACCGAACGCAGCCGCGAGCTCTGGCACGGCGAAGTCCTGGCTTTTAAAGACGTGATTGAGCAATTGACCGGCACTAAGATTACCGCGAAAAAACTTGGGCAGGCCATTGATTTAGTAAACAAACGCCGTCTGGCCCTGCAGCGGTTTTACAACCTGCGCAAAGTCAGACCGGTACCGATTTCCGGTAAGGATGCGTTGCTGGCAACCCAGGTATCTTTCTATGACGATGCCCAACGGGATACCCAGATGTTGAACGCGTTGTGCGATGAACTGGATAAAAGAGTGGCCGCCGGCCAGGGCGTGGCCCCGAAAAATGCGCCCCGTATCCTTGTTTCCGGCAGCCCGATGGCTATCCCCAACTGGAAACTGCATCATCTTGTCGAATCAACCGGCGCCGTAGTAGTTTGTGAGGAATCCTGCACCGGGACACGTTTCTTCAGCGACCTGGTCAAACCGGCCGGGGATAATCTGGACGAACAACTTAAAGCAATCGCCGACCGCTATATGAACATCCATTGCGCCTGTTTTACTCCTAACGACGAGCGTCCGGATGATGTGGTCCGGCTTGCCAAAGAATATCAAGCCGACGGCGTGATACATTATAATCTCCAGTTCTGCCATACTTACGCCAACGAAGCGGTGAAAATGGCAAAACGCCTGGAAAAGGAAGGCATCCCATTACTGCGCATCGAGACCGATTACAGCGATGAAGACGCGGGACAGTTGAGAACCCGGATTGAAGCCTTCCTGGAGATGATAAAACATTGATTTCGGTTGGATTGGATGTCGGTTCCAGAACTATTAAGGTCGCGACATTTGATACTGCCGTCAGGGATTGTCTGGTGACTGAGACAGGTGCCAATCCTTTGCGGCGCTGCCAGGAGCTGATGTCCGGGATAAATTACGATAGAATGGTGGTGACCGGCTACGGCCGCCACCTGGTCGCCCCTGCGTTAGGCGGTGAAATCGTCTCCGAAATCAAGGCCTTTGCTGTCGGCGCCCGGCACCTGTATCCCGATTGCTGCACCATCATTGACATCGGCGGGCAGGATTGTAAAGTTATTTTATTAACCGATGCAGGGGAAGTACAGAAATTTGAGATGAATGACCGCTGCGCCGCCGGAACCGGGAAGTTCCTGGAAATCATGGCCGATACGCTGGAAGTAAAAATCTCCGGCCTGGGAAACTTGGCTCTGGGTGCCACTCGTACCGTGCAAATCAACAGCTTGTGCACGGTATTTGCGGAATCGGAGGTAGTTTCGCTTATTGCCCGCGGTGAAGAATCGGGGGCGATTGCGCTGGGGCTGCACCGCGCCATTGCCTCCCGCATTGCCACGATGGCCCGCCGTGTCGGTACCCGTAAACGGGTTGTTTTTGCCGGCGGCGCCGCCCTCAATCCGTGCCTTTACCGATTGGTTGCGGAGCAGCTCGAGGTTGAATTGACAGTGCCCCCACAACCGCAAATAGTCGGTGCCGTCGGCGCCTCTATTTTAGCTCAAAATTTTCATTCGACAGCGAATATCTAAAAGATAGCATGATAAAACATATTATGGAGGTCTGACATGGCGAAAAAGACGTTTCTTATCCAATCGGAAAGTTTAGGTCGTGGTGAAGACAAACTGGGTGGGTTATTAATGGCCAATTTTCTCCGCCTGCTGGGAGAAAATAACGAAAAACCTGAAAGTATTGTATTTTGGAATACCGGCGTCCGCCTAGTCTGTGAAGGTTCGAAAGTTCTGGACCATCTGCGGCGGCTGGAATCTCAAGGCGTCACCATTCTCGCCTGCACCACCTGCCTGGAGTATTTTGATTTAGTGGACAAAATGGCAGTCGGTAAACCAACCACAATGGTTAAGTCTATCGAAGCCATGTACAGCGGGAATGTTGTGCCGCTGTAGCAAAAGTATTTTACTTTAGCTCTTTTTATACAGAGGCGATATCGCCCTGAGTCTGGCCACCGAACGCGGCAGGACTTCCAGCACCCGCTCGATATCCTCCGCGGTGGTCAGCCGCCCCAGCGTGAAGCGCAGTGAACTTCTGGCCTTCTCCGGCGATAGGCCGATTGCCAGCAGCACATGTGAAGGTTTAGCCTCAGCGGAACTGCAGGCTGAACCGGTCGAGATGCAAATGCCTTCCAAATCGAGGTTGAGGCAGGTTGATTCGCCTTCGATGTATTCCACGCTGAAATTGACGTTGTTGGGGAGCCGCTGTTCGGGATGGCCGTTCAACTGGACTTTCTCGATTCTTTCCGGAATTCCCTGAATCAATTTGTTGCGTAATGCCGTCAGCCGTTCCGCTTCTGCCGTCATTTCCTGATCGGCCAGCTCGATGGCTTTTCCCAACCCGACAATACCCGGCACGTTTTCTGTGCCGGCGCGCCGCCCCATCTCCTGCTCGCCGCCGTTTATCAGCGGGACAATTCTGGTGCCTTTCCTGACGTACAGCACCCCCACCCCTTTCGGGCCGTAGAATTTGTGCGCGGACATCGCCAGCATGTCCACCTTTAATTCATTGACATCTTCCGGAATATGCCCGGTTGTCTGCACCGCATCCGTGTGAAAATAGATTTTCGCCTTACGGGCAATTTCTCCGATAGCCGCAATGGGCTGAATCGTACCGATTTCGTTGTTAGCGTGCATGATGGAAATCAATATCGTTTTTTCTGTAATCGCTTTTCTGACTTTTTCCGGATCCACCAGCCCGTATTTGTCCACTGGCAGGTAAGTAATTTTAAAACCCCGCTTTTCAAGGAACTTGCAGGTTGCCAGGACGGCATGGTGTTCGATGACGCTGGTAATGATGTGGTTTCCCCTGCGTCCGTTAGCGAAAGCAACCCCCTTAATCGCCAGGTTGTCGGCCTCGCTGCCGCCGCCGGTAAACACAATTTCTTCCTTTTTCGCGCCGATGGCCGCCGCCACTTTGCTTCTCGCCGCTTCGATTGCCTGGCGCGCTTCCAGTCCGTAGCTATAAAGGCTCGACGGATTGCCAAAGGCTTCGGAATAATACGGCAGCATCGCCTGCACTACCTCGGGGCGGGTTGGGGTTGTCGCGGCATAATCAAGGTAGATTCTTTTCATTTTATTTGGAACTTCCTGTATCAAATAATCACGGACAGGGTTAGACGGTAATTTATTCTATGTTATTTCACCATTATCCTGTGGTCTGTATTTTTTATCACTTTGCCGATTATCACGGCCTTGATTTTCTTTTTCTGCAATTTTTCAACCATTACGGCCGCTTTTGCCGGCGGCAGCGCAATCAGTAAACCGCCGGAAGTCTGCGGGTCGAAGAGCATATTGCGTTTATATTCCGGAATCCGTCCTTTAAAATCGACTTGCGGCGCGTAGAAATCACGGTTGCGGCCCAGTCCGCCGGGATATATCTCTTTCCGCGATAATTCCATTACGCCGGCAAAGAAAGGTATCGCTTGGAAATCGAACTCAATTCCGGTTTCGCCTTCCTGAATCAGGTGGGAAGCGTGCCCGATTAACCCGAAGCCGGTGATGTCCGTGCAGGCGTGAGCGCCCATTTCAATCATCAGCTCGGCGGCGGTTTTGTTCAAAGTCGTCATGCTGCGGAGCGTTTCCCTCATCTCTTTATCGGTAATCAGCCGGTTTTTCAAAGCGGTGCTCATCACGCCGGTGCCGAGCGGTTTAGTCAACACCAGGCTGTCCCCGGTTTTTGTCCCCGAATTGGTAATCAGTTTATCCGGATGCACCACGCCGGTCACCGAAAGGCCGTATTTCATTTCGGAATCTTTGACGCTGTGCCCGCCCATCAGCGCCGCCCCGGCTTCCTGGATTTTGTCCAGCCCGCCGCGCAGGATTTCTTTCAGGATATTGATATCCATCTCCCCGCTGGGGAAACAGACCACGTTCATCGCGGTTACCGGCCTTCCGCCCATCGTGTAAACGTCGCTGATGGAATTCGCCGCCGCAATCTGCCCGAAACTGTACGGGTCGTTCACAATCGGCGTGATGAAATCAATCGTCTGAATGATGGCGGTATCGGCGGAAATAAGGTAAACGCCGGCGTCGTCCAACCTGTCGATGCTTCGCAGCACATTCGGATTTGGCGCCGGTATCAATCCACATAGAGCTTTGCTCAGGTCACCCGGACCTATTTTGGCAGCTCAACCCGCTCCCCGCACTGTTTCTGTCAGCCGGGTCACCTTGTTTTTCATCTTTTCCTCAATCATCCGGGTCTGCCCCGGTGATTAACTATCATTATATATGAATATTTGCTAAAAGTGCAGTAAATCAGAAGCATTTTATAGTGATGGCTCGTTTCTTATTTCGCTATGCAGGCCACTGGGCAGATTTTTTCTAGTAACACAATAAAAGTTCAGAAACATATTGGACTCTAGGCTGACATTTGATAAAAGAGTATAATAAATGACATGGGAAATGAGCTTCGCCTGCTGCCCGGTGTCGACCGCCTGCTCAAAGAAGAGAAAATCCGGCAATTACTCGAAATATTTCCCCATGATTTGGTGGTGGAAATTGTTCGGGAAAACTTAGCCGATTACCGCGCTCGGATTGCCCAGACCAAAGAACCACCATCCGTCGGTAAAATCGTTGAAAATATCTGCCGCCAGGCACAATCCCTGATTCAACCCTCGCTCCGACCGCTGATTAATGCCACCGGTGTCGTCCTGCATACCAACTTGGGGCGCGCCCCCCTCAGTCAGGCTGCTGTCACTGCGATGGCTGAAATTTCCCGTGGTTATAATAATTTGGAATTCGATTTTGAGACCGGGGATCGCGGCTCCCGCCATATCCATACTGAAGCCTTGCTTTGCCGCCTGACCGGCGCCGAAGCCGCACTGGTAGTGAACAATAACGCCGCGGCCGTTCTCCTTGCTCTCACTGTTTTTGCTAAAAGGAAAGAAGTAATTATTTCCCGTGGCCAGGCTGTGGAAATCGGCGGCGGGTTCCGTATCCCCGAAGTCATGCGCCAGAGCGGCGCCAAACTAATCGAAGTCGGGACCACTAATTGCACTTATATCCGCGATTACGAACAGGCAATTACCCCGCAAACTGCGGCTTTACTGCATGTGCACTCCAGTAATTTTAAAGTTGTCGGGTTCACGCAAACGGTTACAATTCAGGAGATGGTGGCACTGGGCAAACAAACCAACCTGCTGGTTTTGAACGACCTCGGAAGCGGCTGTTTACTGGACACCCTGCAATTCGGCCTCGCTACCGAACCCACCGTTCAGGAAAGTATCGGCGCCGGGGTTGATTTGGCCTTCTTCTCCGGGGATAAACTGCTGGGTGGACCGCAGGCCGGCATTATTGTCGGTAAAAAAATCTATCTTGATAAACTGAAAAAACACCCGCTGGTGCGGGCGCTGCGCATTGATAAAACCCGCATCGCCGGTTTGGCTGCCACGTTGGTACATTATGTCAAGGGTGAAGCTCCGGTCGAAATCCCGGTTTGGCAAATGATTTCCCGCCCGTTACCTGAACTTGACCGCCGGGCCAAAAGCTGGGCGCTTTCGATTGACGGCTATTCGAAAGTAATTGACGGCGAAAGCCTTATCGGCGGCGGCAGTTTACCCGGCGCCACCCTCCCCACCCGCCTCGTCGCCATCGGCGACGCTAAAACACCGGCCGTCGCCCGTAAAGTCGCTTTATCGCTGCGCCGGCAAGAACCTCCGGTTATCGGCCGTATAAACAATGGCGTTCTGCTGCTCGACCCCCGCACCGTCGACCCCGGCGAAGACCATACCGTGATTACCCTGCTGCGAAAAGCTGTCGAACTGCTTTAGTTTGGAGTTAAAACATTGTTCGTCATCGGCACAGCCGGTCATGTTGACCACGGTAAATCCACGCTGGTTCACGCTCTGACGGGCATTGACCCTGACCGTTTGGCGCAAGAAAAAGCCCGGGAAATGACCATCGAACTCGGCTTTGCCTGGTTTACCCTCCCCGGTGGCATGGAAGTCAGTGTTATTGACGTGCCCGGCCATGAGCATTTCATCAAAAATATGCTGGCCGGCGTCAGCGGCATGGACCTGGCGCTGCTGGTGGTGGCCGCCAACGAATCCATTAAACCGCAAACACGCGAACATCTCGCTATCCTCGATTTGATGGAAGTGCCGCAGGCCATCATGGTCATTACCCAATGTGATCTTGTTGACCCGGACCAGGTTACCCTGGTCGGCATGGAAATCGAGGATTTAATCCGCCCCACCCGTTTTACCGGTGCCCCAATCGTGCCGGTTTCCGCAGTTACAGGGCAGGGTCTGGATGAGCTGAAAGCCGCGATTGAAAAAGTATTGAAAACCACCCGGCCCCGGCGGGATATCGGTAAACCGCGGCTGCCCATCGACCGCGTTTTTACTATTTCCGGCTCGGGCACCGTGGTGACCGGCACGCTGGTGGACGGTTCTTTCGCCGTGGGACAGGAGGTTGCCGTCCTTCCTCCGGCACTGAACTCCAGGATTAAAAGTTTACAGGCCCACAAAAGCAAACTCGAGACCATCGGTCCGGGCAACCGCGTAGCCGTGAACCTCGTAGGACTTAGTTTAGCGGAAATAAAAAGAGGGCAGGTCTTAACCACCCCCGGCTGGTTAATGCCAAGCGACCTGATTGATGCCAAACTGCAATTGCTCGCCGAACCGGCACGTCCATTGCAGCACAATACCGAGGTCAGCTTAAACACCGGTTCCGCGGAAGTCAGCGCCCGCGTGCGTGTGCTTGAAAAAAAGGAAGCCCTGCCCGGCGAAACCACCTGGGTGCAGTTTATTCTGGACGAGCCGCTGGCAGTTGTTAACGGCGACCATTATGTCATCCGTTCCCCGAACGAGACGCTGGGCGGTGGCATTATCCTGGACACCCACCCGCAGCAGCGGCACCGGCGTTTCCGTCCCGAAATTATCGCCGACCTGCAAGCTCGCAGCGAGGGCAAAGTTGAAAAGACATTACTGACCATCTTGAAATCCAAATCGCCGCTGGAACTCGATAAACTGGTTGCCGAAAGCGGCCTGAATCAGGAATCTGTACTTGCCGGTCTCGAATCGTTACAGCAGCAAGGCGCGGTGGTCAGCGCCGGGGAAGGCAAAAATGCTTTGCTTTTCCTGGAATCTGCCTGGCAACAAATGGTAGAAAATATTCTGGTCTTGGTCCGGGATTATCACCGGCAGTTCCCTGTTCGTCCCGGCATCCCTAAAGCTGAAATTAATAATAAAATCAAACTCGGTAAGCACTTTCAGGATGTATTGCAAAAGCTGATTTCCGAAGGTTTAATCCTTGAAGAATCTGCTTGCATTCATCTGCCGGATTTTCGGGTAAAAATCTTACCGGCGCAGCAGGTACAAATTGATGCCTATCTGAAACAGTTGAACCTCAATCCCTATTCCCCGGCGCCGGATATCCCGATTCACCCGGACCTGCTGAACCTGCTCATTTTCCGGGGCGATGTGACTAAAACTTCCGCCGGTGTCGTTTTTTCCGCGACGGCGTTTAATGAGATGGTTGCTAAAATTACCAACCACCTGAAAAAGAACGGTAAAATTACCGTCGCCGAAACCCGTGATTTACTCGGCAGCAGCCGTAAATATGTGCTTGCGCTGTTGGAACAGATGGATGAAATGAAGCTGACCAAACGTGTCGGCGATGAACGGGTTTCCGGCGAGAATAATAAAGATTAAGCTTTTCTAAATTTTTCTTTGCTTTCGTGATTAGAGTGTTTTGCAGTCATCATTGTCGCAGGCAGCATCATCGGCGAAGCTGTATATAAATTGCCCGAAGGCCAATCATCATTTAAAAATGGCGGGAGCGGATGGGAGTCGAACCCACCGAAGACACTGTGTGCCCCCCAACGGGTTTGAAGCCCATGAAGCCCACCGGGACCTATCCACTCCCACTGCAGAAAGTATATCGTATCGATTTGGATAAATCAATCAGGCGGGAGACTGAAAACAGCCCCCGCCTGATACGTTTTTAACTCACACTTTTCAGTGCGTATTATTTATCGACAAACTCGTTGCCGAAGATATCACGGGAGATGATGATCTTCATGATGTTGGCCGCGCCTTCCGCCCCGGCCACATACGACATCGCCCCGCGCATCGCCATCTCTAAAGGCGAATCCTTGGTATACCCGAACGCCCCGCAAATCATGATCGCCCGTTTGGCGGATTCCACCGCCAGCTGCGGCGCCAACCACTTGCACTGCGCAATAATCGGGTTAATCTGCTTCTGTGTGAAGCTGCCCGGTTCCGAATAATACTTATCAATCATCCAGGCGCCTCTGGCTAACTGCAGCTTGAGCAAATCCAATTGAGTGTACAGGTCCGCCAGGTCGAAGGATATCCCCTGGAACTTGGACAGCGGACGTCCGAAAGCCTTCCTCTGTTTGGCATAATCGGCGGCAATCTCAATACACTTCTCGGCACCGCCCAGGCAGGCTGCCGCCACTACCACCCTGGCTACATTGAAGCCTTCCATGCAGGCGTAGAAACCCTTGCCTTCCGTTCCCAGTAAATATTTATCCGGGATTTCGGTATCCTTATACCGGAAGCCGCCGGTGGACAGGCCCATTCTGCCCATATCCTTGTAGACGCTGCTGGTCATACCCTTGACTTCGTTGGGTTTGACTGCCAGCATCGTCATCCCGCCCTTGACCCCTTTCGCCGGGTCGCTGACAAACAGGGTACTGTGTCCGCCGCCTCTCTTCTGGCATTCTTTCACCTGGCTGATATAGGCTTTCTCGCCGTTGACGATAAACTTATTCCCTTTACGGATGGCCTGGGTCTTGATGGCGGCCACGTCCGACCCGCCGCCGGGCTCTGTGGCGCAAATCCCCCAGGACCATTCCCCCGACGCCAGTTTCGGCAGGATTTCTTTCTTGGTTTCCTCGTTGCCGTAAAGGGCGATGAATTCGCCACCCCAGCCGATGGTGAGTAACGTATAGACCGGTAATGACATGCTTAATTCCGCTCTGGCCAGCTCATGGATGGCGGTCATGGCATATTGTGTTTCCTCTCCCGGCATGGCGCAGCCGCCGTACTTCTCCGGAACGGTACAGCCGAAGACGCCGATTTCGGCCAGGCCTTTAATAATATCATCCGGGATGCCGTTTTCCCTTTCGTCTATCTCCCTGGAACGCGGTGCGACATTCTTCTCGCAGTACTCCCGCACCGACCGTTTGAACATCTCGTGTTCCTTGGATAATCTGAATTCCATTTTCACCTCATTTTATTTTTCTGATTTTAAAAGCGCGACTACTTCGGCATTGGTTTGCCCAGCACCGCTTCAAACAGTTCGTCATCAACTAGATGTCCCTGGGCAGTCATGTTGCGGTATTTGATGAAGTCGATGGTATCTTTACCGGTAATCTTCTTGGTATTGAAGGCGGTAAAGCCCAGGAAGGCTTCGCTGGACATGTTGACGCCCAGCCAGAACAGATGGTCATTCTTATTCAAATCCCAGAAATATTTCTTCTTCTGGCGGATGCCGGCGATGGATTTCATCAGGCAGTGCGGGAATAGGTTCGTGAACGTCCACAAAATCCGGTTGACTTCGGCATCAACCATCGAGAAATCGTAGGTGCAGGCTTTCGCGATTTCTTTGGCTTTCGCCGCTTCAGCGCCAGTCACGCTCTCGCCATAAACAATTTCGCCGTTATCGACATATTTATCGGTAATCACTGCTGGATTGCGGATAAACTTGTCGCCTTGCTTTAACACCGGGATAACCTTGCTCAGGTAATTCTTTCTGACCATTTTATAAGCGCTCCACATCTCGCAGGACACGCAGTTCCACATCGCATCTTCAATGGTCAGCGCCCAGGGTAGGAAATCCGAAGAACCACCGACCGGCGCAGAACCGTGGCGCGGTCCGGCCTGCCCGAAAATAGCGGTATCGGCCGCCACGGCAATATCGCAGGCGCCGCCGATTTCCTGACCGCCGGCTACGCTCATACCGTTGATCCGGCGGATGACCGGTTTCTGGCACATCAGGATAGAATCTACCATGCTGTTAAATAAGGTCATGTACTCGGCATATTCCGTTGGCTTCTGGGAATAATATTCCGAGTATTCTTTGGTATTGCCGCCGGTGCAGAATGCGTTGTTCCCGGCGCCGGTGAAAACCACGGCCACCACGTTCCGGGCTTCCTGTGCCCGCTGGAAACCGGCAATTACGCCCTTGACCATTTCTGTGGTATAGGAGTTGTACTGCGCCGGGTTATTTAGCGTAATCCAGGCGCTGCTCAGCCCCTCTACCGGCTTGCCGCTGGCGTCGAGAATCGGTTTCTCCTCGTACATCGTGCACGGCGGAGTTGTGCCGAAATGCTCCATCCCCCACAGGTTGTGGTCCTTGACGCCCCCTTCTCTTGGTATCCAACTTAATGACATTTTTATCCCCCCGTTTTTTTATTTTTATTTTTTAATTTAGAAATCCGGTGTCAGTACGATTCTCTTTTCCGTGCCGCCTTTGTAAACTTCTTCAAATGCCTGTTTAATTTGACTCATCGGTCGTGTTTCCAGGAAAGGTTCAATCTGGATTTTCCCGTCCAGCACCATTTTCAGTACTTCGGGGTAATATTTCGGCAGGCAACCCCATGTACCTCTAATTTCGGCATCGAATGCCATTAAACGTGACAGCATGTATTCATTCTTTTGCATGCCGTAACCGGCAATTACCAGCATACCGACAAACGACAGAAACTCCAGGGCAAGTGACTGGCCCTCGCCAGTCCCTGTCCACTCGAAAACCTTCCAACCATAATTAGAAGGTATGCCTTTGGTTTTACAATAAGCTTTGAATTCTTCTTTAACCGCTTTCGCGTCTTTCCCCATCGTGCTGATGGTATAGGTTGCACCGTAATTTTTTGCCTTTTCCAGTTTGGCAGGGTTCCGGGCAATACCGATTACTTCTTTAGCACCCAGAGCCCGGGTTATCTGTGTTGCGTAAATACCAACCCCGCCGGTGGCTCCTATAATAATAGCTAAATCTCCGGGTTTAATCTCGCCTCTTATTGCAGCCTGATAAGGCGATGTGATGGCATCAGCGATTACGGCGAGGTGAGATAGGGGAAATGCTCCTCTGTTTTCTACCACACAGAGATCATGACTGGGAACCGGAATATGTGAAGAGAAACCTCCGTAGATTCCCATGCTGTTGCCGGGCATTTTCTGCGCCAGGCAGCGGTTGCCCCGGCCGCTGGCACAAATCGGACAGTTGTTGCAGGGCATCACGGCCGGTACAATTACTTCTTTGCCTACCCAGCTACTGTCACCGGCGACGACCCTGCCGCTGATTTCGTGACCCAGCGTCAGGGGAGGTTTATTAACGTTAGGTACCCCCTGATAAAAATAGCCGATGTCCGTATGACAGACACCACAACCTGCAACTTCCACCAACACTTCACCGGGTTTTAACTCAGGCACATCAAGACTGACTCTGGCAAGCGTCCCCGGTATTGTCATTTGCCAGGTTTCGATTTTGTTCGGTACTGCCATGCTTTTTCCTCCTTTTATTTGACCTCGATTTATTTTTTATCTTTACTCATTGCGAGCAGTGTCTCATCCTTAAGCCGATTTCAATTCTTTCAGTTTCGCCGTCAGCGCCGGTAAAATTTCTTTGTAATCCCCGACAATACCGTAACGGGCGACGTTGAAAATGTTGGCATCTTTATCTTTATTGATGGCAATAATATATTTCGAGCCGAGGCAGCCGGTGATGTGCGCCATCGCACCGGAAATCGCTACAGCGATGTATAGTTTTGGGCTGACCACCTTGCCGCTCTGTCCCACTTGCAGCGACGCCGGCGTCCAGCCTTCGTCACAAACCGGACGGGTCGCGCCGACCGCGCCGCCCAGCACGTGCGCCAGTTCCTTGATCATCTCGAAGTTCTGCTTGCTGCCGATGCCGCGCCCGCCGCTTACCACCACTTCCGCGTCTTCCAGTTTCACGCCCTCAACCTGCTCTTTGATACGTTCCACCACTTTGATTTTCAGTGCCGCCGGGTCTACTTTTTCTTCGATTACAATCACCTGACCCTGTCGCGAATCGTTGCGTTCCGCCGCCGGTACTGTCTTCGGCCGGATTGTCGCCATTTGCGGCCGGACGGATTTTGAGACGGCGGTAGCATGCGCATTCCCGCCGTAGACCGGCCGTGTCGTCACCAGGCATTTTGTTGCCGGATCTATGGCTAACGCCAGGCAGTCCATCGCCAGACCGCCGCCCAGACGTCCGTTGAGCCGCGGCGCTAAATCCATGCCGATGTCCGTATGTCCCAGTAGCATCACCGCCGGCATTATTTTCCGGCACAGATTAGCCGCTGCCTGCGTATAAGCGTCGGAGTTGTAGTTATCGAAAAGACTGTCTTCCGCAGCGTAAACTTTATCCGCCCCGTAAGCGATTGCTTCCTTGCCCATTGCGCCGGTATTGCTGCCCAGCAGCAGCACCGCCAGTTCCTCGCCCAGTTCGTTGGCCAGTTTTCTCCCGGCTCCCAATAGTTCTATCGTTACCGGAGCTAATTTTCCATCGGCAAGCTCGCCGCAAATCAGAACACCTTTATTCGCATCCATTTTGTTCCCTCCGTTCTTTCATTAATTAAGTCAGACTGATTATCTTTGAGGCCAGATTGCCGGCGGCCTCGGCTGGCGTCGCGCCGGTAATAATTTCGCATTCGCTCTTGCGCGCCGGGATGGAAAGCCCGGTAATTTCGGAGTGGGCGTTAGCTTTATCCAGTTTTGCAGCTTCCGCCCCGATATCCGCCGCTTTCCAGGTTGGGATGATTTTACGCCGCGCCATCATCAGGCCCATGCCGCCGGGCAGCCGCGGTAAACCGATTTCGCTGCTGACGGTCACCAGGCTCGGCATCGGCGCTTCCACCAACTCAAAGCCGTCCTTTACTAATCTTTTAATCTTGAGCGTTTTTTCTACCGCTTCGATGTTGCAGGCGAAAGTCACCACCGGGATGCCCAGTATTTCCGCCAGAATCGAGCCCACCTGACCGGCGCCCCAGTCGGCTGCTTGCCGGCCGCACAGCACCAGGTCGTACGTCCCGATTTTCTGGATAGCCTTTGCCAGTACATAAGCTGTGCCGAAGCTGTCCAAATTTTCAAAAGCGGGGTCTTCCAGCACAAACCCGTCGTCCGCCCCCATCGAAATTGCATGCCGCACCACGTCCGCCGCTTTGGCTGTCCCCATGCTGATAACGGTGATTTTCCCTTTATTTTTATCTTTCAGGCGGCAGGCTGCTTCCACCGCGCGTTCGTCAAAAACGCTGATCACCGGCGGCACACCTGTCGGGGGAATTACTTTTTTCGTTTCCGGGTCGATTTTAAATTTTGCCGGGGGGATTTCCGGGTCGAGCACCTGTTTCACACAAACAATCATATTCATTCATTCCTCTCCTGATTAAGGTTATTTCGTTGCCTCTGCCACCAGTTCAACCAGGTCTACAGCCCTGACCTTGTCTTTTATTCCCTGGTGGTCGATGCTTTCCTCAAACATTTGTAAACAATACGGGCAGGCAGTTACTACCGTGTCCGCCCCCGTTTTCAGCGCATCATCGAGCCGCATCTGGTTGATTTTGGTCGTGCCCGGCTGCTCTTCAATCCACATCAGCCCGCCTCCTCCGCCGCAGCAAAAACTCGAATTGTGCGAGCGTTCCATCTCCAATAATTTTGCCTTAGAGATTGATTGCAGGATTTGACGCGGCTGCTCGTAGATGTTGTTATATCGCCCCAGATAACAGGGGTCGTGGTAGGTGATTTTGGAATTCAAATCACCGGTCAATTTTAATTTGCCCTGCTTAATTAAATCCGCGATAAACTCGGTGTAGTGCACTACCTTAAAATCGCCGCCGAATTTGGGATATTCATTCTTCAACGTGTTGTAGCAATGCGGGCAGGCCGTAACAATCTGTTTGATGTTGTGGCTTTTAAATACTTCGATATTTTGTTCCGCCATAATCTGGAACTGGAATTCGTAACCGGCTCTTCGCGCCGGGTCGCCGCAGCAGGTCTCGGCATCGCCCAGTACCCCGAAATCAACGCCCGCCGTTTTAAACACTTTGGCCATCGCCAGTGTCGCTTTGACATTTCTCTCCACCAGCGCCCCGGTGCAGCCTGCCCAGAAAATAGTCTCGGCGCTTTCACCGTCTGCCAGCACTTTCACGCCCGCTTCGTTCGCCCAGTCGCCCCGCAGCCTCATTGAGGTAACCCCTGCCCAGGGGTTCCCTCGGGACTGCATATTCCGCAGCATTAACTGGGCGCTTTCCGGCATTTTGCTCTGGGACATCACCAGGTTCCGCCGGAACCCGATCAGTTTGCGTACATGCTCGATATTGACCGGGCACACTTCCTGACACGCGCCGCACGTGGTGCAGGCCCAGATTTCTTCCTCCGTCACCACCCCGCCGATTATCTCGGTGGCCTGTCCGTCTTTCGCCGTCTCTATTTTGACATTCAGTAACCCCGGACCGGCCGCCAGCAAATGTTCTTTCAGGTTGTGGATAACTTCCCGCGGCGCCAGTTTCTTGCCGGTCAATTGCGCGGGACAGTTGGCGTTGCACCGGCCGCAGACCGCGCAGGAATACAGGTCCAGTATGTCTTTCCAGGTGAAATCCTGAATTTTCGCAATGCCGAAATTCTCCTGCTGTTCCACCGGAATCGGTTCCAGCACCACTTTCTGTCCAAACGGGATAAACATCGTATTGAAGATGGAGGCCAGGATGTGCATGTGCTTCGAACGCGGGATATAGACCATAAAGCCAAGGATTAAGGCGTAATGCAGCCACCACAGGCTGCGGTAAACAGCTGCGAGCGTGCTCGTTGCGATAGTTGTTGACATTAAATACCGGGCAATCGCTCCCCCGATGGGCGGCCAGTATGTTGTCGTTCCGGCTGCTGCCAAACCGAATCCGTCAACGCCGAAATGGAGTACCATCAGGCAGAAGACCATAATCATGATGACGCCGGCTTCCATGCTCCTCTCCAGTCTGGCCGGACGCACAATATAACGCCGGATAGCAGCCCAGATAATGGCGATGGCCACAAATAATCCGGCGAAATCCAAAATGGACGAAAAAACCCGTTCGAATGTATTGCCCGTCAGTACGGAGGCCAGCCCGAAACCGCCCGCGAAACCGATGAAAATAATATAACTTAATAAGAAAAAACTGAATCCCCAGAATAACATTGCGTGGCCGATTCCCGCCAAATCCTTCCGTGTCACGCTTTTCAGGCTGCACCGCTGCGTGACCACTTCGCGCACCATGTTCCTGAATCTCTTCCACGCCTGGTCGAAACGGTTCTCCGGTTTGCCCAGCCGCATCAGCCGGAAAAGAAAATAAGTTCGCTGCACAAACAATCCGAAGGCAACCACAAACAAGACCCAGAAAATAATGTAGCCCGAAATACCAAAATAGGTCGCGCTGGTTGGCAACATTAGTACCTCCTGCCTTTGGATGAAATATTTCTCGTTGCTTTACGCAACTTCCTGTCCCTTACCTTTTCTGGTGAGTGCCCGCTGGCCTTCCGGCAGCGGCAGCGGCACCGGCGCCCCGACAATCTTCGTCACCGCTTTAAATTTCGGCGGACACACATCGAAACATGTCCCGCACTTGATGCATTCTTCCTGGTTAATTACGTGAATTTCGCCCTTGGCGCTGATAATCGCTTCCGCCGGGCACCTTCTCGCGCAAATCATGCAGGCCTGGCATTTCTGCGGGTCAATATAATAGGACGGCGCTTCGTTGATTAATTTGTCCACTTCCTCCCTGGTGAAAAAGCCGTCATACTCTGCCGGGTTTAACAGGCGGTGCCCAAGTTTCTCGTTTGTCGCCACTTTGATATAAGGCACTAATTTAGTCATCTCCGCCAGGCTGTCTTTTAAGACGTTTTCGTCAATGACTTCGCCGTAACCCACCGGGCCCAATTCCCGCACCTTGCGGCTGAAATCGCTCATCACTTCGGCAAAAACAACCCCTTCCGCCGATGACATAAATTCAATTCTCAACCGTTCCGGATTCAGCCCGATGTGTTCCAAAATCTTCTTCCCCAATAGCACCATGTTCAGCGCATGATAATTTCCCTGTGTAATGTAATTGCATTCGTTCAAACGGCACCCCCCGATAAACACGCCGTCAATGCCGTTGGCGAAAGCTCGCAGCACAAATTCCAGGCTGATTCTCCCGGAACACATCACCCTTATTACCCTGGTTTCGGCTGTATATTGTAATCTGGAAACTCCAGCCATATCAGCCGCGCCGTATGCTCACCAGTGGCATAAGAAACAAACTATCTTCGGCTTAAATTTAAGTCCCGGACTCATTTGTTCTCACCTCCTATGTCAGCATTCTCGGCTGTATTCGTTCGGAATCTTCTATTTATAAGGCACCATGGCATCAATCTGGGCCAATAATCCTTTATCCGTAAAGTGTTTCAGTTGAATCGCCCCTGTTGGGCACTTGGCATTGCACAGGCCGTCCCCTTTACATAGAATGGGATTGACGATGGCTTTCATGCCGTTCGCGGTTTTGCGCATTTCGATTGAACCGTAAGTACATACGGCGGCGCAGGTGCCGCACCCCATGCATTTTTTCTCATTCACCTCGCAAACGGAGCCGGAAGCCACCACCGTGTCGTGCGAGAGCAGTGTCAGCACCCGGCCGGCCGCACCGTAAGCCTGGTTAATCGTTTCGGTGATATGCTTGGGATAGTGTGCCATCCCGCAGAGATACACGCCGTCCGCCGCAAACTCGACAGGGCGTAATTTGACATGTGCTTCCTGGAAGAAGCCGTCCTGCCCCAGCGACACCTTGAACTGCTGGGCTGTTTCTTTGCTGCCCGCCGCCGGCACAATTGCCGCCGCCAGCGCCACAAAATCCGCTTCTATTTCCAATTTATTGCCCAGCACGTAATCCGTCGCCGTCACTTTCAGAATGGGCTGGCCTTCCTGCGATTCGCCGGCTTCCATCAGCGGTTTATCCTGTGGTTCGTAGCGGATAAACTTGACTTCGCGGTTCGCCGCCTCGCGGTAATAATCCTCTCTGAAGCCGTATGTCCGGATGTCGCGGAAGAGGATGTAAATATCCATTTTTGGATTTAATTCTTTTAATTTCAACGCGTTCTTAATTGATTCGCCGCAGCATATCCGGCTGCAGTAATTCCGGTCCTCATTCCGGCACCCGACGCATTGAATCATCACCAGGTTTTTAGCGTTTTTGATTTTTTCATCGCCTTGATATATCCGCTCTTCCAGTTCTAGGTGCGTCATCACCCTGTCGTCGGTGCCGTACAGGTATTCGGTCGGCTTGTAAACATTCGCCCCGGTGGCAATCACCGCCGCGCCGTGTTTAATTTCACGTATACCCCTTTCGGACTTCACCCGGGTCGTGAAATTCCCGACGTAACCGGCCGCGTCCATAATTGTTGCGTCCGTATAGACATGAATTGACGGATGTTCGTAAACCTTCTTTATCAAATCCCGTAGGTAGGCCTGGACATCCAGCCCTTCCAGCGTTTCATGGATTTTAAGCGCCATCCCCCCAAGGTTTGACTCTTTTTCCAGCAGGTGGACTTCATGTCCCTGGTTGGCGATCGATAATGCGCAGGTCATGCCGGCGATGCCGCCCCCCACCACCAGCGCCTCCTTGTTTACCGGTAAATCAAATTCTTTTAAAGGCGCCAGATGGGCGGCGCGTGCCACCGACATCCTGATAATATCCTTGGCTTTGTCCAGCGCGTCTTCTTTCTCTTTGGAATGCACCCACGAATTGTGCTCGCGGATGTTGCCCATTTCAAAGTAATACTGGTTAATGCCTGCTTCCCGCAGCGTCTCCCGGAACAGCGGCTCCAGCGTGCGGGGACTGCACGCTGCAATGACTACCCGGTTCAGCCCTTTTTCTTTCGTAATATCCGTTATTTCCCGGGCCGAATTGGAAGCGCAGGAGAAAAGCTGCTCCTGTGCGTAAACTACATTGGGCAGGGTTAAGGCGTATTCCACCGTCGAAGGCACGTTCACAATCCTTCCGATGTTTGCCCCGCAGTGACACACAAATACGCCGATTCTCGGTTGTTCTTTGGACACATCCCGTTCGGCCGGAAATACTTTTTCTTCCGTTAATTTGCCGCGCCGGTAATCCAGCAGTTCCCCGCATTGGGAACTGGCGCCACTGGCCGTAAATACCGATTCCGGGATATCGGTCGGCCCGTTGAAAGCACCGCTGATAAAAACCCCGGGCCGTGAAGTTTCCATCGGGTTCGCCGGGTTGGTATCGCAAAAATCGTGGGCATTCAGTTTGATGCCGAATTTATCCGCCAGGCTCTGCGCCTCGGACGGTGGATTCAGCCCTACCGAAAGCACCACCATCTCGAATTCTTCTTCTTTTACTCCCTCGTCCGGTGTGGAATAACGGATGGTGACATTCTTGGTCTTCGGGTCTTCTTTGACCACCGTGGTATAACTGCGGAAAAACCGGATGCCCGGCAGTTTTTCCGTCCGCTGGAAGAACCGCTCGAAATCCTTGCCGTAAGAACGGATATCGTTGTGGAATATCGTACACTCGGCCTCGGCGTCATGGTCTTTGGTTAAAATTACCTGTTTCTGCGTGTAAGTGCAGCAGACCGCAGAACAGTAGCTGTTGCCCACGCCCTTCGGGTTGACCTGCCGGGAACCGATGCATTGTATCCAGGCGATTTTGTGCGGGTGTTTTTTATCCGACGCCCGCAGGATTTCCCCTTCGTAGGGACCTGTAGCGCATAATAACCGCTCAAAATCCATGCTGGTCACCACGTTTTGCATCCGTCCGTAGCCGTATTCGTTCCCCACTTTGGGCGTGTAAGCTTCGATGCCCGGCGCCAGGATAACTGCCCCTACCTTTACTTCCATCTTTTCGGCGGTCTGGGTGAAATCGATGGCGTTATTTTTACAGACGGATTCGCAGATGCCGCATTTCTTGTCTTTCAGGTACAGGCAGCTTTCATCGATATAGGTAACCAGCGGGATTGCCTGGGCGAAATAAATGTGCACGGCTTTGTTTTTTGAAATGTCCTGGTTGAACCTGTCCGGGTATTTCACCGGGCAATATTCCACACAGGTCGTACAGCCGGTGCACTTACTTTCGATAATGTACCTCGGTTTTTTCGTCAAAGTCACGTTAAAGGCCCCTGCTTTCCCTTCGACTTTGTCGACTTCGGTGTAAGTCAGGACCTTAATGTTCGGATGCCGTCCAACCTGGACGAGCTTCGGTGCGAGTATTCAGATGGAGCAGTCGTTGGTCGGAAAGGTCTTATCAAGCTGCGCCATGTGGCCGCCGATCGCCGGCGCTTTATCCACCAGGTACACCTTGAAACCCGCAGTCGCCAGGTCCAGTGAGGCCTGTACGCCGCTGACCCCGCCGCCAACCACCATCACATCCCCGAAATTACTCCCCCCGAGACTCTTCTTCAGATGGTCGATTTGTTCTTTTTCCACTTCTTATCCTTATCCCTGATGTCAAACGACTTCCTGGAGGATCTCCGTAATATCCTTAATTTGAATAGAATTGCCGTCCGGGAGAGATAACCGGCCGTCCTCGAACTGGGTGATGCAGTAAGGGCAGGCAGTAGCCAGTATTCCCGCTCCCGCATCAATCGCCTGCTTCAATCTGATATCCGAAAACCTTTCGTTCTTGGCGGTTTCCATCCAGATCCGGCCGCCGCCCATGCCGCAGCAGAGACTGCTTTCACGCGTATCGGTCATCTCTTTCAATTCCAGGCCGGGTATTTTCTTCAGGATATCGCGCGGTTCATCGTAAATCCCGTTGTGCCGCCCCAGGTAGCACGGGTCGTGATATGTTACTTTGTGGTTATATTCTTTGGTGATTTTCAATTTTCCTTCGTTTATCAAGTGTCCCAGATACTGGGTGATATGCAATACTTCGAAATTGACCTTGAATTCAGGATATTCATTCTTGAAAGTGTGATAGCAGTGTGGCGAAGAAACGACGATTTTTTTAACGCCGTTTTCGATAAAAGTTTTGATGTTTTCCCGTGCCAGCCGTTTGAATAATGTCTCGTTGCCGGCTTTGCGCACGCTTTCACCGCAGCACATTTCTTTGGCGCCTAAAATCCCGTAATTCACGCCGGCGGTATTCAACAGATTGGCTGTTGCTTGCGCCACCTTTCTTAACCTGGGTTCGTAACTGGGATAGCAGCAGGGGAAATACAGCACTTCCGTGCCTTCGGTAAACTCTTTCACCTCAAGCTCTTTGGCCCAGTTTGCCCGGTCGTTGGGCTCCTGCCCCCAGGGGTTGCCGACACTGGCCAGGCTGGTCATCACGCTGCGCAGGCTGGGGATACTGGCCGGCACAACTCCGTCCGGCACTAGTAATCTTCGCACCGAGCGCATCACGTCGATAATTTCCACTCCGCGGGGACAGCGCTGTACGCAATTGCGGCAGGTCGTGCACAACCAGATATCTTCAGCTTCAAAAGGCACCACCCCGAATTTAGCCTGATTGACCAGTTTCCGCACATAAAATTTTCGGACCCGGTTCCAGGGGCAAACCGTATCGCATTTTCCGCACTGGTAGCAGAATTTATCCGCTTCGCCGCCGGCTTCTTTAATGCCGTCGATTACTACTTTAAATGGTTCCAGGGGCAGGGTTTCCATTTCTTTTACGCCTCGGTTTTTTGCCTTAAAGTTTTATTTGTGTCCCAGTCGTTCTACGGTATCTTTTACCTTTTCCAGGCCGTATTTGTTAATCATCGATTCCAACCCCGTCTCGACGTCTCCCGGCTTTTCTGCTTCTTCAACTTCTTCCTCCCGTTCCTCTAAAGTCAGGGCATTATTCAGGCACCACTGCACGCATAACGGCTTTTCCCCGGGTTCGTTGTCTTCGCACATGTCGCACTTTATCGGCAGGCCGGAATCGGGCTCTTTAAAAAAGTCGCGTGAAGGGCAGGAAGCCCGGCAGAAATCGCACTCGGTGTATTCTTTGCCGTCCAGCACATATTTGTCCCGGCCGGCGCATTCCGCCTTTGTATATTCACCCGCGTAAACCGGCAGGTATACGTCTCTCAGCGGGTCGCGCACCATGCGGATACGGGAGCGCGCCGGGTTGTTGCTGCTGTACTTCGGGTTGGCATGAAAAGCGGAACAGACGACTTCGCAGGCGCGGCAGCCGTTGCATTTATCAACATCGATTTTGATTGTCTTGATTATCTTTTTCACTTTAGCCATTTTTAATAATCCCCCGCTGCTCCAGGTCTTCAGCCACCGTCGCCATATCTAATTCCTGCAAAGTCTTTTTCGTGGGGATGCCTTCGTTGGTCCATCCTTTAAACCGGTAATAATTGTCTAAAAGATTTTGCTCAAGCTCCGGGAACCGTTTCCGCCAGTGGTCTTCCGGCGGTTTCTCATCCGCTCTCCTCAATCCCCTCCGGACGTTGATGGCTCGAATCAGGTTTCGGTTCCGGTTGTAGATTTGCGTCAATTTTGTTTCGTCCATATCGATTCCCGCCCCGGAGGAAATAAAGTGCGGGTAATTATGAATATGGTAAGGCGGTTTCAGCGGGAACGACGACAATCCGGCGCAGATGCCCAGCGCATCGTCGATATAATGCATTTTTTCCTGCCAGTCGACGATGTCCGCCGATATTTCCGCCGTCGGGTAAGTCGGATTTGAATGGTCGCCGCGCACTTCCCAATCCAGCAGATATTTTTTAAACTTCTCGTCCGGCACTTGTATCCAGTCTTTGACGAAAGCTTCCCGTTCTTCCATCGTCGGGAAAGGCGCTTGCGGGAACTGGCCTTCAATTTGGGTGATGTTTACTTTTTCGCCGGTGGCATACATCAGGAAATACACCGGGTTCAACATCCCCAGTTTCAGTGGGAGCTGCTCGTGTTTCTTAATCGTGTTGTGGTCGAACGCTTCCGCGCCCTTGCCGATTTTTCGGGCCGCGGCATAAACCCCATCCGCCAGTATATCGCCGATCCCTTCGCGGCGGACGATTTTGTCCAGCAGCCAGTAAAATTTCCCTTCGTTATCGTTCGGGCAGCCTTCAAAATCTTTGTCGGTTAAAATACCGGCTTCTTTCAGTTCAAATGCAAAAGCCATGATTTGCGGAGTGGAGAATCCGTCTACCCCGTATTCTGTTGCCCGCTGTGCAATCCTGAACCCGAAATCCAGGTCGTCCACCATTGCCGCCATCGTATATGTCAGTTTTGAGAAGCATTTCATCATGTAAGTGGAGATGCCGGGCAGGGAAATTATCGCCCCGCATTTCATCGGGCAGTTATAGCAGCTGACCAGCCGTGTCCGCGCCTGTTCCTGAACCGATTTCCACCGGTCTTCGATTTCTTTATTCCAGAACTCTTTACGGCGGGTACGCGCGTTGCCCCAGGAGAAGTTTTCTGTGTGCCACTTCTCGTCGACATGCAGCATCTCCTGCGGCGAACCCAGCCCCTGTAAAATGGTCATCACCCCGGGTACCGGATTTTGATTGCGGAATTGAATGTATTTCAACACCTCGCTGCAGAGCCCGAAAAATTCTGCCGGACGGGCCAGATTGATGTCTTTGGTGCCGCGCACAACCACCGCCTTGATTCCCTTATCCCCCATCACCGCGCCCACCCCTAATCGGCTGGAACTGGACCGCCCTTGCTCGATAGATGCGGTAAAAACCCTGTTTTCTCCGGCCAGTCCGATTGACGCCACCTGGGCGTTCGGCTCTTTTAACTCTTTCTTTATCAGTTCGGCGGTTTCAATCGCGCCTTTCCCCCGCAGGTGGCTGGCATCCCGGATTTCCACTTTGTCGTTGTTAATCCAGATGTAAACCAAACTTGGGGATTTGCCGCGGAAAATAATTTTATCGTAGCCGGCATATTTCAATTCGGGGGCAAAAAAGCCGCCCATCATCGAATAAGCCATCAGGCCGGTTTGCGGGGAGATCGTGGAAATGATTGTGCGGTTTGCGCCGGGCGCTGGCGTGCCGGTTAAAAGACCGGTGCCGAAAATTAGCAGGTTTTCCGCGTCAAACGGCTGCACTTCCGGTGGGACACGGTCCCATAATATTCTGGCATTTGTCCCTAAGCCGCCGAGGTAAAGCTCGGTCGTTTTTTGGTCCGTCGCTTCCCTCTCGATGCTGCCCCGGGATAAATCGATTTCTAAATTGAACCCTGTCTCTGCGTACCTCATTTTAACCCTCTTTCTGGCGAGGTTCCGTCTTTCCCGTTTCCGGAAAAAAGCGGGAGGTGAATTGCCGTTTTCTCACAGGTGTTTCATGCTGTTTGGGTAATGGTGTTTCTGTTTCTCCTTGTGCTCCCGTTGCTTTGAAACGCGTAGTCAAAATACTCATTTGCCTTGCTGGCCAGTAAATCGTGATATTCGTTAAATAATGCTGCGGCTTGCGGGCGCAGCCAGTTTTTCGGCAGTAGTTCTATCGGCAGGTCGGGGTCATAAAAAGGCAGCTTGCGGTATTCGTGAATCAAATGGAACCTTTCCACAAAACATTCCCCCGGTTCAATTGCTTCGCCCGCCTTAAGCCGTTGTTGGTGGTCGTTCAGTTTGTCCTGATATTTGTCCACAAAACTGCAGTATTTTTCATTTATCTTGTGTAAATCCCAGCACCAGTTCATAATTCCTTCCGGATTTACCCGGCCGACCTGTCTGGAATTAAAAATCAGTACGGAATCTTTGATTTTCAGTTTTTCTGCCAGTTCGATGACTTCTTTGGTCATGTCATAAGGCGAAAGCCACGTCGCTTCGCTTAAGGGGCCGTAGCCCAGCCAGCTTAGCTCCTGGCGGAAAATATCGCGTGTTTCCCGGGTTTTTTCCGGAATCGTATACGTTACAATATTCCATGTTCCGTCCCACTTCGCCGTTTTGCGTTTGAAGATGCGCCGTGCTCCTTCCGTCAGCAGCGTGCGGCCGGTATCGGTCAAAGAGTAATAACTCCTCTTTCCCACCCGTCTTACTTTTAATAAACCGTTGCGGGACATCCTGGAAATTGCCGACCTGACCGCCTGTTCGGACAGCCCGAAGTTCGCCAGGAGTTTAATCAGCGTATCGATCCCGATTTCGCCGCCGAGGTGCAGGATATAATCCCCGTAAAGCGTCAATACCACCTGCTGCGGGTGGTAGGTATTTGTCCGGTATTTTAAACGTTTCGCTGCCATTAAATCTCAACCTCTATACTATATTATATGTCGTTTTTTAATAGAGCGTTTATTTAACGATATATTGTCTGGCGTAATTCTATGCCATAGTAAAACCATTGTCAATAGGTCATTTTATGTATTAATTATTAGCATTGAGAAAGCTGCGGATGTTGTGGGAAACCAAAATGATTGGGAATAAAGGCTGCAGGCTTGCTTATCGTTTTAAATTAGCACCTTAATCAATCCGCCAGGCATTGCTGTAAACGTCGAATTTCTTACCGCTGACGGACGCGATTAACGTAATCCCGAAATCGTCGGCAATTCTCACTCCCAAACTGGTTGGGGAGGATATCGAAATCACAATCGGGATATTTCTTTTCGCCACTTTGTGCATTATCTCCGAAGAAACCCGGCCGCTGGATATCACGGCCCGGTTATCTGTCGGTATTTGTTCCAGCAAACATTTCCCGAATATTTTGTCGATGGCGTTGTGCCGTCCGATGTCCTCATTGAAAACCAGTATCTTTTTACCGTCGCAGATAGCGGCGCTGTGAACCCCGTGGGTCGACAAATAAAGTTCGGAGTGGTGCTGAAATTCCCTGGCCAACGCCAGCACATCTTCCGCTGATATTTTCATTTTGGATTCTATTTTCGCCGCCGCGATATCGGCCGCGCTGTAAAATGTCGCCCCGCCTCCGCACCCCGAAGTGATTAACCTTTTAGCGAAAAACCGGCTGTCCGGATCCGGCGCTTCTTTCGTCTCCACGCGTACTACTCCGGCAAACTCATCAACTTCAATTTTGTTGATGCTTTCGAGGTTTTGCAGCAGCCCCTCGGAGACTAAAAATCCTACCGCTAGATATTTTATGTCCTTCGGGGAACACATTATCGTTACCAGCTCTTGCCCGTTCAGAAAAATGGTCAGTAAAAATTCCCGCGCGACCGTCTTTTGGATACCATTTTTGCCGCTGTCGTTATATTGAACGACGGGGAATTTTTCTGTGTTAATTTCCATATTTTTGATGTCTTTTGATGTCACGTCCGGCCTTCGCTTTTCTGGAAAATAACACGCCGCTGTTTTATTTATTGATAATCACGGTTACTTTTTTAATGTCTGACACGCCCTTCAGCGGCGCCAGCATTCCGGCGACCGTGCTTTTGATAATCCGGCTGGTAAAAACATTGGTTTGCAGCTTCGCCCCGTTCAGCTCTATCTCAACGGTTTCCCCGTCAATTGCTAAAGTCAGGTCCTTGATTTTGCCGGCGCCTTCCAGGCTTTCAATCATTCCGCTTATCGTATGCTCAACAAAACCGGCCACAAAATGGTCAGTTTGAATTGGGATTTCATTTACTGTCAGTTTTAAGCTGGCGTGTGCCATTGCCACTCCCTGATTGATGCCTCTTAATGGGAAATATTTTTTATACCTGTAGCTAAGACCGGCGGTTTCCACCGCCTGTTAAATAACGGAGCTTAAAAGCCCTGCCGTCAGTCCGCCGCGGTTAGTGCTGATGTCATCTAATCGTGTTCCAGGCGGGATATGCCTCGGAGATGGCCCTTTTTGCCTTGCCATCCTTGTCCAGCAAACGGAACTCGTTTTTACAATGACTGCATGTGATGACCTGCTGCGTAGCGACCTGGATGAGCAGCACCGGTAGAGGAGTATTACACGATGGACAATTCACCTGGTAGTTATTTGCCTCATACATCTTCCTCTCCTGTTCGGTAGAACCGAAATATTTCCGTAATAATTAGTTATAGAAATGCCTCAATTCTAGTCCTCTATTTTTCCATTGTCAATTTGCTGGTTAATTCGGGTCCGCCAAATTGCGTACGCTGATTTTAAGTAGGAGTTCTAGAAGAGGGAGTGCAAAAGCACTCCCATGGCGAGAATAAAGGAGTGGGTCGTTGTACTGTTACAAAAAACTAATAACATATTTTGTTGAACCGAATTAAAATTAACCGCGTAATTTATAACGCTGTATCTTCCCCGTAGTCGTCTTCGGCAACTCATGGATAAACTCAATCAGGCGCGGGTATTTATAAGAGGCGATGCTTTTCTTGGCATACTCCTGAAGCTGTTCGGCCAATTCTTCTGACGGTTCATAGCCAGCCTTCAGCACGATGAAAGCTTTAGGCCGTATCACGCCTTTTTCATCCTCTTTCGGCACTACCGCGATTTCCTGCACCGCCGGATGCGATGCCAGTGTATTCTCTATCTCAATCGGGGAAACCTGGATGCCGCCCACTTGCAGCATGTCATCCCCCCGGCCGTAATAATAATAATAACCGTCGCTGTCCCGGTAATACCTGTCGCCGGTATTAAACCATTCGCCCAGCATCGCGGACTTGGATTTATCATGCTGCCGGTGATAGAAAGCCGCCATCGATTCACCCTTCACCTGCAGGTTGCCGACCTCGCCGTCCGGGACTTCGCTGCCGTCATCGTCCACAATTTTAGCGGTATATCCCGGCACAACTTTGCCGGAGCTTCCCGGGCGCACGTCTCCCGGCCGGTTGGAAATGAAAATGTGCATCAGCTCCGTCGAACCGATGCCGTCCAGTATCTCCATCCCGAATCGCTCTTTCCATTGATAAAATATATCTTTGGGTAACGCCTCCAGCGAAGAGATGCATAGCCGCAGCGAAGAAAGGTCATATTTTTTTTCGGCGTCTTTTATTTCTAGGATGCCGGTATAAAGCCTGGGCGCCCCGAAAAATACGGTCGGCTGGTAACGGTTAATCGTCGTCAATACCATTTCCGGCGTGGACTTTTCCGGCAGCAGTACCACGCCCGCGCCGACACCCGGCGGATAAATGAAACTGTTCCCTAACCCGTAAGCGAAGAAAAATTTATAGCCGGAAAAAATGATGTCGTCCTGATTGATGCCCAGAATACCTTTGGCATAATTATCCAGGCTGGTAAACACGTCGTGCTGCAGATGCACGGCCGCCTTCGGGATGCCTGTGATGCCGGAAGTATAGTTCCAGATTGCCGCGTCGTCATACGTGGTGTAGGCCGAATCCAGCTGGTCCGAACATCGGTCGACAATATCGTGAAAGCCGGTCTGGTACGATTTTGTTTTTTGGCCTAGCACAATCGTATTTTCCAGATACCTTAGCTTCTCCCGCCAGCCGTCAATCTCGTCGGCGAAATCTTCATGGGTAATTATTGTACGCGCCCGGCTGTCGTTCAACAGGTAGCGGAAATCATCGCTCGAATACTGGTAATTAACCGGCACCGGCACCGCGCCTATTTTAATCGCGCCGTAGAAGGAAGCAATGGCTTCAGGCGAATCGTACATCACCAGTACTACTTTCTCCTCCATGTGCACGCCCAGCAGATATAATGCGTTACCCACCCGGTTAATCAGGCTTTGCATCTCCCGGTAGGTATATTTTTCGTCTTTATAGTAGACAAATACTTTATCGCCGAATCCTTTGGCCACCGTCTCATCAATCAGTTTGGAAGTCACATTGTATGGTTCCTGAATGTATTTCTGGTATTTGTATATTGTTTCCATCTTCCCTCCCGCGCAAATTCATCAAGAAATATTTAAATATGCCTGTCGTTTTTTCTGATTTGGAATCATCGGGAATTGGGTATTAACACTTGCCGGCTTTCTTCAAATGTTCCAGGATTGTGACGCCGACTGTGCCGCTGGGCGAATTCCCGGCCATTAAGTGTTCGGCTTCCTGCTTCAGCCAGAACCAGTCCAGGTCCGCCTGGTCTTTCTTGATTTCGTCGTAGATCGCCCGGCAAACCTTCTCGGTATTCTTGTCCATCGGTGCCTCCTTTCCATTGTGGTGCAATCGGTCAGGATAACAACCCGTGAGCTTTTCAGGAATAGTGAGGATTTCTGTAGTTAAGACTACAATTTAGACCTTAATTCGGGGTTTGTCAATGCCCTTTTAGCAGTAGTCCGGCAGTTTGGCGTTAAGCATTTGTTTTTGCTTGCTGTTATAGAATAATCGATTCTGAACTTGTCCAAAAACTTTTAAGTTGCCTAGTTAAGTCTGTTTCCCCCTTCGCGAAAGGGGGATCAAGGAGGATTTATTTTCAGAGTTGAACAATTCACCTCAATTTTCATTTCCAGGGGTATTTTCGGACAACATCACTAAGAGAGAATCGTTTGAAGGGTTAGCCTGTTTCATCGAGACTCTCAGGCCGGAATACTTTCTCAGGTCGCAATCGAAGATGCTTTTAACCTTGGTCAAAATGTATTGCCCAGGAGGCAAATATTTATCGAGGCTTGCCCTTTAAAATGCTCAGCTCTGCTTCTCTTCTCTCTGTTTCGCCCGCTCCCGCAGCCAGCGGTGAATCTCGTCCAGCGCCGGCGGTGCCACGCTGAACACTTCGATGTCCCGGGCAAACTGCACCATATGGCCTTCGCGGATAAAGAGGATTGCCGCTTCGCCCGGCTTCAGGGTTTCATCAATGCGGCGGCCGATATATTCGTACCGCAGCCGCGAGCATTTTTCATATGCTTCGGCCACCGTTTCCAGCGCTTTCCGGCTGTATAGCCCCATCAGCAGGCAACGCTCCCAATCAATGCATTCGTCCGCCAGTTCGGCCTGCTCCGTCGCTTCAAAAATTGCGCCGTTTTCGAATTTGTCCTTGGCTATCAGATGGCTGAAGGAATCGATTTCCGTGATTATTTTTAGCCCTTCCTCCCCGCCGACCGCCATTGATTCATGATAAATCCGTTTAATTTTGCCCACTTTGGCTTCCTGATTGGCAATCTGCTCGTTCACTTCGCGCCAGTATTTTTCCTGTTTTTCTTTGTAATCCGGGGGCGCATCGGCACCGGAAAAAATCAATGGCACCACGTACAATTTACGCAGTCCGAATTGTTCGATATCCAGCTTTTCAATCTTCCCCAGTTCTTCAGCCATTTCCGGAAACCTCCATCTTAAATTAAATCAAAAGAACTTTATTCCAAAGTCTTAATTATTCTTATTTATAACAAAATATGTTTGGGACAAAGTAGGAACTCCAGAAGAGGGAGTGCTGAAGCACTACTTCTCGTTTTTCTTCCTCGCCTTGAGTCCGCCTCTGGCGGACGAAATACTTTTGCTTTTAAAGCAAAATGTACCGGCGAGGGTAGGGAGTGGGTCATTGCATATTTGCAGGATAGTATTCAAGAATTTTCTCCCACTATTTGTCAATTGAAAGAGTCTTTTCCCAACCCGTCATAACTACTTTAGATTGTAACCTTAGATACAACATGCCGCAAGTGGCTGTGCTATACTGAAAATGAAAAAAGTTGCTCTTATAATATTGAATTGAATCGAGAGATAATTTATGCCGCAGAAAGATTATTATAATATTTTAGGTGTGCCGCGCACCGCCTCTGACGACGATATTAAAAAGGCCTACCGTAAGCTGGCCATGCAATTCCATCCGGATAAAAATCCCGGCAAAGAAAAGTGGGCCAACGAAAAATTCAAGGAAATCAACGAAGCCTACGGCGTGCTCGGCAACCCCGATAAGCGCAAACAGTACGACCAGTTCGGCACCACCGGCGATGCCAGCGATGTCTTCAACAGCCATACTACCCAGGGTACGGTCGAAGACCTGATGCGCGACTTCGGCGGCGCCGGTCTCAGCTACGATTTTCTGGACGAAATTTTCGGCAACTTTACCAAGCCGCGCGGCTTCTCTTTCCGTCAGTACGCCACTGACGGCAGCGGCCGCATGTTTTTTACCACCCCTGAAGATGAATCTATCGAACAGACTTATTATTCCCAGCAGCCGCAGCGCCAGGATTCACAGAGCGTCAATTATGAAATCACCATCACCCGTCAGCAGGCTGCGCACGGTATGGAAAAAGACCTCACCCGCAACGGTAAGCGCCTGCGCGTTACCATCCCGGCCCGCATTAAATCCGGCATGAAAATCAGGCTGCGCAACGCCCGCCTCACCACCGACGGCGTCCCCGGTGATATCTATATTAAAGTCAACGTCAAGTAAAAACTTATCCATCGCGAGGAGTATAGCGGCGTGGCGAGATCACGGCAACGATTATCGATGAAAAATAACTGAAAGGCTGGCAGGTGATGGCAAAAAAACTCAGTTACACTCTTTTTCAAACCAAACAGGGCTGGATGGGCATCCTCGCCTCGCCGGCCGGTATTTTAGCTGTCACTCTTCCCCAAACCACCCGGCAGCAGGCTTTCGCTTTACTGGGAGAACCGGCAAAACAGGCGGTATCCTCTCCTGATACGTTCTCTGATACCACCCGGCGTTTTCAGGATTATTATTCCGGTAAAAAGACAACCTTCCCCGATAAACTGGATTTTTCCGATGCCACGCCTTTCCGCAAACAGGTCTGGCAGGCCGCACAGCAGATTCCTCACGGCGAGACCCGCAGCTACGGCTGGCTGGCCAAACAAATCGGCAAACCGCAGGCAGCCCGGGCCGTCGGCCAGGCGCTCGGTAAAAATCCCTTCCTGATTGTTGTCCCCTGCCACCGTGTCATTGCCGGCGACGGTACGTTGGGCGGATTCGGCTGCGGTCTCCCCGCAAAACGGCAGCTGCTGGCGCTGGAAAAAGCTAAACAATGAACCGGAATCTCTAAAGTACCGAGCGAAGCGAATGCCGGAGGTCCGAAAACCGTAGGTCCTTTAGCTTGTCTAAAGGATAGAGAGATTAAGGAAGAATTTTTCAGTTCCTCGCCATCTTACTATCGGGTAATTTTCCCGTTCCTATCCCCCGCCCTTCATCTTCAACTCCAGGAAATCCATCTCGTATTGCCGGATTAACCCCTCGCCCGCGAAGCTGTAATATCTGTTATTCCCGATAATCAGATGATCCAGGATTTTAATCTGCACCGTTCCCCCGGCAAACACCAGGTCCCGCGTGATGTCTTTGTCGCTCTTGCTCGGTTCGCAATTCCCCGAAGGATGGTTGTGCGCGAAGACCAGCCCCGCTGCATGGTGCGCTAGCGCCTGCTCTACAATCTGCCGCGGCACGATGACCGCGCTGTTGACTGTTCCTTCAAACAAATCGGCGGTATCCAGAATCTGGTTTTGTGAATTGAGATAAATAACTTTGAAAACTTCGTTTTTCAGGTCGCGCATCGAGTGGTACAGGTATTCATAAATTGCCTGAGACGACTGCATATATGGGGTATCGATAATCTGCTCTTTCAGATATGCTCTGGCCACGTCCTGCATCAGTTTGATGCCGAAAGCGGAATGCGGGCCGATGCCTTTGATTTGCTGCAGTTCTTCCGTCGAAGCCGAAAGCACCCCGCGCAATGTTCTAAATTTCTTTAGGGCTTCTTTGGCTTGCGGTTTGCAGTCTTTGCGTGGCGTTCCCAGGCTCAACAGCAGTTCTACCACTTCGTAATCGGCGAATCCGCTCAAACCGCTTTTAATGAACCTTTCCCTGAGCCTTTTACGGTGTCCTTCCGGGACATTTTCGGTTGACATTATGGCACCTTGTTGCTATTTTAAGGTTTCTTCCGTTTCACCTTTGCGTCTTTCATCCACCAGTTGCCGCGCCAGTAAGTTTTTTCTTGATAGCCTTTGGGGCCTAATTCTTTTTTCACCTCATCCCACGGCGGCAGCAGTCGTCGGCGCATGATGGGATTGATAATAAACGGCAGCACCAGCCAGAACAAAACGATACCGATGAGCGGTGTAATCAAACTAAAATCGCCGGAGGAGATAAATAATATTACTGCGCCCACTATCAGCAGCAGCAGCCACAGACCTTCCAGAACCCATTTAACCCAGCTCTTAAAAACACCGGGCTTGACGTCCTCTCTCGCCTGCCGGCCGAAAGAGCAGTAGCATTCCAGTATGGACGCGCATACAATAATTAAAAACCCGAGTATTATATACATTATTCCCTTCCGTCTTCATCCCGGGCAGTTTATGCCATCGTCTCCACTTTTAGCCCCTCTTCCCCCACCAGTTCGATAATCCGCTGCCGCAATTCCGTGGTATAGTCGGTGTAAAGATTCGCAATCTTCAGTTTTACAATCTTCCCTTCGTTGGGAATCCGCAAACTGACTTCATCCTGACCGGGAAACTCTTTCATAGTATACACCACCCGGCGCAAACAATTTGCGTCCCTCTCGGCATCCCCGGAATCCTGAATCGTGACAATCACTTTATGTCGTTGTTTCGGCGCCGGTTTTTCTTCCGGTTTGTAAACATATCCATTAGACACCGGCCTTGGTTCCGCCCCGTTTATCGGTTTGGCCGGCGCGGCCGCGGTTACTGCCTTTTCCCCTTTTTGTTTGCCCGGTTCATAACGGCTGACTTTCTTGCAGCTCAATTGGATACCGTCATCCCGCACCCCTACTTTGCCTTCCACCAGCACGATGTTCCCTTCTTCCCACAATTCCGTCGTGCCGGAATAAACATCCGACCACACCATCACCTCGATGCTGCCGTCCAAATCTTCCAGTGTTGCTTTCACGAATGCCTTCTGCTGCTTGGTGATTAAATGCGCCACCGAGGCCACCATTCCCGCCACCAGTACGGTTTGCCCGGCCATTTCCGCATCTACCTGGCCGCAGAGAATCGTATTTTCCGCCGCGATTTTATCGGCAAAAGCGCTGAAGGGGTGTTCGGAAAGGTAAACCCCCATCAGTTCCTTTTCCCAGGCCAGCTTGTCTTTTACCGGCACTTCTGCTTCCGCTAATTCCAGCGGCGAAACCGGCGCTTCCACCTGTTGTCCCCATAAATCGAACATCGTCGTTTGTCCGGCCTCGCGGGATTTCTGTTCCCGTTGTGCCAGCGACAGGATTTCATTAATATTGTTCAGTAACGTCCCGCGGTTCCCGAGGCAGTCCAGCGCCCCCGCTTTAATCAGGCTTTCCATCACCCGTTTGTTCATGTTCCGTAAATCGCAGCGGCGGCAGAGTTCTTCTACGGATTTAAAGTCGCCGTTTTTCCGGCGTTCGTTGATAATCGTTTCCACGCCGCCGGCGCTGACATTTTTAATTGAAGTCAATCCGAAGCGAATGTTGTTGCTGCCCTTTTCATCGGTTTCTATGGCGAAGTTTGCCTCGCTGCGGTTAATGTTCGGCGGCAGGACTTTGATGCCTAATCTTCGGCATTCGCTGATGGCGCTGGTGATTTTTTCCGTCACGCCGGCATGGGCCGCCAGCAGTGCGGTGATATATTCCACCGGATAATTCGCTTTTAAGTAGGCGGTCTGATACGCAATCAGCGCGTAGCTGAAGGCATGTGCTTTATTAAATGCGTAACCGGCGAACGGCTCAATCAACGCATAAACCTGTTCCGCCAGCTCCGTGGAGAATCCTTTGGCATTGGCGCCGGCGATGAAAATCGCTTTTTCTTTCTGTATTACGGCAAGTATCTTTTTCCCCATTGCCTTGCGGAAGATGTCCGCTTTCCCCAGGCTGTAACCGCCGAATTCCCGCACGATGAACAGCACCTGTTCCTGGTAAACAATTACCCCGTAGGTCTCTTCCAGATAACGCGCCAGCACGGGATGCGGGTAACGTATCGGCTCCAGTCCGTGCTTGGCTTTAATGTAAGTCGGGATTTGTTCCATCGGGCCCGGACGGTACAGCGCCACGATGGCCGCGATTTCCGGGAAAGTACTCGGTTTCAATTCCCTGATATATCGGCGCATGCCTGTGCCTTCCAGTTGGAAAACCCCGGCCGTATCCCCCGATGCCAGCAATTGATATGTTTTCGCGTCATCGAGCGGAATCGTATTCAAATTGATATCGATATTATGCCGCTCTTTGATGATTTGCTTGGCTTTTCCCAGGATGTTCAGGTTCACCAGCCCCAGGAAGTCCATCTTCAGCAACCCGATGCGCGCCACGTCTTCCATCGTGAACTGCACCATCGCCCCGCCCTCACCGTTCCCTTTGGAAACCCTTTGCAGCGGCACGTATTTGTTCAGCGGCTCTTTGGAAATCACCACCCCGGCGGCATGGGTGCTGGCATGGCGGGAAATCCCTTCCACCTTACGGGCGAGGTCGTATAGTTTGCGGATAACCGCGTCGTCGTTATACAAAGCCTTCAGTTCGGCGTTCTCATCTAAAGATTTGGTCAGTGTTACCCCCGGCCCCAGCGGGATCAGCCGCACCACCCGGTCGACATCTGCATAAGTCATCGCCAACGCCCGGCCCACATCCCTTAATGCCGCCCGCGCTCCCAGCGTTCCGAATGTGACGATTTGTGCCACATGGTCCTGTCCGTATTTCTGCGTGACATAGGCAATCACTTCTTCACGGCGGTCATCCTGAAAATCCAGATCGACATCCGGCATTTCCTTCCGTTCTAGGTTCAGGAAACGTTCGAAGACCAGCTTGTGCTCGATAGGGTCCAGTTCGGTAATCCCCAGGCAGCGCAGGATAATGCTGGCCGCCGCGCTGCCCCTCACTCCGAACATGATATTGGCTCTCCGCACGAAGGAAACGATGTCCCAGACCACCAGAAAGTAATTGGCGAACTGGGTACTTTTCACCACGCTTAACTCATAGGCCAGCCGTTCTTTGATTTCGTCGGTGGCATTGGGGTAAAAGCGCGGGAAGGCCTCGTAGCAGAGGTCCGCAAGATATTCGTCCGGGGTTTTCCCCGGCGGCAGCGTAATTTCCGGCAGGTGCAGCCGTTCAAAATCCAGTTTTAAATCGCACATTTCGGCGATTTTATGCGTGTTTTCCAGCGCTTCCGGGATATCGCGGTAAGCTTCCGCCATTTCTTCGGGGGTCTTCAGATAGAAGAAATCACCCTGCATTTTCATCCGTTTCTGGTCGGAAACCGTGGAGTTGGTGCCGATGCACAGCAGTAAATCATGCGTCGACGCATCTTCTTTGTAGAGGTAATGCGTATCGTTGGTCGCCACCAGCGGGATGCCGGTTTCATGACTGATTTCAATTAAAGCGGCGTTCACCGTTTCCAGTTCCGCGATGGGGTGCCGCTGTATTTCCAGGTAGAAATCCCCGAATGTTTCTTTGTACCACAGGGCGGCTTTTATTGCCTCTTCCCGGCGCCCCGCCAGGATGTGCTGCGCCACTTCGCCCGCCAGGCAGGCGGAAAGGGCGATTAATCCGTTGGCATGTTCCCTTAGAAATTCTTTGTCGATACGCGGTTTGTAATAAAAGCCCTCCAGGTGGGCACGGGTAACAATCTGGATTAAATTGCGGTAGCCGGTCTGGTTCCGGGCCAGTAGCACTAAATGGTAATTGCTCTTCTCTCCGGGCGCATGGCTGCCGTTCCCGTTCGGCGCGACATAGACTTCACACCCGATAATCGGCCTGATGCCTGCGTCCTTGGCCAGCCGGTAGAACTCGATCGCGCCGTACATTACCCCGTGGTCGGTCAGGGCCACGCTGTCCATACCTAATTCTTTGACCCGGGCAATAAGATTGGGGATGCGGCACATGCCGTCGAGGAGGCTGTATTCACTGTGTACATGCAGGTGTGTAAACACGATTTTTCCTATCTAAAAATGACTTGCGGTTTTATTATAACACAGCTATCCCCGCCGGCAAGTCAACACCTATTTTCAGCAATCCATTCCGGCGAAGGCCGGAATCTTGAGCCCGTAGGCGAAATACATTTTGCTTGAAAAGAAAAATGTACATCAAACCATTCTCACAACAGGTTGTTGGGACAGGCGTCCCTGCCTGTCCTTACCTTTAATCTAAAATCTCTGCTTTTTTTAGTATTTCGATATTAGTACTTCGGATTTACTTGTGTATTGATTGGTTCTTGATTATTGATTATTTCGGTTGCATCTGCCCTGTCTCATTGTTGGTAATTTAGTGACGTATCCATTATAATTTATTAAACCAAACATGCGGTGTTATTCATAAGAATAAATACATTAGAAAGGGGTTTTACCGATGAAAGAAGTCAAGAACATTACCGTGCTCGGCGCCGGCGCTATGGGCGCGCAGATTGCCGCCCTCGCGGCAGAGGCAGGTTACAAAGTCACCGTCAGGGATATTAAACAGGAATTCCTCGATAAGGGCCGCAAGCTGATGACCGAAGCCTGGGATAAAAGAGTTAAAAGAGGCGAATTTACCGCCGAGAAAAAAGAAGAATTATTGGGCCGGTTGAGCTTTGTCGTTGATGTTAAAGAAGCGGTGAAAAATGCCGACCTCGTCATCGAAGCCGTCCCGGAAGTCATGGATCTAAAGAAAGCGGTAGCCAAAGAGGTCTCCGAAGTCGCCCCCGATGACATGGTTTTCGCTACCAATACCTCGTCCCTCAGTATCGCCGAAATCGCCAAAGCCGCCAAACATCCTGATAGAGTCGTCGGTACCCATTATTTCAATCCCCCGTCTTTCATGCCCCTGCTCGAAATCGTGCACGGCAAAGTGACCAGCGCCGACGCTATCCAGGTCGCCGAAACCGCAGCCAGGGCTATGAAACGCACTGTTATCCACGTTGTCGACGTGCCCGGTTTTGTCGCCAACCGCATCTTCTGCGTAATGAGCAACGAATCAGATTGGGCCATCGCCCATAATGAAGCCAAAACTGCGCTTGAAGTGGATTCCGCCCTGAAATACAAATTAGGCTTGCCGATGGGCTTGCTGGAACTGGAAGATACCCTGACCAACGGCGTAATTGACGTCGAATATCACGTTATGGAATATTTCGCCGAGACGCTGGACCCGAGTTATAAACCCGCGCCGCTGCTCGAAGCCCTCTATAAATCCAAAAATTACGGCCGGAAAACCGGTAAAGGTTATTATGATTGGACCGACGGCAAAACCAACGAAATCCCGATGAACGCCGGCGCCAACTTCGACCCGATTTGTGTCCTCGCCTGCGGCGTTAATGAAAGTGCCAAGCTGCTCGAAATCAAAGCCACCACCCGCGATGAAATCGACATCGCGGTTCAGCTCGGTCTGAACTTCCCCCGCGGCATCCTCCGCATGGCCGATAGCGAAGGCATTGATAACATCGTCAACGAACTAAACCGCCTGTATACCAATTATAAGGATGAAAGATACAAACCGTCCCCGGTTCTCACCAAAATGGTCGCCGAAAACAAACTCGGCCGCAAGACCGGCGAAGGTTTCTATTCTTACGGCTTCGGTAAATTTGAATTCGTCAAATATACCACTAACAAAGAAACCAAAGTTACCAGACTGGTATTGAACCGTCCCGCCCGCGCCAATTCTCTGAACCTTGATTTTGTGGCGGAAATCAACCAGGTGCTGGACGAAGTTGAGAACGACAATAACGTTCGCTGTATCGTCATCTCCGGCGCCGGTTCCAATTTCTGCGGCGGGGCTGATGTCTCTGCTTTCGCCTCCGGTAAGGCCGATAATGTCCTGAAATTCAGCGATTACGGCCAGACCTTGTACACCCGTATGGAAGTTTATCCCAAACCGATTATCGCCGCCATTAACGGCGCGGCTGTCGGCGGCGGGTTGGAACTGGCCCTCGCCTGCGATATCCGTATCATGAATAAGAAAGCCCAGCTGCGCTTCCCGGAACTCACCCTCGGCTTAATCCCCGGCTGGGGCGGCACCCAGCGCGCCATCCGCCTCATCGGCGGCACCCATGCCAAAGAAATGGTCTTGCTGGCCGATGCCGTTACCCCCGAAAAAGCCCTGGAATGGGGCCTGGTCAACTTTGTCGCCGAACCGGACAAATTCGAAGCCATGGTTGATGAAGTCTCTAAGAAATTAGCCAACGGCGCCCCGCTGGCCCAGAAAATGGCCAAATCCCTGCTCTATTACGGTGCTCAGGGCGACCAGCGCACCGGCGCTTTCATCGAAACCGAAGCCGCTGCCAGCCTCAGCCTGACCAAGGACCTCAACGAAGGCATCACATCCCTGTTCAGCCGTCGGGCTCCCAAATTCAAAGGTCAGTAATCCCCGAATTCAGCCTGATAATTTAATAAAAATTTAAGAGGGGGTGCTCGCGCACCCCCTCTTCTGGTTATTGCCGGTGTCCTTTAGTTAGGACAGGCGTCCCTGCCTGTCCTTCTTCACTATTTGTTTCTGGCACTGGTTGATAACCTGCCCGCAAAAGCCATCTCCATACCGGCGAAAGCCGGTATCTACATGTATGGGGAGCGCAGCCCCACGCCCATTGCAAGAATTTCCCCTGTCGTCCCCGCGAAAGCCGAAGGTACTTTGCTTCGGTAGGACCTGAGTTTCTCAAATTAGTGACCTGAACCAAGTTTTTGGAGTAAATTCTGGACTGATTGCGGAATAATCTCTTTTGCTGGATATTCTCGACCATTGATAATCACCACACCTGATCTAATAGGCCGTAGTGTTTTTACAAATTGTTTAATGCTGATGCCGGTTTGAGATTCAATGTACCTACCCAGAGTAATGGCGGTGAGGACGAT
>CAVYZP010000039.1:0-74791 GCA_963772985.1 uncultured Chloroflexia bacterium
CAATGTTTAAAAATCCCGGGTATACACTAAAGAGAAGAAATATTAATGAAAATCGACCTGCATATTCATACCAGCACCGGCTCCGACGGGGCTTTGCCCGTGGAAGAAGTAATTCGAGAAGCGAAGAGACGCAACATCGGCTTCATGGCAATCACCGACCATGATTCTCTCGTCGCACAGGAAAAAGCTATCGCCCTGACAAAAGAATACGGCATCGGCTATATCACCGGGGTGGAATTGAACGTAACTTTTCCATTTCAGAATAAAAACGTTTCGCTGGATTTTCTGGGATATAACTTCGATATTCACAACCAGCCGCTGCTCGATAAACTCCGGGTAATGCGGGAACGCCGCGAACAGCGGGCGCAGGAAATTTTAGATAAAATTAACGCGGAATTTAAGAAAGAAGGCCGTGACCTGTTTACGGCACAGGATATGCAGAATATCCGCGACAGCGTCGACGGCGCTTTCGGACGGCCGCACATCGCGGCATACATGATTACAAAAGGCATCGTGCAGGATACACAGGAAGCCTTCGAGCGGTACCTGATAAAATGTGATGTGCCCAAATATCCGCTGTCACTGCCCGAAGCATCACAACTGATACATCAGGCCGGCGGCGTGCTGGTGCTGGCCCACGGCAACGACCGCGGCGGAACATCGCTGGGAACCGTTACCAAAGACCTGCGGCAGCAAACCCGAATCATCGGTGAAAATATGATAGAATATATCAACGGTCTGGAAATCTGGCATCCCGGACACGATGATGCCACGGTCGCGGTTTACCTTGATTTTACGCGTAAACATCATCTGCTCAGTACGGGCGGCAGCGATTGCCACCAAAAGCCCATCATTATGGGGACCGTGAACGTACCGGCGGAAGTCGTTAAACAGTTTCAACATTAATTTAATCAGGAGTTATTATGACAAAGAAAAATTACGATGTAAAAGATATGTCCCTGGCGGAAACAGGCAGAAAACGTATCGAATGGGCCGGACGGTCCATGCCGGTCATCAATCTCATCGCGGAACGCTTTAAAAAAGAAAAACCGCTGCAAGGAATCCGCATCGCGGCCTGTCTGCATATCACCACCGAAACGGCGAATCTGGCCCTGGCCTTAAAAGCCGGCGGCGCGGACGCGGTTTTCTGCGCCTCGAACCCGCTGAGCACACAGGATGACGTGGCCGCCGCACTGGTGGAATACGGCATCCCGACCAACGCGATTAAGGGCGAGGACGAAGCGACTTATTACAAACACATCATGACCGCCCTCGACCATAAACCGCAGGTGACCACCGACGACGGCGCCGACTTAGTCTCGACGATGCACACCAAACGGAAAGAACTGATTAAAAACGTGATTGGCGGCACGGAAGAAACCACCACCGGCGTCATCCGCCTGCGCAGTATGGCCAAAGCGAACGCACTGAAATACCCGATTATCGCGGTGAACGACGCGGAAACCAAATACCTTTTCGATAACCGCTACGGCACGGGACAGAGCACGATGGACGGCATTACACGTGCCACGAATATCCTCTGGGCCAGCAAAATCGTTGTCCTCTGCGGCTACGGCTGGTGCGGACACGGCTTCGGTATGCGGGCCAAAGCCATGGGAGCGCGCGTCGTGGTGACCGAAGTGAAGCCGGTCCGGGCGCTGGAAGCGGCGATGGACGGATTCGATGTCATGCCGATTGCCGAAGCGGCTAAAATCGGCGATGTTTTCGTAACCATCACCGGCGACAAAAATGTCATTGACAAAGCGCATTTCGCCGCAATGAAAGACGGCGCGATTATGGCCAACAGCGGCCACTTCAACGTGGAAATCAATATTCCGGCGCTGGAAGGTCTTTCTAAAAAGAAAGAGACCATCCGCCCCTTCGTCGAGCAATATACCCTGAAGAACGGCAAGAAATTATTCCTGCTGGGCGAAGGCCGCCTGATTAACCTTGCCGCCGCCGAAGGACATCCCGCCAGCGTGATGGACATGAGTTTTGCCAACCAGGCGCTGTGCATGGAATACCTGATTAAGAATCAGCGTAAACTGGAAAAGAAAGTCTACAGCGTCCCGGACGAAATCGATAAAAAAGTTGCCAGCCTGAAATTGGCTTCGATGGGCATCAAAATCGATAAACTGACGCCCGAACAACAGGAATATCTGGACAGCTGGCAGGAAGGGACGTAGAAAAAAGAACTAACCGGAAATACGTTCATGGAACAAGCGGTGCGTGATTTTTGACAGCCCGCCGTTAGACATGGTAAAATTTAAATCACAAAGTTAACAATTGAATAATCTTTGCTATCGAGAGCGGTGGTTAGGGAATTGGCCCAATGACCCACCCGGCAACCTTTGAGACCTTTCTTAAAGGTGCTAAAGCCATCCCGTAAGGGAAACGATATGCCATTTACAATTATGGAAAAGGAAGGCAATAAGCCTCCGAAACATGGAGGTTTTTTATTTTCCGGCATATTGCAGCCGCTTCCCCGATAGCCAAGATAAAAATGGAGGCGGCGATGTTTTAAGCACTGACGAACAGGCGAAGGCAAGATTAAATAATTTTAAGCCGTTGAGAACGGCATTTAAACACAATATTACTAAAGAAAAAGGAGAATTAATGGGAAACACGTTTATGGAATCACCGAAATACCTGCTCGCTTCGGAATCCGTCACCGAAGGACATCCCGACAAAGTTTGCGACCAGATATCCGACGCGATTCTGGACGCGATTATGAAAGAGGACCCGATGGGCAGGGTGGCCTGCGAGACGGCCGTCACCACCGGTTTAGTCGTCGTCCTCGGTGAAATCACCACCAAAACCTATGTCGATGTCGAGGATGTGGTGCGTAAGACAATCCAGACCATCGGCTATACTAACCCCAACTATAACTTCGATTACCAGTCCTGCGGCGTCATCGTCGGCATTAAAAAACAATCGCCGGATATCGATATGGGCGTCAGCAAATCGCTGGAAGCAAAAGCAAAAAAGAAAATCGACGCACTCGATCTGGAAGGCGCCGGCGACCAGGGAATGATGTTCGGTTTTGCCTGCAACGAAACCCCGGAATTGATGCCGCTGCCCATCGCCTTATCACATAAACTGGCGTTGAGACTGGCCGAAGTCAGAAAGAAGAAGATTATCCCTTACCTGCGGCCGGACGGTAAAACATTGGTCACGGTGGAATACAACAAGGGTAAAGCCAAACGCATTACCAACGTGGTGATTGCCGCCCAGCACGACCCGGAAGCCACTAACGAGCAAATCCGGAATGATATTATCGAGAAAGTCATCAAGAAAGTCATTCCGGCGAAACTAATCGATAAAGACACCCAATTCTACGTCAACGGCACCGGCCGGTTCGTCCTCGGCGGCCCGGCTTGCGATACCGGTTTCACCGGCCGCAAACTGCTTGTTGATACCTACGGCGGCATCGCCCGGCACGGCGGCGGCGCTTTCTCCGGCAAAGACCCCACCAAAGTCGACCGCAGCGCCGCGTACATGGGCCGATATGTCGCCAAGAACCTGGTGGCCGCGGGCATCGCCGACCGCCTGGAAATTCAGATTTCCTATGTGATTGGTAAAGCCGCGCCGCTCTCTGTTTCGGTGGAGACTTTTGACACCAATAAGATACCGAATGACGCCATCCTGAAATTAATCGAAAAGCACTTCGATCTGAGACCGGCGGCCATCATCAAATACTTTGACCTGCGCCGTCCCATCTACACCAAGACCGCCGCCTACGGTCATTTCGGGCGGCTGGATGTCGACCTGCCGTGGGAAAAGACCGACCTGGCAGCCACTCTGAAAAAAGAAGCCTTCGGGAAATAGTAATAAATTCCGGTGAGGAAGAGGGGGCCGCAAGCCCCCTCTTTTTTTAACTTGGCTTCTGCTTGAAATCCCCGATTTATTAGATTAATCTTAAAGAAATAAACACAGCGGTCAGCTTCCCGTTGTACACCCTGATGAGATACATGTGCAACGCTGCGGCCATCGGCCGATAGAAATTGTCACTCTCTTTCAATCTCTCTCCCGTTCGTAACTCCGGGACCGAGCGGCCTGAGAGGGAGAGAGGACCAACAGATGCTAAATAACCTGAAAAGGCAGTTGTAAACAGAATGAGTAAAGAAACAAAAAGCAAATTGTTCTGGTCGTTGATGGTAACATCCGCCGACCAGAACGGCAACCCCCATGAAGTTGAATTCAGACTGTATGTTCATAAATGGCGGGTGCCGGAACCTTACCCGCAGACAATCTACGTTAAAATCGAACCGTCGCAAATTCAGCAGAAGCCGAAGTTTTTATCCGTGGATGAAGCGCTGGATAATCCCGACCTGCGGACAAAACCGATTAACGCAATCCTGCACGGGTTTAAACGTTATCCGGACGCGTTCCGGTACCACCCCATCGAAGACCAGCGCGAATGGGAAATCGGCGAACCGTACATCCCTTACGATTTCACCTTCGGGGAATCCGAATACCTCAAACTGACCATCAAATGGGAAAAGCCAAAAGTTAAAGGTTATTTGGAACTGACCAACAGCTAATTTTGTTTGGAATTTTGTTATTTGAATTTGTTTAGAGCTTAGGATTTCGATATTCGGATTTCTTGCGGGAGGTTGAAATGAATAACCCCATCAAGTTCGGTACGGACGGCTGGCGCGCGGTCATCGCGGATGATTTCACTTTTGCCAACGTGCGTTTTTGCGCGCAGGGCGCGGCGGATTACCTCAAGCAAAAAGGGCTCGCGAGCCGCGGGGTTTACATCGGCTACGACCGCCGTTTCGCCTCCGAAGATTTTGCGGCGGCCGCCGCTGAAGTGGTGGCGGGCAACGGCATCCATGTATTGCTCTCGCCCAAAGCCATCCCCACCCCGTTTGTTTCTTTCGGGGTGATTACGCAGAAGACCGGCGGGGGGATTGCGATTACGGCCAGCCACAATCCGGCCAGGTGGAACGGCTTCAAATTCAGGGAAGAAACCGGCGCCAGCGTTTCGTCGGAGACTTCCATCGAAGTGGAAAAATATGTCGACCGCGCGTTTAACGCGAATAAATTAAAATCCATGCCGCTGGCACAGGCGCTGCAGGAAAAATCGGTGGAATATTTTGATTTAACCCCCTCCTATCTCGCCCGCATCAACAGTTTGATTGATGTTGACGCGCTGCGGAAGGCAGGCCTGAAAATTGCCGTGGACCCGATGTACGGCGTCGGTTCCGGTTATTTCAAAACCATCCTCAGCGGCGGCCCGACCAACGTTAATGAAATCAACAGCGAGCGTAACCCGGCCTTTCCGGGCATCAATCCGGAACCTATTGCGGTTAACCTGCAAAAACTGTTAGCAACGGTGAAGGAACAAAAAGCCAATGTGGGGTTAGCAACCGATGGTGACGCGGACCGTATTGGCATTATTGATGAAAAAGGTGTTTTTCTGACCCAGCTGCAGGTATTCGCCCTGCTTTGCCTGTACCTGCTGGAAGTGCGCGGCGAGCGCGGCCCGCTGGTGAAAACCATAACCAGCACCAGCATGCTGGACCGGCTGGGCGAATTATATAAAGTGCCTGTTTTTGAAACACCGGTCGGCTTTAAATACGTGGCGCCGGTGATGATTGCGCAAAATGCCCTCATCGGGGGTGAGGAGAGCGGCGGTTACGGCTTCCGCGGTCATATCCCGGAGCGGGACGCAATTCCGGCCGGGCTTTATTTCCTGGATTTTATGGTTAAAACCGGCAAAACCCCGTCGCAATTATTGAGTTATCTGTACAGCAAAGTCGGGGAGCATTACTACGACCGTATCGACCTGCATTTCCCGGAAGAAAAGAGGCAGGCGATCATCAAACGGGTGCGTGAAGGCGAGCCGAAAAGTATCGAAAACGTAAAAGTCGCCAGAGTGGACACGCAGGACGGCTTCCGCTTTATCCTGGCGGACAACTCCTGGCTGCTCATCCGGTTTTCGGGCACCGAGCCGATTTTGCGGATTTACGCCGAAACCAATGACACGGAACGGCTGAAAAGAATGCTGCAGTTCGGGCGGCAATTGGCCGGCGTATAGCGCCCGAAGATTCTGTTAATGCCTCCAAATCGATTTGAAGCCGCTTCTTGACAGGCTGATTCATGAACATGTAACATATTACCTAATCATATGTTAGCTAAAGTCAGGAGTTGCGCAGTAGTCGGGATGGAAGGCGTTATCGTCGAAGTTGAAGTCGACGTTTCGGGCGGCCTGCCGTTCTTCGGCGTGGTCGGCCTGCCAGACGCGGCGGTGCAGGAAGCCCGGGAACGCGTGCGTGCGGCCGTGCGGAATTCCGGTTTCAGTTTTCCCGGCACGCGCGTGGTGGCGGCGCTGGCCCCGGCCAACCTGAAAAAAGCCGGCCCGGCCTACGACCTGCCGATTGCCGTCGCCACGATTATCGCCACGGGACAGGCTCCCGCCGAGGCGGACGGGCTGGTGCTGCTGGGCGAACTGGGGCTTGACGGCACGCTGCGGCACACCCCGGGTATTTTACCGATGGTTGCCGCCAGTCATGAAAAGGGTTTTTCACGCATCGTGGTGCCGGAAGCCAGCGCCAAAGAAGCAGCGCTGGTGGACGGCGTGGAAATCCTGCCATTCGCCAACCTTGCGCAGCTCGCGGCGTATTTCCGCAAAGAATTCCAGCCGCTGCCAATACCGCCGCAGACCGAAGATGAAGAATATATCCCGCCGGAAATGAGCGGCATTGATTTCGCGTATATCAAGGGACAGGAGCACGTGAAGCGCGCCCTGGAAATCGCAGCCGCCGGCGGTCACAACGTGATAATGATGGGGCCGCCGGGCAGCGGGAAAACCCTGCTGGCGCGGTCGCTCTGTTCGATACTGCCGCCGATGACCAATGACGAAGCCATTGAAGTGACTAAAATATACAGCATCAGCGGGCTTTTACCGCCTTCGCCACCGATGATACGGCAGCGTCCCTTCCGTTCCCCGCATTACACCACTTCCAACGTCGGGCTGGTGGGCGGCGGGCATTTCCCCAAGCCGGGTGAAATCAGCCTCAGCCACCGCGGCGTGCTCTTTTTAGACGAATTGCCGGAATTCGGACATACATTACTGGAAGTCCTCCGGCAGCCGCTGGAGGACCGGGTGGTGTCAATTTCGCGGGCGCAGGGGAGCGTCACCTTCCCGGCCAATTTCATGCTGGTCGGGGCGATGAATCCCTGTCCGTGCAGAAATTAACTGCACCAATAAACCTGTACTGTATTTCAGCTTTACAATATCGATTGCCATCTTCCATTTTGGTTTGAATTGTAATTTGTTTTACCAATAACCTGGCTATTTCCTGACTTTGTTCTTCGGACAAGCCGTTGTCAAGACGGCGCCTAAGGTCTTGGAGTAAATCGACCGGTAGCGTTTCAAGTTCGGTTTCAATCGGTGTCAACTCATCCATCCGCTTTTCGATGGCTATCTTATTGGTTTCTAACTCTTTGAGGAAATTGCGTAAATCGTTATCGTTTAACAACTCTTGGGCATTTTGCCGACAATACCCTTTCTTTTCTAGTTCAAGGTCGCTCAGACGCTTTCTCAAAATGGTTATTTCCGCTTCCCTAACTGCTGCGGCTTTACTCCTGTCGTTTTCAACATTGAGTTCATTTAATATTTCGCCTGGGTTGCGCAGCCAACGTTCGATATCCTGCCAAACAATAGTTTCAATTTCTGTACTTTTTATCATTTTACTCTGGCATCGATTCTCTGAGTCATACCGACTTGTCATCCTCCCGTTGCATCTCCACCAGACAATCTTGTCTCTGCCATGCGCAGCACAGTATGTTTTTCCGCACACCCCGCATTTGATTAATCCTGTGAGAAGATAATGGCGAGGAGTGTTTTTACCGATTAATCGGTTCCGGGTAAGGGCTTCTTGAGCTGCTTGCCAGAGTTCGGGAGTGACGAGGGCGGGTGCTTCAACTTCCCACACATTGCGTTTTTTCTTAGAGCGCTTCCCGTATTGATAAATTCCTTTATACACTGTCAAGATGACCAGGTTACGAATTCGCCCAGCTCTCCATTTTGCCTGAAGTCCGGTGCCCCGCTCTGCGCGTCTCGGCCCAGGAATTAACTGCTGATAAGCTGTGGGCACTCCTAAATCATTGAGGTGATTTGCAATGTGAGGACAACTCCAATGTTCTATACCTAGCCATTGGTAAATCTGCACTACCAAATCAACCGCAGTCCAATTAGCCCAGATGATTTTGGTGCTTGGGATAAGATGAGCTTCGTTCTTTAGTCCTAACACTTCATAGCCCAACGGTTTTATCCCTCCGGGGAAATGCCCATTTTTCACAGTTCGCTCTATACCTGCGGCAGACCGTTCCAGAAAAGTACGGCGTTCCTTCGCTGCCATAGCAACATGAATTTGATACATGAATGGGTCAGAGATGCCTTCAGTTACTGAATTAACCTTAATTCCGAGCAATTCAAGGTCACGCCAGACGATAAGGGGGTCAATGGCGTCTCTTCCTAACCTGTCCACCTTGTACACCCAAACTTCCTTAAAAAGGCCTTTGGCGGCATCCTCCATTAGTCTTCTGCCAGCAGGGCGTTTGACCATGGGGATTGTCCCTGAAATACCATTATCAATATAGCGTTCGACCAATCGAACACCAGGATCGTTCTGCAACTGCTTGGCTAACTCATCCGTCTGGGTGAGGATGGTTCTTCGCTGTCTCTGGTCATCACTTGAGACCCGCTCATAAGTAGCGATGCGCTTTAAAGTTATTTCAGTATCTAAAGTCATTTTATTTCTCCTGACCTCGGGACTTTTTGGTCCGTGCGGTCAGTACACATACACGCTCTATTCGGCAAAGATAGCAAGTTAATCAAGTTTTAATCACTTCGTTTCGCATAGGTTTACAGGAACTCGTGGGAGATCAAGAACCAATCTCAATGCTGCAAGCATCGCCTCATAATGGGGACTATAGACCCGCTCTACCTGAAGGACGTTTATCCTTTTGTTCATTTTCGCTTCCATTATTAAGTTCCTCAAATCCTGTGCTTGTTGTTTTTGCGATGGTATAATTAGACTAACTATTTTTAATTTAACTGACTTGCAAATAAACGTAAATTTGAAATAACGGCATTAATAGGAAATAACGGCGAACTTTTATGACAATGCCCGAAAAGATGCTATCAATCAAAGATTTCGCTCTCCTATCTAACTACAGCGAACGGCTGATTAGACAATACTGTCTAGAAGGAAAAATTGAGGGAGCACAAAAGCTTTCTGATAAATCGCGCAAATGGCTCATCCCTCAGAGTGCGCTGGAAAAGTTTAAGTCCGCACCAGCCTTTCCCTCTCTTTCTTTAAAATCACACGAGGCAGGAATATTTGAAAAATCAGATAACGTCCTAAACGAACCTGCTTTTGAAAAATTGTTTGACACACTCAAGCGTAATTCAATATTTAATTCTCAGCTAACCGCTCTCGTGCGATTTTTGGAGTTTTTTGAGAAGGAAGGCAACAAATATACTGACTGGCATCTGAACTATCTCTGCCTCCAGTTATGCCAAAGTCTTTTTAAACTATCCGAATTCATTCAAGTAAATTCGATAGAAAAAATTTACCTAAACATTTTCTTTGAAAAACAGACAAAAAAGACCAAGAACAAACATCCATATCCTGTCCTGAAAAATATTTTAGATAATACTCCGATCGAAAACTACGATGAATCTCCCATAGACGATCTGTATTTGGTTTTGGATGAAAGAAGTCATCAGCAAATCATGGTGCCGGAGATTCCTGATATCTTCAATAACGAAAGCTATCTGGAATGGCAACGAGAATATGATGACTTGATAGCCACAGCTAAAGCCCAATACAAAGAATACCGATCCGCCATTAGACAAACTCTTTCGATTTAGCCCTGCTTTTTATGGAACGGGGAATCCTCTCCCATACCAAACTCTGCTAGCACTCGTTGGGTCTGGTATATGTCTAGTCGGTGCACTGGGCATCGTACTTTGCCTAAAAGGCTCTAATCGATGAAGTTCTGCCACCAATCTCCGTTTTAATGCTCTGGCTTTACGTCCTCTGGGCATAATACCTCCTTAATTTTGGAGACCTGGTTCCCCGGTCAATCCTATTGCTCACTTCCAATAATTTCTTGTTTTTCTATGGGGGGCGCGTCACTTTGCGAATTCTATTAAAAATGTCTTTGTTCCTTGTATTTAATATTTCTAATTTCTATAATGAAGGGTACAAATAAATTATGCAGAGTGTTGACAATGGACAGTAAAACGAGCTTAGCGATAGCTAACAACCTTGAATCGGTAAAGAGGTACAAATTAAGAGACACCCCGGCTGCTGTTGGCCTCGCCAAACTTATTCAAAATGGTTTTTCCGATCTGCCCTATCTTAATCAATTGACAGAAAGCTTCTTAGTAACAAATAAAGGCAAAGCGGAAGCCGATAAATCTCTGCAACTAACTCCGGAAAACATAATGTATCGAGATATGTTGGGGGAGGATTTAAGACCATGGTCCGAAACTCTGAGGTCAAAGTTTTTTAAGCAAAAAAATGCTCCTTTCTCGGATTACAATAGTGCAACCGATTGGATGAAGCAATTTGACGTTCCAGCACATTCTTGGAAGAAAAACCCCGAATTTATTGAGTCAGAGAAATTTAGAAGGAATATAACGTTTTGGAATTCCGAAGGAGAACAAGAGCGGGTTTGCGCCCGTCTGAATTCAACTCTGGAGAAATTGATTTTTTCGTCACAAAAATTGGCTGACCGATTAGAAATAGGACTAGACTGGAACTCGCTAGTTTTTTACATTCTTACCGATATATCACCATATGTCTCTCCGATTGAAATAGGTATATCTACTCGCTATTTTACTTTACCTTCGGGAAGAACCATAAAATACCGTGAGGCAGATGTAAAAATCCGGGAAGGTTTTAATTTAACATATCTACAATGGTTGTACGAAGTTTTGAGAAAAGATCTACAATTATCAAGAAAAAAGCCGTTAAACATAAATCATCTACAACTTTATCGGCTCATAAAACAAAAAGGAAAGGTGCCGACTGGCAAAGGCACAGTGACTTATTGGGAAAATATAATGCACAGCTGGAATTCCTCCCACCCGAAAAACAAGTATCGTACTTGGAAAGGCGTAAAAATAGCCTATGAACGCTTACTAGAAAAGTTAAATGCCGACACTGAAAGTGCCCTAACCCCGGACGTATCGGGTCCATTTGGCTCATTTGATCTAAGCCAGGCAAAGAAAGAATGGCCTTTTGGAGGGTTCCCACCAGAAGATAATCAAAAACAAGACTAAAATTTATTAGAATTCAAATCTGAGAACTTGGACCAGAAGTTATAATTCGTTCTTAAATGATTCCCATCTTATGAATGAAAGCGAGATAGGCAGAAAAAGTCTACACCCCAATTGCCTCAGCCACTTTTGCCCAACTCTTGTCCTGCTCCCCCTCCAGCCGTCGCAGATATACAGTAGTAACTGCCAAACTGCTGTGGTCTAGAAACCGACTGACATCTTCGACAGTTTCTCCGGCGTCCCTGCGAAGCTTGGCGGCAGTATGCCTGAAGATGTGGACTCCAGACGGAGTAATTCCAGCCTTTCTGAAATACTTTTGCAGGTTGCCGTAGAATGTTCCGCTAGTGATACCTTTACCATGGTGCGATAGTGATGGCCATAACGACTCGTCTCGGGGCATTGTGGTCAGGTCTTTCCCGAAGGCTCCCAGCGAGGCTCTTATTGCATTCAGCGCCGGTTGTGGTAGTTCCCGATGGCCCTGTTTACCACCCTTGCCACGATAAGTGTAGTAGGCTCCATCTCCATCAAGAATCAGATTACCTGCTTTCATTCCTATTACCTCTGCCCGACGGCGTCCAGTGAGCACCAGCGTTAGGATGATAGCTCTATCCCTCAGTCCCAATGGGGAATCTGGAACAACTGCCAGAAGCTGATGCACTTGGTCACCGGACAGGCCTCTGGGTGTCGAAGGCGAGGTCTGTGGTCGCTGCAGCTTGTCACAAGGGTTGGACTGGACGATGTCCATTCGGATTAGGAACCTGAAAAAGGAACTGATGCACGCGATTCGAGCCCCGATGGTGATGGCCGATGGCTGCTTCCCGGATAGTCCCGGACTATGGGCATAAACAAAGATATCTTGGGAAGTCACGTTATCCGGCTGCTTCCCGGAGCGCCCGAAGAAGTCCTGCACCATCCGCGAGTAGCCTTCCACCGTTCGGCGTGAACCGGAGCGTTGTTCTTTCTCGGCCAGGAAGGCATAGAAAGCCCGCTGCCAGCCGGTCCGGGTGTCGGTGAAGTTAACGATTGTATTTGTAGTCATCTCATTCCTCCAGCATATCTTGGAGGAATTGAAGAGCTTGGGGATTGTCTTTGTGTTTTTTCAGAAGCCTCTTTACTTGGGCTTTGTTGTAATAGGCTGGTTTGATATCTCCGGGATAGGGTTTAGGGTTATATGGGTCATAGTCGGGGATAATTGTTTCTGTTTCGTCATGCATGGTAGCATCTCCTTTTTATAGGGTTACCATATACATCACTCTGTTTCGATAGGAAGTCAAGAGAATTAGTTTTCTCCCCTTGACAGCGGTTAAACGGGAAGTAAAATAATAATAGAAGAAGCTGATTCCGACTTTGTGGAAAAGTTGCACACAAAACTCCGAGCATTACTTTGTATCAATTTATTGCATAACAGCGCTCTTCCAAAAAATAAAGGATTGATTCTGAAATGGCAAAACTTAAAATACAATGCCCTTTTTGTGGCCAGAAAATTCGTCCATTTTCAGCGAATAATTTTGTAAAAATATGCCCTGTTTGTCTCCACAGAATTAGTTAAAACCTGTTTGGATGCAACAGTTTTGTAGGTAAAACAGACATTAAAGTGCTTTTATGATAATTGAAATAGACGGACAAACCCACAACACTACAGATATTTTTTATTGCCCTGATTGGTTGGAGTTAGCAGAAAGAAAACTTTAAAAGGAAGTTAAATGCATTTTACCGGAGATTCGGGCAATTTGAATAAAAGTAGAATTACTTACAATTATTTAGACCATCTAGAAAAAGTGAGGTATGGGAATGGAAGCATATTGTGTGAAGTGTAAATCTAAGAAAGAAATGAAAAGCGCCAAGGCCATCACCATGAAAAATGGTAAACCGGCAACCAAGGGTATGTGCCCAACTTGCGGTACAAGCATGTTCCGCATTGGCAGTTGCAAATAAACTGATACCGGTTTGAAATTATAATTTTAAGTTATTATTTGGCAAAATAATTCATAGCCTTTGCTAATATTATGATGTGCCTAAAATATCGTTGATTTTGGCGCTTTAAAAGGAATCGACCATTAATTATTATCAACGAAGGACCGTATGTTCAAAGCCAGATTAGGACAATTATTTAAAAGATGCCCAAACTGTGGCAGTGGCAAAAAATACCGTACCGCTGTCGGTTTTTGCTGCGAAAAGTGTGGATGCAGGTGGAGTGACCCAGCTTAGTGCTTTAATTGCCGGTTACTCGAACTGATATCATTCTTGCAAAATTGAACTCTCTTTTCCGCTAACAATTCTGGATTGGGGATAATGCAGTATTTTTGATGTGCATTCAACCTTTTGGTAACAAACCCCAAAGAAGTCTATTGATGGGGGACAACGTGCATACGCATATGCCTATGCAATTTTCTTTCCATCCTTTCCACGAGTAGCGTCGGAGTAACTTCGTCTCCATATTCATTAAATAGTTCCTGGAGACAATCCAACATCACCGGAATGTCTTCTTTTTCTGTGTTCATTCAGGCAACTAAACCCTTATTTTTTTATCATATTCGGTTTCTCCGGAATCCCGCAATATTGCGCTCGTTTTTGTGCAAGCAGTTCCGGGTCGAAAACGATATACTTGGTGTCCCTTTTCACGAAACTAATTCCTTTTCCGGTTGCTTTATTCGGTAACAATCTTGGGATGGCTGGTCAAATAGCGAATGATATTAAATCAGTCATTAGTATGCGAGATATTAAAAAAGGAAAGATTACGCTGCCCGCAATTTATGCACTAGCTCAAACGGATGGCGAGATTCATAATTTCCTTAAGAATCAATTTTTTAACCGGCCCGTAGGAAAGTTAATTGACCCAAATCGCATTAGAGATTTGTTATACAACACCGGTGCTATCCATTACTCAACAATAAAGATGGAACTCTATAAACAGAAGGCTGCAGATATATTGATTGAGTTAGAAAGATCGGGAACTCGAGTGGAACAACTTAAGCAGTTTTTGGATTGATTCTCGATGGAGACCACATGAGAAAGCCTAATAGTATATCACGAATAGTATTATCATTATTCGGGTTATGCATTCTATTAATTTCCCTTATTTTCTTTGCTTTCAGCTTAAGCAAACCATACATGGGGGTCGATCTTTCTAAAGGTGCCCAGGGTTGGATTGTTGGAGCTGTTGATGAAACAGGATGGGCCAAATCACAAGGTATCACTGTTGGGGATAAACCCTTAGAAATAAATGGCCAGCCAGCCCAGATATTTTTGGAGAAATATGATAAGGTCGGTAACGTTTGGGAGCCGCTAGTTACTAAATTAACTGTCATTGATAAACAAGGTCAATTGAAAACAGCTGATATCAAAGGGAGTTCTCAATCTCCTGCATCGTTAATAGAATTAGCGTCCTGGTTTTTTGTGTGCATCTCATTCTGGATAACAGGTTTTTATGTTTATTTTAAAAAACCGCAAGATATGGCGGCACTTTTATTTTCCCTATGCGGGCTCGTATTAGGTCTGGCGTTCAGTGCAAACTTGGCCGCTACAAGGGCAATACCTTTATCAATCTATTTTGAAGTTGCCTCATCCTTGATTGGTCCGTGGTTGTTAGTCGAGTTTTTTATCGTTCTCCCAGACGGGCGAAAGTCAATCCGTGGTAATCCTCGCTTGCATCTTATTTATCTTCCGGCAATTATAACAATATTACTTTTTCCATTAATTGGCTTTTCGGGCGGGCAACCAGTTATATGGTTTCGGTCTCTAAGACTATTTGAGTATGGAGCCGGGTTCATTGCAGCAATTGCAGTAGCAATCTACAACTACGTGAAAGCTGTTTCGGTAAAGACCAAACAACAGATGAAGATCGTACTAATAGGATGTTTTGCCGCTTTGATTCCGATACTGCTTCTCAACGTACTTCCACAAGCTATATGGGGCCAGGGAAAAACCATAATACCTGCTGGGTTTAGTATTCCATTCACCATTTTTATACCCATTGGGATAGCATACGCAATCACGACTCAGAAATTAATGGATATTGATATTATAATCAGGCGAAGCGTAGTCTACGGATTAGTAACAATAATCATGGCAGCTATACTATCTGTCGCTATCTTTGCAGTGGTTACTTTCCCTGATATCATAGGTTTACCTCAAAGGATTTTATTGGCCTTGGCACTTGGAGCAATTGCCACGTTTCTTTTTGGTCCAGTCAAGAAAGGAATTGAAGTACTTGCAGACAAATACCTTTATAGAGACAGATACGATTATCGTCAGATAATAGCAAGTTTAAATTCTTCATTAAAATCAGTTAAAGATGTTGTAGACATTTCTCGCCTCACAGTTGGCACTGTCGTTCAAACATTGAGCTTGGCTGGCGGTTGTCTGTTTCTCAAGGATCCAGATAATTCTTTTGAGATCTCAGCAACCCAAGGAATCTTTGATGACATAAAGAAGGCGGAAACGATCACAACCATTTTGTCTCAAAGGAATGGTAATTTTGTGTTTCCCAATTTGGCATCGGATATAGATCCGAATTTGTCTTTTATTATTCCTCTCGTGGCCGGTGACAAAGAAGTTGGTGTTCTTTGCCTTTCCCTAAAAAACTCAAGGCAAGATTTCTCATTAAACGACCTTTTTTTATTAGAAGGAATAGCTTCAGTGGCAGCCTCATCGTTCCGTAATGCGTTTTTGCTGCGGGATGTGAGTATGAGAGACACCTTCGTTTCTGTTGCATCTCACGAACTTCGCACACCCTTGACAGTTATCGCCGGTTACACTGAACTCTTGTTGCAAAAGGATCCTCCAGAGGGCAAACGGAAAGAATGGCTCACACATATCTTAGATAATAGTCATAAAATCACCAACTTGGTTGATGAATTATTGAATGTCACTCGCATCCAATCAGGTAAAGTAACTATGAAGTTGGAGAAGGTCCCTGTATCGGAGATATTTCAAGACCAACTAACGATGGTTGAGGGAAAAAGTAATCATGAATTTACGGTTGACATTGAAGCAGGGTTACCTTTGGTTGTGGTGGACAAAGACAAATTTGGAGGTGTAATCGGCAACTTGCTCAATAATGCCATCAAATATAGCCCAGATGGCGGCAGCATAATTCTTTCAGCTCATAACGAACCTCGTATTCATCGCGTGGTGATTAGTATAATTGACCATGGTATAGGGATTGGGGAAAAAGACCGAGACTCCCTTTTTAAGACATTTCAGCGCATCCAAAGGCCTGAAACCCGAAATATCAGAGGAAGCGGCCTTGGCCTCTATATTGCGAAAGAATGGATAAAGGCAATGCATGGTGACATTTGGCTTCAAAGCGAATTAAACAAAGGGTCAATTTTTTTTGTGTCTGTCCCTGCGTCAAATTGAACTTGGAAATTAATTCTGTTTAAACATAATATAATGATGTTCGTTCGAGCGTAGAGGAATGCTCGATTTTGGTCAGCCAACGCCGGTCGGTTTAAGAATGATCTTTTAACACTATGAAACGATCGTGTGTTCTCTTGCGAATTGAATGCGGAGCTAGGCCAATTTATCGAGAATTTTCTGGACCGTTTTAATATGTAATTCTTCTTCTTTAGACATCTCGATAAACTGACTTCTTAACGAAGAATCAGTTGTAAGTACAACAATTTGCTGGTGAAGTTTTAGAGCCAGTTTCTCTTTTTCCAGCTGCTCTTGGAATATCTTATTTAAATCCTTTTCGCGTGGGAAAGGCCCGAGTGTCCAACGTGGTCTTCCGCCCAACTTAGTTATGGCTCTTGACACTGTATCAGCGTGACCGATGGAAGCGGTTCCAAGTGATTGCGTTAAATGTTTCGTTTCGATATCCTTAATTCGTTCGGAAATACGCGGGTAATATATGATAAGCGTGTATTCTAATTCCAATGTTCTGTTTAGTGCTTCCAATAATTCGTTATCTACATTAACTTTCTTTTTGTCCTTCGGTTCCATAATTCCTCCCATTTTTGGGTTTATCTGGATAATTGCGTGGCGACTTCCTTTTCTTTCAGAAAAGTAAAGTGCGCCATATCCGTTTTTAGAAAAGCCGCGGTTACGATCGGATCGAATTGCGTTCCAGTGCATCCCTTGATTTCTTCCATCGCCGTTTCGACAGGCATGCTCGATCGGTAAGGTCGATCGGATGTCATGGCATCAAAAGTGTCAGCTATTGTCAGGATTCTGGCTCCTAAGGGTATTTTTTCTCCGCAGACTTCTTGATGAAATCCTTCTCCGTTGTAATGGTCGTGATGATGCTCTACTATCGCCGCTACATTCTCATTAACGACATGTTTTACAATTCCCGAGCCGATGTGAGCATGGACCATAATATGTTCGTATTCCGAAGGAGAGAGTTTACCCGGCTTGTTTTGAATAGAGTGATCGACGGCGATTTTACCTACGTCGTGAAGCAGGCTGCCCCAACGCAGGTCTTCAAGCTCTTTCTCCGATAAATTCATGGTCCTTCCAATCGCCAATGCTATTTCAGTAACGCGACGCGAATGACCGGCAGTATATTTGTCTTTGGATTCAAGAGCAAAGACCAGTGCTTCTATGGCACCAAGAAAAAGTGCCCGGATAGTAACCGTTTGCTCTTCAACCTTTTGCCGCAGATGCTCCTGATATTCTTTTATTTTTTGCTCCAGCATTAATTTTTCAAGTATTTTTTCGATACTCAAAACCACCTCGTCAAGATTGAATGGCTTGGTGATGTAATCATCGGCACCAAGCCTCATGCATTGGATGGCAAGATTAGTTTCTGCGACAGCTGTCGCCATAATTACCGCTGTATTGGGGTAATTTGTTTTCAATTGAGGCAGCAATTCCATCCCTGATTTGCCCGGCATTTTCATATCCAACATTATTAGATCGAAGGGACAAATTTTCATCTTATCCAGCGCTTCTGCCGCATTACCAGCCTCTTCACATTGGTAGCCTTGTTGGCTAAATTTTGCACGAAGCAGCTGCCTGATCATGGGTTCATCATCGACTAACAATATTCTTTGCTCACGATTTATCATGTTAATGTCCCCCAGATTGTTTTCCACAATGTTATCTTAGATTGTATCTCGCGAAAACCAGATCTTAATTAACCCGTTTCGTTTGTCTCTCCAGTGTGTAGAGGTAACTCCACAGTAAAAGTAGTTCCTTGATCAAGCTTGCTGGTCGCGAATATCTGGCCACCATGCTCTGACACTATTCCGTGACAAATACTCAATCCCAGTCCTGTTCCCTTGCCAACTTCCTTGGTTGTAAAGAATGGGTCAAAGATATGCTTCAGATTTTCCCTCGATATACCCGGGCCGTTATCAGTGACTCTGACTGTAATAACATTGGCTGATTTCTCACTGGAAACGGTTAACTTGCCCTTTTTATGTGCTTCGAGCATTGCAAATTCAGCGTTAACGATAATATTGAGAAAGACTTGCTGCATTTGAAAATGGTCCATCATTATTTCAGGAAGATCAGCCGCTAGATATTTTTCCACCTCGATGTCGTTTACCTTTTGCTCATAAGCCCGGAGTTTCAGTACATTTTCGATTACGCTGTTGATTTGACACAATTCAGTAACAGGCGCGTGTTTTCTCGCGAATGTCAAAAGATTTTTAACAATACCCGCAGCTCGTTGAGCCTCGCTATTAACAATGCTTAGATCTTCCCTTATATTTTCAGGAACATCACCATCCATGATCAATTGAGAGAAACCAATAACACTGGTTAACGGGTTATTAAGCTCGTGTGCAATGCCGGAAGATAACTCACCAATCGATGCGAGGCGGTCAGTCAGGATTAGTTGTTCTTCCATGCGTTTTTGTTCAGTTATATCTCTGGCAACCAATATGGAACCAATTGCCTCTCCTTGATCATTAAAAATGGGTGAGTGAGATTCGTATAAGTAAGTGCCCAAGCTCGGATTATAATTTTCAAATCCGACTGATTTGCCAGTTTTTAGAGCCGACGCGCATGGGCAGTTTGCCTGAGGTTCTTTAGTACCACGAAACACTTCACAACAAAGTTTTCCAACAAGTTCCTTTGGTGTTGTCTTCATCCAATCGGCGGCGGCTTTGTTTGCTCGGATAATACGATGATCGTTGTCTTGAATCATGATAAGATCAGAAATAGAATCAAATGTAGTTCTCCATTCCTTGGCGGCCCGCTTGAGTTGTGCTTCTGCCTGTTTACGTTCTGTGACGTCGTTGTAGATTGTCTCGAACTGTATTCGACCATCCCAAAATACCTCCGTCATGGAAATGTCCAAATTCTTTATTATTCCGTTTTTGTCTTTGATTTCAGCCTCAATATGTTTCGGCATAGGTTCACCACGTAGAAACTTTTCGTGGCGAAGGATCCATTCCGCATAATCTTTTGGAGCATAATGATTTGAAGGAGGGTCACCTTTGATTTCATCGATATTTCGATACCCGAAAATATTCAGCATTGCCTGATTTACGTATAAGTTATTCTCCTGGTTATCCGAGATACGAATGCCCATTGACGAACTGTCCAAGGAATTTCTAAAGTTTAGTTCCGAGGCCTTCGCTGCCGCTTCCGCCACTTTTTGCTCTGTAATATCACGGATTACTACCATAGTCGCTGGACGATCTTTGAAGATTATCGGTAATGCCCTGGTGTCTACAGCGATTCCTTTACCATCTTTGGTGACCATCTCTAATTCGAGCGTGTTCGGCACTCCAACCGGTAATTCCCTGACATAACTTTTTATTAATTTATCTTTATAGATTGGGGAGACCAAATCAACAAACTCCTTGCCTAGTATCTCATCGCTGGAAAAACCAAATAATTCACTCATCTTGCGATTTGCGAATTCGATCGAATGCTTGTTAAGCATTACTATTCCGTCCACACTTTGTTCGATGAGCGTTGAGTAGGTTTCCTGCGAAGCTTTAACTGCTTTTTCTGCCTCTACCCGTTCTGTAATATCGTTGTAGATAAATTGGTATTGTTGCTCCCCATTCCAAAGTACGATCTTGCTTAATAGTTCTAAATGTCTTATGGCACCGTCTTTCCGCGTGATCTCGATTTCCAATTGGCTAGGCAACAATTCGCCGTGTGCAAATTGTTCTCTCCGCTTGACAAAATCAGCATATGAGTCGGGAGTGTAATGCTCCTGTGGGGGGCTCGATCTTAATTCTTCAATGTTTTTATAGCCAAACATATCAAACAAGGTCTGGTTTGCATAAAGGGTGCAATTATTTTCGCCCATGATACTGATACCCATTACGGAGCTATCCATTGAATTGCGGAAATTTTCCTCGGACGCTTTTAGAGCTGCTTCTATTTGTTTGCGGTCAGTGATATCGTTAAAGAAAGTCTGAGCTTGGGCCTTGCCGTTTTGGATCACCTGCCTGCCAAATACTTGCAAATGGCGAAGGGAACCATCTTTACGCACAACATCCACTTCTATCGGGTTAGCGACGGCCTCCCCCCGAGATATCTTTTCTTTACGCTCTAAAAATTCAATACGACATTTTGGCGTATACATTGTTTCCGGTGGATTTGCCTGTAATTCTTTAATATCTTTATATCCAAATGTATCCAGCAGCGCTTGGTTTGCATATTCAACATATCCATTTGTCCGTATGCGTATGCCCAAAACAGAATTATCAAAAAAACTGCGAAGGTTTTGTTCGGATGCTTTCAGCGCTTCTTCCGCGCGCTTTCTATCGGTAATGTCTTCAAGGAACCCTTCCAGAAAAAGCGCTTTACCATCGTGACTTTGGACGGCGACTTGTTTTTCACGAACGGTTATTTCACTCCCGTCTTTTTTCTTGAAACGAATTTCCTTTACCTTCGCAGGGACGCATCTCAGAGCGTCGTTAACGTGTTTTAATCTTTCCTCGCGAAAAACATAGAGGTCTTCAACATTCAATTGCATCAGTTCATTGTGAGAATACCCGGTAATCTCTTCCATTGCATGATTCACCTGAATAAATCTTCCGGCACCCCCTGGTGTAGTTCGAAATATCCCCACTTCAACTTGGTTAACTAAGCTTTTGTAGACTCCTGCAGATTCACTTGATTCTCTCTCTAAGCGCCTAGCCTCGGTCATGTCTTTCAGAATAACTAATCGGCCCACAAGCTTGCTATCGTTTTTAAGCTGACGAGAATAAATCTGAACTGTGACTAAGTCTCCGCCTTTCTTAAATACATCGAGTTCATGCGCCGCCGGGTCAGCATCAGTTATGGTATTAAAGGGATTTTGAAAAAATAACGTTAAACCTTTACGCGTCAGCAACCTGGCTGTGGAGAGAGCGGTCTTGCCGATCAATTCCCTTCTTGGATATCCTAATAGGGTTTCTAATTGCTGGTTAACATCGATTACTCTGCCTTTCGGATCCAATATAAGGACACCATCATCAAATGATTCAATAATTGCGATGGCTTCAGCGTGTTGCAATATCGGTCTGTTTGGACGACGTTCAGTATGAAAAGCCTCCAACTCGGTAACGCGCTTTCTTAGGGCCTGAACTTCTGATCTTACTTCTTCCTCGGCTAAATCAGGCCTTATCATTTTTACCTCCGGGATAAACGTATTCAATCTGTATTTTGCTTGCCTCGGCAGAAATCTTTTTCACGTCCTCCTCCCTAAATATCCTCCATCCTCTTCTATCTTTGCGATGCTGATCAAGTACGCCAGCCTTAAGCCATCTAAAAAGCGTGGCGCGACTGACACCTATCTTTTTGCATGCTTCAGAAGTCCTATAATATACCTGCCCCTCGATTTCAATCGACATTAATTTAATCTCCTGTTCTATATTGAGACGTCGCGATACATATTGATACCATTAAACCATCTGGTTCTACACAAACATATCCCTCATTGGAACTATTAGTCGGCATACGTAAGTACTAGGTATTTTGTTAGCCTAAGAGTTATAACGAGTGGACTTTTGAAAACATATCAAGGATTTTGAATCAAAGGGCACTGTTTCACTATATGCTTGTACAATCTTTTGTAAAAGATGACAGGAAAGAGAAAATTGCGGTAATCAAAACTCAATAGTATTGTATTGCTAAAATATGTGGATAAAATTATAGCGGGGGTTCTCCGGTATTTTAACCTATTTAGGCACACGAACCGTTCATTGTGTCTGCCCATGCCATAGGACAAAATATTTCTGCGCCATCCGCACTGGAATGGTTACAGCCCGAACTTTTTAAAAGCCTCGTATTTAGGAAAATCAATCGCAAGCGTAAACAGAGCCGAATAGCCCAGAACAAAAAACACTTGATAGGGAGCTAACGCCGGGATAATCAGGCCATATACTCCAAGTAATGAAAACACAACTAACGCCGCGATTGTACTGATAGCTAATTCCCTGCCGGGAAGAGACGACCAAAAGTATTTTCTTTCCCTGACAGTGTACACGCGAAATTGACTGGTAAATATCAACATCAGAACCGTAAAGGTTTGCAGCTGTGCCAGTTGCAAACGGAAATAACGGGAGCCAACGAAAAGAGCGATTGCGCCCCCGATGACAAGCAAAGCCCCAACCATCAAGGAAGCAAAAGTAATATTCTTTACGTTCCACTTATTCGGATTTGCAGTGTATGACACGTTATCAGTGGCCAGAGACATGGTGACGAAGTCGTTGGCAAATATTAAGAGCGTCATTCCCAGCAAGGACACAACCAAATCGTGAAACCAGAAAAAGCCGATGGTCAGGAGGCCGATGACCTGAATCACCTTGGTTACTTTATTGATGACCCAGGTTAGCATCCGCTGGTAAATATGGCGGCTGGTTTTCAAAGCTTCTATGATAACGGCGACGCCGGGTTCGGTCAAGACCATACTCGCTGACGCCTTGGCGACATCCGTGGAGCTGCTGACAGCAATCCCGAGTTCAGCCTGTTTCAGCGCAGGGGCGTCATTTACCCCGTCGCCGGTCATACCAACCATATGGCCTTTGGACTGTAGAAGTTTGACAATCTTGTATTTATCTTCGGGGTATATCTCGGCAAATCCATCAGACTCATCAATGATTTTGGCCTGCTCGGTTTCATCCAAATTCCGGATGTCGTCCATCCTGATTATTCTGTTACCAATTCCAACTTGCGCCGCAATTTCTTTAGCGATGGCAATGTTGTCCCCGGTCAGCATCAGCGGTTTGACACCGAGTCCCCTGATACCTTCTATCATATTTTTGGAGTCCGGCCGCGGGGGATCAGCCAATGATACCAGCCCGACGAATTGCAGATTTTCCAAATCATCAACAGTTGACCTGGCGACGCCAAGTGCCCTGTAACCTTTTTGCGACAGTTCTTCCACTTTTTGATTCAAATCCTTTTTGGATCTTTCGTCGAGCGTTTTGCAAAGTGCTATTACTGTCTGAGGCGCGCCTTTAATAACCCTGAAGTTTTTTCCGCCTGAGGAAATAACTGCTTCTGACCTTTTGGTAGCGGGCTCAAAAGGAGTAAACGAAACACATTGGTGGGATTCCGGATCGATATCTATTAATTTGGAATATTGTAATAACGCGGCATCTATCGTATCTTTGCTTTGCTCCTGGCAGGCCAGACCGGCCATCAATACGACTTCATTCGTGGTAATGTCGCTAAAAGGAATTATTTCGCCAACAGAGAGCTGGTTCTGAGTAATGGTCCCCGTCTTGTCCAGGCACAGTATGTCGATGGAAGCGGCATCTTCTATCGAATCAAGCCGGGTTACCAGCACGCCTTTTTTTGACAACTCTACAGCTCCCACCGACTGGACAATAGCTAAAACCGCCGGTAGAGCAACAGGTACTACTCCCATGAGGAAGATGATTGCGAAGGTCAATATTGAAATGAGACCCGTTCCAATAACCACGGCATAAGTAGCGACCAGAATCAATGTTGCTATTCCCAAATACATCATGTATTTGACGATAGCCAGCATTATCTGTTCCTGGTGAGATTTTGGCTTGGCTGTTTTGACCAGTTCCGCAGTCTTGCCGAAGTAGGTATTTGCGCCGGTGTTCACTACGACACATTTAGCCTCTCCGCGTTTAACAATAGAGCCGGAATAAATAATGGCGGATTCTCGGGCGGATACCGTGAGTGACTCTCCTGTTAAGATTGACTGGTCGATTGAGAGGTCCCCGCTGATTATTTTGGCGTCGGCGGGAACAATATCTCCCAGGCCAACCGAAATAATGTCGCCGGGCACGAGTTCACGTGCCACTTTTGTCAACCAAACACCGTTTCGCAGCACGCGTGCATTATATGCTAACCGTTTCTTTAAAGCTGCCAGTGCTTTTTGAGAACCGCGCGTGATTGAATTTGACCGATAACAGTATTAATCGTAAGTAAAGTAAAAATAATACCGGCTTCCAGATAATGTTTCAGCGCAACCGAAAGAATGATTGCCAATTCGAGAAGCCAAGGCATCGCGCCCCAGTAGCGTTTTAGAAAGGCGAAAAACGAATTCTGTTTTTTCTCAGAAACTTCATTGAAACCAAATTTCAAAAGTCTTTGTCTGGCCTCGGCATTGGTTAGTCCTTCAAGAGAAGACTGTAAGAGGTTGATACTTTCAGAAACGGAAGATTCTTTATATTCTGAAGTGTTTTTTATATCCAGGAACTGATTTCCCATATTTTCAATAATACAAGATTACTATAGTGCATGCTTTTGTCATTTGGCAGCCACATATCTAAGTCAGAGTTTGATATTTTGTCTATTCAGAATCATCACAATCTCGTCATAGTGTATGTCTGTACAGCGAGATGGAGTCTGGACAAAAAACGGAGCGCACTTTGTTGACTTGACCCCAAAGTTTCTTCTATAGCTTCTTTTTGCGATCTTAGCTCTCTTCTTAGGATGTCAGGTATGAGAAACTTTGACAAATAGCAAACACGGTGCTAACGTAGAATTAGTTTCTTGAGATGGACGGCGCACAAAATCTCTGGAAACATTTTTTTGAATTTAACAAACATCCGACTTTTCACATCGGTTCTAATATACAGATAACACAGGCGACGTTGAATCCCATTAATTTTTTTGACCTTACTGGTTGACGCCTGCGCATGTCTGCGATAAGGTTGACCTTGCCAGGGAAATTCAGGGTTCTGAGAGTTTGTGGTTGAACTCGAAGCTAAGTGTTGCATGATGTCCCTCCCGTGTTTGGAGCCCTGAGGGTAATCGGGCTTAGTGGCATGGCCAGTCTTGTCGATAACAATCTGTGTATAAGAATATAAAGAAAACAAATATAAAAGGAGAAACAAAAAGGTTTACATGAAAAGAGGAATTATCCTGTTATCACTCGCTTTTCTCTTGGTGACATCTTTGGTGTTATCATCATGCGGCAGTTCGACCTCGACGTCGACCACAACCACAACCACAACCACCGCCAACACTATTACCACCACAACCAATGCGGTAATAATTCCGACCGGAACCACTTCGACAACCACGACGACCGGCGCCAACGTTACTGCAACCACTACCAGCACGGGGAATTGGTGGGATACACTGGGGACCCCGACCTACGGCGGAACAGAAACAGTTTCCATAAATACAGACATTACGCAATGGGATCCATATTCATCCGGAGGCACAAACGTGCTTCAGATGTACTTGGAACAAATAGATTCCGATAATTGGACAGTTAATCCGTCTAATTTCGCTTACCAAATAATCTTTCGACCCCCACAAGATGTGGTCGGCTGTTTGGCAACTAGCTGGTCAATGCCAGACCTGAATGATTTTGTTGTGCAGCTTCGACAAAATGTATACTGGCAAAATATTGCGCCCGTAAACGGCCGACAATTTACCGCTGCTGATGTGGTTTGGAATATGGATCGAATGTATGGACTAGGGGGTGGTTTCACTGCTCCAACTCCTAATGATCCATCAGATGTCTCTTCACGCGCAGCAATGACCTCGGTAACTGCCACAGGGCAGTTTAGCGTTGATTTCCACTGGTCAACAGGTAATCCTGAAAACATCCTGGAAACCCAATTGGACCAAGGGTCAGCTGCGCAGGACTATGTTGCCCCGGAAGCCGTGCAACAATGGGGAAATCTGAACGATTGGCATCATGCCATGGGAACAGGACCTTTTATATTAACCGATTTTGTTGATGGCAGTTCGGCATCATTTACCAGTAATCCCAATTATTGGGGGTATGACGAACGCTATCCCCAAAACAAGCTTCCATATGTTTCTAAAGTCAACATTCTTATAATACCTAACCAACCTACGGCCCTCGCAGCATTACGGTCCGGCAAAATTGATATCGTACCGGGAAATTCCATCACGGCTGCAACCGCAATGAAGGAAACAAACCCTGAAATCGGCCAGGTGCCCGTACTGCAAGCTGCGGAAGGGATGATGATGGACAATGCCGTAGCTCCTTTCAATAGTCTTCAGGTCAGAGAAGCCATGCAGTTAGCTATCAACCTGCCACTGATAACTCAAACTTATTATAATGGCAGCGTTTCCCCGATTCCTCAAACATTAACTTTAAGTACCATGGGTGGAGGCTGGGGAGACCCATACCCTGATTGGCCTGCTTCTTTACAAGCTCAATATGCCTATAATCCAACTTTAGCAGAACAACTTCTAACTCAAGGGGGTTATCCAAACGGGTTTACCACTACTTGCGTAGTAAATAATTCCTCTGATTTGGAATTACTTCAGATCGTGGTTTCAGAACTGGCTTCGATTAATATAAATGTGAATCTCACCTTGATGGATAATGCCTCTTGGGGTGCCTACGTCATAAGCAACAAAAAGGCAACGGCTCTCACCTACAGTGATGGGAGGCCATTAGGCAACGCTTACTCGCCTATAAGGCAACTTGAACTGTTCATGAATGGGTACGGAGCTGATTACGGATTTGTTAACGATCCCACTTTTAATGCCTTTTATCCTGCGGCAATGGCAGCGACCGACGTTACTCAAATTCAGCAAATAGTCGCTAACGCTAATTTAGAGGTCGCACAACAGCACTTTGCACTATCTATTGTTTCGCCAAACTTATATGCATTTGTTCAGCCTTGGCTTAAAGGCTACAACGGTCAAAACGCATCATCGAGTGGTGGTGCGGGCTACACCGGTTTCTACATGGCGAGATATTGGGTTGACCAGTCGGCAAAGTAAATAAATCCGCATCCAAAAATTTAATTTGGAATACTAATATTGTTAAAAAGAGAAGCCTCTCAAATTATGGAGGCTTCTCTTTTTTATTACAACGTTAATCACCGGGTGTTAAATATCCCGTTTGCCCCCATTTAATTAACCTACATTGGGCAACAACGTTTTAAGAAAACCAACACACGATTTTACTGAGATATCCTGTTCAATCTGCCAATGATGTTGATAGCCTTAAAACGTTAGCATAATGCTACTAATGCGCAGAATTATATTTTTTTGCCTTAACCAAGATGCGGGTTAACTCCGATTCCATTTGTTGTCGCTCAGCCATATCAAGAAAAGATAATATTGAATCGACGCAATGACTCTTACGCGCGAGTTTAACCATTTCAAGACCTTTGTCAGTCAACTCCAATCTTAAAAGATTGGATCTTGGCGAGTTTTTTATTCTCTTTATCAGCCCATAATTTTCCATTCTGGCGGCATGTTGTGCTGTTACTGCGAGTGTTCGCTCCATCGCTTTCGCAACTTCGGATATTGTAGCTTTCGGACCGAGAGATTGCAACGTATACAAAAAAAGAGTCTGCTGAATTGGGATGTTATATTGCCTTAACTCTTTCTGTCTGGCAAGCATTATTTCATGGTTAACCCTGCCAATCAGTAACCACAGGTCAAAATTGGATTCTGATAAAATTTGCTTTTGCATCCTATTCTCCCTTATTTTTGGAGGTCGCGCTATGTTCCGGATATCGTTGGAAACCATAATGTTCCGCGAACCATTTGCCGGCACAAATTTTGCTGCAGAATAACCCATCATTGTGATGGGGATAATTGATGAAAAATTGGTGTCTGGTTCTGTAAAACAGCTTCCCGCATCTTGTACAAACAATTGGAATCATTTGCCATTGCTTTTTGCACTCTTTGCTGCAGAATTTGAAGGCGCTTATTGTGCCGCACACAGGACATTCGGACAAATATTTCCTGATTCGATGCCTGGGAGGGAGGCCTTCTGCTTTCAGTATTTGATGAACACGCTGTCGCGAGATATTGAGTTTTTTGGCTATTTCGGACATCGTCATGAATAAATCGGACAGTCGAAGTTCTTTAACTCGGGTTCTAACACCTGATTGCGACAAAGAAGTATTTGTTTTGGTCATCATAGGTATATCATATCCTTATTTATTTAAAAACAGAGTTGCATTCATATTATGGCTCACCGCAGCGGCCCGATTTTTAAAGAATGTCACAGATTTGCAACGTTATTTAAAGAAATTTTAAATTATTTGATGAACTGCAGATTAAAATGCTTAAAGAATGAATTGCCGCGAAAAGGTGGATTTGGATTGACCAGATGAAATTAACAATCGCCAAGCTCGAGGGCATGTTTGCAGTCTGCAAACAAAAAGACAAGACTGAAATTTTTGTAAATAGGCGTGAATTACCCTTTGATGCGAAGGAGGGTGATGTGCTTGTCCTTGGCGATGATAATATCTGGAAGTATTATACTTGAGTAAAGATTGATTCAAAGTACTGCTGGAGTCAAAAAATGAGGGTACTATAAAATGAAAATCGAGACGGGGAGCCATATTCGCATTGCCGCTAATTTCCCTTCAAACCGAAACCTTCAAGGTCAAACTGGCATAATAGAATCTTCGCCCAACCAAGAACACCCGCGTGAATATTTGGTTAAGCTTGATGGGGGCACTTTAAGTCCCCACCTTTCTGGAATGTTAGTATGGGTACCACCCAGCAAATTAGAACTTGATCATAAAAATTGATGGTTTAATCGTTTGGCTTGGGGTATCTCCGAACAGATAATATTTTACAACTTTGCAGTGCTTACCGTGATTATTTCGGCCCGTCCGACTTTGATTCTCTTTACCCATTCATGATTTGTCTGCATAATATCGGTATCTCCGCATCTGCACAGAACATGAGATGAACCTTATGCTCAGAAAAAGATGTAGGACCTGCCCCGCTAATCATGTGGTTCTTGAATCCATCAGGTGACCAGTCGATAGAACAGGAGCCTTTACAGCCCCGGCACTCTCCGCCATCTTTTAATTTCTTAAGAAATAGTTCTATTTCAACGCTAGTAGGCCTGTACGAATCGGAATCAAACACTTCGTTCTTACGATCCTCGGGAACCACGATAAACAATGTGACATTACACCCTGGCTTCTGTGCCACCCATTTCAGCTCAAGAGATTGTAATCGGTGTTCCAGTCTCATCGTTGAGCTCCACTTATTACTGTTTTAAGATATTCTATAGTCAGGGCAGAAGCCTTAGTTTTAGGATTGCCGGTGATAACCTGGGCCAGTTCGTCATCAGTCATATCACGTAATAGTGTATGTCCTTTTCTGAGAGCGTCGCTTATCTTTTGCAGACGTCTTTCTATATTGACGCCCATATTTACCTCGCAAGGTTTATTTTCTCTCTTAATAGCCTTTGGAATTCCCTTGGTTCAATACCAATCTTTTCGCAGATTATTTCGACAATACTTTTTCCTGTTGAGTGGGCAGACTCCCGGACAGCCACCGGATCGAACCCCATGTGTCTGATGACATCATCAGAGCTGACCGAATGCCCAGGCATTGTTTCTCTGGAACTTAATATTGATTCGAGCTGTTTCAACCTAGCGTCTAGTCCCATCAGGTTATCCTCCGTTCCTTTATTTCTTAATCTTAGCTAGTTCTTCAAGAGCCGCAACACGCTCCTCAATCTCGCCAACTTCAAGCATGCGTAAGGCCACCTGGGCCAGATAGGCCAGTGTCCGGGCACGGGACATGCTGTTTTCCAAAGAAAGTGCATCAAGAACTGCAATTAAAACAATACGGCGAATCTCATCCACCGAGTCCAATGATTCAAACTGGTAGGCACTGGCGATGGTCGATTCACGCTTACGCCGGAGACCACCTAAACGTCGAGCCTCTTGAACTTCTTTCATATGTTCAGGTGAATGCATCCGGCAAAAATCACTGTCATTTAGCGGTGGGGATTTACACGATTCACCATTCACTTTAATAAAAGCACATGACCTTCGTGTCACCATATGTCACCTCTTGTTGCAGGTTTCAGCAAGCTATTTATGTCACCATTAGTCACCTCTGCTGACAGGGGAGGGATGGTGACCATTTGTAACACGAAACAAGGCAAGCTCCCGATAAAGGGAGCCTGCCAGTTAATACTTATTCCCTTCTCAAGCTGTTTCAGCTGGCTTGGTGGTTGGGGCATACCCCCGGCACTTCGACGGCCGAGGCAATGAAGCTCTTGCCGCAGTCCCGGCAGAACCAGCGAATTTGACCCTCCGGCACACCCTTCTGATTCGGCACCAGAAAGACGCCTGTTTTCTTGGAATCGGTCTTTGGCGCATCCGCAGCAGGTTCCGGCGTTGGTTCTGCCGGTTGTTGTTTGACCTCGGTTTCGGCAGGAGCAGTTTGTTCGGTCTGCAGGCTCCAGAATTTCCAGCCATCGCAAGAATGTCCGGTGATGGCCATCCCGGCCGCTGAAGGGCTCTTGAATTCCCGGCCATCCTCCAGTTTGTAGCGCAGTTTCCCTTCCGCATTTTCCACGACCTCGCAGGAATAACTCTGTTTGTGATACCGGCCCGTGAGTTTCGTTCCCTTGGTTAGATTTCTGTCTTCGATTGACATTGTCAACCTCCTTTAAATTTACTATCATATACATCACTCTGTGCACTCCTGAAGTCAAGCAAATAATATGGCTTTTTGATTCTATTTTGATATTTATTTCTGCTGATAAAACACCATCTGGCAATAGTGTCTGTTCCATGGTTACTTCACCTCGTCCGCCCGTTTGGCTCTTTCGCCGGTGAAAGACTCCCACCTCATTCGGGCGATATCCACATAAAGTGGTTCGAGCTCCATGCCGTAGCAAATTCTCCCGGTTCTCTCACAGGCAATTAAGGTGCTGCCGGACCCCAAGAAAGTATCCAGCACCTTATCCCCGGATTGGCTGCTGTTCTGAATCGCCCGTTCAATCAGGGCCAGCGGTTTCATGGTTGGGTGCAGCGGACTTGAAGATGGCTTATCCACTTGCCAAACATCGCCTTGGTCGCGGTCCCGACACCAGTAATGGGTAACGCCTTCTCTCCAGCCATAGAGAATAGGCTCATACTGGCGCTGGTAATCAGAGCGACCGATGGTGAAAGTGTTCTTGGCCCAGATGATAAAAGTCGACCAGTGGCCGCCGGCGGCGATAAAAGCTTTCTGCAGGGTATGGAGTTCGGATGACGACATACAGATATAAACTGCACCGTCGGTAAACTCCAAGATGTTTTTACATGCCTTTTCGAGGAAGGGCTCGAAAGCGTCACCCAGATTATCGTTGATGATTTTATTGGAATTGTTCCGGAGTTTGTCTTTCATCGACTCGCCGTAATTAACATTGTAGGGTGGGTCGGCGAATGTCATGGATGCCTTGGACCCTGCCATCAAGCCCTGTACGGCTTTCTTGTCAGTCGAATCACCGCAGGCTACCCGATGCTCACCGAGCAGCCAGATATCGCCCCGTTTGGCGATAGGCGCGTTCTGGGCGTCCTTAATCGCGGCATCCAGGTCAAAGTTTTCGATACGGTCACGCCTCTCCCTGGCATCTAAACTTTTTAACAGCTTTTTAAGCTCGTCGTCCTCGAAACCGGAAAGAGAAAGATCGATGTTCGGGACTTCCTGTAGCTCCTTTAACAACCGGGCCAGCAACTCCTGATCAAAGGAACCCGAGATTTTATTCAGAGCGATGTTTAAAAGGTGGGCTTGTTCGACCGTCAGATCTGCTAGTACTACCGGAATAGTTTTATAACCAAGTTTTCGTGCGGCCAGCAGGCGCTGGTGACCACCGATCACCGTCTTATCTTCTCGTCTGGCGATAATCGGGTCGACTAAACCAAACTCGCTGATACTGCGGGTTAGGGTCTCCAATTCCTGATCGCTGATGCGCCGGGGATTGGCAGGGTCGGGCCGTAAGTCTCCGATGGGTAATTGCTCGATTTGTATTGTCTGTTCTGTCTTCATTTTCTTCACCTCTTTGGTTTTTATTTCGTCAGCTTTTTTGCTCGTTGTTGACAACTTTTGTGGTGGATGTGGTGGATTGTTGTGGATTTTCTAGGTTTTTCTCGTGAGCTTTATTAAATAAAGGAGTAACCTAGTTTTTAGGGGTCTCAGACGTGGAATCCACCACAAACTGGTCAAATCCACCACAGGATTTCAGCCCGATGCCTCGATAATATGTCCCATCCCGTTGCGTTACCTTTTCATACTTGTCTTTCATCCGGCGTCCGAAAGCATTAATGGTTATTCGCTCCCTACCTCGAATATTCAAATCGTCAGCCCATGTTCCATAAGCTTTATAAAGCTCGGAGGATTTGATAACTGCGCCAGGTACTTCAACGCACATTTCGGAAATAAATTGACCTAACGGATCCGATTCGACTTTGTATTCTTCCGTGGCCGTGGTGATCGCTTCTGGAATTCCAGTGAGCCCTCGGTCTTGCCATGCCAGGCAACCCTGAACCAACCACGCCAATATTCCCAGCGATTCGGCATCGAGTTTGTTTCCCAATTTCTTATCTTCGCTGGCCCCGGAGAATTGTTTAGTGAAGGGAACTAACCTGACTCTCCGCCAGAAACCATAAGAGTCGTCTTCGACTTTAGGTTTGTGGTTTACGAACAGACATATTTTGCAAGCCGGCTGGAACGTGAAGAACTCCTGGTGTAGATATCTTGCTGTCATTGGGTCTTCCCCGCTAATCGCTTTAATCCTCGCTTCATTCAATCTGGTACCGTCATTAGTCTCCGAACTGGTGACAAACCGACGGCGCTCCAACGAGGCGATGTCATTCGGAATATTCGAAGCGTGAGCGTTTAATTCAAACGTACTAAATGGAGCATCGTGGGCATAATCCCCCATTGCCTGCCGAAGTGCATGGTTAAATTTTCCTTTGCCATTAGAACCCGTTCCATAGCCTAAAACTACGATCTGCTCTGAAGTATCCCCGGTTATCGAATAACCCACAAAACGCCACATCCAATCGATCAGCGATTCGTCCCCGTTAAAGATCTCGTTTAAGAATTGTAGCCAACGTTCACATTTGGCGTTTGGGTCGAACTTAATCCCAGTTGTCATAGTAATACAATCCGATTGTTTACCCGGTCTGAGCTGACCGGTCTTGAGGTCAACCACGCCGTTTTCGCATCCTAGTAACCATTTATCTGCGTCCCAATTCTCTCCGGAGTCAGCCACGGGCTCCAGTTTTTGTGAAAGAGAGACAGCTGCTTCAATTCTCGTTCGGTTTTCCGAACCAATCGCCCATTTAGAAACTGCACCTCTTTCTGTTAGATCGGCAATCATTGTCGCCCGGCGATAACGCTCCCGAGAGGCTTCAATCGCCAACCGATATGTCTCTCCGCTGATATCCGGCTGCCAGATGTTTCCGTTCCAGATTAACCACCGGCACCGCTTGTGGTCGTACCTTAACCTATCTCCGAAAAGGCTAACCAGCAACTCAGCGTTACCGGTATCGGTCAGGTTGAAGGTGTTTGCTGTAACAGGGGCGGATGGCTGGTACCGCGCCACACTATGAGAGATTCGTGTCGGTGCATCGGGTTTGGGCGGATCGCACTGCAACTCATTTACTTGGGTCAAACCTGCTTCGATAGCGTCTTGGCACATGCCTATGCGCCGCATGGCGCCCGCCAGGCGGGTCAAAACCGCGTCTCTTTGCCCTTCCGGAATCATCATTACATTGCTGTCAGTTCCCGAAGAGGAATTGGTGTTTTTTTTAGTGCCAACAAGTTCGGTGAGCCACTCCGGGGCCATAACAATTAGGCTGTCATCAATGACTTCGTAACGATTGCCCGATTCATGAAAACTGGGTGGCGCTACGACGTAGCCACCATTGGCTCGTATGTCCATCCCGGGATATCCATATTTCCCGGCCCCACAACGAATGTCGAGGCCTTCGGGCGCTCGGTATATCCAGTGCTCACCGCCACCTCCGGTTTTATGTACCCTGGTTTTCGGCAATTCTCCGTAATTAGCGATTAGTTGAGTTTTGCTTTGCAGACCTCCATTTTTAACATCGAAGTCGACAACGACCAGTCCTTGTGTCAATAAACCTATATTGGCATCTGGCCATTTTATCCAATATTCTTTAACCCCTTGGCGCGTTTCCGTAGCTTCTTTTAGGCCGGTCTTTGTCAATGGAACTTTTCCCCGGTTTTGAAGAGGGATAACTTTGAATCCCTCAGCGACGTATTCCAAAGCAAAATCCATCATTGTTTTTAATTCGGTCATATTACCTCCAGCCCTAAGATTTGCTGCATTGTTTTCCTTTTGGCCAACGCCCAGAAGGGAACGTAACGTAGCGTGTCACGTAGCAGTTCTTTTCTTCACGGATGTCCCTGCGGCTATTTTGGCGACCCTTTTAAGCAATGTACCTGCGCACCCGGCGTGGTCTCCCGGTACCAGCAGCGCATCAGCGGGCCGTTCCTGGACCGGGTGGATATTTTTGTCGAAGTGCCGCGCATTGATTATGAGAAACTGGCCGACGACCGGCTGGGCGAGAAATCGGAGAAAGTGCAGGCGCGGGTCACCGCCAGCAGAAGAAGGCAGCAAGAGAGGTTCAAGGGCACGAAATTGAACAGCAACGCCGATATGTCGGCGGCCGACGTCCGGGAATATTGCAAGGTGGAAGACTCGGCGCAGAGCCTGTTGAAAGCGGCGATGAAACAATTGAACCTGTCGGCGCGGGCTTTTCACCGCATCCTGAAACTGGCACGGACAATCGCCGACCATGAAGGCACTGATATCATTAGAGCCCCGCATCTGGCGGAAGCGATACAATACCGGCCGAGAAGCTTACTAATGTGAAAAATCCAAAAGCTACTTCCTTTGCGAGGAGTCAAAAGGGGTTCTCATCGCGAGGACTGCAAGGACGTGGCGAACTCGCGGTAGAAAATAGGGCCCGGGTTGAATATAAAACGCGGAATTGACAATGATTTACTGTGTATATATTATGACCAACAAAATAAATACCGTCTTGTACACCGGGTTCTCCAGTGACCTGCCGGGTAGAGTGATGAATCATAAGAACAAAGTGGTTAAAGGGTTTACCAAAAGATATAATGTCAATAAGCTGGTATATTATGAAACTTGTGAGTGCCGTGAAGGTGCGCTTTTTCGTGAAAAACAAATCAAAGCCGGTTCGAGGCAGGATAAAATGGATTTAATCGACAGCGTGAATCCAAAATGGGAAGACCTCTCCGGAAAACTTTGATTGAGGGTGTAAGATTGCCACGTCCGCCTCAGGCGGACTCGCAATGGTAACGTTTCCCATCGCGAGGACTGTAAGGACGTGGCGATCACAATGGCAAAAAATCCCGGGCAAATAAAAAAGCGTACTCTCGAATAAAAGAAAATATTTCAAAATCCAGCCGGTATTTTCAACACAAAATATAATAGGTCAGAGAAAAACAAAATGAATATTCTATCTATCAGGGAAAATCCAAATTACGTCAATGAAGCCATCACTTATTTCCAAAAACATTGGGCAAACGAAAAAAGTATGATGGTTTATGACGATTGCATTCGTAATTGTGTCAATGCCAAAGCGTCATTGCCCCAGTGGTATTTGCTGATGCAAGAGGACATAATAGTCGGCGGCGCAGGGCTGATTACAAATGATTTCATTAGCAGGATGGATTTATATCCGTGGGTTTGTGCGCTCTTTATCGAAAAGGAATATAGAGGAAAAAACTGCGGCTCGCTTTTGTTGGAAAAGGCAAAGCAGGACACCGAAAATTTAGGATTTGACCACCTGTATCTCTGCACAGACCATATCGGGTATTATGAGCATTATGGATTTACATATTTAGGCACGGGTTATCACCCGTGGGGCGAAACTTCCCGTATATATTGTGCTAAAGTGAAGTAATATTTTCGTTGGGGAATCATTATCAGACCCGTTAGCACTTTTTCCTATCTTGATATTTTGCCTTTCCTTTTGTTTTCCCTTTAACCAGCACTGCTTTGATGACTTCTTTCGAGCCACGCGGCCGGAAAACGATTTCGGCGTCGGCGTTCAGGGCGTTGGCCATTTTGGCGATATAGCTAACGGTCGGGGACACCCGTCCGTTTTCCACCTTCGAAATATAAGCCTGTTTGGTATTGAGCTTATCCGCCAGCTTTTTCTGCGTTTCATTCCCCCGCATGCGCAGTTCGATTAGCGCCCGCTCCGTGGCGAATTCCGCGTCCAATTCGTTCCAGGCTTTTTTAAATCCGTTGTCTTTCAATTTTTCTTTGATTACGTCGTCAAAGGTGCGGCAGCCTGCGGGAATTTTACACTCTTTCATTTTAAGCTCCTTCCGCCCGGGATATATAATCGGCATATCTTTTTACGGCTAATTCGATTTCATGCTGCGGAGTTTTTTGCGTCTTTTTCATGAACGCCCTTATCAGGATATAGTGCTGATTTTCATACAGGAAATAAAGCACCCGATAATGGTCTATTTTGATTTCCCAGATTTTTCCGTCGATGTGTTTGATATGAGTTTCCAGCACCGCGTGTCCGTAAGTTTTCAAAAGCTCGACTACCCGGAAAACTTTGGCCGCATTATTTTCGCCAAAATCGTCTATTTCATTAATGATGGATTCCCGACCGTCTTTACTGGAATAGAGGACTACTTCCCAAGTTTTGTTCATCGTGACTGATTATATAACCTATAAGTTATATTTGTCAATCATCTTTTGTGCCTCGGATTATGCCCGAAAAATATTCTTGACATTTTATCGGGAGAAAAGGCATTATGTAGTTTAATAATAGCGGCAGCAGTGAATATGAGTTATTGAGGGGCGAAAATTATGAAGAAAAATATTTTCTTTGGGCTGGCGGTATTTGCCGCCGCGCTGATATTCTTTTTCCTGGGCTGGGCTTTCGCACAGCACGGAACCATCGGACTTTATCACGTCAACGGCACTTACCGGATGTTATTTATTATTTTAGGGGTATTGGCTCTGGTGCTGCTCGGTCTGGGTTTATTGGAATGGCGGCTGCAATCGAGAAAACAAAAACACAGCACCCATGTCCTTTCTACGGCGGTCAGAATCCTGACGGTACTGGAAATCGCGATTTTTGCTTTCGGCTTTTTCTACGTCGGGATTATTCCCGGACCGCTGGAAGCCGGCCAAACGCCGCAGTTATTAATCGAATCCGGTTCCGGCGCCAACGGCGTGCCGAATCTGGCAGTGGTTTTCCGGACACCGCAGCCCACCAGTAATAGCTTTATCTGGGGTTCGGATGCGTCCGCTGCCACCGTCAAAGAGGCCAAACCATCGCGGGAACACATCTTTTCGCTAACGGATTTACAGCCGGATACGCGTTACTGGTACCAGATTAATTTGGGGACAAAACAATATTTCAACGCGCCCCCGGCCGCCGGCGAACCGCTGCACTTTGCCATCACCAGCGATGCCCATTTCGGCGCCGGCGACAGTCAGAATAACCTCACCGCAGAAATGCTGCAGCAAATTGCCAATCCCGCCAACCACTATAATCTCCTTTTCTCCATGGGTGATCTGGTGGAATTCGGTTTCAAAGATTCCCAGTGGCAGCAAGCCCTGCAGGCTATGTCCGTTGCCACGGAGAACATTCCGACCAAATATGCCGTCGGCAATCATGACACGCTGCTGGGCGGGTTGGAAAAATGGGAGACCTATTGCGACCCGGGCGGGATGCCGCTGCAAAACGGCACCCAGCTTTATCAGCGGTTTGATGTTGGGAACGTCCACTTCCTGGTGATTGACCTGGAATGGAGCGCCGAAGATTTTAACGCGGCGCAAAGCGCCTGGCTGCAGCAGCAACTAGCCAGTATCCCGAAAGATGACTGGAAAATTGTCATCGGGCACGGTTTTTATTATGCTTCCGGCTCGGTTGTTGCTGATTGGAACTGGTATGAAGACCCGGAAACAATCAGCAAATTGACCCCGATTTTTGATAAATACGGCGTGGACATGGTTTTTTCCGGTCACGACCATCAGATGGAGTTGCTGCAGAAAGACGGCATTTCGTATGTGATTGCCGGAACATTCGGCGGCGCCTTGGACCCGCAGCGGACCTACACTTCTCCCGAAAGTGTCTGGTATTCCAGCACCAACTTCGGCTTTGCCGATGTGACAATTACCGGGAATACCGCTAATTTGGTTTTCCGTGCCCCGGACGGCGGCGCAATCAAGAGTTTTGTGATACCGAAAAATTAAAGGGGCTGCCAGTCTGCGGGAAGCCGGCCAAATTATGGCTTTTATGATGGAATACGTGTCAGGCTCCAGTCCATGCCCATCCATTTAAAATCAGGGCCTGTAATGGCGCCGCGTGGAATAGCAGAAGGCAGCAAAGCCTTTACGCTTATCCATGACGTAAAATTCAGGCTGTCTGTCGAAGGCGGCGGACTGACCCCGGATATCGTTGTTCCTCCGGCAGTCACAATAAAAGCCCCGCCCGCCTGGTCGATGCCCGTGCCGTTCGGAAAATTTATCATAAAAGCAACGCTGGTGGAAATGGAAGCCGGCGTCTTTACCGGCAGCCAGGCATAGCCGTAATCCGGCACACTATAGACATCATTTCCGAGAATCCCGATGTTTACCAGGCTTGCGACGCTGAGGAATCCGTCGGTCATGTCAACTCCTGCCACGGCGCCGTAAACCGGGTCGCTGCAAGAAACGTGAGATACCCACAGATAGTCCATACCGTTGGATACAGTGTAAGTCTTAAAGGTCACAGTCAGTGTAAAGGCCGTGACGGTAACCCAGGGAGAATTGGCATCCGTCCGGTAGGCGCAGTTAAATGTCCCCGAATATGTCCCGTCATAGATGGAAGACACGGCGACAGTCACCGGCGTTGAATTTTTCACCGGGGCACTTGTGCACCCCAGAGGCAAAATTGAAAGCAAGACGGCCGCGAATAAAAAGTATGTTTTCGCGGTTTCAAGAGCATTTTTCTGACTATTGAAATTCCTGTCCCGTGAAAAGGCTGCGCAATTTTTCCCAAATGCTGTTGGCCTTGTCGGTCTGCTTCTCTTCGGCGGGACGTTCTCCGTAGCGGACACCGATGTATAAATCGGTGATTTCGTGCAGCGGCTCTTTGCCAGCTGGAATAGTTTGCCCCAGGCGCCGGGCGTATTCGGAGGGTGTTTCATATTTTTCACGCGGCATTTTCAGATGTGCCCCCTGCCGGAGTAGATGCTGGTAAATCTCGCGGACGCTCAATCTGCGTCCGTGATTATCGTCCGCCGTCAGCCAGTCTGCCGCAGTATCGACCGGGGTTGGTTTCTTTTTTCTGATGAAGAGCCGGAATATGGCTTGTAAGAATACCAGCAAATCCGCTTTGAATCCGGCCCAGCTCCAGAGCGATTCCTGTTCTTCCTGAACATCTTCCGTCATTTCTTTCTGGTGCCGGCGTTGAATTGCTTTCATTATCAGCCGGATTACCAGCACCGCGATCAGCACCAGAATCACAATTTTTATTATCAATACAAAGTGGGGACTTAAGGAGGTTGTCGTTGTCTGGTCATTCTTAGGAATTACCTGTTGTATCGGCTGCGGCGGCTCGGGCTTTGCTCCCTGCGTAATCAAGCTGAGAAAAAACGCACCGATATAATAAATCCAGGTCACCAGAAAACCCACGACCAGCAATATAAAATAAACAATATCGGAATAAACGCCGGAAACTGAACTCATCGCTTTGCCCAGTAAAGAAATGAATTGAGTGGAGAAAATCGTGGCGAAACCGATACCCAGCAGTACCACGCCGCAAATCACGACGACGATAGTTATCAGCCAGCGCCGGCCTAAATTCCGCGAGAGGTCTCCCCGTTTTTTAAACTTTTCCTGGAGGACTCGCAGGTTAGATAAAGCCAGCGCCAGCAGCCCGAAGAAGAAAAATCCGACGATATAAACACCGATGTTCGAGGTAATGTTCTTCATCGCACCGGTTTTGTAGGTAAAGTTCCAGGAAATAATCAGGAAAACCAGCGTCGCCAGCTGAATCAGGAATACCTGATAGACATCTTCGAAGTAGAGGCGGGAGCGGGCCAGGCTGATACCTCGCCACCACAAATACAAACCGGCGATAATCGCAAAAACAAACGGCGGGTATTGCGTGAAAAAGTTGAGTAATGCCCGGCCGTAGGAAGCGAACCATCGACCGCCGAAGAGATTGAAACCGGCGGCGTATTCAAGGCGCAGTACCAGGAAAAGCGCAATCAGCCCGCATAATATGATGGTCAATTGTATCCAGACCATCGGCCATTTCTGTTTCAGGAAAAACCGGGTGACGACGAAAGAACCTCCCAGCAGGAACAGCAGCGACAGGAAACCCAGCGCCGGCCGGGGAGTGGTCACCATCGGCAGGCTGCCGATGTAAATCAGCCAGGCGCATAAACAGAAAACTTCCATTAGAATTACGGCTAATGGCGCGAAGATATCCGCGATCCAATTTACTTTTTTCAAACCGGCTAAAAATGCCACTGTCTCTGCCTCTAAAATCGCTTTTACCGTTTGGCGCTTAAACTCATCGCTTCCATTTTTCCCCAGCCGATGTCGTCGCTGATGTTATAGGTGGTCAGGCCGTTCGCGTTGATAGCATCCCGGCTGCCGATAGTAATCAGCACCACTTTGCGCCCCACTCGTTTCATTTGATAGAGCGTGGATAATAATTCTTCGCCGGGCGATGCCGTGATTACGGTCATCGTGCTGCCCCACGGCAGGTTTCTGCTTTCGGTCACCAGCATTCTGGCAATCGGCATCACTTCTACCGGATGAACCAATGCCAGCGCCTCTAAAATATGCTTCAACTGCTCCGGATGGCGGCTGGGCGGGATATGTATCATTTCGGCCGTACCCGGGCTGTTTTTGTTGATGTATAAACCGACGCGGTATTCCTCGGAGAGCGCCTGATTGGCCAGTGAAGCGGCGGTAACAATGGCGAGCTCGAATTTTTCCGGGTCAACACTCCAGTAGGGCAAGGAAACGGTGCGCACATCCAGGAAAATGCCCATGTCCACGGTGGTCGTCGGTTCGAAAATTTTCGTCTGCAGGCTGCCGGTGCGGGCTGTGCTTTTCCATTCGATGCTTTTCAGACTGTCGCCGTATTGATATTCCCTGATGCCCAGCATCAGCACCGGGTCGTGAAAGAGGTGTTTGGTGGTGCGGATTTCGCCCAGCGGCTGTTTGGAGGGGATACCGAGTTTTTCCAGCGGTACCATTTTGGGGTAGACCATCAGATGGTCTAGGGTCTCGATTTCCTGATAACGAGTGAAAAACCCGAAAACATCGCCGGAACTGAGTTTGGCCGGGCCGAAGGTAAAATAGCCGCGGTGGTTACATTTGATGGGATAATATTTTTTAATCCGGTGGTACCAGCTCAGGGAAAAGATGGCGGTGAGTATCTGGTAATTCGTCGAAAACGCCGGCGCCGCTTCGCCCTTGAGCAGTGTGACCTGGTCGGGCACCTGTTCTTCCACCTGCAGCCAGGGCAGCGGTAAAATCTTCCGGTTGGTGACCTCCACCGACATTTTTATTTCTTCCCCGAAGAAGACGCGTTCTGAACTCAGATGGCGGCGGTATTCCACGCGGTTAAGGCAAAAATGCGCCCACAAACGGGCAATCCCGCCGGCCATAAAAAACAGCAGCGCGACAATGAATAGCGGCACCTGTTTTGTCAGCAGGCTGAAAATCAACAGCACGACCGTGAAAAATAACCAGAGTCCGCCGATCATTTTTAATCCTACCCGGCCTTATTTTCATTTTCCACGGGGACGGCTACGGAATCCATAATTTCCTTCAGCGCCTGTTCGGCGCTGCTCCCTCTTAAAGAGCTTTCCGCTTTCGGGATAATACGGTGCGAAAGCGTCACCACCGCCAGATATTTCACGTCGTCGGGAATCACAAACGACCGGCCGCGCAGCGCCGCCAGCACCTGTGAGGTGTGATAGAGCGCCAGCATTGCCCGCGGACTGGCGCCGAGTTGTAACGACGCATGATCCCGGGTGGCGTGCACCAGGCGGATGATATAATCTTCAACATCGGCGGCGACATGCACATTACGGCAGGCCTCCTGCATCTGCATCAGCTCTTCGGCTGTAACGACCGGCTTTAGATCTTCCAGCGGGTCATCCTGGCGGAAGCGGGAGAGAATCAGTTTGTCGTCTTCGGCCGAAGGGTACCCGATTTTGATTTTAATCAGAAAACGGTCGAGCTGCGCTTCCGGCAGCGGGAAAGTTCCTTCCTGTTCGATGGGGTTTTGCGTCGCCAGTACCATGAACGGCCGGGGCAACAGTTTGGTTTCGCCTTCGGCGGTGACCTGGCGTTCCTGCATCGCTTCCAGCAGCGCCGATTGCGTCCGGGGCGTGGTGCGGTTAATTTCATCGGTCAGCACGATTTGCGCCATAATCGGGCCCGGCCGGAATTCGAAATCGGAAGTTTTTTGATTAAAGATATAGGTGCCGGTGATATCCGAAGGCAATAAATCCGGCGTGCACTGGATGCGGTGATAGCTGCAGCCCAGCGACCGTGCGACGGACTTGGCCAGCACCGTTTTTCCGACGCCGGGAATATCCTCGATGAGTACGTGCCCTTCGCACAGCAGGGCCAGAATCACCAGTTCCACCACATCCCCTTTCCCGACGATGACCTTTTCCACATTCTCTTTGACTTTGATGCCAAAGGCCTGGATTTTGCCGATGATTACATCGTCCATATATAATCCCTCACTTTCAGAAGTCTGCCAAAATTCACTTATTTTAACTCTTTTTAAATGATAATTCAATCATGATATAAAAACAGCTAAAAGGTATTATTTGAGCGAAATTACTGAGTGTATATATTCTAGTGAAAATACGCCGGTGAGTTATCATTTGCAATCAAATGCCCATTGATTTAAACTGGTGGCACGATCAACCTTTGGAGATACAGGAGGGATAAAAATGCAGCATACCGAAGGGAAATTCACCGGCCGTAATAACTTCAGCCTGTACCGGCAAGCCTGGCTGCCGGACGCTGCGTCCAAAGCTATTTTGCTGGTGGTGCACGGCATCGCCGAACACAGCGGGCGCTACACGAACCTGGTCAATTACTTTGTGCCCAAAGGCTATGCCATCTATTCCTTCGACCTGCGCGGACACGGCAAATCGGACGGCAAACGCAGCTACGTCGAACGTTTTTCTTATTATCTGGACGATTTGCAGACTTTTTACAATCTGGTGCGCACCGAAAACCCGAACACGAAAATTTTCATGGTCGGGCATAGCATGGGCAGCACCATCGCCATCGATTATGCAATCGAACATCAGCGCGAACTGAATGGTCTCATTGTTTCCGGCACTACCTTAAAAGCCGGCTCCAGCGTCAACAAGGCTTCGATACTTATGGCTGAAATACTCTCCGTCCTTATGCCTAAAATGGGGGTCATGGCTCTTGATACTGGCTTGCTCTGCCGGGACAAAGCAGTGGTTGCGGCTTATGTTAATGACCCACTGGTTTACACCGGTAAACTCAGGGCCCGGTGGGGAATAGAGCTCATGAAAACAATGACTAAACTTCAATCCGGAATGTCTGAATTAACCCTCCCCATCCTGATTATGCAGGGCTCGCAGGACCGTATCTCGGATCCATCCAGCAGTAAAATGTTGTACGACGGCGTCAGTTCCAAAGATAAAACGATGAAAATTTACGAAGGTTTTTACCACGAAATTTTTAACGACCCCGAACGGCAGCAGGTTTTCGGTGATATGGAAGTCTGGCTCAACGCACGCCTGTGAAAAGCATCCCCTTGAAAGGTTATAAAAAACGGCCGCCGCGGGTATATAATAGTTATTAGTCTAAAACAATCAGGGGGCTTATTGTGGCTAAAATAGTCATTATCGGTGCCGGCAGTCATGTCTTTTCCCGGCACCTGATTACCGATATTCTCACCTATCCCGAGCTGCGGGACAGCACGATATCGTTGATGGATATTTCACAGGAAAACCTGGACCCGGTCGCGGCCTTTGCGAAAAAGCTTGTGCAGCAGCAGTGTTTTAAAACTAAAATTGAGGCTACCACCAGCCGCCGCGAAGCCCTGGCGGGCGCAAATTACGTTTTCGTGACCATCTCTGTCGGCGGGCCGAAATGGACCCATGCCGACAGCAAAATTGCCGCGAAATACGGCGTCAACGAAGGCGTCGGCGATACGCTCGGGCCGGGCGGTGTCTTTTACGCGGCGCGACACGTGCCGCCCATCCTGGAAATCTGCCGCGATATGGAAAAAATCTGCCCCGATGCCTGGCTGATGAATTACACCAACCCGATGGCGATTATCTCCTGGGCAGTCAGCGATTACACCAAAATCAAAAATGTCGGCCTGTGCCACAGCGTGCAGGGCACCTCCGCCGAACTGGCCCGTTATCTGGGAATTCCTAAAGAAGAACTTTCTTACTGGGTGGCCGGGATTAATCACATGGCCTGGTTCCTCAAACTGCGGTGGCACGGCCGGGATATGTATCCGCTGTTAAGAGAAAAACTTAAAGACACGGCGGTTTACGCGGCGCCCGACGCTCATTGGGCCGGACCGGATGTCGTCCGTGCGGAAATCTTCAAGGCTTTCGGCTATTTCAACACCGAGTCCAGCGTGCACATGTCGGAATATACCCCGTATTTCCGCAAGCGGCCGGAACTTTTTGCGCAATTCAAATTAAAATACCTTTTCGACGATGCCTGGATTACGCGGCGCAATACGGAAGACGCGGAATTTTTACAGTTAATTAAATCCGATGAGAAATTCCCGCTCAGCCACAGCGGCGAGTACGGTTCCATTATTATCCATGCCATGGAGACCGGGAAACCGGCGCGCGTCAACGCTAACGTTAAAAATCAGGGTTATATTACGAACCTGCCCGCGGGCTGCTGCGTGGAAGTGCCCTGTTTAGTGGATAAGGAAGGGATTCACCCCTGCTATGTCGGCGACCTGCCGGCGCAGTGCGCCGCCCTGAACCATACTAACATCAACGTGCAGGAGATGGCCGTCCGCGGTATCGTCGAAAAAGACAGGACTAAAATCTTCCAGGCAATCCTGCTGGACCCGCTCACCGGCGCCGTGCTGACTATTGATGAGACCCGCCGTATGGTGGACGAAATCTTCAAAGCGGAAAAAGAATACCTCAAGGGTTATAAATAGGGTCTGATGGAGCAAAAAATAATTTGCACCTGCCCGAAAATAAAATGTAAAAGACACGGTCGTTGTAATGAATGCCGCGAACACCACCGCACGAAACCTCCCCGCTGCGAACGGCTGACAGAAAAGAGGTAGCTATGCAGCAGTTAATTTATGACCCGGCAAAATCGGGGAAAGTGATGACCATCGTTTGCTTTATTTCCGGCTCCGGTACCAACTACCGGGAAATCGCGGCCAGGAACCCCAATCATAATTACCTCGTGTTCACCAACCGGCCGGGCTGCGCCGGTCTGGCCATTGCCAAAGAAAATAAGCATGAAGTGATTGTCCTCAGCCACATCCTTTATCTCAAAGAAGCCCGCCGCAAATACGGCGCCGGCAACATCCCGCGGAATTGCCCGGAAAGGGTCCAATATGAACAGGAAATTGTCCGTCTCATCGAAAATAAACTGGGACGGGAACCGGATTTAATCTGCCTGGCGGGCTATGACCAGTGGAACACGGACTGGCTGGTGGACCGGTATTATCCGCGTATGCTCAACGTGCACCCGGGAGATACCACTAAAGGCTATATCGGGCTGCACTGGATGCCGTCCGCACAGGCCATCATCGCCGGCGAAAGTTCCATCAGGTCAACATTGTTCATCGCGGATAAATCCGAGGACAACGGGCCGCCGCTGGTGCAATCCAAGCCGCTGAATATCGCGCAGACTTTGGCGGAACTGGAAGCGGAGGGTGAAAAAGGGCTGACCGCCGGACTGAAACGCATCAGCGATTTTATTGCCGCGCATAACATCAAAAACTACGACGAATTCCGTCTGCAGGCCGACGAGGAAATGCAGAAAGCGATGGGTAATATCTGTATCCGTCTGCAGGACGCCCTCAAAGTCAAAGGCGACTGGGAAATTTATCCTTTCGCCGTGCATGAATTAATTGCAAACGGCCGGGTGGCGGTGGATGGGCGGCAGGTTTTCATTGACGGGAAGCAGATGCCTGCCTGGGGCTGCCGGCTGGACGAAAATAAATAACTTCTACGCATAAATTTCACTTCGTTCAGTACTTACGCTGCGGCTTTAGCTTCCGGCTGGGGCCGCCGACCAAGTTGCGGATTGTGGCCCCCAAGTTTGTTGAATTACACGGAAATTGCCATAAACCGTCAATAATGATACAATTGTCATAATCGATTATAATTCATATGGGATGATATTGAAAATAAAAGCCAACAACTACGCTTTTATTGACCGTCAGAACCTCAACCTCTCAATCAGAGCGCAGGGACGGGTGCTGGATTTCGCCAGATTTCGAGTCTACCTGGCTGATAAATATGGTATCGCGAAAGCTTTCATTTTTGTCGGTTACCTCAGTGAAAATCAACCGTTATATTCTTCTCTGCAGAAAGATGGTTACAGCATGGTATTTAAACCGACACTATTATTACCGGAAGGCGGAGTGAAAGGAAATGTGGACGCCGAACTGGTGCTGCATGCGATGATTGAATATGCCAATTACAATAAGGCATTGATTGTAACCGGCGACGGCGATTTTTATTGTCTGGTGGAATATTTACTGAAGCAAGATAAATTACTGAACCTGATGATACCGAATCAGAAAAAATATTCTTCGTTATACAGACTGATCAGGCCTGAAATCGTATTTATGAATGACCTTAGAGGAAAACTGGAATACCATTAAAAAAAGAATAGGCATTACCGCGGGACGGAACCCTTTGGTTGGCCTCTCATCGTGATTGTTCCAATAATATACCGGATTTTGTGAATTTTGTCAAGTTTCAGGCACGGCAAGTACATTAGCGGTCAGCTTTCAGCATTTTTGTACACCCTCATCCTAACCTTCTCCCCTCGAGGGAGAAGGTACTGACCGGAGCGGTAGTTTTGGCGTTATTTCCGCGCAACCACACAGGCGATGCCGAGGCCGCCGCCGCCGCAAATCGTCAGCAAGCCATATTTTACGTTACGCCGCGCCATCTCGTGCACCAGGGTGACCATGCGCATCACGCCCGTTGCACCGATGGGGTGCCCCAGGGAAATCCCGGAACCGTTGACGTTGACTTTGTTTTCGATATCGTCCGGCTTCAGGCCCATCAGTTTGATATCCGCCAGTGTCTGCGCGGCAAAAGCTTCCTGCACTTCAATCAGGTCGATTTCATTAATGCTCAGTCCGGCTTTCTTTAGTGCTTTATTCACCGCAATCGGCACCGCGGGATAGGTCAGCGTCGGGTCGGCGCCGCCCACGCCGAAGCCAATCAGGGTAGCATAAATTTTCGCGCCGTGGGCTTTGGCTTTTTCCGGCGTCATCAGGACAAGCGCGGCCGCGCCGTCGTTTTCGCTGGAGGAATTACCGGCAGTGCACACGCCGCCCTCGTAGACCGGGCGCAGCTTCGCCAGCGCTTCGATGGAAGTATCGCGCCGCGGCGTTTCGTCCGTTTCCAACAGCGTGGTTTTGCCTTTTTCGGTGATGGGAATCGGCACGACTTCTTCCTTGAATTTACCGGCATCAATGGCGGCGATGGCTTTTTGATGAGAACGTAAAGACCACTTATCGCAATCCGCCCGGGGAATATTCTCGTTTTTAGCGGCGGTATCCGCCCAGGTCATCATCGAGTTCAGTTCGCCGAACCTTTCAATGGGCTGGTGCATCGGCCGTCCGCGCTGGATTCTGTCGTAGAAAGGCAGGCCCCAGAGTCCTAGGCTGCCGTGCTGCCGCGGGAAGAAACCCCATTTCGGGTCGGTCCGCCCGCCGACACCCCACTTGATGAATTCGCCGGGGATGTAAAATTCGGCGCGGCTCATGCTTTCGGCGCCGGAGGCTACCACCACTTCTGCGTTTTCCGTCTGGATTTCCATCGCGCCGCTCCAGATGGACTGCACGCCGCCGCAGCAGCGCCGGTCCACAGTGATGCCGGGAACCTCAATCGGCCAACCCGCTTCCAGTAGAGCCTTGCGCGCCAGGTTCGGCGTCTCGCCGTTGGCATAAGCCTGCGAAAGAAACACGTCGTCCACTTCCGCCGGTTTGACGTTGGCCTGTTTGACAGCCTCGTTTAAGACCAGGGCGCCGAGCTTTTCCACCGGGATTTCGCGCAGCATCCCGCAATAGGCCCCGATTGGCGTCCGGACACCGCTGGCAATCACTACTTCTTTCATGGAACAGCCTCCTTTAACAGCATAATTTAGCCGGTTGATGCCAAAATTGTAATTCAAGAAAAAGCCAAATACAATCCGTCCTTAGATGGAATACGCCTAAATGCTTACAGGAAAGAAAAATGCCAAACGACAAAGACCAAATTCCAGACAAATTCGAAATTCCAAATACTAAACAAAATATGCAACCTCAGTACTCTCGCCCCAGCGTGGGAGAGAGTTAGAGAGAGGGGGGTACATGATGATGGCGGGATTATCGTTTCTCAGTATCTTCTCCCGTGTGAGAAGATACTGATGATGGTTTACAACTGCTAGCCCGCTCCTCCGTTTGTTCGTGGGGACTGATTTTGTTACACTTATCATAGATATGAAGAAACAGCCGTCCGCGATGAGAAAATCAACCCGCACCATTTCCGGCGTGACGCCCGTAGCCGTAATGACCCGTCCGGCTCCCTGCCCAGGACGTTGTGTTTACTGTCCCACTTTCGCTGCCATGCCGCAGAGCTATACCCCGGAATCGCCGGCGGTGCTGCGTGGCATCGAGTGCCAGTTCGACGCCGCCAAACAGGTGACCGTAAGGCTGAACGGTCTGGCCGATATGGGGCACCCGACCGACAAAATCGAACTGATTATCATGGGCGGCACCTTTCTGGCAACGCCACCGGAATATCAGTATCAATTCATCAAAGACTGTTATGACGCCCTGAACGGCACGGTCGCCGCCTCGCTGGCCGAGGCCAAGCACATCAATGAAACCGCCGCCCGCCGCTGCGTGGGGCTGTGCATTGAGACCCGGCCGGATTACTGCGGCGAAGATGAAGTAAAACGGATGCTGGAATTCGGCACGACCCGCGTCGAAATCGGGGTGCAGACGCTGGATGACGACATTTACCGCCTGGTCAACCGGGGGCATTTAATCGAAGATGTGGTTAAAGCGACGGCGCTGCTAAAAAATTATGGCTTCAAGGTGCATTACCACTGGATGCCGGGGCTGCCCGGTTCGACGCCGGAGCATGATTTGGCGATGTCCAAACAATTATTCGACGACCCGCGTTTCCGGCCGGACGGCCTGAAAATCTACCCGACGATGGTGGTAGCCGGGACGGAACTGGAAAAATGGTTCAACGAGGGACGTTATGTTCCTTATAATAATAGTACGCTGCTGGATCTGGTGGCGGACATTAAGTCTATCGTGCCGAAATATGTCCGCATTTCCCGCGTGCTGCGGGATATCCCGGTGAAATTTATCACCGCCGGTTATAAGGATTCGCTGCGCGGCCCGGTCCGGGAGCGCATGCGGGCGAGAGGTCTCGAATGCCGCTGCATCCGCTGCCGGGAATACGGCCACCGCCTGGCGGCCGGCTGGAAATTGGGCGAACCGGTACTGACCAGAATGGACTATTCAGCCTCCGGCGGCACGGAGATTTTCCTGTCTTTCGAAGACGAGCGCGAAACGCTGTTCGGACTGCTGCGCCTCCGCATCCAGGCCAATCCGATTCCCCTGCCCGGCCTGGAAAATACCACCCCCACGGCGATTATCCGGGAACTGCATGTCTACGGGGCGGAAGTACCCTTGAAAAACCAGAGTCCGGAAGCCGCCCAGCACAAAGGTTTGGGGAAGGCCTTATTAAAAGAAGCGGAACGCATCGCCCGCGAGGAATTCCAGGCGCCGCAGATGCTGGTATTGAGCGGTGTCGGGGCCAGGGAATATTACCGCGCGGAGTTCGGGTACACCCCCGCCGGGGATTACATGGGGAAAAGGCTGTAACTAAACCCACTGCTCTTAACAAGAATGATGATAACACGATGAATACCCTCTCCCTTTGCCCTCTCCCATTAAAAGGCGAGGGGACTGAGCTGCAAGAATCACACTTCAGCCCTCTCGCCCCTGGTGGGAGAGAGCCGGAGAGAGGGGGCACAAATGATGCAAAACGCTAACTCTGCTCATCGTGCGCGAGAGCTCCGTTACTCAGAAACCCCAGCCGAAAAGTTTCTCTGGACATTGTTGCGGGCGAAAAAATTGAACGGCACCAGCAATATTACCAAGGATACTTTCACCGTTGCCACAGGCGCCAACGGCTTAACCTCCTCTTCCGCCACCACTGTTACCGGTTCCACCTTTAACTTGACCGGCCAGGGCGGTTATGGTATCTCTACCGCTTTCGATGTAACCGTCAGCGGCAGCACCTTCACCGGCGCGACCAATACCACTGACCAGTATCTGGGCAACGGTATCAATGTTACCGCCAGTACGGCCGGTTCTACCATCGGCACCAGCACCTTCACCGGTTTAAGCAATGCCTTAACCGTGAACGGCGGTACCGCGATGGTTAACTTTAACGGCAATACCGTGACCAACTGCGGCCAGGCACCGGCAACCGGTAACTCAACTGCGGCGATTATCGTCACTGTAGCCGCAACCAATGGCGTTACCATCACTGGCAACACCATTACCAACGGTGCTTATTACATCCTCCAGACTGCTGCTTATAATCAACAGATTGTCTCAGGTAACACTTTCACCGGTAATGCTAAATCAATCAAGAGTACCGATCTTAATAACACATTAATCGCGGCCCGCAACTGGTGGGGCGGCGCAGCCAACGTTCCGGCTAACGTCACCCTGGTTGCCGCCACCACCGCCGGGCTTACTTTTACTCCGGCCCTGGGCGCTGCTCCCAGCACCGCTGGGTTCGCCACGGTAACTCCTGCTACTAATGCATCTACCGTAACTACCAGTTTCAGTAATCCTATTGCGGCCTCTGCCACTGTTGGCGTTAACATCACCACTGTTTCCCTGACCGTCAATGCCAACACCACCGCCGCAGCAATGTTCGGCGCCACTACCTTAGGCGGCAACCCCGTTGCCGCAACGCTCCCGTCCGCTGACACCGCAGTTAAATACTGGGATGTTTTCGGCGCTTCTTCTGCTAACACTACCGCAATCAGCGGCGCGACCGTTGATTTCTACGGCACCACTGCTTCTCCGGTGGTCAACACCGCGACATCGCAGAGTGCTGTCCTGTTCTATAACTCCGTCACCGGTTCCTGGGTTAACGCCGGCGGCAGCATCAACACTTACGGCAATTACGTTGAAATCTATGTTGGCTCCGGTCAGGCAGGCACATCTGTCATGACCCCTGCCCAGTTCAACGGAACCCCGTTCGTCCTGGTTACAGTTGCGATTCCGCTGAGCGCGATTGTTCCTGCCAATCCCACCGCGCTTTATCCGTCCAACGGCGCGACGGGCGTCCCGATTAATAACCTGACCTTCACCTGGCCGGCCGTAAGCGGCACCGGCGTCACCTATCAATTCGCTTTAGCCCAGGCTTCGGCCAACACTTCCGCGAACTGGTTCGCAATTCTTGATTACTCCGACAACACGACCACCAACGCCGAACCTTCTCAGGAAGTCTTACAGCCCAACACCATTTATTGGTGGGAAGTCAGAGCAGTTACCATGAACTCCAGCGGCGGCATTGCTGCCACCGGTCCGTGGTCTGTTCAGATGTTCACCACCGCACCTGCGGTAACTGCTACCACTTCTTCCGCCGCAGTTACGATTACCCAGACTAACACCAGTGTTATTGTCACTCAGCCGGTAACGACCGTTCAATCGACTGTTACCAGCGTGGTCATTACCCAGACTACCGGGACCAGCACCCAGGCTATCCCGTCCTACTTACTGTGGGCGGTCATTGCCGTCGGCGCCATCCTGGTCATCGCCGTCATCGTTCTGATTGTCAGAACCCGCCGCATCCCGTAATGTTCTGAAATAAAGACAAAACGGTAACTTGAATCAAAGGGAGCCCGCCACCGGCGGGCTCCCTTATTTTTTAGCATTATTGTCCCTGCGCCCCTCTCTCTATCTCTCTCCCACCGGTGGAGAGAGGACTGAGTTTAGGTGTTTTGAAACGACCGGGTTGAGAGGGATAAAGCTAACCTGCGGTTGGCAGAATGACAAATTGGATGTCAGATTGAATTCTGATCCGCCAGAGGCGGACGAAGAATCCCCTTTTGGTTCACTGGCCGGCTTTAGTTCCCTTCTGAGTGAAACCAAGAATCTACCTCACTATTGAGCAGAGAGGGATACCCTTCAAAAATAAGAAGTTCTGGATTGTCGGGTCAAGCCCGATGACAATGAAAAGAAAACAGCTTCAAGTTTTACTTGAAGCTGTTTTCCACCGTTTGTCATTCTCCCGCAGGCGGGAGCCCCCAAAAAAATAATTTCCGATGTCTATCTGCGGACAGTTACAGAAGGTGAAAACGCCCCATTCCGAATCTGCCGGCACGCTCAATTTCTTGAATTAAGCGCCATCGTGGAGTATACTCTTAGTGATGGTAAAGACGGAAACAAAACCGAAGCATTTCCTCACGGTTACCGACCTGACCCCGAACGAACTGCAGGCCGTACTGGATGCGGCCGTCGAGCTAAAAACCCGGGGGTGGATTACCACGCTGAAGAACAAAACCATGGCCCTCGTTTTTGAGAAGCCTTCTTTGCGGACCAGGGTCAGTTTTGAGGTGGCAATGCGGCAGCTGGGCGGGCAGTCGCTCTACCTATCGCCGGAAGAGGTCGGTCTGGGCAAACGGGAATCCATCGCGGACGTGGCCCGGGTGCTGAGTCGGTTTGTGGATGTCATCGTGGTGCGCACCTTCGCGCAGCACAACCTGGAAGTGCTGGCGGAATATGCATCCGTACCGGTGATTAACGCCCTGTCCGATTACGAACATCCCTGCCAGGCGCTGGCGGATTTACTGACCATCTACGAAATAAAAGGCAAGCTAAAATGGCTGACGCTGGCCTACATCGGCGACGGCAACAACGTGGCCAACAGCCTGATGCTGGCCTGTGCCATGGCCGGTGTGAACTTCAATATCGCATCCCCTAAAGAGTACACAATTGACACATCCATTCTGAAAAAAGCGCAGACTTACGCCAAAACTTCCGGGGCGAAAATCTTCTGTACGGAAGACCCGCAGGCCGCCGCCAAAGACGCGGACGTGATTTACACCGACACCTGGACCAGCATGGGCCAGGAGGCGGAAGCCGCAGTGCGCCGCAAGGCCTTCGCGGAATATCAGGTTAACGAGAAATTACTGTCCTTCACCAGGAATAATTCCATCGTCATGCACTGCCTGCCGGCCCATCACGGCGAAGAAGTAGCCGTGGGCCTGCTGGACAGTCCCCGCTCGGTGGTTTTCGACCAGGCGGAGAACCGGATGCATGCCCAGAAAGCGCTGCTGGCCTGGATATTCGCCAAAAAATAACCGTCTGTCAATCTCCCGTTTAGCAAAGAGGAGAGTACCTGTTTTCCGCAATTTAGAATTGGAGAAAATAATTGAGTAAACCAATTGTAGCTATTATCGGGCGGCAGAACGTCGGTAAATCGACGCTTCTGAACCGCCTGGCCGGCAAGCGGATTTCCATCGTGGAAGACCTGCCCGGGACGACCCGCGACCGGGTTTTTACCGACGTGACCTGGAACGACCGCAGCTTCACGCTGGTGGATACCGGCGGATTGGAACTGGGGATGATAAACGAGATTGACCGCGGCGTCAAGGAGCAGATAACGCAGGCCATGTCCGAGGCGGACGCGATTATTTTCGTAGTGGACGTCAAGGACGGTATCATGCCCGCCGATGCGGAAATCGCCGACCTGGTGCGGCGGCTGAAAAAGCCGACGCTGCTGGTGGCGAACAAGGGCGATAACGACAAACTGGAGGCGCAGGCTGTCGAGTTTTACAAACTGGGTCTGGGCGAGCCGTTCGTCATCAGCGCCTACCACGGCCGCAGTACGGCGGAACTGATTGAAAAAATCATCGCGATTTTGCCGGAATCAACCCCGTCACCGGACGAGCCGGAAATCATGAAAGTGGCCATCGTTGGCAAGCCTAACGTGGGCAAATCAATGCTGCTGAACGCCCTGCTGGGCAAAGAAAGGACCATCGTTTCCAACGTGCCGGGGACCACCCGCGACGCTATTGATACCGAACTGGAATTTATGGACAAGCGGGTTCTGCTGATTGATACCGCCGGTATCCGGAAAAGGGGCCAAATCGAGACCGGGATTGAGCAGTACAGCGTGATCCGCTCGATGCATGCCATCGACCGCTGCGATGTGGCGCTGCTGGTGCTGGACGCGACCGAAATGTTCTCGGCGCAGGATACCCATATTGCCGGTTACATCCAGCAGGCCGTGAAAGGCATCGTGATTATTGTCAATAAATGGGACCTGGTGACCCATGAAAACCAGGCGCTGTGGGCGGAAAATACCCGTAAGCAGTTCAAGTTCATGGCTTATGCGCCGGTGATGTTTATCTCGGCGAAGACGGGAAAAAGCGTCCAGGACGTGATGCCGCAGGCCTATCAGGTCTATCAGGAGCGGATTAAACAAATCCCCGTAGCCGAACTCCGCGGGGTAATGCGGGACGCGGTGGCTTCGCATAATATGCCGCGCAAGGGGAAGATGATGCTGACGGTGAAAGGCGTCACCCAGACCGGCGTCAATCCCCCCACTTTTGTTTTCAAGGTGAATAACACCAAACTGGTGCATTTTTCTTACCGGCGTTTTCTGGAAAATAAACTCCGGGAATCCTTCGGCTTTACCGGCACACCTTTAAAACTGGAATTTAAATCAGGGAACGAGTGATGATTGCGTTTTCATTGATTATGCGATACCTTGCCGGTATAATTATCGCCTATTTATTAGGGTCGATTCCATTCGGCCTGTTACTTGCAAAATGGCTGGCCCATGTAGACGTCAGGGAATACGGCAGCGGGAACATTGGCGCGACCAATGTGTCGCGGGCGGCCGGTATCAAAATAGGCCTGCTTTCCGGCGTGCTGGATTTTTCCAAGGGCTTAGCGGCAGTGTTCATTTCAAGATTGATTGTCGGGCACAGTTACGTAACAGCCGGGCGTTTTAGTTTTGGGCCGCTTTTCGGGGCGGTGCTGGCAGGTTTAGCCGCGGTGGTCGGCCACAGCTGGTCGGTTTTCCTCAAATTCCACGGCGGAAAAAGTGTGGCCGTCTTTTTCGGCGGGCTGGTGGCGCTGGTATGGTTTGTGGCATTATTCGGCGGAGAAGTTTTAGCGCTCGGCGCCACCTCGACACTGTTTATGTCACTGGGTTCGCTGGCGGGGGTCGTCGGTGCCTATGCCATTCTGATACCGCTTACAGTCTTTAACAGGCTATCGCCCGATTACCTGCTGTACGCTTTCTGCGGCACGGCGATAGTTGTCTACCAGCACCGTACAAACATTGTCAGCCTGTTTAAAGGCATCGAACGCAAACTGGGACAGCGGGCGGAGAAAATCCGGCACCACGAACAGCAAAAGAAGAATTAGTTTCAGACTGGGAAACCGCACAGGATAACATTTCCGCCTTCCAATTCTTTAATGAGTATCATTGACATCATATTATATTAGTAATATATTAATATAGTAAAGTAGTAATCTATGAAGATGCAAATCGCACGTACTGAGCTGTTTAGTAAAGCCTGGGAACGGCTGGATGAAAAGCATAAAATCCTGGCGCGCAAGGCCATCTTGCTAATGATGAAAGATTTAAAGTATCCGTCATTAGGCGTGAAAAAAATGAAAGGCACGCGTAATATTTGGGAAGCGCGTGCAAGCCTTTCTTTAAGAATTACTTTTCAGATTACTGGCGATGTTATCATTTTACGGAATATCGGCCATTATGATGAAACATTGAAACAACCATAAGAGGTGAGATTATGACGGCATACAGCAAAGTTACAAGACACGGCCAAATTACCCTACCTGCAGAAATACGGAAAAAACTCGGTATCGAAGAAGGGGATTTGATAGAAATTGAGGTAAAAAACGAACAGGCAGTGCTGATACCGAAAAAACTGGTGGATAAAAATCAATCCTATTTCTGGACAAAAGAATGGCAGGAAGCTGAAAGAGAAGCCGACAAGGATATTAAAGAAGGGCGCATTAAGGTTTTTCAGTCAGTTGATGAACTCATTAAAGATTTAGGCTGATTTTAAAAAGGATTTACCGGTTTTTTCCCAAACCGTCCCAAACTTACACAGATTTATCAGAGACACAAAATGCCTCATAAATACAAACTGCTGGTATCCGATATCGACGGCACGCTCGCTGATGGCAGCGGGGTTATTTCAGCGGCCGATAAAAAAGCATTGGTGGAATTGCACCGGGCCGGGATAAAAGTGTCTTTATGCACCGGCCGGCCCGCGAAAGGATGCCAGGCCGTTCTTCAAAAAATGCCGGAGGATGGTTTTCACGTATTTTTTGACGGGGCACTGGTTTGTAATTCCGACCAGACACAAGTTATTTACAGCCGACCGATAAAAAAAGAATTACTTTCGGAAATTTGCGTCTTAGCCCATGAGCGCGGATTGACACTCGAATTATTTTCGAACACGCATTTTTATGTAGAACACGAACATACATTGGCCCAAATACATTCAGATTTATTGAAATTTGAAACAACAACGGCAGTTTTCAGTGCGGTTTGTCAGCAGGCACCGATGATTATGGGCTGTCTGGTTATTCCCGCTGCAGACGAGAATGAATTCAATCCGGTATTGGCTGATTTCGGGGTAAAACATCATTTAGTATTCAGTTGGACACAAAATCCAACGCGGACAGATATCCGTTTGGTCAATATCATAATGAACGATGTTTCTAAAGGCAGAGCGTTAGGGGCATTATGCTCTTATCTGGGATTGGGACTGGAAGAAGTTGCCGCGATTGGTGACGGCACCAATGATATTTCCTTACTTTCGGCAGCCGGGCTGGCAATTGCGATGCAAAATGCGCCGCCGGAACTCCAAGCTGTGGCAGATTACATTACGCCTGACCTGAATCACAATGGTTTTGCGCAAGCGGTGCATACGCACCTTTTATAGATGCCCTATTTTCTCTTGGGTTGACCCAGACTCTGCGCCAGCTGCTCAAACAGCTGCCGTTGCTCTTTGGTCAGGGAATCCGGCGTGGTCACGGAAACAATGACAATCTGGTCGCCGCGGCCCCGGTCCTGCAAGTGGGTGATGCCTTTATTCCTGAATCTGAAATTCGCGCCGCTCTGGCAGCCGGCCGGGATTTTCAGTTTGGTATCGCCTTCAAGTGTCGGGACGGTGGCTTCCGTGCCCAGCGCTGCCTGGGCGAAGTTAATCGGTAATTCATAGTAAATGTCGTCGCCGTCGCGGGTGAAGAATTCGTGTTTCTGGACGGTAATATTCACAATCAGGTCGCCGCTGGGGCCGCCGCGGGAACCGGCGTCGCCCTGGCCACGGATGCCGATTTGATTACCGGTGTTCACACCGGCGGGAACTTTCACCGGCACTGTGCGCTGGTGTCTTTCCCGGCCGGTACCCCGGCATTTGGGACACGGCTCGGTAATGATGCGGCCTTCGCCGCGGCATTTCGGGCACGCGGTAATATTGGTAAAACGTCCAAAGACGCTGGATTTCACCTGCTTGATTTGCCCGCTGCCGTTGCAAGCGGAGCAGCGCTCCGGCGAAGTGCCGGTCTTGCTGCGGGTACCCTGGCATTCGGTACAGTATTCGTTCCGGACGACGGTGACTTCTTTTTCACAACCGAAAGCGGCCTCTTCCAGTGTCAGATTGACGTTTACCTGCAGGGTTGTACCCTTCTCCGGAGCCTGACGCGCGCCGGTGGCGCTGCCGCCGAAAAACGCCTCAAAAATATCGCCGAAACCCATGTCGAAACCGTCGGATTCCTGCCCGAAGAGATTGGCGCCGCCGTTATGGCCGAACCTGTCGTAGGCCGCCCGTTTCGTGGGGTCGCAAAGGACTTCGTAAGCCTCGTTCAGTTCTTTGAATTTGTCGGAAGCCCCGTCATCGTGGTTATGGTCGGGGTGATACTGGAATGCCAGTTTGCGGAAGGCTTTTTTAATATCATCAGCCGAGGCGTCCCGGCTGACGCCCAGGACCTCATAATAGTCGCGTTTTTCTGCCATATAGTTTTGAATTCACTTCCTTGCTCGAAAGGGGCTAAAAGATTTGCTGGAGGGGCGATTGCCCCTCCAGCACTCTTTCATTTTATACCTTGTAAAATGGGACGTCTACAGTTTAGACCTCGTGGAATTCACCGTCCACGGTACCGTCATCTTTCTTACCGCCGGGAGGAGGAGGCGGCTGACTGCCGGGCGGGGGAGACTGCGGCGGTGGCTGCTGCTGTTTATAAATTTCCTGTCCGACTTTCTGCATGGTATCGTTCAGCGTCTGGGACGCCTGTTTGATGGCATCCACATTGCTGCCCTTCATGGCTTCACGGACGGCGGTGACTTTGCCTTCAATGTCCTTATTTAAGGCTTCCGGAATTTTATCCTTGTTGTCGCGCAGGGTCTTTTCCGCCATGTAAGCCAGGTTATCGGCCGTGTTGCGGATTTCAACCTCTTCTTTGCGTCTGGCATCTTCGGCGGCATGGGCTTCGCCTTCCTTACGCATCTTTTCGATTTCGTCTTTGCTCAGGCCTGAAGAGACAGTAATGGTGATTTTCTGTTCCTTGCCGGTACCCTTATCCAGGGCTTTAACGCTTAAAATGCCGTTGGCATCGATATCGAAAGTGACTTCAACCTGTGGCATGCCGCGCGGCGCCGGCAGGATGCCGTCCAGCATAAATCTGCCCAGCGTCCGGTTGTCGTTGGCCATCTGCCTTTCACCCTGGAGGACGTGAATTTCCACACTGGGCTGGCTATCTGTGGCCGTGCTGAAAATCTGGCTCTTCGACGTGGGAATAGTGGTATTCCGTGAAATCAGCGGGGTCATAACACCGCCGAGCGTTTCGATACCAAGCGTCAGCGGCGTGACATCGAGCAGCAATACTTCTTTGACTTCGCCGCCGAGTACGCCGGCCTGAATGGCCGCCCCGATTGCCACTACTTCATCCGGGTTCACGCTCTTGTTCGGTTCTTTGCCGAAGAACTGTTTTACTTTCTGCTGAACCAAAGGCATTCTGGTCTGGCCGCCGACCAGGATGACTTCGTCAATCTGCGCGGTGGTCTTACCGGCATCAGCGACGGCCTGTTTGCAAGGTTCGAGGGTTTTTTCCACTAAATCCATGACCAGTTGTTCCAGTTTGGCACGGCTTAAAGTAATATTCATATGCTTGGGACCGCTGGCATCAGCGGTGATAAAAGGCAGGTTAACATCGGTCTGCTGCACGGTGGAAAGCTCGATTTTCGCTTTTTCCGCCGCTTCTTTCAGTCGCTGCAGCGCCATCCGGTCCTGGCGCAGGTCGATACCCTGGTCGCGCTTGAATTCTTCACAAAGCCAATCAATAATTCTCTGGTCGAAATCGTCGCCGCCAAGGTGCGTATCGCCGGCGGTTGATTTTACCTGGAAGGTGCCGCCGCCGATGTCCAGCACGGAAATATCGAAGGTGCCGCCGCCGAGGTCGTAAACCGCAATAATTTCTTCTTTTTTCTTATCCAATCCGTAAGCCAGGGCCGCTGCCGTCGGCTCGTTGATAATTCTGAGCACGTTCAATCCGGCGATGGTACCCGCGTCTTTGGTCGCCTGCCGCTGGGCGTCATTAAAGTAAGCCGGGACGGTAATCACGGCATCGGTGACTTTCTCCCCGAGGAAAGCCTCGGCATCCGCTTTCAGTTTCTGCAATATCATGGCGGAAATTTCCGGCGGGCTGTATTCTTTACCGCCCATTAATACGCGGACTTCGTTATTGGGGCCGCGCGTCACTTTGTAAGTCTTGCGGCGGGCATCTTCTTCTACCGGCAGTTCACGCCCGATGGGCTCGCCCCACTTTCGGCCCATGAAACGCTTGATGCTGTAAACGGTATTTTCCGGGTTCACGATCGCCTGGCGTTTGGCAATTTGCCCCACAAGCCGTTCCCCGGTTTTACTGATGGCCACAATTGAAGGGAACAGATGACTGCCCTCCGACGAGGATATCACCACCGGTTCGCCGCCCTGCATCACCGCAACTTCACTGAATGTTGTGCCTAAATCAATCCCAACTGTTTTTCCCACTGTATTCCTCCTCACAGTATTTTATTATCGTTATTGTCCCGGGATATTATTCTTCTTTTTTAGTTTCTTTTTCCTTTGCTGTTTCCGGCTCCTCTGCCTGTTCTGCAATTACCGGTTCGCCGTTCCCCACGGCAACTGCGCTGGGACGAAGGATTTTATCATGCAGGCGGTACCCTTTTTGCAATTCCCGGACGACCTTGCCGTCCTCTCCGCTGACATGCATCACGGCTTCATGAAGGTTAGGGTCAAACACCTCTCCCACCGCCTTAATCGGGGTTACTCCCTGAGCCTGTAAAACGGTGCGCAATTTCCGTTCCACCAGCCTGATGCCGTGCACCCAGTCCGTTTTCGCCAGTTTGGGCGTGAGCGAATCCACCGCCCGTTCGAAATCATCGAGCACCGGCAGCAGTGAGAGGATTAATTGTGTATTGGCATAAACGCCCATCTCCATTTTTTCCTGCTCGGCGCGGCGTTTGTAATTAATAAAATCGGCCTGAGCCCTTTTCCAGCTATCGAGATAGTCATCGGCCTTTCTTTGGGTATCGGCCAGAAGTTTAATAAAATCCGGCGTTAGTTCTGAAACCTGCTCTTCTTTGGCTTCGGGCTTTTTTGCTTCCGGTTCTTGGGGAATCATTCGTTCTCCGCCTTTATCATGTAATTCGTATTAGTTTTCCGATTCCGGCATGATTTTACGTCCATACAACCAGGCCATCAGGCCGGTGAGCACTTCCGCCAGATAATCGACGGAAGCGATGCTGCGGGCATACTGCATCCGTGTCGGGCCGATGACAGCGATGCAGCCGAGAGCCTCACCCGGCACGCCGTACTGACTGATGACCACGCTGTAATTTTGAATTGTTTCCGATTTATTCTCCTTGCCGATAATAACATGGACGCCGCTTTCCGTCAGTTTGTCCGGTAAAATCACGCGCAACAGATTTTTATTCTCCGTCAATGCCAATGATTGGTTCGACTGTCTGGCACTGGCAAATTCCGGCTGGTTGAAAATAAACTGTAAGCCGTCCATGTAGGGTGCTTCATATTCTATTTCATCTTCGATTTTCATGATATTCAGGATACAGGCAGCAATACTTCTTTCAAGTTCGGACAACTCCGCTTTTTTAGCCTGTATCTGGGGATTATTCAAGCCGTCATAAAGCGCATTTAATTTGTTGCTGATGGCGGATAATTCACCCTGCGATACCGGCTGGTCGAACACAGTCAGCTGCTGGCGGACAACCGCGCCCTGCAGCACCAGCACGAGCAGCGCGGTTGAATCCTGGATACTCACCAGCTCGAGATGTTTAAACAAACAATTTTCCGGCTTGGCCGTGGCGACGATGGCCATGTTTTGCGACATGTTCGCCAGCAGTGTGGCGGTCAATTTTGCCCATTCTTCCACTCGTGTTTCAACCTGATGGAACAGGTGATTAATCATCCTTTGCTGGTTAATCGGCAGGCGGATATCATCCAATGTCTCGACATAATAACGGTAACCCTTATCGGAAGGTACGCTGCCGGCAGAAGTATGCGGCTGGATAATGTAACCTTCCTGTTTCAAACGCATCATTTCATTCCTGATGGTGGCGGAGGAAACATCCAAGCCGTTATTGTGCAACAGGCTTTGCGAAGGCACCGGTGCGGCCCGCGCAACGTACTGCTCAATAATGGATTTTAGTATTGCTTCTGTTCTGGGTGAAAGTGATTTACTCATGTTTAGCACTCTGACCTTCTGACTGCTAATACTTAATAAATTATCATTTTAAACACCGCTTGTCAAGCGATTTTAGTTACATAATTGAATACGAGGTGAGACTGTGATAAACTAAGTTCATGGAAATTACATGGTTAGGACACTCCTGTTTTAAATTGAAGGGCAAACAAGCCACCGTTATTACTGACCCGTTTTCCCCGTCCACCGGCTATACATTGGGTAAACTCACGGCGGATATTGTTACCGTCAGCCATCCCCATCCCGGTCATTCTTATATTCAGGGTGTGGCCGATGACCCGCGGATACTGAAAAGTCCAGGCGAATACGAAGCCGCCGGAGTGCTAACGGTTGGCGTACATACTTATCATGACAACGAGAAAGGCGCCCAGCGAGGCAAGAATACCGCTTTCGTAATTGACGTCGACGACGTGATGATTTGCCACCTCGGCGACCTGGGACACGTCCTGACGGCGGAACAGGTGGCGGAAATGGAAGGCGTGGATGTCCTGCTGATTCCCGTCGGCGGGGTTTCAACGATTGATGCCGTTCAAGCCGCTCAGGTTGTACGGCAACTGGAACCGAAAATCGTCATCCCGATGCATTACAAGACCGATGCAATCAAGCGGGATTTTGAAACAGCAGAGCGTTTCCTGAAAGAGATGGGTGTGAAAGAGGCCATTCCGCAGCCAAAACTGGCAGTGAACAAAAACAGCCTGCCGCTGACAATGCAGGTTACGGTTTTAAGCTATAAACAATAGCCTTTTTCAATGGCGCCTTCGGATTGTCGCAACTACAAGCACAGCCAATGTGACCACAATAATTGCGGACAGTCCAATTCCACCGTATATAATCCAATGCGGGATGCTGACATTCACGTTCACCGGCTGAGTCGTACCCGGTAACTGTACAATCAACGTAGACGTGGATATCAGCGTGGTTTCTGCGGGTGTCGCAATCACAGCGGTCGAAGCCGTGGTTGCAGTTGTGGGCGTTGGGTCTGTGGTGGAAGTGACCGCGGCAGTGGTAGTGGTCACCGTTGCCGGCACGGTAGTAAAAGCACTGACTGCGCTCCAGCCGCCGTAACTTTTGTCGGAGCGTGCTTTAACTTTCCAGTAGTACGTGGTGGTATTCTTCAGGACGATGTCGCTTTCCCAGGCGTTGCTGTTCACCGCATTATCGCCCGTTTTGTCGATGACGATATCGGTGAAATCGGTATCCGCCGCGACCAGCAAATCGTATTTCGTCGCCGCATTAATCGTGCTCCACTGGAAAACCGGTTTTACGCCAGTAATTGCGCCGGCCTGCGGCACCGATAATAGTGGCACGACATTAGTTCCTCCCAACATCGTATAAAACAACCAGGTATCCGACCAGCGGCTGAGGTAAGGGCTGTTGACCCGGACCCGCCAGTAGTAAGTGGCGGCCGGGGTTAACCCGGAAACACTCGCGGAACTCGAGTCGGAGGTACCGGTCAGCCCTGTCAGAAGGCCGGAAAAGCTCGCATTATCGCTGACCTGCCATTCGTACCCGCCGGCGCCGTCAACGGCCTCAAATTTTAGATTAAGGCCGGTTGTATCCAGCCCGGTGGCTTTATCCTCCGGGGAAACCAGAGCCGGCGGTGATGTCAGCGTATCCACAAATTTCGCCAGGCGCATGTTTTTAGTGTCCACTACATATAGTTGATTGCCGCAAAACGACATTTTGTTCAGCGTCACGCCGTCCTCGAATCCGGCCAGCATGGTCTCAAAAGTCGGTGCGGAAGAGGTCGGATTGAGAGCGCGGAGAACTCCCCCTTTGGTATCGGCAGCGGACAGCGGCTCGGCATTCAGGGCGTACAGCGTGCCGTCATCCCCGATTACCACCTGTTTAATCACAGCGGCGTCCGGCAGCGAAGAAGTAATACTTTTCCAGGCCGTGCTTTGACCGAGTGCAAACCGGAAAATGCGGTCTTTGCCGGCGGCAGATACCTTGGCGTCCGTAGCGGCATAAATTATCCTGTTTTGACCGAATGAACAATCGAAGGCGACGCTGACCCTGCCGGCGCCGGAGACCAGCGGCAGCGCTGACCCCACCAGGCTGAAGTTCGCGCCGTTATCCTGCGAGATAAACACCTGCCCGACGATATTGCCGGCCAAAATTGTTTTATCCTGCCCGTAGGACGGTGACAGGGCGATTGCCGCCAGCGGCTGGAGGCCTGTTTCCGTCGGGAGCGTATATGTATTCCCGCCGTCTGCGGTTTGGTATACCTGGCCTTTGCTGCCGTCATAACCGCTGAGAAACCAGGTGCTGCTGTCGACGATTGCCAGCGTATCAATATTACACGGTGCAGTCCTCCCTGTAATATTTTGCCCGTTATCGGCCGATATCCAGATTACCGGGTTGCCGTTTGCCTGACCGGCGATGATTATCACCGGGGAACCGGCAGAATACTGCGGAACGGGTCGAATCAGGTTCAGACTATCGAACCCGCTGACACTGCTGCATAAAACCCGGTCCCAGGTGGCGCCGCCATCGGCGGTCCGCCAGAGGCTCTGTTTCAGGTTGGTGTTATTGAATGTCAACATGAAAATGGTCGTAGCGGAAGGTGTGGCAATGTCCGTGATGTCACTGATTTTAGTTTCAATCAGGCTGATTTGATTCCAGGTCCGGCCTCCGTCTGCAGAATAAGAAAAGGCGCTTTCCGTCCCCCGGGTGACCACATATACTTTGTGCTGGTTAGTAAAATCCGGCGCGATGATAAGGCAGGTATCCGATTGGCCGGTCGGCGGTTTGCTGTTTTGCGCCCAGCTGGCGCCGCCGTCTGTGCTGAGATAAACCCAGGCACTCCGCGCACAGCCGGCGAAGATGGTGCTGCCGCTGACTGCCAGACTGCCGACATCGATCGAGTTAAGGCCGTTTCGCGAGCCGATTTTTAAATCTTTGACAGCGGATGCCGCAGGCGCGGCCGCTTGTGTAACCTGGAAGACGTCTCCGCCATTAGCCCCGGTATCGATGCCTGCAAACAGAACTGCATTACCGGCGGTACCGTTGTAGCCGTCGGGGAAGGCGATGCTGGCTGCAGCCGGGACGATGGCATTAATGCGGGCAGTGCCAAGCGTCTGTCCCCAATTCGAATTTACTATTTTGCTGCTGACGAAGGTATTGGTCTCGTCGGAAGCAATTGCGACGATTTGCCGGTCGTTACTGTAATTGGGGGAGAAGGCAGCACGGTATACATCAAGATTGCCGATGTTGGCATTTACCCAGGTATTCCCGTTCTGGCTCTCGTCCAGCAGGTAAACCCCGCCGAATTGTGCGGTATCGGCATCAACGGTGCTGACCGCAACCAAATTGGCGTTACCAAAGTGCACTATGTCGAGTGAGGTAATCGAAACATTGCCCGCACCGGCGCCGCCCGGAATGCCGGTGATAGCGGTAAAAACGTTGCCGGCGTCAACTGACTTGAATACACGGGATGCGGTCGCATAATAGATATTGGTATTATCCTGAGGTGAAACGGCAATATCCACAATTACATCAGTGACTTTGCCGGCTGCGGTCCAGCTGCGGCCGGCGTCCGTGGACTTAAAAAGAGTATAAGAGGTGCCGGACGGGTTGGCATAACAATACAGCGTACCGTCACCGGCCATGGTCAAACAGCGGATATCGGAGCCGCCGGCCAGCGTCCATTTACCGGCGGTGCCTTCGGTGGGCATGTTCAGAGGTGTCCACTGGGCGGCACCGGCGGCCGATACGGGTCTGGAAATCGAGGAAATCGTTGCAATTAACGGCAGCAATAACAGCAGCGTCAGGAATACCCTTGTCTTGTTTATCATAGAGGAATTATACTTGTCAGATTATTATCTGTCAATCCCAGATATTCTGCCAATGACAAAAATAGGACTTAAGTAATATTTATCCGCCCCTGCAAACCCGGATGCCCGGCATGCATTGACACACGTCCGCCTGAAGTGTAATACTGACGGAAGAACTGATTACTTGTGCGCAGGTTTAATCACAATGCCGGTTAATAAAAAGTATTCGCTGGATACGATGTTCCGTCCGGAATCGATTGCCGTAATCGGCGCGTCTACCAGTGCCGCCGAAACCGGCTGGGTCAAACGATTAATCGACTTCGGTTATCGGGGAAAAATCTACCCTGTAAATTTGAAAGCGGCTAAGATAAACGGTCTAAAAGCCTACCCCCATATCGGTGATGTGCCTGATTCTGTTGATTATGCGATATTAAACGTGCCGGCACAGGCCGCGCCGCAGGCGTTGCGGGATTGCGTTGCGAAAGGTGTGAAATTTGTGCACTGCTACTCTGCCGGATTCCGTGAAAACGGCACACTCGATGGCAAACGGCTCGAAAACGAGTTGAAGCAAATTATCAAAGAGAGCGGAACCCGCTTGCTGGGTCCCAACTGCATGGGCGTCTACTGCCCGGCTTCCGGTCTGACATTCAGCGAGGACTTCCCTAAAGAAAAAGGCCGGATTGCAGTGGTTTCCCAATCCGGGGCAGAGGCATCGCGGCTGATATTGCTGTGCCAGGACGTGAGCCTGTTTTTCAGCAAAGTCATCAGTTACGGTAACGCCGCCGACCTGGACGCGCCGGAGTTACTGGATTATCTGGCCCGGGACAAAGCCACGGACATTATCGCCCTTTATATCGAAGGGGTGAAGAACGCGGCAGAATTTACAGCTGCCATCCGGAAATGTCTGGCAACCAAACCGGTGGTTGTCCTGAATGCCGGGACCACCGCCAACGGCGCCCGTGCCGCCCTGGCACACACCGCGGCCGTTACCTGGACTGAAGATAAATGGCATGATTTTTTCCGGCAGACCGGCGCCATTCCTGCCGCGACTATGAACGAAGTGGCTGATATTATTCAGGGACTGACTCGCATTAAAAATATAAAAGGCAAGCGCACGGCAATCGTCGGGCGGGGCGGCGGCATCGGGGTGATTGCGACCGATATCTGCGAACGTGCGGGTTTAACCGTACCCCCTTTCAGCCAGGCAACCCGGAAGAAATTACTGGAAATCCGACCGGACGCCGGCGCGGCGTTCAGGAATCCCGTGGAGCCAAAGCTGGGTATGGAGGGCACCGCGGAGTTTTACCTGAAAGGCCTGCCCATAATAGACGCAGACATAGCAACAGATATTATTCTGATTCAAATGGCACTCGATATTTACGGCGGGCACACGTCCGATTTGGCACAAACTGTGACTGATTCTGCCTACGCACTTTGCGCCGCCGCGGATGCTATCAAGAAACCGATCGTTGTGGCGCTCTTTTCCGGCGGCCATGCCGATTCGATACTGGCAGCGGCTGCCGCCAGGGATATCCTGACCAAAGCCGGGATGGCGGTGTTCCCGGGGGTGGAATCAGCCGCACGGTCAATCAGTAAAGTCAGCCGGTATCGCGGTTTTCAGGGAATAAAATCTGTTCTACCTGCTGCAGCCTTTCCAGCCCTTTGATTTCATGAGGGAATAACGGGATTACAATTATTTGCATTTGCGAATATTTGTGCATAATCAGGTTCAGATATTCCTGCTGCTGGCTTGCTTTTTCTTTGAGGAATGACGAATCGCCCGGTTCTCCGATGACATTATTTACCATTAATCGCCCGGCCCGGAAGGCGTTTTTCTCCAGATCGGTCAGGATACCGTCCAGTTGTTCGACTGCCAGCGCCTCCGGAATTGTGACCAGGTTAAAATCAACGTCCTGCTGTAAAAACTCCATATCAGTTTGGGACAGTTTTTCCCAACTTTTCAGAATTTCCAGTACCGGCCGTTTTGTCTCGCCGCCGAGTTTGAGTTGAGAATAAATCCGCGGCGCCGGTTTTAAATGCTGCCGCAGCATCCCCGGCGTCTGCAGTAGACCCAGCGTTTGCCCCAGCGGCGCAGTGTCCCACACAATATAGCGGTATTCCCCGCTTTTACTCAGTTCCCGGATATAATCCACCATGAATTCGTCGCTTAAACCGGGTAAAACCGAGGACATAAAATCCACAAAATCCGCATAACTGACCGCGACGAAGGAGGAGAAAACTTCGTAAACTTCCCGCCCGTACTTTTTGTTCCACATCTCCTCGACTTCTGCCTGCCCGAGTTCCGCCAGGTAAAGGTTATCCCGTACTTTGACCGGTTTGTGCCGGTCTTTGACTTCAAAAAGGTGAGAGAGCGAGGGTGTGGGGTCGGTGGAAATCACCAATGTTTTTTCGCCGTTTCTAGCATAATGCAGCGCGGTTGCGCCGGCACAGGTGGTTTTGCCGACGCCGCCCTTTCCGGCAAACATCAGGACATTTTTTATTGGCATCGTTTTTCTTTCTTATTGAGGATTCGGCTTCGGCCGGTAGAAATTGTCAATCTCCCTCAACCCCTCCTTGGAAAGGAGGGCGGCTTAGAACTGCTAAAGAAAAAGAAAATTGAATTTCAACTTAACCGGAAATAATTACTATTTTAACAAGGCGGGTAAATCGGATAATTTGACGGTTTCCTGCTGCGCAGAAATCATATCGCGTAAAATCGCCGTGCCGGCTTTCACTTCATCGTCGCCGATAATGACCGCCCGCGCGATTTTCAGGTTGTTGGCCTGGCGCATCTGGGCTTTCAGACTCTTGGCGGAAGTAGCGGAAATTACGCCGATACCCTGCCTTCTTAATACAGCGGTTAATTTCATTGCTTCGTTCCGGGCTGCTTCACCGAGGCAGGCGACAAAAATCTTTGGCGCGGGTACGGTGGAAACCGGAATATTCTGCCTTTTTAAATTCAGCACGATTCTTTCCATGCCGGTAGCGAACCCAATCGCCGGCGTCGGTTTGCCGCCCAGCATTTCGACTAAACCGTCATACCGTCCGCCGCCAAGGATCGTGCTCTGGGATTTTTCTTCTTCCGGCTGGATTTCAAAGACCGTGCGGGAATAATAATCCAGACCCCGCACTAACCGCTGATTGACTTCAAAAGGAATTTCCAATATTCCCAGATAATTCTTCAGCTGCTGGAAATGGTCGGCGCAGGGCAGGCAGAGATAATCGATGCTTTTCGGCGCCTGGTTCACGATTTGCTGGCAGCCGGGCTGCTTGCAGTCGAGCAAGCGCAGCACGTTGCGGTCCAAACGGGTCCGGCAATCCGGGCAAAGCTCACTGACATGGTTGGAAAAATAACTTCTCAGTACTTCCAGGTATTTGGGCCGGCACTCCGGACAGCCGATGCTGTTGATCAATAGCATCGTGTTTTTTAAGCCCAGCGATTTTAAAAATTGCCAGGCCATATCGATAATTTCCGCGTCCAGAAACGCGTCCGCTTCGCCGATGGCTTCGCAGCCGAACTGATGGTGTTCGCGGAACCGGCCTGCCTGCGGCCGCTCGTAGCGGAAAATCGGGGAAAAATAATAGAGTTTGACCGGTTGCGGCAGATTCTGAAAACCGTGCTCCAGATAAGCCCGGCAAACGGAGGCCGTGCCTTCGGGCTTGAGCGTAATGCTGTTGCTGCCGCGGTCATCGAAAGTGTACATTTCCTTTTCCACGATATCGGTGCCCTCGCCGACGCCGCGGGTGAAAAGACGGGTATCTTCAAACACCGGCGTTTCGATGCGTTCGTAGCCGTAAAGCTGACAGACATCGGCTGCTTTCTCTTCGATATAGCGCCAGTAAGCCTGTTCTTCAGGCAGGATATCGGTAGTGCCGCGCGGAGCGTTGTACATAGAATTTACCTCTTCACAATCTAAAAGCTAGGATACATCATTTAGCCGTAGATTGTAAAGAAGAGTGAGAATCTAAAGAGACGCCGACCGCTGACAATCTTCATATTTTACCGCTGATTTTAAACCTGTAATTGCCGTGCATGAATTTGCCTTCCAGCCTGGCTTCGTTGGTAATCAGGTATTTTTCACTATTGTCCGTTGGACGGCTCTGAAATTTTCGCCAGTAACTGCTGCCATCTCTTTTGGGTAGGAAAATTTATAATTAATGCAATTTCAGCAACGACAAAGAAGGGAACGGTAATTTGCCACCCGTCTCCCAACATCCCCGCTACCAGCCCGAAAGCTGCCACTGCAACGCCCATCATTGTGAGCATAAAATAAGCGCTTAGTGCTATTCTTTCCACAGGACTGATGTTTTTATAAAAAGGAAATATTTATTGTTTAAAGGCATCGGATTTATTTTCTTGGCTTTTATCATTACTTTGTAAAGAAAATACCCGGAAGCTAAACCATATATTGCTAAAATAATCAGTGTTATTGTCAATATTTTCAGGAGGGAATGACTTAACCCGATTCCCCAGGAAAAACCGTCAGTTACAGGCATCCGGTATAGAGCATCAGCCCATAACAAAACCGCAATAATACAGACAATGTGGAAAATTTTTATAAAGCGAAACGCTTTTCCGCTGCCATGTTCAGTTGTCATTCTTTCATAACTAATATCATTTAGCAGATATTATAATCCATCAGGGTTGTTTCGACAATGATTATATCAAAAAATAATCAGTAAGAATCACGCCATTGGTTTTCAGACAGAGAGTGGTCTAAATCGTGCGGTGGGCGTGGATGGCCAGCGCAATCGCCCCTAAAACACCGGCCTGTTTGCCTAGTTTGGGCGGGACGATGTAATTATCAATGTCTTTGAGGATTTCTTTGGCGCGGATATATTCATTGAGCATTTGCTGCACATTCTGCCGCACCAGGCCGAAAAGCTGCGGCTGTTCCATCACGCCGCCGCCCAGAATCAGTTTCTGCGGGGATAAAGTGCAGATGTAATTCTGCAGTGCGAACGCAATATAGCGCGCTTCCAGTTCCCAGGCTGGATGGTCCGGGGGTAAAGTTTCGGCGGGCTGCCCCCAGCGTTCCTGCATCGCCGGGCCGTTGGCCAGTCCTTCAAAACAATCGTTGTGGAAAGGACAGTGCCCTCTGTAAGGGTCGGCCTGTAAATCATGCGGGATGCGGATGTGCCCCATCTCCGGGTGTACCAGACCGTGCATCAATTTGCCGTTCACCATGCCGCCGCCGCCGATGCCGGTGCCGATGGTCAGATAGATGAAGTTATCCAAATCCTGTGCCGCGCCCCAGCGGTGTTCGCCCAAAGCCGCGCCGTTGACATCGGTGTCAAACCCGACATGGACTTTTAAAGCTCTTCCAACAAGGCCGGCCAGGTCGGTAAAGGCCCAGCCCGGTTTCGGGGTGCTGGTAATATAGCCGAAAGTCGGGGACTTCATATCCAGGTCCACCGGGCCGAAAGCGGCAATGCCGACCGCGGCAATCGTGCCGTGCGCTTTGAAAAACTCAATCACCTGCCCGATTGTTTCAGAGGGAGTGGTGGTCGGGATGCGTTTGATATCGCGTAAATCGTGGGGACCGGAACCGACCGCGCAGACGAACTTCGTCCCGCCGGCTTCGATTCCGCCATATAAGGCACACATCAGTTTTTTACCTCTCCGGAAAGAACTGGAGCCAACGGCGAGAGTCGAACTCGCGACCGACGGTTTACGAATTTACTGGCTCCGTCTGACTTACTCTCACATTATCACTTTTTGTCACTACGGTCAAAATCTAAATACGCATAATAGTGAGTACTGGTTAGAAATATAGAATAGCAAGGGAATAGCAAGATTGATTATATTTGTAATGGACTGCGGGACGGATTAAAAGTTCTTGCCCCAGTCAATAACAAAGAAATTGACAACCCGCCGAAACTGTATTACATTATGACAACAAGAAGAGTAATTTTGAATATAAGACTGGCGACACTATTTTCGGTATTGTTCTTCTCCTATTGATGATTGGATTGCTACTTGCCATATTGACTTGTAATGGGGCATGGTTCGCCGGGGGCCGATAATCATGTAGGAACGGTTTTACACTTACCCGTGTCTTCACAACCCATAAAAAAAAAGACAGGAGCGATAAAAATATGGATAATAATAAATCGCAACAATGCCCTACATGTCACGAACAATCAATGATGCTCATAGAAGATGGCACCCATTATGAATGTTAAAATCCTAAATGCAGGGATTACCGCTTACGCCTTCTCCAACTTTCATATGATAAAGATCATCAACAATATCGAGAAGAGCAACGGCATATTCAAGAGAAAATTGATTTAGTTGATAATAACTGAACAACAATAATATCCAACGGAGGGGATCAATGACTTATCCAGAAGAATTGTCCTTATATTTTCTAGAACAATATGGCATACCACGGGAAGTTTTGGAGGCTATTGTATTTGAACATGGCGGAGATTCTACATTTCTGGAAATTCAAGCCGAAGGCGTCAGGATGGGCCTGTGTGACCCGAAAAAGCTGCTCAATTTCAGCGGAATAATTTCCGGCCCTACCGGCTCGGGTAAAACAATGCTGGCAGAACTAAGGATGTTGACCAGATACTTCGAAAAGGGGCAATGCCTGGAATCCGGGGCCCGATGCACCACGAAAAAGCCAAAACAATTTTTCTGGTTCCCATGAAGGCCATCGGTCTGGAAAAATTGCATTACTTTACCCATCTTTACGGTCGATTCGGAATCAAGGTGCTTTATTCGGATGGTGATATCCGGTATAACGATGGAAACATATTGAGAGGACAGTTTGATGTCGCGATTATGGTCAATGAAAAGCTCAAGTATTTCGAGCAGCACAACCCGGAATTTTTCAAAAACGTCAGTGAGGTAGTGGTCGATGAGCTCGGAATCATCTCAGAAAAAACGAGGGGACCTCAGTTGGAAATAACCATGACGGGACTCTTTCTAAGTTCTTACAAACCAGTGGTACTTGCCCTAACCACTCCTCTAGAAATTCCCGAACAGTTACTCAAACTTATGAATGGTTTCCTATTGGAGACTAAAAAAAGGCCCATTGACATCAGGTGTGGAATCTGGACGAGGCAGAATACCGAGTTCCAATCATGGAGTTGCAATACTCTGGAATCATATCCGACTGAAAATTGGGATCTGGGGTATCCCGCCGATAACGATAGAATGCTCAAAGAATTAATACTACATTACAAAAAAGGAATTATGTTTGCAGTTCCTTCCAAGGCATTGGCTGTAAATTATGCTGACCAACTATTGCAACTGGCAGATAGAGACCAGGATGTCAAGCAAGTGATTGTAGGTCCCACCCTTTCTGGTCAATCAATTGAAAACAGACTAGAAGGATTAGAAGCCACTAAAAACAAAGTTAAATTGAACGAACTCTTGAAGAGGGGTATCGGCTTTCACCACGCCGACCTAACCGTTGAAGAGCGTAGAAGTGGAGACGCCTTCAGAAATAGAGAGATTTCTGTTTTGTTCTGTACCAGCACCCTGGCTAGAGGCATTAATCTACCTGCGAATGCCATCGTTTTCCTTGGGTGGAGAAACTATGTTAACTGCGGCGAGCAAACCTATCACAGTCTGTGTCAATTTAGCAATGAGTTTAACAACTGGATGGGGCGGATCGGAAGACCCGGTAATGAAACATCAACTCAGCCTGTAGCTATTTATTTAGCCCAAACAAGTTCTGAAACCTATTATATAAAGAAACTTATATTCACTAAAAGCGTACGGACATATCCCCGCCTGGCCAATGCAGATGTTGAACTGAAGGGTCACCTGCTTTCCGCTTGCAGCAGTATTTCAAACTCCTGTTTCGTCAAAGCAAAGTCGATGCAGCAAGGCAACATGCCTTATCTTTTTAGTCTACAAGATATCCGAGAGTTCTTTTCCCATACCCCCAGTGCGGCGGATGAAGATTTAAAGCGTTTGATTCTACACAGAACAACGAATTGCCTGATTTCTCTGGTAAATACCCAGGAGGACACAATTTTCATCGATCTGAGAAAACTCGTATACAGACTTTTGAACCTCTATTAACGGCCAAATATCAAGACGTCAGTATCAGTGGCGGGGATGCATTCAAATTAATATGCGGAATGGAATACTTGGCATACTCGAATATGAAAAGCAATCCAGTCAGCATTGATGTAGTCAAAGCAATGAAAGATGCACTAAGGGGTTCTATCTTACTAACCTTCCAAAACAGCACCCTTTGTGAATTAGCTCGCATATTTCGTGGCATGGACATCAATCAGGATATTTCTTGGGCAATTGCCAAAATCCAGGGGCTCGATAAACATTACCTGGCTATAGGACTCAGTGAACTCAGTGAATTATTCAAAAAGGATGATAATGTTAGCTCGGTCCCGGGTTTGAATCAGAGGATGGGTAGGGTCGCTTGGTGGATGAATGCGATGGTGGACCGCGAATTAGAAAACATTCAAGACAAAAAACACTTAAGCTGGTTAACCCGCATTAGAGCATGCCGATTGAACCGCCCGCT
>CAVYZP010000040.1:0-68130 GCA_963772985.1 uncultured Chloroflexia bacterium
GCCGTCATTTTCCCAGAAACGCCGATTTTTGCGCGATTTCCCCATGAGGCCAGAAATCGGAGAGCAGTCTTGTATTCTCAATATTCATTGATTTTGCCCAGGCTTTATTCGAAGGCACGGAATCAACGCCAAACCCCAGCGCGACCGTATTCAATTCATCAAAATGAAGATGGTTTTCTTCCAGTAATCTCATCTGGTCGCTGCAAACCGAAGTCCAGGCCAGGGATTTAAATAAAGCAAAACTTTCTTGCCCTTCAATGCGGACAACTTTACTATTTTCCCATTTTGGTCTTTAAGCGCAAATTCCGGGGCTTTAACGCCGATAGCAATCATCTTTACAACTCCTGTTCGACAAATACTTTCCATTTGATAGTGTATTCTTTGACACATGGAGAAGTTATAACGGCGGGATATTAATCGTTACAAAATTATGACATTATAGCGATGGGGCCGGATGCCGAGCAACTTAAATAATGTAATCCACTACTTTCCGTTCCAGCCGCACTTTACCGATGAATCCGGTGATTTTCACATGTTCGGGATGCTTCTGGTATGATTCCAGTTATTTAGCACTATCGAACGCCGTGGTCAGCACAATATCGTAAAAATCAACCGCATCACTGATACTGATGCCGACCTCCAGAAATTTTATTTCCTTTATTTTCGATTTGAGCGCCTCAAGTCCGGCTTTAATTTTTAGGGCATTTTCTTTTTACCGGCGCCTTCGGCGAAATCCTGGAGTTTCCACATCACAATATGTTTAAGCATGAGTTGTTCTCCTTCGAAAAACTTAACAATCTATTGGCATTATATCTGCTTGTTTTTACGCATGCAAATGCCCGGATGTAAAAAAACGTATTTGATGAAGAGCCATGCAATAGTCCTGAAAACCGGGGAAACAACTGCTTATTTAACGGCGGCTTTATCTTTTACCGTTGCGGAGATAGTCGGTTTGGTTTTCAGAAAAGCGGTGACCACCACGGTGTCGAACTGCGTGCCGGAACAACGGATGATTTCCTGCCAGGCTCTTCCTCGGGGATTGCCTGCCGGTAAGGGCGGTCGGAAGTCATGGCATCGAAAGCATCGGCCACAGACAAAATCCTGGCGCCTAACGGTATTGCTTCCCCCGCAATCACCTGATGCAGGCCGGTGCCGTCATAATGGTCGTGATGATGTTCCACGATGCCGACCACTTTTTCATTGACCACCGGCCGGACAATACCAGCGCCCACTTGTGTGTGAATCATCACGTGCTCATATTCTTCGGTGGTCAGTTTCCCGAGTTTGTTCTGAATAAAATGGTCAACCGCGATTTTCCCGACATCATGCAACAGGCTGCCCACCGCAGGTCTTCCAAATCGTCCCGGGACAAACCGAGCTGGCGTCCGATGGTTAACGCAATCTCTGTCACCCGCCGCGAATGGCCCGCCGTATATTTATCCTTGGCTTCAAGGGCAAAAACCAGCGATTCGATGGAACCAAGAAAAAGCCGGCGGATTTCCTTAGTCTGCTGCTCCACTTTTTGCTGCAGCTGTTCCTGGTAATCCCTGATTTGGAGTTCCAGCTTTTTTTTATCCAACGTTTTTTCAATATTGGAAGTAATTTCGTCCAGATTAAAAGGCTTGGTAATATAATCATCGGCTCCCAGCTTCATGCACTGGATGGCCAGGTCGGCTTCCGCCACGGCGGTGGCCATGATAACCGCCGTATCGGGGTAATTGGCTTTTAGTTCCGGCAGCAGTTCCATACCTGATTTTCCCGGCATTTTCATATCGAGCATTATCAGATCCGCGGGAAAAGTTTTCATTTTCTCCAGCGCCTCGTCGGAATTGCCGGCCTCTTCACACTGATAGCCCGATTTAGTCAGCTTCTGACGCAACAGCCGCCGAATCGCCGCTTCGTCATCAACTATCAGAATCCGGTACTCGTGGTTGGTCATTTGCAATCCTTTTTAATATATTTTCCGCGTTTTCCTAATGTTCCCGTCTTGATTATTACGATTTTTATTGAGCATCAAGCGGCAATTCCACCGTAAAGGTGGCGCCATAACCATACTCACTATTGACATATATCCGGCCTCCGTGTTCGGTAACAATGCCATGACAGATACTCAGGCCCAGGCCTGTTCCTTTGCCGACTTCTTTGGTGGTGAAGAAGGGGTCAAAAATACGTTTCAGGTTAGCTTCGGTGATACCCGGGCCGTCATCGGCGAAACTGATTTTCACGATGTTATCAACCCGTTCGGTAGCGATGGTCAGCTTCCCTTTATGGTGTGCTTCCAGCATCGCAAATTCGGCGTTAACAATGATATTTAAAAAAACCTGCTGCATTTGAAATGGGTCCATCATTATTTCTGAGAGGCTTGCATCCAGATGTTTTTCAACCTCAATATTGTTGACTTTTTCTTCATAGGCACGCAGCTTTAACACGCCTTCAATAACAGTATTGACCTGAGTCAGCTGTTTAACCGGGGCATGCTTTCTGGCGAATGTCAGCAGATTTTTCACAATCACGGCGGCGCGCTGCGCTTCTTCGTAAATTGTCGCCAGGTTTTCCTTCATGTTATCGGGCACATCTCCCTGCATCAGCAGTTGGGAAAAACCGATAACGCTGGTTAACGGGTTATTCAATTCGTGCGCGATACCGGAAGACAACTCTCCAATGGAGGCCAGGCGGTTAGTGACGATAAGCTGCTATTCCATGCGTTTCTGTTTCGTCACGTCCCGGGCCACCATGATGGAGCCGATGACTTCACCTTTTTCGTTAAAGATGGGCGAAGTGACTTCATGGAAATAAGCTTCCAGTTGTTGGTTATAAATTTCCGCTTCGGCTGGCTTGCCGGTTCTGAGTGTTTCCAGATGCGGGCAATTGACCGGCGGTTCGGCAGTACCGTGCAGCGCTTCCTGGCACAGATGTCCGAGGAGTTCCTTGGGCGTAGTTTTCAGCAAATCAGCGGCAGCCTTATTTGATCTCGTTATCCGGTTGTCTTTATCTTGAATAATAATGATATCGGTAATGGAATCAAAAGTTGTCCTCCATTCCTGGGCCGCCTGCTCCAGTTTATCCTCAGCCAGTTTCCTTTCCGTGATATCCATAAAATTGCCCACAGATGCCCGTTTTCCTTCGTAGGTAATGGAAGTCATCCGTTCCAGCCCCCACCGGATTTCCCCTTTTTTAGTGATTAACTGGACCTCATACGGCTGGCTGCGTTCCCCTTTGAGCATCTGCAAAGCGTTTTGTCGGACCGTTTCAATGTCTTCGGTATGGACCAGAATTTCCGGTTCAGTACTCAGCAATTCATCATTAGTGTAACCCGTGACCTGCTGAAAAACGGGATTGGTAAAAACAAAGCGGCTGTTCTGGATGATATATACGCCCACCGGGGAACTTTCTGCTAAATTGTGGTACAGCTGTTCCACCTGTTTTCGTGCGCTGATATTACGCACAAAACCGATGACTACGTTATCCTCTTTTTGTTTAATGGGAGCTGTGTTAATTTCGACCCAAACATGACTTTTGTCTCTGCGCGTAAATTCAAATTCGTCGGGTCCGGTATTTCTACCTATTGCGTTATAATTTAATAACTCGGCGGCTTTATTAACATATTGTTCAGAAAGAAGATTCAGCCTAAAATAGTTTTTACCGACTAGTTCCTCTTTGCTGAATCCCAGAATGCCTTCAGCTTTTTTATTGGCATATAGAAAATTCCCTTTCAAGTCGCAAAGATATACCCCGTCCGGTGCGTTTTCCAGATAGGTTCTCAGGTTATCTTCACTCTCTTCCAGCTGTTTTTCGGTCTGTTTGCGTTTGATGATGCTGACTAATTGTGCGGCGATGGTTTCAATCCGTTTCATGTCCGATTCGGTGAAAGGTTCGTGTCTGCCGATACCCAATAGCCCGATGATTTCACTTTCGGATTTAAGCGGCACGCTGATGACGGCATTCACCCCGAGAATCCTGATGGCGGTGCCAACGAGCATTTTCAGCGTGTTTTCTTCGAAACATTCTTTTGCCATACTGAGCATCATTTCAGGGTCGTTAGTCAGGACCGGTTTGCCTCTGGCCAATATTTCAGTATAGATACCCCCGGGTTTAAGTCTGATTTTTATGACGGGTATTTTCATGCCGATACGCTGTTCAATACCCCGCGCCATGCGAGCCGGTAGATTCAAATTGTCCATGGTCAGGTATTGTTTATCTTTGCTAAGCAGATAGACAATTTGCACATTCCCGCCGAAGAGCTTCTGCGTTTCTTTGGAGACGAGATGCAGTATTTCTTCGAAGGCTTTGCCTTCATTAGCGGCAGCATTAATGATATTAATCAGATTGATATCGGATGATTTCTGTAAAATTTCGGCATCTGCCCGCTTGCGGGCTGTGACATCCCTCAGTATCCCCAGGTCGCCAATGATTTTACCGTCCTTACGCAGCGGCTGAGCGCTGATTTCAAAGGTTAGTAATTCCCCATTTTTTTTAATCAGGTCAATCTCATACGGCGGAACTTCGAAACCGGCCATCCTTTTCAAGAAATTTGTGATCACCCGGGCCATACTTTTTTTGGTTAGTATTTTAGATAGTACTCTGACATGCTTGCCGATGACTTCTTCTTTCTCGTAGCCGCTGATTTCCACCGACTTCCCATTAACATCGATAATTTTGCCTTTTTTATCGAAGAGCATCATGATATCGCCGGCAGATTCAAAAACGGCTTTATACCGCTCCTCATCAACCAGCCGACGCAGTTCTTTCTCCGCCGGATGTTCGGGGGAATTAACCTCATTTTCAGGCATGTCGGGGGTTTGATTCTTAATTAAGCCAGCTTTTACCATTTGTGCAATATCTTACCTCAGTACCTGCTGCTGTAATCAGATTCATGAATGTCCCGAATTCTATTTATATTTTACGGCTCACAACGACCGGAGCCGTCGATAACGGTTGTCATTGCCTAAATCCGGCAGGAGACAAACACATCGAAGCTTTTTTAATTAACAACAGAAGGGGGATATCAATCCTCCTGGTTTTCAAGAGGTTAGTACTTTAGTAAAGAGGGGGAGGCAGACTCGTTAATAGTTTTTTAAGGATATCAGCCCATTAGAGTCATATAGGAATAGTACTTTAGTTCCATACGGAGACTATTAAATCATTAATGAAACAATAAGTACATCCCCCATTAGGGTCATATCAGAATAGTACTTTAGTTGGGTTACGAGACTGGCTTTAGTAGGTAAGCAAGCGAATTAAACAGGTTTATTCTTTGCTATCATCACAAAGGCGCCGGTTTGGTTGACGGGACAAAGATGATGTTCCGCAGGGCGAAAATGCTTTTCATTAAATCAGACTTCGATGCGGCTTCCTTTATCTGCAAGTCAACCGGATGTTTAGAAATGACTTCAATTTGTAATTGCCTGTTTTGTAATGACAATGAAATGTCAGTAATCGGCGGTTGGGATATTAAATCAAGTCCGTCAGCCACCCGAATGACGGCTGCGATTTGTTCGGCATGGGTGCGGTCGGGGATTTCAATCGAACCGCGTTTGAGATAAGTTCGCTCATTGTGCCAGAGTACGGAAACCAACAGAGTCGAAAGAGCGGCATTGGAAATGGGATCCTGGGCTGTGAGCTTTGGTATTTCAGTGGATAAAAAATCAAAACCGGCTTCGTGGTGCGGTTCTTGTGGATGGCCGATGTCGTGCAAGACAGCGGCGGCTTCAAGAATGACCCGGTCTTCGGGGTTATCGGCCAACATTTTCAGCCGGACTAATTCGTCATAAATTTTCAGGGAAAGTTTGCTTACCTGGAGCGCGTGGGCGGGACCCCGGCCGTAGTTTCTACTTTCCGCAAGTTTTTTTAAAATTTCCAAATGATTTTTATTCATGTCAAATTTTGCCCCGGAATTGTCATTAGGTTACCACGGGCGATATGCCCCGGTCAAGGTCGAATTGCAGACATACTTTGCCGAATAAAAAATCAGGGAGTTTTCAGTTACTCAATGACTTGACATAATGAATTGGATTTCACGGCAGCTAACTGGGTTCAAGGGGATAGTTCCCCTTTGTTTTCAATTATCGCATTGATTTCGGCCGGGGGTATTTCCAGAAAAGCATCGGCCACAACCGGGTCAAATTGAGTGCCTTTATAGTCCTGAATCTCCCGGATTGCCACTGCCGGCGACATCGCTGCGCGGTAAGGACGATTCGAAGTCATAGCATCGAAGGCATCCGCCAAAGCGATTATCCGGGCACCTAATGGGATATCTTCGCCGGTGAGTGTCTGCTCCGTACTATCGCACTGATATTGGTCGTGGTGATGTTCGATAAGCGCGACGACCTTACTGTTTACAATCGGTTTCACGATTTCAGTTCCGGCTTGAACATGAATCATAATATGGGCGTACTCATTTGGTGTCAACGTCGAAGCTTTGTTCTGGACAAGCTGGTCCACCGCAATCTTCCCGACATCATGCAGCAAACTACCGTAACGCAAGTCTTCCATATCCTCTTCAGATAGATTCATTCTTTTCCCGACTGCCATGGCGATGCGCGTCACCCGCCGCGAGTGCCCGGCCGAATATTTATCTTTGGCTTCCAGGGCAAAAACCAGGGATTCGATGGCCCCGAGCGAAAGAGTCCTTAGTTCTTTTTCTGCTTTTAAACGTTCGGCTATTTCCTGCTTTAATTGTTCCGTCTGCAGCTGCAAGTCAGACCTCGATTGAAAGAGCCGCCGGGCCATGTCCCCCTGCCTGCCGAGAACGGCACTAATTACGAATCCAAGGAGAACGAGCCCGACATCAATTAACAAAAATCCCTGATGCAAACCAATGATAAATGGTAAGTAGATTACCACTATCAGTACCAGACAAGCAATAATTCCTTTGCGTACCCCGAATCTCCAGGCGATAATTGCAATGCACAACTGATAAATTAACCGATAAATTGATGTGTAGTATAGTGATTGCCACCCCAACAGCGCTTTCAAACCGACTAACGTGGTAAAGTAGGGCGAAAAAACGAAGAGACCTAAAACAACAATAAAGAAAACCAGATACCATTGATAACGGATACCCAGCAGCCTCGTTAAATATTTAAGGACATATTGCCGCTCCGGCTGAATTTCCTCGGTATGTCTCCGAACGGCAGATTGTTTCGGCTCAGGCGGATTTATCATTTTGGTTTTATACTATATCCTGAATTAAACATAATAATCTTGCTAATTACTTGACATATATATTATCCGATAATAGTTTTCGGTACAAGAACCAGTCTCAATAGATATATTCCAATAATTTTAACACATGTTAAGTATAGTCATTCAAATTATTTGTGTGGCGCTATCCTCAAGTAATGTAAAAAGCAGTATCGGGCGCGATTACAAAATCCTTCTTAGATTAGGCGTTGCCGGGATAGATTCCCCGCGAAAAAATAAATAGGGAGTGATTTTATTTCCGTGCTAATTGACTGTGGTATGATACTATCATGCTGAAATATCACCATCTGGGGATTCCTACTACGAAAAAAATGCCAGGGGAACGGTATCTGCCGGAACTACATATCTGGGTCAGTGGTTACGAGCAAAGCCAATTCAACATCGAATGGATGCGCAACGAGCCGGAATGCAAACTGCCGGAAATCGTAAAAACCGTACCGCATGTAGCTTTTGAGGTTGATGATGTCCTGGCGGCGATTAAAGGTAAAAAAGTGATAATTGAACCGAACAGCCCTTCGGAGGGAGTTCTGGTCGCATTTATCGAAGAGAACGGTGCACCGATCGAGTTTATCCAGGATAAACACCTGCACGGCAAATAAAAATGAACAAATTAAAACAGGCACTGCCGGTTATCGATGTACAAAACGAATATTTCAGCAACTAATTTATTGCAAATGTCAGGCTGGTTGTATTATATTAGAATTTCCATACGGAAATAATTCTCCCTTAATCCCTCCTTGCTAAGGCGGGAAATAATAGTTTTTTACCTTTACCGCTATCTCCCTGATGAGAAGTCTGGAGTGAATTAATATGAAAAAAACGGTATTTATTGACGGACAGCACGGCACCACCGGGTTAAAAATAAACGAGCGGTTGAGCGGCCGTAAAGATATCGAACTAATCGAAATCCCCGAAGCTGAGCGTAAAGACCTACAAGCGAAAGAGAAACTGCTGAATGAGGCGGATATCGTATTTCTATGCCTGCCGGATAATGCCGCCCGCGAATCGGTCGGTCTGATAAAAAACAAAATGGTTTGCGTAATTGACGGTTCTACCGCCCACCGCATCGCCGAAGGGTGGGTCTACGGCCTGCCGGAGTTAAAAAAAGAACAGCGGAAATTGATTAAAAATTCTAAAAGGATTTCGGTGCCCGGCTGCCATGCCACCGGTTTTATCGCGATGTTATATCCACTGGTCGCCCTGGGAATTATCAGTCCGGATTATCCGGTGACTTGCCATACCACGGCCGGATACAGCGGCGGGGGCAAGGCCATGATCGCCGAATATCAGGCAGAAAACGTGCCGGAATATATTAAAAATCCGCGTCCTTATTCCCTGGCGTTGAATCATAAACACGTGCCGGAAATGACCAAAATTACCGGCCTGACGCATCCGGTGCTTTTCGCCCCGACGGTAGTCAATGTCTATAACGGAGAAATCCTTTCAATTCCGCTGGTTGTGCCGAATTTGAAGAAGAAACTCACTGCTGCAGAGATAAGGGGTATATTGGCAGAATATTATGCGGGAGAGCAGTTTATTAAGGTAATGCCTTATCCAGCGGACGATTTTCTGAAAAACGGGTACATGACTTTCACCGACTGCAACGGCACTAATAATCTGGAAATCTTTGTTTTCGGTAACGAAGAACGGATTTTGCTTTCGGCGCGTTTTGACAACCTGGGGAAGGGCGCTTCCGGCGCCGCGGTGCAAAACATGAACATTCTCCTGGGTGTGGAGGAAGCTACCGGATTGTGAAGGTTGGTTCCTTCCGGCAGAGTATATCAGGATTCCCTGGGACTGAGCCGGGCGAGGTAGTTTATTTCGTCCTGCCGCCAGATTATTTCAAACTGCCAGTTGGCCGCTGCCGCCTGTTTTTGTAAAGCGTCCGATTTAACGCGGAGCAAGGCAAAGAAAGGCCCAATCAGATTTACTTGCTGAATCTGTAAATTGTTATAAACATGGATTGGCCTGTTTGGCGAATCGGGATTCCGGTTGATGTCGATTGCGGTGAATAACAACCCGCCGCCGGGCCTGAGGGACGAACCGATATCCTGCAGATACTGTTTTATCCCGCTGCTGTTTTCCAACATCCCGATGCGATGTCCCAACATTGCAAAGGCATCAAATTCTTTGCGCAGAGGGATTGTTTCTTTGTCTTTTAGCAGTTTGATTGCAACGGGAAGGATATCTGAGGAGGAGACAGGAAAAGCTTTTACCTGCAGGAAAATAGCGGCAAAACTCATTCTTCCGGGAGTAACTTCGTAACCCTTCGCGCCGAGCGCTGACAGCCGTCCTTGATATTCCGCAAACAGAATATCACGCCATTCATGCTGGTAATTTTCGTTTTTACTATCGACAGTCTTTTCGATGGTTCTTATGATACACTGAATTACCGGGGAAATAAAAGTCTAACATAATGACTTTAGAGTAACGGCTGGCAGGTCCCGCAATAAAAAAGTGATGGCGTTTATCGTATAAAAACTGATAAAATATTTTGCTTTACAAGGTTTTGCCATTCATTTTGCACATTTTGATGCGTGAAATTGTAAAATAGGTTAAAATAAGAAAAGTGTTTATTGGGGGCATCATTGTCCGTCAGGGAAAGATGCAGGAGAAAGTGATGAATAGATTCATAAAGAAAAGCATCAGTATTTTATTTCTTTTACCTGTACTGGTGCTGCCGTTTGTTTTTTCCGGCTGCGGGACAAATGGTGCTACCTTCAGTATAACAAATACTGTAGATAAAACAACAGCGAATGTGGGTGATACTGTTACTTATACGGTTATGGTGACAAACACCGGTGCCGTCAACGCCACCGGTTTGGCAATAACGGACGATTGGCCGGTAGGATTGACCTATGTCTCGAGCAGCGCCGACCACGGTAACTACGATAACAGCACTTCGGTTTGGACAGTGGGCAATCTGAATACCAAAGCCAGCGCTAAATTAACCATCACAGCCACTGTGGTCAGCCGGGCCGGTGTAATTATAATGGATAACCTGGTAAGAGTATCAAAAGTCGACCAGACGGACAATGATATGATCCAACAGGTTGCGAATGCGTCCTTCAACGTTCGAAGCGCGGACTTAACAGTGACGAACACCGTAGACAACGCCGCGCCGGACCAGCAAAATACCATAAAGTATAGCGTCACCCTGACCAATAATGGGCCGGCAGATGCAACCGGCGTAATAGTATACGAACAATTACCACAAAATGTTACATATGTTTCGAGCAGTGCCGGTCAAGGCAGTTACGATAACAATTCCGGTAATTGGACGGTGGGCAATGTTGCCAACGGGGCCAGTGCCATGCTGACGATCACGGTGACGGTAAATACGGGCACCGGCGCGCTGGAGATTGATAACCCGGTGGCGGTAGCTTTCGCCGACCAGCCGGACAGTAATTTAAACAATAATGATGCTACAGCCGTTGTGAAAGTGAACGGTTCGGACCTGAATCTGACCAACGGTGAGGATAACACGTCCCCGAGCGTCGGCGCGACGGTTACTTTCACGGTCACTTTGACCAATAACGGCCCGCTCGATGACACCGGCATCATTGTCACGGATATCGTCCCGGCCGGTTTGACATATTCCTCAAGCGTGGCTGATACAGGCAGCTATAATGCCGCGACAGGGATATGGACTGTCGGCAGTCTCGCTAACGGCGGCACTGCCACATTGACGCTTAAAGTTACGGTTAACAGCGGTACGGCGACCCAGAAGATCGTTTCCACGGCTAAAATCACCCATTCCGACCAGCCTGACGGCGATACTTCCGATAACTCCTCATCGACACAGGTGAATATCGCCAGTTCATAATATAACAGCGAAACCGGTAATCTGAAACCCATGGCGGATTTTTCTGCCATGGGTTTACTGTTTATCAGACTTCAACTGTTGGTTTTGTGCGGATGATACAATTTGTTACATAATAACTCCAGCGGTACGTACTGAACGATGAACAGAATAGATGGGGAGGTTAAGTAAATGTCTGCTTCGCAAAATAAAAAAGCGCAAGGAATCCAAAAGGCAACCGATTTACGCTGTGAATATGCGGTCAATCCTCTCGGAATTGATGTAATTCAGCCCAGGTTTTCCTGGATTCTAAAACACGCGGAACGTGCCCGAATCCAATCGGCTTACCGGATTATTATTAGCAGCACTCCGGAAAATTTAAGCAAGGATACCGGCGATATCTGGGACAGTAAAAAAGTAAAATCTGAAAAATCGGTGAACGTGGAATACCATGGCAAACCGCTGGCCGGAAAAACTATTTATTACTGGAAAATCAAATGGTGGGATAACGCCGGGCAAGAGAGCCCCTTCAGCGATACCGCTACTTTCGAGATGGGGCTACTGTCGGTAAAAGACTGGCAGGGAAAGTGGATTGGCGGGGGAGACCTGCTGCGCAAGCAATTTGCCGCCGGCCAAAAAGTGAAGCAGGCCAGAGCCTATATCTGCGGTTTGGGCTGGTATGAACTGAGGATTAACGGGCAGAAGGCCGGCGATAGTGAACTCGACCCGGGGCAAACCGACTATGACAAATCGGCGCTGTATTCCACTTTCGATGTGACCAATTTGTTGCGAAGAGGCGATAATGCCGTCGGTGTGATGCTGGGGAACGGCCGGTACGCCGAAGATTGGTCTTCTAATCCGGGCATTAAAGACCGGTTGAAGACTTATAAAAACGCCGCGCCCAAGGTTATTTTACAGCTGGAAATACAGCTTGAAGACGGCAGTCTGCAGCAAATTACTACCGATTTAAGCTGGAAAACAGCCCCGGGCCCGATTACCGGAAATGACATTTACGATGGGGAAACCTATGACGCCAGACTGGAAAAACCGGGTTGGGATAACCCGGGTTATGATGATTCAGATTGGCAAAAAGCGGTGCCTGTGGTGCCCCCGGATGGGCGACTGGTTTCACGGGGAACTTGCCCGGCGATTAAAAAGATAAAAATTACGCAGCCGATAATCATGTCCAACCCGTGTCCGGATACCTTGGTCTATGATTTCGGTCAAAATTTTACAGGCTGGGTCAGACTGACGGTCTGCGGCCCTCGCGGCACCTCAGTAAAATTGAGATTTGCCGAATTACTGCAATCCGACGGCAATATTAATGTTGTTCCTAACAGGACTGCCAAAGTCACGGACACCTATATTTTAAAAGGTGAAGGCGTGGAAGTTTACGAACCGCGGTTCACTTATCATGGTTTCCGCTATGTGGAAGTGACCGGCTATCCCGGCACGCCGAATCTCGATACTGTTCAGGGTATTGTCGTGCACTCTGCCGTGAATCCGGTCGGCGGATTCCAATGTTCAAATCAGCTGATTAACAACATTCACCAAAACGTGCTCTGGACGCAGTTAAGCAACCTGATGAGCATCCCGACCGATTGTCCCCAGCGGAACGAGAGGATGGGCTGGCTGGGGGACGCGCAGCTCGTACTGGAAGAATCAATCTTTAATTTCGATATGGCGGCTTTTTACACCAAATGGCTGCGGGATATCCGCGATTCGCAAAAAGCCGACGGCAGCATTTCAGATGTAGTGCCGCCGCAATGGCAGCGTTATCCGGCTGACCCACCGTGGGGCACTGCCTGTGTTGTCATTCCCTGGTACCTTTATTTATATTATGATGACGTCCGGGTGCTGGCAGAGAACTACTCACTGATGAAAGGCTGGGTTGATTATTTATCCGGGATCAGCGAGGGCCATATCGTCCGGTTCAGCAAATACGGCGACTGGTGTCCACCGGGCAAGGTACGCTCCCTGGATACCCCCGGGGAATTAATTTCCACCTGGTGTTACTATCATGATTTACTGCATTTAGCTAAAATAGCCGGCATTTTGAGGAAATCCGCCGATGCGGAAAAATATGCTAAACTGTCTGAAGCCACTAAAAAAGCATTTAACCGTGAGTTCCTGGAAGAGGATTACTACAGCCACAATTCTAAAACTGCGGATGCGCTACTGCATTTTGAGCTGTGTCCCGATTACGACATGAAAGGTTACCGCAAGCGGGTGTTGTATTCGCAAACGGCCAACGTGCTGCCGCTGTACCTGGAGATGACGCCGGAAAACAAAAAAGCCGCGGTTTCACAAAACCTTTTCGAGAATGTGGAAGTTACTTACGGCAGCCATCTGAACACGGGGATACTGGGCACCAGATACCTCCTGGATACCCTGACCAAATACGGGCGGAGTGATTTAGCTTACAGCGTGGCAACACAGACCAGCTATCCAAGCTGGGGCTATATGATCAAAGAAGGGGCCACCACGCTCTGGGAAAGATGGGAATATATGGCTGGAGGCGGCATGAATTCCCACAACCATATCATGTTCGGCAGCGTGGATACCTGGTTTTACCGGGTGCTGGCCGGTATTAACTTGGACTCCACAGGATGTGGGTTCAGCAAGGTTGTTATTAAGCCGTATTTCCCGGCAGACCTCGATTATGTGAGCGCTTCGGTAGATACCGTCCGGGGGTTGGTGTCCTCAAGCTGGCGGAAAGTAGCGGATGGGTTAGCATTGGATGTTACTTTGCCGGTCAATAGTACCGGAAAAATTTGCCTGCACTTAGCAGGATTAAAGAATCCGGTGGTGAAAGAAAACGGTAGGGTAATTTACCGGAAAGACGGTTTTGTGCATGGTGCTGCCGGCGTCACCGGCGGGAAACAGGAAGATGATTATCTTGTTTTTAACGTCGGGTCAGGGAACTACTCATTTTGGATTGGAGAGGGCACAGTCTCTGCCTTAAAATAATAATTAATTTTCCGGACGGACAATCACAAATCAAAACCGGTTACGCAGATTGCATTACTCATTTGGGCAGGATGCAACTGAAACCGGCGTAAAAATATTATATCCGGTGCAGGCAGCAACTTGACTTTTGTAGCACTTTATTTGACTAATGGCTGCAGTTTGTGATTATAATAATAAGCCCTTTAAAATACGGTGAGACTGGTTGTTGACAGGCCGCTATTCACTGTGATACTATAACTATTTGTGCTCACCTTTTGGTCAAGCCAATAGTACAGCGCAACGCTAAACTCAACCGCGACATAAATGTTGAAGGATGAGCTGAGGCTCATCTTTTCAGTTGTAAAGGACAACAGGAGGACATACTTGCCAACGATTAACCAGTTAGTCCGCAAGGGACGCAAACCGGGTGTGGACAAGACAAAAGCTCCGGCTTTGCATTACAACTATAACGCTTCAAAAAATAAGACCAGCTGGGGCGATGGTTCTCCCCAGAAGCGTGGAGTGTGTGTTCAGGTAAAAACCATGACCCCGAAGAAACCGAACTCGGCACTGCGGAAGATTGCCAGGGTTCGTTTAACCAATCAGATGGAAGTCACCGCTTATATTCCCGGTGAAGGTCATGAACTTCAGGAACACTCTGTTGTACTGGTTCGCGGCGGCAGGGTCAAGGATCTGCCGGGTGTCCGTTACCACATTATCCGCGGTGCGCTCGATACCACGGGCGTTGGAAAACGGCGCAGAGGTCGCAGTAAATACGGTAACAAACGGCCTAAAGCTGGAGCGGAGACTACCTAGGAGGAAACATGGCACGACGCGCTCGCACAATTAAAAGAAATGAAGTAATGCCTGATGCAAAATATCAGAGCTTAACAGTTTCTAAATTGATGAATAGAATTATGAAACGCGGCAAGAAAAGCCGCGCTGAAGAAATAGTCTACGGGGCGATGGATTTAATGGGCAAGCAGGGTTCGAAAGACCCGGTGACCGATATGGAAACTGCCATTAAAAATATTACCCCCCAATTAAAAGTGAAATCCCGCCGCGTCGGCGGTGCTACTTACCAGGTGCCGGTCGAGGTGCCGCCTCAGGTTGGCATGTCGCTGGCGCTTAGATGGCTGGTGGACGCCGCCCGGGCCAGAAGTGGTAAATCAATGGCGGAAAAACTGGCCGCCGAGATGAGCGATGCCGCAAAAGGCCAGGGTAATGCGGCGAAAAAACGTGAAGATACCCATAAGATGGCCGAAGCCAACCGTGCGTTTGCACATTACCGGTGGTAATTTAAGGAGAACCGAACATTAATCCGCCAGTTACTTTAAAGGATAATACTATGTCCCGAAGTTTTCCTCTGGAAAGAGTGAGAAATATAGGTATCATTGCGCATATCGATGCGGGGAAAACCACCCTCACCGAGAGCGTGTTATACTACACCGGCGTCACTTATAAGAAAGGCGGCGTCGATGAAGGCACTACCGTCACTGACTGGATGGAAGAAGAGAGAGCCCGCGGTATTACCATTACCTCCGCGGCTATCACCTGCCAGTGGAAAGAATTCCGCATCAACATTATTGATACTCCCGGCCACGTGGATTTCACTGCCGAAGTTGAAAGATGTCTGCGTGTGCTGGATGGCGGTGTGGTGCTATTTGATGCCGTGCAGGGTGTGGAAGCACAATCTGAAACCGTTTGGCGTCAAGCCGATAAATATCATGTACCGCGTATTTGCTTCGTCAACAAGATGGAACGTGTCGGCGCCAGTTTTGAACACACTGTGGAAATGATTGAAGGCCGTCTGCATGCCAAAGCCCTTCCCATCCAATTACCAATCGGCAGCGAGACTTCTTTCCAGGGCGTTATCGATTTGATCGAAAATAAAGCCTACAGCAAAGACGGGGAACGGGACAAACCGGTGGAAGAGATAGCAATTCCCGCAGAAATGCAGGAAAAAGTGAAAACGGCCCGTCATAACATGATAGAAAGAGTGGCCGAATCAGACGACCAGATGATTTCGCGATATCTTGACGGGGATGAATTTACGGCAGAAGAAATCAGAGCCGCCATCAGGAAAGCCACTCTTGCGGCAAAACTGGTACCCTGTCTCTGCGGCAGTGCTTTATCCAATAAAGGCGTCAGGCCGCTGCTCGATGCAGTGGGTTATTATCTGCCTGCTCCGTCCGATATGCCGCCCACCAAAGCGGTAGATTATAAGAATAATAACGAATTGACCATGCAGGTCAGCGACAACGAACCTTTCACGGCCCTAGCTTTTAAAGTCGTAACCGACCCGTTCGTCGGCAGATTGGTATACTTCCGGGTTTATTCCGGCGTGGTCAAGGCCAGCGACCAGGTATTAAATGCCACCCGCGGCAAGCCCGAACGTATCGGCCGCTTGTTCCTGATGCATGCCAACAAACGCGAAGAACTCGAATACGCCGACACCGGTTCCATTGTCGCCACCCTCGGGCTAAAGAACACGTTCACCGGCGATACTTTAAGTAACATCGACCAGCCGGTTCTGCTGGAATCCATTAAGTTCCCCGAACCTGTGATTTCCATTGCCATCGAGCCTAAATCACGCTCCGACCAGGACAAAATGGGTGAAGCGCTCAGAAAACTTTCCGAAGAAGACCCCACATTCAAAGTTAAATATAATGAAGAGACCGGGCAGATTGTTATCTCCGGCATGGGCGAATTACACCTTGAAATTATCACCCACCGCATGCTGAGCGAATTCGGGGTCGGCGCTAATGTCGGCAACCCCCGTGTTGCTTACAAAGAAACCATCACTCAGAAAGCGGAAGCGGAAGGCAGATTTGTCCGGCAAAGCGGCGGTAAAGGCCAATACGGCGATTGCTGGCTGGAAGTTGAGCCGGCAGCCCCCGGTTCAGGTTTTGAATTTGCCGAAAGAATTAAAGGCGGTACCATCCCGCGTAATTATATCCCGGCAATTGAAAAAGGTGTTAAAGCCGCGTGCGAAACCGGTACCTTGGCCGGTTATCCGATTGTCGATATTAAAGTTACCGTCTTTGATGGCAGTTATCATGAAGTTGACTCCAATGAAAATGCTTTCGCGATGGCCGGTTCGATGGGGTTGAAGGCAGCGGTGCATAAGGCCAAACCGGTTATCCTCGAGCCCATCATGAAAATGGAAGTGGTTAGTCCAAAAGAGTTTATGGGCGATGTTATCGGCGATATCTCATCCCGCCGCGCGCATATCGAGTTGATTGAAAACCGCAGCGATATGGTTATTATTTCAGCATTGATTCCCTTGTCCGAAACATTCGGGTATACTACCGCATTAAGGTCCGAGACTCAGGGCCGGGCCAGCCAATCAATTGAATTTCACAGTTATCAGGAAATACCCGCATTTTTATTAAAAGAATTGACAGATAAAACAGGAACAAAAAATGGCTAAACAAAAAATCCGTATCAAAATTAAAGGGTTCGACCACAAGGTCGTAGATCAATCAGCGCAGCAGATTGTGGAAACTGTTGAGCAGACCGGCGCTGTGGTAGTGGGTCCTATCCCGCTGCCGACACGAATTGAGAAATTCAGTGTCATCCGTGCCAGTTTCATCGACAAGAATTCGCAGGAGCAATTCGAAGTCCGCACTCACAAACGTCTGATTGATATTGTGGAAACAACCTCGAAGACGATTGATTCGTTAACCAAGCTGAACCTCCCGTCGGGTGTTGAGCTGGATATAAAATTATAGTAGATTAAATTGCCGGGATGGAAGGAATGATTCCAGGAATTATCGGTAAAAAAATTGGTATGAGCCAGGTCTTCACTGACAGCGGTAAAGTAGAAGCTGTTACCGTCATCGAAGCAGGTCCGTGCACAGTTACTCAGATTAAAACCGCCGCCAAAGAAGGCTATGACGCTGTTCAGCTCGGGTTTGGCACAGCGAAAAAACTGAGTAAAGCAGAACAGGGACACCTTAAGGAAATGGGGAAACTCAGGGAATTAAGAGAGTTCCGCGTTGCCAGTACGGACGAAGTAAAAGTCGGCGATAAAGTAGACGTGAGTCAGTTTAAATCCGGTGACTTCGTTAATGTTATCGGCGTCTCCAAAGGCAAAGGGTTTGCGGGTGTGGTCAAACGCCACGGCTTCAAAGGCGGACCGAAAACACACGGGCAGACCGACCGGAACCGCGCGCCGGGCGCCATCGGCGCCACCACCACACCGGGTCGCGTACTCAAAGGGTTACGCATGGCCGGCCACATGGGGCACGAACAGGTTACCCAGAAAGGATTGAAAATTTACAAGACCGACCCCGAACACAATCTCCTGTTAGTTCAGGGAGCAGTGCCGGGCGCGAAGAACGGTTTATTATTAATTAGTAAGTCGACTAAGAGGAAGTAGGGAAATGCAGGCTCCAGTTTATAACCTTGCGGGGGAAGTGGTAGAGAACATTGAAATCAGCGATAAGGTTTTTGGCACACCTTTTAACGAGGCAGTAGTGCATCAGTCTGTTCTCAGACAGCAGGCCAATGCCCGTCAGGGGAATGCCAGCACCAAAACTCGCGGCAATGTTTCAGGCAGCACCAGAAAGCTTTATAAGCAGAAAGGTACCGGTTCCGCTCGTGCGGGCAGTATCAAATCGCCACTGCGCCGCGGCGGCGGTATTGTCTTCGGCCCTCATCCCAGGGATTACCATCAGGCAATGCCGAAGAGCATGCGCCGGTTGGCCCTCAGATGTGTTCTTTCCGCCAAACTTGAGGACGGAGAAATGAAAATTCTGGAATCCTTGAAGCTTGACGGAATTAAAACGAAAAATGTAGTCAGTATTCTCGACGCAATGCAGGTGGATAATACCACTCTGGTAGTGACAGGGGAAGGCAATGTTAATTTAGTGAAATCTGCCCGGAACCTGCCCGGCGTCAAGACATTACCGGCCAATTTATTAAATGTCGTGGATATTATCTCTCATAACACGCTGCTGATGGATGTGGATGCAGTGCGCAAAGCCGAGCAGTTGTGGGGTGAGGGTTCATCTGGAGAAGAAAACAATGCAACTGCATGAAATTTTAAAGCGCCCTCTGATTACGGAAAAAAATGCGGCTTTACAACCTACCGGTAAATATGTCTTTGAGGTTGGCGGGCGCGCGAACAAAATGCAGATTAAAAATGCGGTGGAAGAAGCTTTCAAGGTTACTGTTACGGGTGTCAACATTATCACTATCCACAGTAAAGAAAAAAGAGTCGGCAGAAGATTAGTCATGACATCACCCTGGAAAAAAGCAATTGTCACGCTGAAAGAAGGCGATAAAATCGACCTGTTTGAGAGTTTATAAGGCAAACGAGGGAAATTAAATGGCAATAAAGATATACAATCCAACTTCACCGGGTAGACGGGATGCCAGTACTCTCGCGAACGAAGAGATTACTAAAGGTTATCCGGAAAAAACGCTGGTGCTCTATAAGAAGAAGAGCGCCGGTAGAAATAACCTTGGTAAAGTTACTGTGCGCCATCAGGGCGGCGGTGTCAAACAGTTATTGAGAGTCATCGATTTCAAACGCGACAAAGTCGGGATTCCCGGCAAAGTGTCTGCGATTGAATACGACCCGGGCCGGTCGGCGAATATTGCTTTGATATTTTATACCGACGGTGAAAAAAGATATATCATCTCCCCGGTTGGTTTAAAAGTAGGGGATACGATTCTATCCGGCGAAAATGCGGAAATTAAACCGGGTAATACCTTACCTTTAAAAAGTATCCCCACCGGTACGATGATACATAACATCGAATTAATCAAAGGCAACGGCGGGAAGCTAGTGCGCAGCGCCGGTGGCGCCGCGCAGCTCCTGGCAAAAGAGGGAGAGGAAGTCCACATCCGTTTGCCTTCCGGTGAAATGCGGCTTGTCCGGGCGGAATGCACGGCCACAATCGGGCAGGTCGGCAACATTGAATACCAGGGTGTACATATCGGAAAGGCAGGACGCAAGCGCTTAATGGGTTGGCGTCCGACAGTTAGAGGTTCGGCAATGAGTCCTCGCGACCATCCACATGGGGGCGGCGAGGGTAGAACCCCGATCGGTATGCCGGGACCGAAGACCCCCTGGGGTAAACCGGCAATGGGTTATAAGACGCGTAAGACAAAATATTCAGACGGAATGATTATCAGGCGTCGAGGGAAGAAGTAAACTATGTCAAGGTCAACTAAAAAGGGACCAGCAGTAGACGCAAAATTAGTAAAAAGAGCACTGGCAGTCAGCCACAGCAGCGAAAAAACTGTTCTTAAGACCTGGTCTCGCTGGTGTACGATCATCCCTGATTTTATCGGGTTGACTATTGCGGTCCATGATGGTAGACGGCATGTACCGGTTTATATCACGGAAAACATGGTCGGTCATAGATTGGGTGAATTCGCTCCTACCCGCACCTTCAGAGGACATACGATTAAGGAAGAAGAAGCTCCCAAGAAAGCCGCCCCGGCTGCTGAAGCTACCAGTTAGGAGATAAATGGAAGTTAAATCGGTTGTAAAAAATACAGGAACATCCCCGCGCAAGATGCGGCTGCTGATTGACATGGTACGTGGAAAGAGTGTTGATGAAGCACTGGTAATGCTGAAATTTACTCCTTCACCTCATGCCCGTATTGTCGCCAAGCTGATAAAAACGGCTGTGGCAGATGCCGAAACGGCACATAATATGGCCGGCGCAAATTTGAAAGTATTAAAAATCTATTCCGATGAGGCAATGATTCTGAAACGGTATAAGGCGCGTTCCCGTCACCGCGTCAGTCCGATACAGAAGCGTTCCAGTCATATTACTGTCGTTGTTGGGGAACAGGAGGGCTAATGGGACATAAGGTTCATCCGGTTGGTTTTAGACTGGGTGTCATTAAAACTTGGGATTCCAAATGGTATTCCGACCGTCATTTCGTGACGTTTTTGCAGGAAGATCTGAAAATCCGCAAGGCCATCCAGTCGATGTATCCTGAAGCAGGTGTATCTCTGGTTGAGATTGACCGTCAGGCAAACAATGTGTCCCTGACTATTCATACGGCACGGCCCGGCATCCTTATCGGGCGTGGTGGACAGCGCGTGGATGAAATGCGGAAATCGCTTGAGAAACTGATTTCCAAGAAAGTTCAATTAAATATCAGAGAAATCCAACAGCCTGAATTCGATGCTTTCCTGGTGGCAAAGTCAATTGCCGAATCAATGGAAAGACGTGTCGCTTACCGGCGTGCATTGAAACAGGCTTTACAACGTTCAATCGTAGCCGGTGCCAAAGGGATGAGAATCCGCGCAGCCGGCCGTCTGGACGGGGCGGAAATCGCCCGTACTGTTACGATGCATGAGGGACGCGTCCCGCTGCATACGTTGCGTGCCGATATTGACTATGGTTTCACTGAAGCCAAAACTGTTATGGGCCGCATCGGCATCAAAGTCTGGATTTATAAAGGTGAAATACTCCCGGCTAAAGAGGAAGAAACCCCCGCTGAAGCCGTTGCGCAACCGGCAGCGACGCCTGAGGCGGAAGTAAAATCACCCGCAGTTGAACAGGCGATTAACGAGGCCCTGGCCGAGAAAATGGCCGCGGTGAAAGAAGAACAGGCAAAAGCGCTGGCGGAAAAGCACACCGTTAGAAGAATCCGCAAACCTGCGGCGGAAAAAACCGAAACCGCAGAAGCGCCGGCCGTTGTTGAAGCCGTCAAAGTTGAAAAACCGGCTGTCAAGAAAGTACGTAAACCTGCTGCCGAAAAAGTTGAAGAAACGGCAGTTGTAGAAGAAGCCGAAGAAAAGCACACAGCGAAAAAAACTACTCCGGCACCGGCGGCAGCGAAGCCGAAAGTTGTCAAGGCTAAGAAACCGTCCGATGTAACGGAAGAACCAACAGCGGAAAAGTAGGGAGATTTTAATGTTACAACCTAAAAGAGTAAAATTCCGCAAAGTTTCAAAAGGGCGCCGGAAAGGCACTGCCCACTCCGGGGATGTTGTCACATTTGGTGATTATGGATTAAGAGCGGAAGAGTCCGTGTGGGTGACAGCGCGTCAAATCGAAGCAGCCCGCCGTGCCATTACGCACTATGTGCGCCGCGGCGGAAAAGTTTATATCCGTATTTTCCCGGATAAAACAATTACCAAAAAACCGGCGGAAACTCGTATGGGTTCCGGCAAAGGCACGCCGGACCATTGGGTGGCTGTAGTTAAACGCGGGCGCATCATGTTTGAAATGGGTGGGGTCGATGAGGCAACTGCCAAAGAAGCAATGCGTCTGGCAGCCAACAAATTACCGGTCGATGCCAAATTTGTTACCAGGAAGTCAAGCGGTCTGGGCAGCCTTACCAAGACCAGGGAGTTAGAGTCCGTTGAAAGTTAGTGAAGTCAGGGCGATGAGCTCCGAAGAATTAACCAAGCAGCTTCAGACGGCTAACCGGGAACTTTTTGATTTGCGTCTTAAAGCAACGACCAAACAACTGGTGAACCATCGGGAAATTCCCCGGGCCAGAAGAAAGATTGCGGTAATACAAACAGTTATCAGAGAAAGGGAACTGGCAGGAAAATAAAACCTGTCCAAGTATGAAAATCTGTCAGCAAATGGCAGAAGAAAAGGGTATAGTCTATGACAATAATTCTGAAAAGTAAAGTAGGGCAGGTTTCGAGCAACAAGATGGATAAAACCCTCGTTGTGCTGGTTGAATCCCACCGGAACCACCCTTTATACAAAAAGACCATTAAAAAGGTGAAGCGGTATAAAGTTCATGATGAAAAGAATGAATGTCAGATCGGCGATACCGTAAAAATTGTCGAAACCCGCCCCTTATCCAAAGAGAAAAGATGGCGTGTTGAAGAAATTATCATCAAAGCCGCGGCGATCGAAGTTAAACCGGAAGAGATTGCCACCCCGGCGGTATTAACCGAAGCAAAGAAGACAGCAGTTGAAGTTGTTGATGAAGCAGCCACGGCTGTTACCGAAACCAAACCGGAAGAACAGAAAGAATAAATCTTGGGGTAAGATGAAGTGATAGAGATATATACCAGATTAAAGGTGGCGGACAATACCGGTGCACGGCAGGTAATGTGCGTTAACGTCCTCGGCGGCAGCGGCCGCAAGTACGCTCATGTCGGCGATGTTATTGTCGGCAGCGTGAAAAAAGCAGTTCCCGGCGGTTCGGTAAAAGCCGGAGACGTCGTCCGGGCGGTAGTAATCCGGACCACCAGACCGCAGCGTCGCGCCGACGGCACCTATATCAGTTTTGACGATAATGCCGCCGTCATCCTCACTGAAAAGAATAACCCCAAAGGAACTCGTATTTTTGGCCCGGTTGCCAGGGAATTAAGGGAAAAGTTGTTTACCAAGATTCTCTCTCTGGCGCCCGAGGTATTATAAGGAGACAGGCGATGAAAATAAAAAAGGATGATAACGTCCTGGTTATCGCCGGCAAAGATAAAGGCAAAAAGGGCAAAGTACGCTTTGTATTTCCTAAAGACCATCAGGCTCTTATTGAAGGCGTCAATATTATCAAGACGCACAGCAAAGCGAAAGCTCAGGTTAAACAGGCAGGAATTATTGAGCGGGAAGCGCCGATTGATTTATCGGATTTAATGCTGCTCTGCAATCGTTGTAACCATCCGGTTCGTGTTGGTTACAAAACCCTGGACGACGGTAAAAAAGCAAGAATTTGTCGTGCTTGTGGTGAGGTAATCGAATAATGGCTGGTCTGAAAGAAAAGTATAAAAAAGAAGTAATGCCCAAACTGATAGAAGTAAAAGGCTATCAGAATGTGATGGAAGTGCCGAAGGTCGTCAAGATCGTGGTAGGAATTGGTTTAGGCGAAGCAGTCGTCAACGCTAAGGCCCTGGAAGGGGCGGAAAAAGATTTGCCGATTATTACCGGGCAAAAACCGATCGTGACCCGTTCCAAAAAATCCATCGCTAACTTTAAGTTACGCGAAGGTATGCCCATCGGTTTGAAAGTCACATTGCGCCAGGAAAGGATGTGGGACTTCCTCGACCGGCTGGTGAACGTCGTTTTACCGCGGGGACGTGAGTTTCAGGGTGTGCCCCGCAACGCTTTTGACGGCCGCGGCAATTATACCCTCGGCATGAAAGAGCAAACGATTTTCCCTGAAATAGAATTTGACAAAGTGGATAAAGTTCGCGGACTGGAGATAACAATCGTAACTACCGCCAGGACCGATGAAGAAGGTCGATTATTATTGGAATTGCTGGGCATGCCGTTCAGTAAGGAATAATGGAGTTTAAATGGCTAAAAAGTCGGAAGTTGCTAAATGGAGACGGACTCCTAAATTTGAAGTGCAGCAGCATAATCGATGCCAGGTATGCGGTCGTTCGCGTTCCTATATGCGTCGGTTCGGGCTGTGCAGAATATGTTTCCGGGAACTTGCTTTAGCCGGCAAGATTCCGGGCGTGAGAAAGTCAAGCTGGTAAGGTTATTAACCAAAGGGGGGCAAGGGTGACTATTTCTGACCCAATTGCAGATATGCTGACCCGGATACGCAATGCCACCATGGCAAGGCATGATGCGGTGCTGGTATCATCATCTAGATTAAAACTGGCGATTGCCAAGATTCTGAAGGAAGAAGGCTTCATTAAAGATTTTGAAGTCGTCCGTGAAGAATCGCACAAGAGTATCAAACTCTATATCAAGTATCAGGATAGAAATCAGCCGGTACTTACCGGATTAGAAAGGGTAAGTAAACCCGGTTTGAGAATCTATGTTGAGAAAAAAGAAATTCCCCGTGTATACGGCGGTATGGGAATCGCTATTCTCTCCACGCCGAAAGGAGTGATGACAGGGCGGCAAGCCTGGCACCAGGGAATCGGGGGAGAACTCTTATGTTATGTGTGGTAAGCGAAGACAGGAGCAAATTGTATGTCTAGAGTAGGACGTTTGCCGATACCGCTGCCCAAAGATGTAGTGGTAAAGGTTGAAAATGGCGAAATTAGCGTGAAAGGCCCCAAAGGGGAACTTCACCGGGCTTTAGGTTCTGATATTTCTATCAGCATGGAGAAAAATACGTTGGTTGTTGCCCGTGCTAACGATGAAAGAGATGTTCGTGCCCGTCACGGCCTGATGCGCGCATTAATTGCCAATATGGTCACCGGCGTGACCAAAGGCTATGAAAAAGGTATCGATATTGTCGGGGTGGGCTACAAAGTCCAGAAAACCGGCGATAAGGCAGTATTCAATGTCGGTTATTCGCATCCGGTAGAAGTTTCTCCTGATGTGGGCATTGCTTTCGCGGTTGAAGGCACCACCAAGTTGAAAATATCCGGAATCGACAAAGAAGCTGTCGGTTTAATGGCAGCGAAAATTAAGGCAATTAAACCCCACGACGCCTACAAAGGCAAGGGCTTGAGATATACCGGCGAAAAGATTAAACTCAAAGCCGGTAAAGCGGGTAAGGCAGTCGGGAAGTAGAGGTAAAGAATAAATGGCAAAATTTAACCGTAAGGTAGCTCGCGACAGACGGCACACCCGCATCCGCAGAAGGGTTGCAGGGACTGAATCCAGACCCCGTCTGAGTGTTTTTCGCAGCCTGACCAATGTTTATGCTCAGATAATTGACGATACCAAAGGAATCACGCTGGTATCCGCTTCATCGCTGGATGAAGAGATTAAGAAAGCGGCCGACGGCAAGAAAAAGGTTGATGTTTCCAAAATGGTGGGCGCCCTGGTTGCCAAACGGGCGAAAGAAAAGGGTGTCACCATGGTTGCTTTCGACCGCGGCGGATTTAAATATCACGGTAGAGTAAAAGCTCTGGCTGAAGCGGTGCGCGAACAGGGCTTGAAGTTCTAAAAGAAAATAAGGAAAGATAAGTATGGCTTTGATCAATAAGATAGACCCGGCGGAACTGGCACTGACAGACAAGTTGATTTATGTGAATCGCGTTGCCAAAGTGGTAAAAGGCGGCAAGCGGTTAAGTTTCAGCGCACTGGTGGTTACCGGTGATGGCGTCGGTCATGTCGGAGTCGGCCTGGGCAAAGCAAACGAGGTACCTGTCGCCATAAACAAAGCGAATGCAGACGCCCGTAAGAATTTAATTTCGATTAAGATGGAAGGTTCGACCATTCCCCATGAAATCGAATTAAAAATGGGTTCCGCGAAAATCCTGTTAAAACCAGCCGCGCCCGGTACCGGAATTATTGCCGGCGGCAGCATGCGGTCGGTGCTTGAATTATCCGGTATTAAAGACATACTGACCAAATCGTTAGGCACATCCAACAAAACAAATGTGGCCAGAGCAACAGTAATGGCGCTGAGCCAATTGAAAAAGCCGGCGGAAGAAATTGCCCGGAGAAAACCGGCGGAGCAGTCAACCGGGGAGGTGGTCGCCAGTGGCAAAAATTAGCATTACTTTGGTGAAAAGCGGCATCGGTTATGAAGAAGACCAGAAACGAACCCTGAAAGCGCTGGGTTTTCATCGCCTGAACGAAAGCGTGGTGCATGAAGATTCCCGTGCCATCAGAGGCATGATTAATAAAGTAAGACATTTAGTTAAAGTGGAGGAAGCAAGTTGATAAGACTGGATACACTTTCTCCTGCACCCGGCTCCCGCAAGGGCAAGAAAAGAGTCGGGCGTGGTGACGGAAGCCGAAAAGGAAGTTTTTCCGGACGTGGCTGCAAAGGACAAAAGGGCCGCGCCGGATTCAGGATGAAACCGGGTTTTGAAGGCGGACAATTACCGATTATAAAACGGCTGCCGAGCCAGCGCGGTTTCACCAACATTTTTAAGACCGGTTATGACGTGGTCAATGTCGGGCAGTTAAACGCTTTCGAAGCCGGAACTGTCGTGGATATTATTTCGTTATTGGAACTCGGCCTGGTGAAAACCGGCCAGAATCCGGTGAAAATACTTGGAGATGGTGAAATCGACCGTCCGTTAACCGTCAAAGCTGATAAATTTACAGCTGCTGCTAAAGCTAAAATCGAAGCAGCCGGTGGTACAGTCGAGGAGTATAGTGATGAAGCCTCGGCAGACTAGGCCAAAGCTCGTTCAGGCAATATTGGATGCTTTCCGCCTGCCGGATTTGCGGCGACGGATTTTACTCACTTTTGCCATGCTGGTAGCATTCCGTTTCATGGCTCATGTGCCACTACCCGGTGTTGACACTGCCGCACTAAAACAGATGTTCAGCAGTAACGCCTTGCTGGGGATGCTGGATATGTTCAGCGGCGGTGCGTTAAAAAGCTTTAGTATTCTGGCCATGGGTGTTTATCCCTACATTACCTCAACGATTATCATTCAGCTGATGCAGCCGGTAATCCCGGCGTTGCAGCGGATGTCTACTGAGGGCGAAGCCGGCCAGAATAAAATTAATCGCATCAGTCACCTTTTGACTATTCCGCTGGCGGCCCTTTCGGGCTGGGGCGAAATTGTCCTGATGCAGCATAACGGCGTTATCGCTGCCACGGATGCGCTGTCCATGGTTACTATGATTATGTGTTTAATCGCAGGAACAATTTTCCTGGTCTGGTTAGGTGAACAGATTACAGAGTACGGCATCGGTAACGGTATCTCGATTATTATTTTTGCCGGTATCGTCTGCACATATCCGACAATGGTTGGCGACCTGGGGTTAGCCTGGGATACTAACAAATTTGGGGTTATCCTCTTCGCGTTAATATTACTGGCGAGCCTGGTGTTTATCGTTCTTTTCAACGAGGCCCACCGGCGTATCCCTGTGCAATATGCCAAGACTTCTTTCCACAGCGGCAGAATGTACCGTCAGACCGGAGGCACCCATATCCCGCTGAAAGTTAATGCGGCCGGCATGATCCCGTTAATCTTCTCCATGTCGCTGGTGGTTTTCCCCGGTATGATTGCGCAATTTTTCATGACGACTGCGCCGGCGCCGCCGAATATCGCCAATGCAATTTATAACATCTTCAGCCCGAATACATCTTTGCCTTTAGGAGTTGTTTACTGGCTGTTGTATTTCCTGCTGACCATCCTTGCTTCTTTCTTCTATACGATGGTTATTTTCCAGCAGCAGGATTTACCCGGTACCTTGCAGAAGCAGGGCGGGTTTATCCCAGGAATCAGACCGGGCAAGAATACGGAGTCTTACCTGAACAATGTTATCAACCGGATTACCCTGGCCGGTTCGCTATTTCTGGGAATTGTCGCCATCATCCCGTTTGTGGTGAAATTTACCACTAATGTTCAGACGGTACAGTTATCCAGCGTCGGATTAATCATTGTTGTCGGCGTGGTAATTGATACGATGAACCAGATGGAAGCGCAGTTAACAATGCGGCGCTATGAAGGGTTTATCAAGTAGGAGATTATAAGTGTACGTAGTATTTCTGGGAGCTCCCGGAGCAGGTAAAGGCACACAGGCGGCAGAAGTGGCGAAGGAACTAAAACTCGCGCACATTGCGACCGGTGATATGTTCCGCGATGCGCAGAAAAAAGGGACAAAACTGGCGCTGGAAGCCAAGACGTATATGGACAAAGGCATGCTGGTGCCGGATGAAATCACCATCAAGATGGTGCAGGAAAGGATTTCCGCGCCGGATTGTGTCAAAGGTGTGATTTTCGACGGTTTCCCGCGTAATTTAGCGCAGGCCCAGGCGCTGGATAAAGCGATGGCCGAACAGTCGAAAGCCATTGATAAAGTGGTATACATCAAAGTCTCGGAAGAAGAATTGTTAAAAAGACTCGGCGGGCGCTGGATTTGCCGGCAGTGCCAGACCCCGTATCATGAAGTCGCATCGCCTCCCAAAGTGAAAGGCAAATGCGATAAATGCGGCGGTGAGCTTTACCAGCGTTCCGATGATGTTCCGGCCACAATTAAAGAAAGATTGAAGGTGTTTTTTGCCCAAACCGCGCCTTTGATTGATTATTACACGCGCACCGGTAAACTTGCGGAAGTCAACGGTGAAGGCGGAATGGAAGAAATCAAACAGCGCATACTGAATGCCGTTGGGAAGAAAAGCCCGCGGCGAGATTGAAAATGGGCATTATAATAAAAACCGACGCGGAAATCGCGATAATGAGGGAGGCTGGCAGGATAACAGCAACAGTATTGGAAATACTGACATCGAGTGTCAAACCCGGGATGCGGACCGATGAGCTGGATGCCATTGCTGAAAAAGAACCGAGGCGTTTCGGGGCGATTCCCTCATTTAAGGGTTACCGGGGTTATCCGGCAAGTTTATGTGTGTCGGTCAATGATGAAATAGTGCACGGAATACCAGACAAGAGAATCTTGCTGGAAGGTGATATAGTATCAATAGATTATGGTGTAATTTATAAAGGATTTCAGGGCGATGCGGCAAGGACGGTTGCGGTGGGCAAAGTCAATGCCGAGGCTCAGAAATTAATGGAAGTAACGGAGGGGTCGTTAAAAGCCGGCATTAAAAAGGCTTACAAAGGCAACAGGTTAGGCGATGTTTCTGCCGCCATCGAAGAATACGCCGAATCACGCGGCTACACGGTAGTGCGTGAATATACCGGCCACGGCATCGGCAGAGATATGCATGAAGACCCCCAGATTCCGAATACAACCAAGTCCCTGTTGGGAATGATGAGGGGAACGGGGCCGGTATTAAAAAAGGGGATGACCCTGGCCATCGAACCGATGGTGAATATCGGCGGATGGGAAACAAAAGTAGGTAAAAACGGATGGACGGTGAGCACCAAAGACGGCAGTCTGTCCGCCCATTTTGAAGATACCATCGCTATCACGGATAGCGAACCAGAGGTACTGACCCGTGTTTAGTTAAGGAGATTATGGCAAAGAAAGAGACTATTGAAGTTGAAGGTGTGGTAGCAGAGTCTCTCCCGAATGCGATGTTCCGGGTGGAATTAGCAAACGGTCATAAAGTACTGGCGCATATCTCAGGGAAAATGAGGGTGAATTATATTAGAATATTACCGGGTGATAGAGTATTAATCGAGTTGTCCCCGTACGATTTAACTCGGGGCAGAGTAACCTACCGGTTTAAGTAAAGAGGTAAATATGAAAGTCGGGTCTTCAGTCAAACCAAGATGTGACAAGTGCAAAGTAATCAGACGGCATGGTGTTGTCCGGGTTATTTGTACTAAAGCCAAGCACAAACAGAGACAGGGTTAGGGGAGGAAAAAAATGCCGCGTATTGCAGGTGTAGATATTCCCAGAGGGAAACAGATACTGTATTCGTTACAGTACATTCATGGCATCGGGCCGACCTTCAGCCAGAAGATTTTAGATCAGCTCGGCATCAGCCCTGAAGTGAAGGCAGATGAGCTTACGGAAGTCGAAGTCAATAAGATCCGTGAGTTAATCGATAAAGAGTATACAGTGGAGGGTGAACTTCGCAAAGAAGTAAACCTGAACATCAAACGCTTGATGGAGATCGGTTGTTACCGCGGCACCAGACACCGCCGCAATCTGCCGTCAAGGGGACAAAGGACGCGTACCAATGCACGCACCCAGCGCGGTGTAAAGAAGACGGTCGCCGGGAGAGGGAAGAAACGCGGCGCCACGAAGAAATAAATCATAATTTCAACTAATGGGAGGAAATAATGCCAGCAGGTAAAAAGGGAAAAACTAGAAAGAAAGAGCGAAAGGTAATACCCTCTGGACGTGCGTTTATCCAGTCCAGTTTTAATAATACGGTTGTGACGCTTACTGACCCGGAAGGAAACGTTCTCTCCTGGGGAAGTTCGGGCACGGCAGGATTTAAAGGGTCGAGAAAAGGCACTCCATACGCCGCGCAGTTGGCGGCTTCGGATGCCGTGAAAAAGGCGGCAAGTTACGGCTTGCGCCAGGTGGATGTGTTTGTGAAAGGTCCCGGCAGCGGACGCGAAGCAGCGATTCGGTCATTACAAGCATCCGGATTGGCGATTGCCAGCATCAAAGATATCACGCCTATCCCGCATAACGGCTGCCGTCCTCCCAAGCGAAGAAGGGTATAAGGATATAGAATAATATGGCTAGACATATAGAGGCAAACTGTCAATTATGTCGCCGCTGTGGTGACAAGTTAATGTTAAAAGGCACTCGCTGCATGACGCCCAAGTGCGTTATGGAACGGCGGCATAAAACCGCTGTTGTCGGCAGCCGGGGGCGCCGCCGCCGTGTTTCAGAGCGCGGCACGCAGTTGATTGAAAAACAGAAAGCACGTTATATCTACGGGTTATACGAACGGCAGTTCCGCCGTTTCTACGGAATCTCTGCCAAACAACCCGGTATCACCGGTGATAACCTCAAGGTTTTGCTGGAGAGAAGACTGGATAACGTCATTTATCGGCTTGGTTTAGCCGATTCCCGCCCGCTGGCTCGCCAGCTGGTACTGCACGGCCACGTGACGGTAAACGGCCACCGGGTAAACGTTCCTTCCGCCCTGGTTAATGAAGGAGATGCCATCGGTATCCGCGAAGCAAGCCTGAAAAAAGCCTATTTCAAGAAAGTCCTTGAAGAAATTAAAGCGAAGACTGTGCCCATCTGGCTGACACTGGACAGAGCTACCCTTGCCGGAACAGTGGTAACGCTGCCCGTCGTTGATGAAACGGTTGCCCAGTTTAATGGTAAAAGCATTGTTGAATACTATTCACGTTAAGGAGGTACGGATTTGACTTTGTCAGTAGTACCTAAGATTCAAGTCGTAGAAACTAGAGAGAACTTTGCCCGGTTTGCCATCGAACCATTAGAGAAGGGTTTCGGTCTCACCCTGGGGAATGCTTTGCGGCGGATTATGCTCGGGCATTTACCGGGTGCGGCGATTACCCATGTCAAAATCGACGGCGTACAGCATGAATTCTCATCTATCCCGGGTGTCAAGGAAGATGTAATCGAGTTCCTGCTGAATGTTAAAGCCATCAGGCTAAAATCCATTACGCACCAACCGGGTAAACTGATTCTGGATGTCAATAACGAAGGGAAAGTGACCGCGGCGGATATCAAACCGTCCGCCGATTTCGAAATTACCAATCCCGAAACATACCTGGCGACACTGAATTCTTCCGATGCCAAACTCTATATCGAGTTTGATGTGGAGCTCGGAAACGGTTTTAAACAAGCCGAAGCGGTGGATAATTTACCGGTGGGTACTATCCCGGTTGATGCCATCTTTACGCCGACCCGGAAAGTGAATTACCTCATCGAGCCGGTGCACGTCGGCCGGGAAGTTACGCTGGAAAGATTATATCTGGAAGTCTGGACGGATGGCACGATCGAAGCTGCTGATGCTTTGAGCCAAAGCGCCCGGATGTTAGAAGAATTGCTGGCGCCGTTCGCTACCTTCGGAAAAGTGGTGGAGGATGTTCCGGAAAAGGTTGTTTCAGAATCATCTATCCCGCAAGAGTTATTCAATATGCCGGTAGAACAGTTGAACCTTTCCGTTCGCACCATGAACTGCCTGCGGCGTGGTAACATCCAGACCGTCGGTGAAGTTGTTAATAAAGGCGAAAAAGGATTGATGACCCTGCGTAATTTCGGCGTCAAGTCACTCCAGGAATTAGCGGACCGCCTAGGCGAACTGGGCTTAACTTTAATACAGTCCGGGGAAAGTTTGACTGATTCCTCGGAGGAAGAACCCGAATCTGATTCGGACAGCAATTAATATTACATGGATATAGGTGAATGTTATGGCACGTAAATTAATTATGCACAGCAGGCGGCTTACCCGGTCATCGGGAGCGCGAAAAGCTTTATACCGGAATCTGGTAACAGACCTGTTGGGTTATGAAAAAATAACCACCACCGAAGCGAAAGCAAGAGCCGTACGCGGAGTGGCCGAAAAGATGATAACCCTTGGTAAGCAGGGCGACCTTCATGCCCGGCGGCAGGCGCTGTCATTTATTTACGGCAAGAAAACTACCGATAAAGTTTTTGATGAGCTCGCCAAACGGTATGCCGAGCGTAAAGGCGGATATACCCGTATCGTAAAACTGGGCGCCAGACTCGGTGACGGCGCACCGATTGTACAACTTGAGCTGGTGAAATAATGACGCTGACAATGACTGCTCATGAAATTGAGCAGACCCGGAAACTGACCACCAGGATGGCATTGGTGCTGGAATATGACGGCACTGATTACGCCGGTTTTCAATGGCAGGCAAACGTTCCCAGCATTCAGAGTGAACTGGAGAATGCGGTGGAGAAGCTGACCGGCGAGAAAGTCAGGGTACTGGGTTCCAGCCGGACGGATACCGGGGTTCACGCCCGCGGGCAGGTGGTCAGTTTTGACACGACTTCGGCGCTGACCGCAGACACATTTGTCTCCGGATTGAATTTCCATCTGCCGGAAGATATCGCCGTAAAATCGGCCTGTCCGGTTGGCGATTCTTTCCTCGTCCGCAGTATGGCCGTCAGCCGGGAATATAGTTACACGATTTTAAATTGCCGCACCCGTTCCCCGATAACCTCCAGGTTTGCCCACCGGGTGAGCGGCGAACTGAATGTTGAGAAAATGAATTGGGCGTGCCAATCGTTGGTCGGCTCACATGATTTCGTATCTTTCGCCAGCGATATCAGTGATGAACCGGAAATGAGCACTACCCGCCAGGTTTATCAGGCAACAGTACAACGCAATGGAGACATGGTTGTCTTTAGGATAATGGCTAATGCTTTTATACGACATCAAATACGGAGCACTGCAGGCGCTTTAGTGCAGGTGGGTTCAGGCAAGCTGAGCGAGGCTGAATTTGTCAATATCCTCGAAGCTAAAAAAGTCGGCCTGGCCGGCCCGACACTGCCGCCTTGCGGCCTGTGTTTGGAGAGGGTAAATTACCCCTGTTCGTTTGAGGAAATGAGAAGATGAAAACGGTTACAGTCAAAGCAAGTGATGTAAAAAGAGAATGGCACACAATTGATGCCTCGGATGAGGTATTAGGCAAGCTGGCCACCCGCGCCGCCAATTTGCTGATGGGCAAACACAAACCTTTATTTGCCCGTAATGCGGATGTCGGCGATTTCGTTATCGTGACCAATGCCGCCAAAATCCAGGTTACCGGCAACAAAACAGCGCAGAAAATGTACCACAGCCATTCTGGTTATCCCGGCGGGTTGAAAACCGTCAGTCTGGAAAAACTGATGGAGACCTATCCGGAAAGGGTCATTGAGCATGCGGTAAAGGGCATGTTGCCCAAGAATCATCTGAATGCTAAAATGATGAAGCGGCTCAGGGTTTTTAAGGGCGAAGCTTCCAAGTCGCTGGGGAAAGCGAAAGCACCCGCGGCGGTCAAAGCGGAAGCGGAACCAAAGAAAGAATAATTTTTAATTTGTCTTCAGAGATAAAGGGAGGTTTCCTTGGAGGATCAGGCTTATTTTTACGGGACGGGAAGACGCAAGACGGCAATAGCCCGTGTCAAGATAATGCCGGGGAGAGGGGCGATTGTCATCAACGGCATACCTTATGAAGAGCTGTTGACTCGCATCGAACACCGCAGCATGGTGACCAAGCCGTTAATCGTTACCGAGAATCTCGGCAAATTTAATGTGGTGGTTACTACTGTCGGCGGCGGCACTGCCGGACAGGCCGGGGCGATTTGTATGGGTATTGCCCGCGCGCTGTTGAAGGCGAATGCGGAGAATCGGCTCAAGCTTAAACGGAATGGTCTGCTCACCCGCGACCCGCGCGCCAAAGAGCGGAAGAAAGCCGGTTTGAGAAAAGCCCGCAAGGCGCCGCAATATACCAAGCGTTAAACTACTCCCGATATTTGATGATATTTTGCAGATTCTCACTGGCAACAGTGAGAATCTGTTGTTCTATCGACCTTTTGGGAGGGCTGTAAATGTTGAACCGCTCTTCTCCAATCAACCTGAAACCTATCGGTGTGGTGCACAGCGATTTTAAAGAGCCGACCTCCGCCCGTCTGGATTTAAAAAAAATCAATGCTGAAATCGAAATTAATTCCGAACTGACTGAAGCGCTCGATGGGCTGGAAGAGTTCTCCCATATCATCGTCCTGTACTGGATGCACCGCGCCGTTTTCGACAAAGACAATCTGAAAACGTATCCCATGGGCAATCAAAGCGTGCCTTTACAGGGCCTGTTCGCTGTCCGCACACCCAAACGCCCGAACCCCATCGGCAAATCTACCGTACGGCTTTTATCACATCGGGACAATATCCTTCGGGTACAGGGCCTGGATGCGATTGACGGCTCCCTGGTTTTGGATATTAAACCGTACATCCCCGGCTATGATTCTGCTGCCGGCGCCACTGTTCCGGATTGGGTTAAAATTGAAGAGTACTGAAAAGACATTACTTCAGATTTATTATCGGTTATTTGAGTGCTATGGTCCGCAGCACTGGTGGCCGGGGGAAAATCCGTTCGAAGTCATGGTGGGTGCGATTCTGACACAATCTACCGCCTGGCAAAATGTGGAAAAAGCCATTATGAATCTCAAAATCGCCGGTGCAATGTCTCCCGCCGCTTTACGGGGAATCCCCACTCCGGAGCTTGCACAGCTCATCCGCCCGTCGGGATACTACAATGCCAAGGCCCGAAAGCTGCAGACCCTTGTACGCTGGTTAAGCGCAGTTTGCGGGGATAACCTGAATGAACTCTTTACTCGTAATACCGGGGAGTTACGGTTGCAGCTGTTGGCGGTCCACGGCATCGGCCCCGAAACCGCTGATTCCATCCTGTTATATGCGGCTGATAAACCGGTCTTTGTCGTCGATTCGTACACCCGACGCATTTTCAGGTGTGTGGGTTTATGGCCTGAAGAAGATACGTATGACGCCTGGCAAGTATTTTTCATGAAAAACCTACCGCTCGATGGCGAAACTTTTCAATGAGTATCATGCTTTGCTGGTCCGTCACGGCAAAGAAACCTGCCGCAAACACCCGGTCTGTGATAACTGCTGCCTGGTTGATATCTGCCGTGCTCGCCGGTGAACCCCGCAAACTGATGAAAAGAAAACTGTTCTGTCATCCTGCATATGTGTTAGAATGTTAGTGTAATAATTAAAGGAAATTAAGATGGCTGTATCCGCGAGTAGTCCGGAAAAAAAGCAATTAAACATTAAGACCATCACTTTCGGCGACTTGACCTGGGTGGATATCACCGACCCCACCGAAGACATTACTAAATATCTTACCGAGAAATATAATTTCCACCCGATGGATATCGAGGATGCGTTAAGCCTCCGGCAGCTTTCTAAAGTTGAAGAATATCCCACTTATATCTTCGCCATTTTCCACCTTTTAAAATATAACAAAGCTACCAAAGTCAGCATCCGGAAACAGTGGTCCGCGTTTCTCGGCGATAAATATCTGGTGACGCTGCATCCTATCGAACTGACTGCTCTGGATGAATTTTTCCATGAATGCGAATTGAATGAAGACGACCGGAATGAATATTTCAGCCAGGGTTCCGGTTACCTGCTTTATCAGATACTGGACCGGGCGCTGGATTCTTATTTCCCGGTGCTCGATAAAATCATGAACTTGACGGATGCCATCGAAGATAATGTCTTCAATGTCGGCATCGAGGCGGCCCAGGAGTTAAGCTCGTTAAGAAGGGACATTATCACCCAGCGCCGCGTGATGTTCCCCACCCGTACCTTATTGACCGAGCTGGAAAAGAAAATCAAACGCTTCAGCAAAATCGATTTAACCGTTTATTTCAGCGACCTGATGGACCATATGAATAAAATTTGTGAAACGCTGGATGAAACCACCGATATCATCGAAGTTTATAAAGACGCGGATTATCTGTTAAGTAGCTACCGTGCCAACCGCGGCATCCGCGTGCTGGAAGTAATGCTGGCGATACTGCTGCCCCTGGTGATGGTCTTCGGCCTTTACGGCATGTATATTACGTTCTTCGGCACGGTCAGTAAAGGCAGCACCGGCATCTATCTGATACTAATCGCGGTTTTTGTGATTTTCTCCGGCGCGTTAATTTCTTTCCTGCGCCGCAAACATCTGATTTAAACTCAACAGATTTTTTTTGCTTGATAAAAAGAAGGCCTGCTCATTGAGCAGGCCTTTTTTTTTCGACTGTTTTCCCGTGCGGTTTTATCTAAATCCGTTTTTCACGGAACGTGGGTAACAAATTTCACCGGCTCGCTATTATGCTTATAAAACCAGATTTTCATCATTTCTACCAGGAAGAGATAGACCACGATAAAGCCTACCAGCAGCAGCAGGAAGCTCACCGGCAGAGGCACGAAATTGAAAATCTTGCCCAGCGGCGTATATGGAATCAGTAGCGCTAATGCGAGAATTCCGGTGATATTAATCGTCAGCCATTTGTTTGGTTTACTCGCGAAGAAAGGTATCGTTCGCGTGCGTATGACGAAGATGACCAGAGTTTGTGTGAACAGCGATTCTACAAACCATGCAGTCTGGAATAAAGACGGGTTGGAATAGGCGTGGAAGAATATAATCATTACACCGAAGGTAGCAAAATCGAAAATCGAACTGATCGGGCCGAAGGCAATCATATAATTCCGGATGAATGAAGTGCGCAATCGCTGCGGTTTTTGCACATAAGTCTCATCTACGTTATCGATGGGCAGCGCCAGCTGCGCGAACGAATAAAGTAAATTATTCAGTAATAACTGTATAGGAATCATCGGCAGGAACGGTAAAAACACCGATGCCCCTGCCGCGCTAAACATGTTCCCGAAATTGGAACTGATGGCCATCTGGATGTATTTTATTGTATTGCCAAAGGTTTTACGGCCTTCAATCACACCGTCGGTAATGACTTTTAAATCATTTTTCATCAGGATGATATCCGCCGATTCTTTGGCGATATCCACGGCATTCATCACCGAAATGCTGACATCAGCCACTTTCATCGATGGCGTGTCATTGATTCCGTCGCCTATATACCCCACCACATGCCCGTTGGCCTTTAATGCAGTCATAATCCGGTTTTTCTGGGCCGGATTAACGCGGGTGAAGATATCCGCTTTTTCTACAATTCTGGCCAGGGCTAAGTCATCGATATTTTCAATTTCACTGCTCTGCACGATGTTAATCGGTTCGATTTCATTGGTGCGTGTAACTGTGCCGGTTTGCGCGTCGAACTTCCGGCCGCGGCGGTATTGGTAAACCTGAAATCCGAGCTGGTCGCAGACTTTACCGGCGACAATTTCATTGTCACCCGTCAGTATCTTGAGTTTGATACCGGCCTTTCTCAATAGTTCCAGAGATTCTCCGGCCGTTTCTTTAATCGGATCCGTGAATGCGATAAACCCGATAAAAGTCATGTTGTTTTCATCGGTCACGGCATAAGCTGTTTTGGCCTCGGCTTTGCGGTAAGCGACGCCCAGGACGCGGAATCCCTGATTGCTTAGTGCCCGGTATTCCTTGTCGATCAGTTTTTTACTTTCGGGGGTAAGGTCATGAACTTCGCCGCCCAATTCATATTGCGTCGCGATTTTTACGACTTCTTCGGGAGCGCCTTTGGTAACAATTATATTTTCCTGATTATTTTTAACCACTACTGAAAGTCTTTTCCGAATGAAATCAAACGGTATTTCATCGACTTTCTGGTACTGGTCGGTGTTTACTTCCTCGTGCTTCAGGATAGCCTCGTCCATCGGGCTGCGCAGCCCGGTCTGGAAGCGGCTGTTGAGTATAGATAAGAGGAAGACCTGATCTGATTCTTTGTCTTCTAAATCAACGTGCCGGATAACTTCTACCCTGTTTTCGGTTAACGTGCCGGTTTTATCTGAACACAAAACGTCCATACTGCCGAAATTCTGAATGGCGGCTAACCGCTTGACGATGACGCCTTTCTTTGCCATGGCCGTGGCCCCGCGGGACAGATTAATGGAAAGGATGACGGGCAGCAGCCCCGGCGTTAAACCGACGGCCAGCGCCACAGAAAAAAGCAGCGATTCCATGATGGTATGCTTTTGGTTGTTAAATACACCGTTGATGAAGAATACCGCGATAATCAGGATAAACGTTACCTGCATGATCAAATAACCGAATTTTCTCAACCCCGTTTCAAATTCGGTTTCCGGTTTTCTTTCTGCGTTTTTCTTGGCGATTTCCCCGTATTCGGTAGCGCTGCCGGTTTTCACAATTACGGCGGTCGCCGAACCGGCCGTTACGGAAGTGCCCATGAACAGGTAGTTATTCCACTTCGTGCTGTCGGTTTTTTCGGTAATCGGGTCGGTTGTTTTTTCCACCGGAAATGATTCCCCGGTTAAAGCCGACTGATCGATAAAAAAGTCTTTGGCGGCTATAATTCGGGCATCTGCCGGGGCAATATCGCCGGCGGTCAACTGGATGACATCGCCGGGTACTAACCCTGAGATGGCCATGTCTTGTTTGACCCCGTCTCTAGTGACCGTGGCTGTCGTGGCCACTCTTTTCGCCAGGGCCTCGGCGGCTTTCCCCGCCCGGTATTCCTGGGTAAAGTCCAGGATGACACTGACAAGGACGATGATTAAAATAATCGCTGCGGTCACGCTAGGGTCACCTAAAAAGCCTGAAGCGATTGCGGAAATAATCAAAATGAGTGTCACCGGACTTCGGAAGTGCATTAAAAATTCAACAATACCGGAACGTTTTTTGCCGCGCGCGACTTCGTTCGTGCCGTACGTTTCCAGTCGTTTGGCTGCTTCTTCGCTGCTGAGCCCGGTCGCGGAAGTTTCCATTTTAGTCAGGAATTCATCGGTTGAGAAGCGTCAGCATTTCTGCGGCATTGATTGCTTCCGGGGTGTTTGCCAGTTGCTGTTTATTCCTGTTTGTTTGCCATTATCCGACTCTTTTCATTGATGTTATTTTTAGCTTCTTTTTATTCGTATATTCTAGTTTAATCCTTTATTCTTGCTTGAAACAACCTTTTTTTAGAAATATTTTTAGTACCGGAATTTAGTGAAAAATTTAGCTCCGTCGCAGATTCATTTCTGTCGGGTTTTATGATAACTGAACTAACTGCTATAATTAGCACACGGTAAGGGATAAAAATGCAGGATGCTATTGTTCATTCTCCGGAATCGAAAAATACCCGAATATTTCTCGGGTTGGGCTCAAATATGGGCGACCGTCAACATCAACTGGTGGCGGCGTTGAAAGCACTTTCGCGAAAAAATCAAAGTAGAAGCTGTATCTTCCATATATGATACAAAGCCGGTGGGAAATACGCGGCAGGGCCGTTTTTTAAACCAGGTATGTGCCGCGGCCACTTCGTTCACGCCGGCGGAACTGTTAATTTTTATTAAAGAAATCGAAAAAAAGATGGGCAGAACGCCCGGACCGGTCAACAGCCCCCGGCCGATTGATATTGACATCCTTTTCTATGATGACCAGGTAATCGAATTGCCTGGGCTGGTTATTCCCCATCCGCGGTTAACGGAAAGGGCCTTCGTACTGGTGCCGTTCGCTGAAATTGCGCCGGATTTTGTTCATCCCGCGACCGGGAAAACAATCGGCCAAACATTAGCGGATTTGAAAGTTGATACCGGAGATGTTGTGAAATATTCGAACGTGCGAGGTGAAAAATGTACGAAATAAGCGTGGAAATGGATTTTGACGCGGCGCATGCGTTGCGTGGTTATCAGGGCAAATGTGAAAAGTTACACGGTCACCGGTTCAAGGTTGTAGCCAGTTGTCAAAGGCAATAAACTGAATGAAATCGGCCTGGCCTATGATTTCACTTTACTGAAGAAACAGCTGGGAGAAATCTTGGCTGATTACGACCATACCAATTTGAACGATACCGCGCCGTTTAACCGGATTAACCCTTCATCGGAAAATATTGCCGTCGCAATTTATCAAAAACTGCAGGAAAAATTGGTGGGGGTGCCGGTTGCCATTGACAGCATCGAAGTGTGGGAATCACCCCAGAATCGCGTGAGATATTACCCTGATTAGCTTCTTCTTTGTCTGCGGCAAAAGATTGGGGATGGTATCCACAATCGGATATCGGACATTACATTTGCCGCAGAATAGAAAACCGGAAACTATTTCCTTTTCGTTTTCTTTCTCGATGGTGAGCGTCAGCTTCCCTTTGCAAACCGGGCAGACCAGAATGTTCATTAAGTCTTTTTTCATAAGTATTAAAAAGTATAACATAAAAAGAGACATTTTTACACGCGCCGTGGTTTATAATGGTAAAAGATGATTCCAATAATTGTTCTCGCGGTTGTTTTTGTTCTGATTATTGTCCGGCGGGTTGGTAAGTTCCGCTTTCAAATCTGGCAAATCATGGCCGCCGGCGCTATTGCCGTACTCGCGGCGCTGCAAATCTCGCCGCTGAATGCCATCAAGGCCGTCAATCTGGATGTCATCTTTTTTCTCTTCGGCATGTTTATTGTCGGTGAAGCGCTGGTCTACAGCGGTTACCTGTCCTACCTCTCCTACCGGCTTTTCCACCGGGCAAAATCGCTGGACAGCCTGGTGCTCTTTATTTTATTCGGGGTCGGCATCATGGCGGCCTTTTTGATGAACGACACGCTGGCGATTATCGGCACGCCGGTGGTGCTGCTGCTGGCCGGCAAAGCGAAAACTTCCCCCAAAATACTGCTGCTGGCGCTGGCTTTCGCGGTGACCATCGGCAGTGTTGCCAGCCCAATTGGCAACCCCCAGAACCTGCTTATTGCCATCAACGGCAATTCGCCAACCCCTTTATTGCGTTCTTCCGCTACCTGCTCTTGCCGACGCTGATAAATTTGTTGCTGGCGTATTTTTTATTGCGTCTTTTCTACCGCAAACAATTTGACCGTCAGACAATAACCGACAGTCCGGAGCCGATAAAAGACCCCCGATTAGCGCGGCTTTGCCGCATTTCTCTAGTGCTGCTGGGGATATTAATTATTGCTAAAATTATCACCGTCTTTGCGGGCTGGAAAATTGATTTCCGGTTGACCTATATCGCGCTGGCGGCGGCGCTGCCGGTGGTTCTGTTCAGCCCGAAAAGATTCACGATTATCCGTAAAATTGATTGGACTACGCTGGTTTTCTTCGCCTCGATGTTTATCCTGATGGCTGCCGTCTGGAATTCCGGCGTTTTTCAGCATGTCATCAATTCGACGACGCTGAAGCTGAACTCATTGCCGGTGATTATGGGCGTCAGCGTGGTTTTAAGCCAGTTTATCTCCAATGTCCCGCTGGTGGCGCTGTATCTGCCGATGCTGCTGAAAATGGGTGTGACCAATGCAGGGCTGATGGCGCTGGCGGCGGGCAGCACCATTGCCGGCAACCTTTCCATCCTGGGCGCGGCCAGTAATGTCATTATTATCCAGAACGCCGAACAGAGGTCGGGGGAAACACTGACTTTTTGGGAATTTGTCCGCATCGGCGTACCGTTAACGGCCGTCAATGTTTTAGTCTACTTGGTGTTCTTTACGGTTATCCGGTAAGCAAATTAGCTCTGGGCAGCCGAAGGGCGGGTTCCGAACCGTTTGCCGGTCATCTTCGGGTTCGTTATCGTGGCTGCTTTCTGGTCTGTTTTACGCATCTGGCTCTGCCGGCTGATGACCGTGCCGATGGCGGATTTTCTGCCGATTCTGACCATTGCCGGGTCGAAAGTCCGTTCCCACTCTTCGGGATGATAGAGTAACGCCGTTTTGGCCTTTGCGCCGACCCTGGTTTTCGCCTGAGACAGGGCAGCCTGTTTCTTGTAATTTTCCCAGGCTTCCGGATGATAGAATACCGGCATCCGGTTGGTCTGCCCATCCCCGAGGGTTCTCATCGTGGTGGCGTTGAGCAGCATTGATTGTTTCAGATAACCGTTCCATCTTTCGGAATCGTAGAAAATTCCGGCGCGGGCCGGTTTGGCATCGATTGCTTTTGCTTCCGCCAGGGTTGTCTGTTTCATGAATTTAGCCATTGCTTCGGGGTCATACAACAACCCTTTACGGGCGGGTTTTAAACTATCAGAAAACTTGGCATCGGCCTGCGCCATTTGATTGACCATTTTCGACCAGGCTTCAGGGTCATACAACAACCCTTTGTGGGCCGGTTCCGTGGTTGCCTGCGCTTTTGCGTTTGCCTGCGCGGCCTTCGCCATTATTTTTGCCTGGGCCTCGGGGTTGTACAACAGCCCTTCTTTGGCTGTTGCGGAGTCGGATTCTACCAGCACGGCGGTCTGCTGACGGTAATCTGCCCAGGCTTTCTTGTTATAGTAAAGCCCGCTCGGTTCAGTCGCGGCTTCGGCGAATTCCGGCTGCATTCCACCATTCCGGCCCATATATTCAGACCATTTCGCCTGATTGTAATACAGCCCGGCAGGCTGGGGTGCTAATTTGTTAACCGCTTTGCTGATTGCAGTACCGAAAGCCGCCACCGGTTTGGTAAACCGCGACCATGCTTCCGGGTGATAATAAAGTCCCTGTCGTGTAGGATAGTTTACCATGGCCAATTCGCGGGCCAGTTCTTCGTGGACGATGGCGTCCGGGATACCGCCGGGTCGGAGTTTCGGCAGCATTACTCTGACAACCACCATTTGCAGAACTGCCGACACCAGGAATATCCCCAGTATCTGGCTGCCAAAAACAGGGAAAATATGGGCGAGAAGTAAAATCCCGGCGAGTGTGCCCAGCGCGGCGGCGAACGTCGTCAGGCTCTTGCAGTACACGATGTAGTGCAGTCTCTGCTCCGGTTTTGTTGACTTGTAAATGAAGGTCTGGCAGGAAAGGTCGAAGGCCGCCTGTACGATACCGGAGAATAACTGGATGCCGCATAAATACCCGATGTTCCCGGAGAACAGCCACAAAAGCGGCACGAAAGGAACTAAATGAGCGACAATGCCTAAAACCCGTAGGCTGCCGGATTTGTCAACCATCTTTCCCCAGAAGGTCATGCTGACGGCGCGCCCGACATATACACAGGAGAAAACCAGAGTGTATGTCATGAAAGAAAGTTTCAAATTTTTCAGCATATACACGGCCAGCAGCGGGCCGCTCAAGTTAACTGCAAAACTGAAAAGCGATTGGAACAGGATAAACGTCCCCAGGTGTTCTTTCATCGCCCCTTTCAGGAAATTAACAAAGGAAAGGCTATGCGCAGTTTCAGATTTTGGGGTTTGGGCCGGAGCATGGATATTGCTGTAAAGAAAAGTGCTGGCTATCGAAGCAACAAAGGCGATTCCCAGCACTATCGCAAAACCGCTGAAAATATTGCCTGTCGTTCTGGATAACGTAAAACCCATGATGTTGTAGGCGACCAGGAAACAAAGCGCGGAGACAACCGAACGGAAGCTCAAATACCGTCCCATTTTCTCGGACGGCACCATGTTGGAAAGCCAGTTATCGCGCAGCGGACCCAGCAATGTCGCCGGAACCAGCCCGAAAATCCATAATGTGATCAGCAGCAGCGGGTTGATGTTTTTAAAAAACAGGAAGACAAAAACAATCGGTATCCAGGTGAAGGCATTAACCAGGGCCATGGTTACGATGGTTTTTTTCATCGGGGTCTTCCCTTCCACCAGGGAAGGCACTTTTATCAGCAGCATCGCCAGCACCAGGTTGGTAAATGCACTTAGCAGCGCGACGCTGGAGGCATCGGCGCCGGTAGCGATAATCGAGGCAGATTGAAAATTACAGCCGGCGCTCTCCGCATTGACGGCGGCCGCTTCCGCATGGAATAGCCCCAGGCTGTTGTCTGTTTTAGCTGAACCGTTTTTTGTGAATAGCTTCATCACAACTAAAGGTAGGGAATTAGCCAAAAAACGGACCGGAGGAATATCAGATTGGTTATCTTATCCCGAAAAATAGTAATATTTACCCGGATAAACTAACCACCGTGCTGAAATTTTATTATCCTCATTAAATGCGGGTTATGGCGCGTAAATTACCTGTCAATAATTCAAAACGTCAATATTCTCGCCTGGCTGCCGACTGAGCGTAAAAGAGTATTTTTTTAGCGGGTTTGTCTCTAACAGCAACAAACTGTTATCAATTCCATGGTGTCCGGTATTAAACACAACTCTTTAATTTTGGCAGCCTAAACTTACACCGGTGCGCCACTATTCTTTTTACATCATCAAATATTGTCTATCTCTTCAAGCGGAATTCAGAGAGCTAGACCCGCGAATATTCACTATTTTATATGCTCAGAGACAAGCCATTAATCAATTTTTTGACCAACCACTTGCCTCCTTCTAACTATGATTATATCTTCGTTATGACAAATTGCAATACCTTGCAAGTGAAAAATTTTAGGTGTTTTATTCCACTCGGCTAGCAGGAAATTTTATCCGCATATATCATTCTGATATCAGTCATTAGTGTAGATATTGCCGCAATAAAAAATCCTGCGTGATTTAATCTCTGCGCAGGCTCTTCAACTTAGATATGGAGAATGTTTCAAATTTTACGGTAACTGACCAGCCGCTTGAAGTCAATTACCCCGCTCTCGCTGTTGTTTTCCACTTCGATGCCGGCTTCGGAGACCGCCGCCAGGGCATTCAGGCCGCCCAGAAATACAATTCCCACCCGGTTCGGCCCCACCGGTATCTGGCAGATGGATTCGCTTGTGTTCCCCAGCCGGTAGACCCCGCCGATTCCGGCCTCTTTCATCTCGGCCATTTTTTCGCTAACGATGGCTCTGGACGGCGCGGGTATTTCCCGGAAATTCGCCAGTATCCGGCCTTTTCCGGTCTTCGCCGCTTCCCTTACGCTTGTCATTCTGGCACGGATATATTGTTCCGAGGGGTCTAATGAAGTGCCTTCATAGTAAATAATCGCCACGAAACGTTCCTGTTTCGGGGATCTTAATTCTAAAACTCCGCCGAATTTAGAAGAAATCGGCACCCCGGATTTGGATAAGACGCCGTTCACGACCACGCTGCAGATTGTGCCGATGCCCACTTTCCCTTCCGGCACGATGACCGAACCGAGTTTCTCGCCCGGCTGTGCCACGGCAATGAGCTCGCTGACGCAAAAACCGGCCTGATAAGCTTCATCGATTATCGCCAGTGCTTTCTTTAGTTTATCTTTCGCAATCAGCGAAGTGTTTATCGGCACCAGACCGAGGCGGGTTTTGGGGTTGAAGGTAGTCTGAAAGGCCAGCGTTTCCAGCTTCTCCAGCACAAACCCGACATGTTCCGGCGCTAACGCGATTTTTAGCTCTTCCAATCCTTGCGCGGTCAGCATTCGCCCGTCCCGCCCGAACGGCTGTGTATGCCCGCGTTCATCGGTAATTTGGAGGTGATAGCGCACCGCCCTCTGGCTTAAGGAGATGCCGTGCCGTTCCAGTTCCCGCGCGATGGTAATCGAGCCTAACGGTTCGGATGATTCGTTGAGAACTTTGAGAATAGCAATTATTTTATGTTCGGTTTCGGAAGCAGGCCCTTGTACCATAGTGAATTTTAACCCCTAATGCGGATGATAAATTGGTTCTGATGATATCTTACCATTCTTTGAAAAGACTGGTCAGCGGCAAACGCCGGTCCCTCCCGAAAGCTCGGCTGGTGATTTTCACGCCGGGCGGCGCCTGCCGCCGTTTGTATTCGCTGCGGTCAACTAATTTCGCCGCTTTCTGCACAATAGCTTTATCAAATCCCAGCGCCACAATCTGGTCTACCGATTTATCGTCTTCCACATACGCTGTCAGAATTGCGTCCAGAATTTCATATACAGGTAAACTGTCAGAATCTTTCTGCTCCGGTCTCAATTCCGCGGACGGCGGCTTCTCGATAATCGCCGCCGGTATCAGGTCAAAACCGGCCAGCGCGTTGCGGTATTTGGTTATTTTATAAACCAGTGTTTTGGGAACATCTTTAATCACGGCAAAACCGCCGGCCATATCGCCGTAAAGCGTGGTATATCCGGTGGCCATTTCACTTTTGTTGCCGGTGGTCAGCACCAGCCAGCCGAATTTATTGGAAAGTGCCATTAATAAATTACCCCGGACACGTGCCTGCAGGTTTTCTTCCGCAATGTCCGGTTTTACCCCGGCGAACGATTCGGCTAGTGTGTCCAGATATGCCTGGAACGGCTTTTCAATCGGGATGGTTTTCAGCGTAATCCCTAAATTCTGCGTCAGTTTCTGGGTATCAGTCACGCTGCCGGTGGAAGAATACCGGGATGGCATTGAGATTCCGATAACGTTGTCTTTGCCTAAGGCGTCCACTGCGATGGTGGCGACAATGGCGGAATCAACCCCGCCGGAAAGGCCGATAACCACTTTCTGGAAGCCGTTTTTATGAATGTAATCTCTCGTGCCCAAAACCAGGGCTTGATATACTTCGGCCGCCGGGTCCAGCGCCGTGATATGGCGCGGTTTGAGCGGCGGTTTGGGTCCGTTCGACGGAGTTTGAGAGACAATCGTTTTAGTCTGCTGCCAGCCGGTTTTCCCGATTAACGGCGATTCTTTCCGCCACCGCGGGTCGTGGAGTCGTGCCCTGAAAACGGCCTCGATATCGAGGTCCGCGACAATAAAATCTTCTTCAAATTGCTTGCCGCGGGTAATCATGTTCCCGCGTTCGTCAATCAGCAGGCTGTGGCCGTCGAAAACCAGTTCATCCTGTCCGCCCACCAGGTTGTTATAAGCAAAAATCGCGACGTTATCCGTGGCGCGGGTGGCAATCATTTTTTCCCGTGATTCGCCTTTGCCCGCATGATATGGAGAAGCGCTGATATTAATGATAACCTCGGCGCCGGCATATGCCTGTACGGTGGCCGGCCCGGCTTCATACCAGATATCTTCACAGATATTGATACCGATGCCGATGCCGTTGATCACGTAAACGGGACATTCGCTGCCGGCGCGGAAATAGCGGTTTTCATCGAAAACGCCATAGTTCGGCAGGTACATTTTGTGGTAATTTCCCACCAGTTTGCCGTCGGAAATCAGCGCCGCTGCATTATAAATATCGCCGTCGGAATCAACATAGCCGACGACGACGGTAATGCCTTGAGAAGCTTCGACAATTTTCTGGAGTGATTGCAGATTAGCCTGGATAAATTGAGGCTTGAACAGCAAGTCTTCCGGTGGATATCCGCAAACAGCTAATTCCGGGAGCGTGACAATATCCGCTTTTAAATTACGGGCAGTATCAATCGCTCCCAGAATTTTCTTTACGTTGCCGTCAAAATCACCAACTGTGGTGTTAATCTGCGCCATCGCAATCCTCAGGCGGCGCATTTTTCACCTCCAATTTAGAAAAAGCTGGTAATTTATTATAGCACAGCGATTTTAAAGCATCGGCAAATAACGGTCGAGCTCGTATTTGGAAACGTGGATCCGGTATTGGTTCCACTCGATCTTTTTATTTTCGATGAAAGCGTTGAAAACATGTTCGCCCAGCGCTTCTTTCACCAGTTTGCTCTTTTCGGTCAGCGCGATCGCATCTTCCAGACTGGCCGGTAAAGTGCCGATACCACGCGCTTCGCGTTCTTTGGGCGTCATTTCATATACATTTTCTTCAATCGGTTCCGGCGGTTCCAGTCCTTCTTCAATGCCTTTCAATCCGGCGGCTAGCATCACGCTGAAGCACAGGTACGGGTTGCAGGCGGGGTCCGGTGAGCGTAATTCAATCCTGGTGGCCTTTTCTTTACCCGGCCGGTATTCCGGCACCCGGATCATATCCGAGCGGTTGCGTTTCGCCCACGACAGATAAACCGGCGCTTCGTAACCGGGAACGAGGCGCTTGTAGGAGTTAATCCACTGGTTGTTGACCGCAGTGATTTCCGGCGCGTATTTTAACAAACCGGCAACATAATTCCGGGCCAGTTTGGACAGGAAATATTTGCCTTTAGGGTCGAAAAAGGCGTTCCGGTCGCCCTTAAATAGTGACTGGTGCACATGCATGCCGCTGCCATTGATGCCGAAGACCGGTTTGGGCATAAAGCTGGCATAAACGCCGGCATTCATTGCAATCTGTTTAACCACCAGTCTGTAGGTCATAACGTTATCTGCCATCGTCAGCGCATCCGTGTAGCGCATGTCGATTTCATGCTGACTGGGCGCCACTTCATGATGTGAATATTCGATGCCGATACCCATTTTTTCCAGGGTGATAACCGTATTGCGCCGCAGGTCGGTGGCGGCATCCAGCGGTGTCATATCGAAATATCCGCCGGGGTCTAGCGTCTCGGTCCCTTTGGAATCTTTGAAATAGAAGAACTCCAGTTCCGGGCCGACATAGAAAGTAAAGCCTAAATCGGCAGCTTTTTTCAGGTTTCTCTTCAATACATACCGCGGGTCGCCTTCAAACGGCTGTCCGCCCGGTTTTAAAATGTCGCAGAACATGCGGGCGACGGCGTTGTGTTCCAGTGGCCGCCACGGCAGAATCTGGAAGGTGTCCGGGTCAGGTTTGGCTACCATATCGCTTTCATCAATCCGCGCGAACCCCTCGATTGATGAACCGTCGAATCCCATGCCTTCTTCCAGCGCCCCTTCCAGTTCGTCGATTGAAATGGCAAAGCTTTTCAACATCCCGAGGATGTCGGTAAACCACAGACGGATAAATCTGACATCATTCTCTTTCGCCATCTTGAGAACATATTCTTTGCTCTCTGTTTTCTGATCTTTCTTTGGCATGGCAGTGTAACCTCCCTTATTTTTCTTATTCTAACCCTAAACGGCGTTATTTCCGGAGTCACCCGTCCTGATGCGGACGGCATCCTCAATCGGGATGATAAATATTTTACCATCTCCGATGTCTCCGGTTCTCGCCCCCCTGATTATAGCATTTATTGCACCGGGTACATCCTCGTCCATGACGACCACTTCCACCTTCAGTTTAGGCAGAAATTCCAGCCGGTATTCCTTGGCGCCCCATTTCAGGGGGACGCCTTTTTGCCGGCCGCGGCCGCTCACTTCCGTCAGTGTCATCCCGAAATAGCCGATTTCTTCCAGATGTTTCTTGACGGCTTCCAGTCTTTCTTCCCGGATGATTGCTTCAATTTTTTTCATCTTAAATTACCTCCATAGGCTCTTTCTCCGTGTTGTGAAATGTCCAAGCCTACAGATTCTTCAGCCGCGGAGACTCTCAGACCGATTACTTTATCCACGAACTTGCCGATTATCCAGGTCATGCCGAAGGCGAAAACCCAGACGGCTACCACGCCGATGAGTTGAATTAATACCTGTTTCGGGTTGCCGTAAATCAAGCCCTGTTTCCCGGCGGCATTTACGGCGGTAGTGCAAAAAATACCGGTGGCAATCGCGCCCCAGGTGCCGCCCATGCCGTGTACAGCCCAGACATCTAGGGACTCATCAATATTGGTTTTAGACCGGAAAATCATCATGTGATAGCATAGCAATGCCACGCCGGCCCCGATCGGGATTGCCATAATCGGCTGGATAAAACCGGCCGCCGGGGTGATGGCGACCAGACCTGCTACTGCGCCGGTAACGACGCCGAGCAGCGACGGTCTGCGGTAAATCCAGCTCAGTATCATCCAGACTAACGCCGCGGTAGCGGCAGAAAGGTTTGTTGCCACGAAAGCGCTGGTAGCCAAACCGCCGGAGGACAGTGCGCTGCCGGCATTAAAACCGAACCAGCCGAACCACAGGATACCGGCGCCCAGCGCCACCATCGGGATATTGCCCGGTTCCATCGGTTCTTTCTCTTTGAAACCTTTACGGGGACCCAGCAGGACCGCCAGAGATAGTGCCGAGACTCCGGCTGCGATGTGCACCACCGTCCCGCCGGCGAAATCCAGCGCACCTAATTTATTCAGCCAGCCACCCGCGCCCCAGACCCAGTGCGCCACCGGCAGGTAAACAATGGTAAACCAGATAATTGAAAATAACATCAGGGCGCTGAATTTAATCCGTTCCACGACTGCCCCGGTAATCAGCGCCACTGTTATTACCGCGAACATCCCCTGAAAGGCCATAAAAGCTAATTGCGGAATCGTAGATGCATAGGTTGAGGAAGGCGTTTGCCCCACGCCGATCAGGCCGAAGAAATTCAGGCCGCCGATGAGGCCCGCTTTATCCGGACCGAAGGCCAGGGTATAACCGTAAACCACCCATAATACCCCAATCAACCCTAAACAGAAAAAACTCATCATGATGGTGGACAGGAAGTTCTTTCTCCTCACCAGCCCGCCATAGAAGAATGCCAGTCCAACGGTCATGAACAGTACCAATGCCGATGAGACTAACATCCACGCAGTATCTGCGGCGTTAATAGACATGTATTCTCCTTCTAACTATTAGATGTCTCTACTTTACAGACCTTTTGTTACAAGGATGTTTCGTCTATATTAAATTTATGTTTCGTGAGGGGATTTTTGTGAAGCAGTCTCAATTTCTGATAAAACGGTAACCGATGTTTCGCACCGTTTCGATGTAAACATGTTCGGGACTTTCGATCTTGCTTCGGAGCCTTCGGATGTGGACGTCAACGGTCCTGTCCCCGCCGAAATAATCCTGGCTCCAGACCTGATTGAGCAGTGTATCGCGTGTGAAAACCCGGCCGGGATGGCTGGCCAGGAATTTCAGTAATTCGTATTCTTTAAAAGTCAGGGAAACCAGTTTTCCATCTACATAGACCTCATATTTATCGGGGTCAATCGTGATGCCGGCCGTCCTGATTTGGGCCGTTGTAGTATCGGAATCTTTCCGTATCAGGTGTTTGATCCTGACGGTCAGTTCTTTTGCATTGTAAGGTTTTATTACAAAGTCATCCACCAGGTCATCGAGTTTGTCCAGCTTGTCCGTTGAAACCAGAGCGATTACCGGCAGGTCTTTTTCCTTGCGGAAATAACGGCATAATGTTTCCACTTCCGCTGTGCCGGTGAATTCCATTAGTAGCAAACCAGCAGTATTTTCGGTGATACTTTCCATGGCATCGTTGCTGTCCGTGAATGAACATTGGAAACCATGTTTGGCTAACTCGGCACATAGTTTCACCATTTCATCATTTTGCCTGGCGACTACCACTATTTTCTGCAAGCTTTGCCTCTTAATCCATACCTGACGGTTACCGCGATCTATTATTTTCCTTTACATTATCGTATTATAGCGGAAATGACAAGTGAATGCTCTACAGGTTGAATAGACCGTCCTTGCAGATTGACACGTGGTATTGTTAAGATTATGCTGACAATAAAAGAATCTGGGGTGATTGATATGGAAGAAAAATTGCCGCGTAAAACAGAAAAACCCTGGGGTAACGAATTGCTTTATGCCTTGACTCCGCAATATGCCGGCAAGGTAATTTCCGTGAATAAAGGTTTTCGTCTTAGCCTGCAATATCACAAAGAAAAAGATGAAAGTATGTATCTTTTGCAGGGCAAAGTGAAATTCAGCGTCCAGGCTCCGGATGGGAAGATGTCCGAAACGATCGGCCAACCCGGATACTGTTTACATCTCCCGCCGTTGACCACGCATCGCGTCGAAGCTATCGAAGACTCCATTATTCTGGAAGTCTCGACGCCGCAGCTCAGCGATGTGGTTCGCCTGCAGGATGATTTCGGCCGCGCCAGATAGGCCGAATGCGTGGGCGGTATGAAATAAATCAGAGATACTTCTTTTTAAAGCTGTTGTTTAAGCTGGAGCTTCTGAAGAGGGAGTGCGAAATCACCCCCTCTTCTTTTCATTGTCATTGTCGGGCTTGACCCGACAATCCAGAGATTTGGGTCATCTTTATAAATGAGCGGGGCGTTAGTCATTAGACAATTTGAATATCACGTAAATAATTGTGTTTATTTCGACCAAGACAGAACTCATTGAATCGGAAAATTTAACGCATTTAGTTAAAATTTCAACACCAGCCCGATCGGGCAGTGGTCGGAGCCGCTTACATCTTTCATAATATAGGCTTTCTCGACATTGCCGAGCAGGTTTTCCGTCACGAAGAAATAATCAATTCTCCAGCCGACATTTCTGGCTCTGGCCCCGGTTTTCATATCCCACCATGTATACTGTTCCGGTTCTTTGTGAAAATACCGGAAAGTGTCCGTATAGCCGTGAGCGACCATTTTATCCAGCCAGGCTCTTTCTTCGGGCAAAAAGCCGGATATTTTCGCATTTTCCTTCGGCCTGGCGAGGTCAATTTCCTGATGTGCGGTATTCACATCGCCGCAGAAAATGATTTTCTTCCCACTCAACCGTAACGGCTCCAGATAATTAAAGAAAGCCTCGTAGAAATCCATTTTGTATTTTAGCCTCTCCGGGCCTTGTTTTCCGTTGGGGAAATAGATATTGCAGAGCGTGTATTCCGGATATTCGGAGATAATCACGCGCCCTTCTCCGTCAAACGCTTTCACCCCGAAACTGTTTTGCGTCTTCACCGGTTTTTCTCTGGAAAACGTCGCAACTCCGGAATAACCCTTTCTTTCCGGATAATTCCAGTAAGTCTGGTAGCCGGGCGGTTCCAGCAGGTCTTCGGTCAGGTTATCCGGACTGGCTTTCGTTTCCTGCAGGCAGAGGATATCCGGCGATTCTTTTTGCAGCCATTCTAGAAATCCCTTTTTCACTGCTGCTCTGATGCCGTTGACGTTCCAGCACAATATTTTGATTTCTTTCATCGTGGCCTCTTTACTCAGTTCTCAGGTATCATTATGACACACTAAATCGAACCGGTTTGTCAATGCTATGGCTTCACAATTAATTATAGCGATAGTTCGCGCCCTTAATGCCGAGTAAATCATTGACGAAGTATGCCCGCTGTTGTACGATTCTGGTACTGTCGTTGCGAGGTGTTATCGCCTATAGTCCCGAATTATTGATGGAGACGAAGCAATCTGAAATAATCCTATGTTGAAAAGAAAGTTGTTTCTTAATTATTGCAGCGTCAAGAAACGATGCTATAATTTATTGTTTGCTGTTAATTGAGATGAACAACTTGAATATTGAAAAATAATACTATATGAAATATTATCAACATCGTGAGATGAATCATTAGCGGGGAATAGCCCGATCGGAGACGAGGATGAAAGAAATTTTTTACTTGAATGGGAAACTGGTGCCCCGTAACGAAGCTAAAATATCTCTGCTCGATTACGGTTTTCTTTTCGGCTTCGGGCTCTATGAAACAGTGCGGGCCTACGAAGGAAAACCTTTCCGGTTGGACAATCATCTGGCGCGGCTCAGATATTCCGGCGAGCGTTTGGGTATTGTCATTCACACCGGGCTCATCCGCGAAGCCGTGCAAGAAGTTATCAAAGCTAACGGTTTCGGTCAGACCCGTCTCCGTATCTGCGTTTCCAGCGGTGAAGGTGAAATGTCTCCGAATCCTGATTCCTGTAAGCTGCCGACGATCGCAGTGCTGGCCTCGGAATACAAACCACCCAGCCGTGCGAAATACCTGCGTGGTTATCAAACGGTGCTCTCCGCGATACGCCGTAACAGCCTTTCGCCGGTGACCTATTTAAAATCAGCCAATGCTCTGGAAAGTCTGCTGGCGCGTCGGGATGCCAAAGACGCCGGTGCGGACGAGGCGTTATTCCTCAACGAAAAGGGTTATCTCACCGAAGCGGCAGGCAGCAATGTCTTTATCGTGAAATATGGTATCTTGCAGACACCGCGGTATGAGTCCGGCCTGCTGCCCGGCGTTACGCGCATCATTGTTTTTGAACTGGCGTCTCAGCTAGAAATCAAAGTCAGTGAAATTAATTGCCGTCCGGCCAGCTTAACGCAGGCGGATGAAGCCTTTATCACCAATTCTTTGATTGAGATTATGCCGGTAACTTCATTTGAAGGCCAACCGGTTGGGGACGGAAAACCCGGCCAATTAACCCGCAGGTTGATGAAAGCGTACCAAGCGCTCGTAAAGCAAGAAACCGCCGAAATTAGATAGCCGTTTGTCAGAAAATCGGGGGACACACTATTGCGAGAGCACTTCAGTGCTCGTGGCAATCTCACTACAATATCTCCCTTGTGGCAGCTTTAGTTGGATTTAAAATTTTTATTCTCTCTTTTTCCCCTTCTAAAAAAGGAAGGAGATTGTCGTCCTCTCTCCCTATTAGGGAGAGATTGAGAGGGATCGGACCTTCTTGTTTACTGCGAAGCAGGGCATAATCTAAATCCCTCTTACAATCGCATCCGTCATCTTGCACACCCGCGCCATCTGTTTCACATCATGCACCCGCACAATATCAGCCCCGTTGGCGATGCTCACGGCCACGGTGGCAGCGGTGCCTTCTACCCGCTGATTGGCCGGCAAATTCAAAACCATCTTTATCAGCGATTTTCTGGATGTTCCGACCAGTATCGGCCGACCCATCACCCGCAATTCCCGCAACTGCCTGATAATTTCGATGTCCTGCTGCCACGTCTTACCGAACCCGATCCCCGGGTCTATGATAATATTTTCTTTTGGCACCCCTGCCTGTTCCGCTGTCTTCACACTTTGCCGTAGCGAAGCAATAACTTCTGCCATTACGTCACTGTAGCTGGCTGTATCGCGTCCCGCTTTGGCGTCATAGCCGCCGATATCGCGCTGGTTGCTCATCAGCACTAGCGGGACGTTATTTTTAGCTGCCAATTCGGCTAAGCGCGGTTCTGTTTTCAATCCCCACTGGTCGTTGATTATCACCGCCCCGGCGGCCACGGCCTGTCGTGCCACTTCATATTTGGTAGTGTCGATGCTTAGCGGCGCTTTTGTCCTGGCAGCCAGTTGTTCGATTACCGGCACCACCCGCCGGATTTCTTCTTCCTCTGAAACCTCAGTAAAACCGGGTCTGGTGGATTCCCCGCCGATGTCCAGGATATCTGCCCCTTCTTCCGCAAACCGGCAGCCCTGAGCTACAGCCGCTTCGATATCGTTATTCCCATCGCCGGAGAAAGAGTCGGGAGTGGTATTAACGATGCCCATCATATAGGTGCGTTCGCCCCAACGGAATTCCATGCCGCCGCAGCGGGTTATTTTTTTTAATGACATCTTCGCCTTCCTCTCGAGCTAACTCTACCCGATGCCGTAACTTTCGTCAACATCCGAAGATGATACTAAAGTATCACCTTTTTAACTTGACTTTTAAGCGTAAAAATGCTATGTTGAGCATAGGGATCAGACTAAACCCGAGTACACGGCGGAGGTGCTTTTATGAGGTTACACGCAGTGTTAGGGGTGAGACAGGTTGATCGTCAACTCCCTGCATAATATGCGGGGACTCCGAAAACGAATGTCCGACTCTTGAATAAGCAGTTCGGGCTGATATGGCAAATGCCCATGCGGTCGTGATGACCACAATTGAGTTGGATTCGTAAGACTGGTATTTGGGTGGAGAGTGCCTTAAAGAAGTACTCTCCACCATTTTTATATAATCCCGCTTCCCCCGCTCCCAATCTTGATTACACTACCCTTGAAACAGTACAATTATCTGGAAGGATGTAAAAGTGAGATTCCGTGACCCCCGTTCCATTAATTTAACCCCGCTCTGGGTGCTGATTGGCGTCAATGTGCTGGTATTTATTGCCACGAGCATCTCTTCAGGTTCTTTTTTAGCGGTATCAAACCAGATTGCCAATCAGGTGGGGGTCAGTTCCGCCACTATTGCCAGTCAGCCGTGGACGATTGTCTCCGCCATGTTTATTCATGACGGCATTTTCCACATTTTATTTAATATGCTTACCCTCTATTTCTTCGGCATGTATGTCCTGGCGCTCGTCGGCGAAGCCAGATTTTTCCTGGTCTATTTTATCGGCGGTATCGTGGGCAACGCGCTTTTCATGCTGCTGGCGCCCGGCCAAATTGCTGTCGGCGCTTCCGGCGCGATTTTTGCGCTTGGTGGTGTTCTGGCCGTGCTTGTGCCGCGTCTTAAGGTAATGATTTTCCCGATACCGGTGCCGGTAGACCTGTGGATTTCAATTCTGATTAGTTTTTTTGTTTTGATTGTTGTTACCGGAGTCGCCTGGCAGGCCCATCTCGGCGGGCTTTTGACCGGCCTGGCGGCCGGGTATATTTTCAAACGTCAGGCAACGCGCCGGCGCTATTAAACTTTAACGGTCTCCGGGCGCAAAATAAATCGGGTCGTTACTTGAGACAGTGGCTGCTGACTTTAAGAAAGTAGTGGCATGAAATCCGTCGGACTTTTAGGTCCGATATGAAGTCCGGCTTTTTCCAGGATTCACCTGCCGTTATTTTCTGCTAAAATCTTATTAACACTACTAACTTCAATAAGGATAACGTATGAGTGTTTATGATGTCATCAGTCAGCGTTACAGCGCCCGTTCCTACCGGCCGGATCCGGTGGAAGCAGAAAAGCTGCAGCAGATTCTCGAGGCGGTTCGGTTGGCCCCCACTGCCGCTAACCGCCAACCGTTCCGGTTTATCGTCATTCATACCAAAGGCAAAGAGGCTGAGTTGCGCCGGATTTACAATGCGCCCTGGTTTGTGCGTGCCCCGCTGGTGATTTGCGGATGCGTGGCCCCGCAAAAAGCCTGGGTCCGCCGCGACGGCAAGAATTACAGCGATGTTGACGTGGCCATCGCCATGGACCACCTGATTCTGACCGCCGCCGAACTCGGGTTGGGCACCTGCTGGATTGCCGCTTTTGACCCGGTTGCTGCCCGTGAAGTATTGTCCTTGCCTGATGATGTGGAACCGGTACTCTTCACTCCGCTAGGTTACGCTGACGATGCCCCCGGCCTGAAAAAACGTAAACCCCTGGCCGAAATAATTAGTTATGAGCGCTGGTAAGATACGGTCTTAAGAAGTTGCCCTTTGGTGATTACCCGGTAGTTGTCCCAGCCGGCGTCTTTGGGTAATAATAAACTGGTTTCCTGATTTCGCGCTGTATTTGCCAGTATCAATAATTAACTCTTTTTCGGTTAGCCGATTGCGAGGTTTTGCATGCCTGCTGAGGTCGATGTCATTATAATCGGCGCCGGTGTCGTCGGACTGGCGATTGCCGCCGAACTGTCACTGACCGGCAAAAAAGTGGTTGTCTTCGAGAAAAACCGCAGTTTCGGTCTTGAGACCAGCAGTCACAACAGTGAAGTCATCCATGCCGGCATTTATTATCCCGAAAATTCGCTCAAAGCCAGGTTCTGTGTTCGTGGCAATGCCCTGCTTTATGAAATTTGTGCGCGGTTCAATATCAATCATCAAAAATTGGGCAAATTAATTGTCGCGGCTGATGCTCTTGAAACTAAAGAAATTGAAAAAATGTACCGTCAGGGACTCAAAAACGGTGTTCAAGGGTTGCAATTACTTGGGCAAAACGATGTCAAAAACCTGGAGCCCAGTGTCCAGGCCGTTGCGGCGCTGTTCTCTCCTGATACCGGTGTTATCGATTCTTACGGCTTAATGCGGTCTTTTTACGGCCGGGCCAGAGAAAACGGCGTGGATTTCATCTTTAATACCACCGTAGTCGGTATTGAAAACACTCACGGTAGCTTTCAGGTCACTATTAGGGATGGTGAAGGGATTTCCACCGTATCTGGCATCGTCGTAATCAACGCCGCCGGTTTATTCAGTGACCGAGTCGCTGCGCAGGCGGGGATTAATCTGCAAAAAGCAGGGTATCAATTACATTTTTGTAAGGGTGAATATTTCAGCCTGGACCCGCGTGTAGGCCGGCTGGTGCACCGCCTGGTTTATCCCGTGCCGGAAAAAGCCGGTCTCGGTGTTCATGTCACTCTTTCGCTGGACGGTACTATCCGTTTGGGGCCCAATTTCGTCTATCAGGATACGATTGATTACATGGTAAACGAAAATAATAAACCTGATTTTTACCGCGCGGCCCGGCGCTATTTACCGTCAATAGGACTTGATGACCTGACCCCGGATTTCGCCGGCGTACGTCCCAAACTGCAGGCTCTGGGGGAAGGTTTCCGCGACTATATCATCCGGGACGAAGCGGACAAAGGCTTGCCCGGGCTGATTAATCTCATCGGCATTGAATCGCCCGGTTTGACCGCTTCTCCTGCGATTGCACAGTATGTTGCTGCAATAATTGCCGGATATTTTTAAGCTGTCTTCACCGGTTTCTGCCCGGGATAGATAAATGACACGGCAATCAGCACCACTCCGGCAGCCAGACAGACCAGACAGATAATTTGCAGCGGTGAAACGATATCGTTCAATGCCATTTTCGGAATATTGTTGAATGCTTGCGGAATATTGGCTTTGGCAATTTGTGCGTTGGCAACGTTTTTAATAATCAACACACCGGCGAATTCTATGGCGTCGTAAATTAAAAATACACTCCCCAAATCGCGGCAGGAATCTTTGACATTGCGGTATATCAGGATAATGCCCGCTATCAGCAGTATTATCAGCACAATCAGGCCGGTAAACCCGATTTGAAAATCCTTTACATAAGGTCTGGCTTTCTGCAAATCGTTGGCGTAGTCCTGGCTGGCGGTATTGATGTTGTTTCTCGCTGTCGTCAGGCCGTTTTGCGCTTCGGTGATGGCGTTGCTAATGCCTGCCGTCGTATTTATCCCTAAGTCGGTGGAATCAACCGTGTATGTCGCTGGGATGTCCGCCGCCAGACTGTCGTAATACTGTTCGAAATCATTATCAAGGTCTGCCTGTGATTCTCCTTGTAGTTCTGGCGGCAGCTGCGCAAAAAATGCTGCTCTTGCCGCCGTTTTTAAGCTTTGCAGCGCCGGCAGGAGCGGTACTCTGACGCTGAAGGTGGCGTCTGTGCCGGTGAGATAATCGGCAAAATCGCCGGCTGCGCCCGCAAAAGCAGTTTTTATCGATGGCTGTAATGCCTCCACCACCGTATTAATCTCCGCGTCCGAGAGCGTAATTCCTTCCGGCAACGGTCCGCCGATATATCCCAGCAGGATGTTTTTTGTCATTGCTGTATAGTCAAAATTATCCAGGACGGCACTCACTTCATTGTCGCTGAGAACGGTCTGCCTTAGCGTGCTTTTAAGGTCGATAGTTGGGGTCTGCATCAGTAAATATTGAAAAATCGGGTCGCAGGCGTTTACAATCTGCGTTTTTATCTCCGGTTCAGTTGCATCGACGCCATTTACCAGGGCGGTCACGAATGCCGCCGAATAATCCGTATCGGCCCCGGATTGTTCCTGCACTGCCTGGTTCAGCAGTTGTGCGAGGTCGACTTTGTCCAGTACTTCGGCCGCAAACGTCGCGTTCATCACAGTACCGCTTAACGTCCCTTTTAGATCCGGGGCGCTGCCCCATGATTTTAAATTGGTGGAAGTATCTTTAATTGCGGTATCAAGGTGCTGTTTAATCACCGGTTCCGCATTCTGAATGCTGCTGACAATAGCTGCCTCAAGTTGTGGCGAGATGTCGCCGTTGGTGTTTTGTTTGTCAATCTGTTCTTGAACGGCCTGTGCGAAATCGATGTTGTTAACTATTTTTTCCATATCATTGGGTTGAAGTACTACCCTGTTTACCGTAAATGCCAGGCCGAATACGCAAAGTGCTAACACCAGAATGAAACTTAATAAAACCAGCGCTAAACCTTTGATAATTTTCATTTGTGCTAGGCATTATAGTGCAAAGAAAATTGAATGTCAAAAGAACCGGGGGAATAGTCGCTGTTAATTTTTGGTGATCTTTGGATCTTAATATGGGTGTTTTGACTGCTCTGTTTCTATCCCTTATAATAGAAACATCACTAATATAGTAATAATTATGGATAACGAACCATGAAACTTTCAACTAGAGGCAGATACGGGATACGCGCAATGCTGGACCTCGCGCAGCATTATGACAAAGGTCTGGTTTTAGTCAAGGATGTCGCTGCACGCCAGCAGATTTCCGAAAGATATCTGGAGCATCTTTTTCTTTCTTTGAAAACTGCCGGTCTGGTCCGGAGTATACGCGGCGCACGCGGTGGCTTTGTATTGAATAGTTCCCCTGACCGCATCAGATTAATTGAGATTGTCCGTGCCAGCGAAGGCACTTGGTCTCTGGTAGAATGTGTTTGCGATGCCGGTGTTTGTTCCCGTTCCACAAAGTGTGCCGCCCGCGATATTTGGGTTGAATTGCAGTCCGTGATGGATGAAATGCTGGGCTCGTTAACGCTGCAGGACTTATTAGAACGGCAGCAGGCTAAAGAAGCGAATCCGGAAATTGTTCGGCTTGTATCTATTGAATAATTACCGGAGTAAAGAAGGTAGAGTATGTTTAAAACCTTACGCGAAGATATCAGGACGATTTTCAGCCGGGACCCGGCCGCCAGGAGCACCCTGGAAATCCTGTGTTGTTATCCCGGTTTGCACGCTCTTTGGGGTTACCGCGTCTCTCATTTTTTCTGGACTCATCATATGCGGTTTTTCGGGCGGCTCAATTCACAAATCACCCGCTTTTTCACCGGTATCGAAATCCATCCCGGCGCGAAAATCGGCAGGCGTTTATTCATTGACCACGGCATGGGTGTGGTTATCGGGGAAACGGCGGAAATTGGCGATGATGTCCTTATCTACCAGGGTGTTGTTTTGGGCGGTACCAGTCTGGAAAAACACAAACGCCATCCCACTATCGGTAACCGGGTGGTCATCGGGGCGGCGGCCATTGTCCTCGGCCCGATTCTCATCGGCGATGATGCCCGTGTCGGCGCTAATTCGGTCGTGGTAAATCCTGTGCCTGCCGGAAAAACGGTAGTCGGCATCCCCGGTAAAATCGTCGAAGACCGCCGCGAAACAATCTTCAATCTCGAACACGGCACCTTACCGGACCCGATTACCGATGCCCTCCAGGCAATCATCAGTCATCAGGATAAAATCGAAGAACGTCTTAAAAAACTGGAGAGCAAACCGGATAAATAGTTCTCCGGTTTGTCATTCCCGCGAAGGCTGAAGGTACTGAACAAAGTGAACGTACGGGAATCCAGAAAATTAATTGTTAGGGAACTATAATTGCCGTATCTCTAAATTAAGGTAAGGACAGGTATTCTTGCCCGTTAAGGACCAAACATAATTGACTAAAACACCTGATTATCAGCCGCGTTATTACCGGGACTGGTCGAAAGACCGCGACCTCGTCTCTTTTCAGGTTGTCGTCAAGGAAACCGACCTCTATATCCGCGCCCGCCGTTTCCTCAAGGATAAAGCGTTGGAAATTGTCCAGCGGCAGCGCGCTTTACTCGAAAACTATATCGCCCGCCATCCGGGATTCGTGGCTGCGTTGGAACCTTTCCCTGTGGGCGATGATGCCCCCGCTATCGCCCGCACCATGGCAGACGCTGCTGCTAAGGTTAACGTCGGTCCGATGGCTGCTGTCGCCGGCGCTTTTGCCGAGTTTGTTGGCCGCGACTTGCTCAAATACTCCGCCGAGGTCATTGTCGAAAACGGCGGCGATATCTTCCTCAAATCCACAAAATCCCGGCTGGTCGGTGTCTATGCCGGCGAGGATTCCCCTCTGACCGGCCGGATTGCCATTAAAATCGAACCTTCGGATACTCCCCTAGGTGTCTGTACTTCTTCCGGCACGGTGGGCCATTCGCTCAGTTTCGGCAAGTCCGATGCGGTCGTTATCCTTTCTCCTTCTGCGGCCTTGGCTGATGCTGCCGCCACCGCTGTTGGTAATATCGTCAAAACAGAAGCTGATGTTCAATCGGCGCTCGATTTTGCCCGCGGTGTGGACGGCCTGCTTGGCGCGGCAGTCATCATCAACGACAAAATGGGTATCTGGGGTAAAATCAACCTGATTCGCCGGGACCGCTGATGAAAATCGCTGTTGCTCTGAGTGGTGGGGTGGATTCCTCGGTCACGGCTGCCCTTTTGCAAAAAGCAGGACATGAAGTTTTTGGGTTGACAATGCTGGTCGCGCCGTCAGACGAAGCGGCAGTTGCCGCCGTTGAAGTTGCCGCCGCCTTGGGCATCCCGCATCACACTGTTGATTTCCGGGACGTTTTTAGTAAAGAAGTGATTTCTCAATTTTGCCTGCAGTACAGTCTCGGCCGTACTCCGAACCCCTGTGTCAATTGCAACCGGATGATTAAGTTCGGTGCATTGCTCTCCAAAGCCGTCGATTTGGGCGCTGCTGCCATGGCCACCGGCCATTATGCCCGTGTCGAAAATAACTCCGGCTGTTTGGTTCTGAAAAAAGGTGTTGACCTCACCCGCGACCAGTCCTATTTCCTTTACAAATTGACTCAGCCGCAGCTTGCTGCCGCCGTCTTTCCCTTGGGCAATATGACTAAAAACAGTGTCCGGAAAATAGCAGCGGAAATAGGTTTACCGTCTGGGCGAAGTAAAGAAAGCCGTGAGATTTGCTTTATCCCCGATAATGATTATCCGCGCTTTCTCCGCGAACATATTTCCACAGTCCCGGCAGGCCGCATCGTGGATAAACAGGGCAAAGTGCTGGGCAAACATAACGGCATTATCAATTACACTGTCGGGCAGAGAAAAGGCCTGGGCATTTCCTCCCCGACGCCCCTCTATGTTATCGGCATTGACGCGCAGACCAATACGGTGATCGTAGGCGAAAAAAAGGATGTTTATGCCAGCGAGTTCATTTCGATAGATTTGAATTGGCTCGCTTTTGAGAAACTAATCGCGCCGGTGACTCTGAAAGTTAAAATCCGCTACCTCCATGCCGAAGCCGAAGCATTAATCACTCCAGTTTATGACGATAAAGTGAGCGTTAAATTTACCGCCCCGCAAATGGCCGTCACCCCCGGACAGTCCGCTGTATTTTATGATGGTGACGTCGTCGTTGGTGGCGGGACGATTGAGCGTGTGCTAAACTGAAAGTCAAGAGGAGCACCATATGAAGAATACAGGAAAAATAATCGCAGTCTGCCGCAGCGATAAAAAAGGCACCAGTAAAGACCTTGTCCCGTCCGGTCAATTTAAAGAAGGTTTCGGCATGGTCACCGATGCCCATGCCGATTTTAACACACATCGTCAGGTCAGTCTCCTGGCTACAGAGAGCATTGATAAAATGCGTAAACTCGGGCTAAACCTCGGCCCCGGCGCTTTCGCCGAGAACCTCACCACCGAAGGTATTGACCTGGTCTCCATCCCGGTCGGCACAAAGATCAAAATCGGCAAAGAAGTGGTGCTGGAAATCTCCCAGATCGGCAAGGAATGCCATGTCGGCTGCGCCATTTTCCAGAAGGTCGGCAAATGCGTTATGCCCAAAGAAGGCGTCTTCGGTAAAGTCATCAAAGGCGGTACCATCACCCCCGGCGATAAAATCAGGGTCATTGAAACGTCTGATAGCGAATAACGCAGCGATCTGTAGGGTCGGGTTTCCTCAGGTAATTAGTGTTCACATTCGTATTAAGCAAAGCTTGAGTCCGAAGGTACTCACCCGAAGGATGATGATAGAGGGGCGCAGCCCCTCTAACTATTCTCTTCACCGCGGGAAGAGATAGAGATGGGGCACGGTGCCGTTATTAACACTGCTAAAACATTGAAATATCTTGGAAATAAAGAAAAAAGGAAATCGATGTTAACCTTAATCGGAGTCTAATCTCTTATGGTCAATAATAATTCTGAAATCATCGATGAAATAACCCGGCTGAAAAAACAGCGGAACGCCGTTATCCTCGTCCACAATTATCAGCGGCCCGAAGTCCAGGATATCGCCGATTTCACCGGCGATTCACTGGAATTAAGCCAGCAGGCTGCCAAAACCGCCGCTGATGTGATTGTTTTTTGCGGTGTGCATTTTATGGCCGAGACGGCTTACATTATCAATCCTGAAAGGACTGTCCTTTTACCTGACAAGGAATCCGGCTGCCCGATGGCCGACATGATTACTGCGCCGGCCCTCATCGACCTGAAAAAACAGTATCCCGGCGCTATGGTTGTCTGCTACGTTAATTCCAGCGCTGCCGTCAAGGCTGAATCGGATATCTGCTGTACTTCCGGCAATGCTGTCAAAGTCGTACAGAGCCTCGGGAAGCGGAAATTATCTTTGTGCCCGACCAGTACCTGGGCCAGTGGGTCGCCGCAAAAACCGGGCATAAAATGCACTTTGCCGGGTTCCGCCCCACCCACATGAAAATCCTGCCCGAAGACATCCTGGCCCTCAAACAGCGGCATCCCGGGTATATCGCCACGGTCCATCCTGAATGCCGCCCCGATGCCAAAGCCGCCGCCGATGAAGTCCTCAGTACCGGTGGCATGGTTCGTTTCGTGCGGGAAAGTCAAGCCCCCGGATTCATTATCGGCACCGAAACCGGTATCCTGCACCGCCTCAAACAGGAAATCCGGGTAAGTCTTTTATTCCGGTCAACGACAAAGCGGTCTGCCCAAATATGAAGCGCATCACCCTCGAAAAAGCGCTGTGGCTTTGCAGGATATGAACGACAAAATCATTGTCCCGGAATATATCCGCCTCCGCGCCCTTTCCTCCGTACAGCGCATGCTTTCCATCACCTGACAATACCCCTCACAAAAAGATAAACATCTCTCCCTATCAGGGAGAGATTGAGAGAGAGTGGGAGTGTCACTCCGTTGTAAAAGAAAAGGGAATTCAAATGGAATACGCTCACATTGTAGTCTTCATCACCATCGACACTCCGGCCAACGCCCAACAATGGCGGACAAAATCCTGACCGCCAGCAAAGCCGCCTGCGTCAACATCATTCCCACAGTCTCCTCGCAGTACTGGTGGCAGGGTAAAATCGAAAAGTCCGCTGAGGTCATGCTCGTCGTTAAAACCCGCGCCGCTCCCTCGACGAACTCATCACACTCGTCAAACAAAATCACCCATACACCGTCCCCGAAATCATCGCACTCCCAATCATCGGCGGTAACCCGGATTATTTGGCGGGGCTCTCATCAATAAACTAAGTAATCAAAGTCATATCCTGACTTTGCGCCTCAATGAGATAATGAATGCAATAGTCATTGCGAGCGAAGGGCGGCAATCTCAGGGAGGGAACTTCATAATTGTAGATTGGGCGCAGCCCACCGCTTACCAAATATCCAAAAAGGTTAAATAAATGAACACCAAAAAATTCTCCTTTATCGCCTGGCTCTCTATCGGGTGCGTCCTGCTCTCCGCGTCCTCTACGGCATCGTCTTTCTGGTCTTCCGCGACGCTCATACCCTGTTTTTTTACCTCATGAGCAGTCTGGCCTTCCTGCCGCTGGAGATTTTCATCGTCGTGCTGATTATCGAAAGGATTGTTGACCAGAGCGAACGTAAAGTGAAATTGCAGAAGCTCAATATGGTCCTGGGCGCTTTTTTCAATGATGTTGGCAGCCACCTGCTCACAGCCTGCTGGACAACTTCGATAACAAGGCCGAAATTTCGCGGCACCTGGACCTCAAGGATAGCTGGGGCAAGAAAGAAATTCAGGCTGCCGCTGATTACGCCGATAAGCTGAAAATCGAGATTGACCACCACGACATGAATCTGGCGGAACTCAAAGTGTTTTTTGCGCAGAAGCGTGAATTTTTAATGACGCTGCTGGGCAACCCCAGCCTGCTTGAGCACGACCATTTCACCGATCTGCTCTGGGCGGTCACCCACCTGGATGAGGAACTGGAATCCCGGAATTCGGTGGAAAACCTGCCCGAATCCGACCTCATCCATCTTGCCGGCGATATCCAAAGGCTTCATGACCGCCTGGTGGTGGAATGGCTGGATTACATCGAGCACCTGCATACCAACTACCGCTTCCTCTATTCCCTAGTCCTCCGCACCCATCCCTTCCAGGAACATCCCTCCGCCGTGATTAAGTAGTATCGGCTAATTCCGTTGTCCTTGATGGAAAGAAGGTCAGGGTGATGATGAAATATCATCTGCGAGGACGCGGGAGAAGATAGGGTTGGAGGTGAGGATATGGTTGGGGCAGAGGCGGTATATAACCCCGGTTTTAAGCAGCAGGCTTTCCTGCGCATCCGGTCGAGGCGGCGGATGATTTCCGAAGTGTTGGCCGGCCGAATTTAACGGTGAGATCATCTGTATCAAGGCCTTCTTCGAGGAGGCGAAGGCGGAGCATAGCTTCTTCGGCGGCTTTGTCTTTGGGGGACAGTTCTTCGACATATTCGATTTGGCCGGTGGATTCTGTAAATAGGCATCGAGGTCGTTTTTGTTTTTGAACCTACGGTTGTTGATGTGGGAAGCGGCCGGAGGGCCGAGTCCGATATATTCGCCGCCGCGCCAGTAATTAAGATTGCGCAGAGATTCAAAGCCGGGGCAGGCGAAGTTGGAGATTTCGTAATGGATAAGACCTTTGTCCAGCAGGAAGGCGCGGGCCTGGGCGAAAAGTTCCGCCGGGACATCATCGGAGGGGAGGTCGGTAGGGGGATCTAAAGCCAGCGGGGTGCCGGTTTCCAGCGAGAGGCAGTAGATAGAGAGATGCGGCAAGCCGAGTCCTGTGAGCGCCTCCAGCGAGCTGTGGAGGCTGTTCCAGTGCTCGCGGGGCAGGCCCATAACGAGGTCGGCGGAGATGTTTTGGAAGCCGGTTTGTTGGGCGAGTTTGATGGCATTAATGGCCTGGGCGGCGGTATGAATCCGGCCGACACTTTGGAGTTCGGCATCGGAAAGGGACTGGATCCCGAAGGAGAGTCGGTTGAAGCCGAGGTTTTTAGCCGTTCGGAGGAATTCAGAGGTGGCGGATTCGGGGTTGACTTCAAGAGTGGATTCAACCAATTGTAACCCATCCCCTTTAAACCCTGCCCATTTTTGTTGTACACCCTTATCCTGACCTTCTCCCATCGAAAGAGAAGGAACTAAACTCAAGAGGCCGGAGATGAGCGTTTGGATGTTTTGTGGGCCGAGGAGGCTGGGGGTGCCGCCGCCTAGGTAGAGGGTTTGGAAGGATAATTCTCCCTTTAAATCCCCACTTAGAAAGGAGGGAGAATACTCACGGGCTTCCTGCAGAACAGCCTGGACATAGCCGGCGATAGCAGATTGACGGTCGGGGAGGGAATAGAAATCGCAATAGCTGCATTTACGGACGCAGAAAGGGATGTGGATGTAAAGGCCTTTCACCTCACTCTTCCATTTTAAGAAGCAGAAGGAAGGCTTCCTGGGGGACTTCCACGGAACCGACCATCTTCATTTTTTTCTTGCCTTCGGCCTGTTTTTCGAGGAGTTTGCGTTTGCGTGTAATATCGCCGCCGTAACACTTGGCGAGTACGTCTTTCCGCAGGGCGACGATGTCTTCGCGGGCGATGATTTTACCGCCGATGGCCGCCTGCAGGGGGATTTCAAAGTTCTGGCGGGGAATTAGTTTGCGTAATTTGTGTATCAGGCCGCGGGATTTGGTGGAAGCGCTTTCACGGATTGAAATGAAAGAAAGGGCGTCAACCTGATTTTCCTTGACCAGGATATCCACTTTGACGAAATCGCCGGCTTTGTAGCCGAGGAAATCGTAATCCATGCTGGCGTAACCGCGGCTGACGCTTTTTAGTTTATCATAATAGCCGGTAATCATTTCCGCCAGCGGGAATTCATAGGTCAACATTGCGCGCTTTTTATCCGGATGTTCCATGGCGACGAGTTTGGCACGTTTTTCGTCGGAC
>CAVYZP010000041.1:0-18130 GCA_963772985.1 uncultured Chloroflexia bacterium
GTGGGCGATTCAAGATTCGAACTTGAGACCCCAGTCTTATCAGGACTGTGCTCTAACCAGCTGAGCTAATCGCCCGTAGACTTTTATTTTACGATAGAACTAAGACTAAATCAAGCCGAGCGGAAAAATAGTTCTTTAATCTTCGTATATTTCAAGATATTCTAAAATTTTGTCAATAAAAAAGGGAGCGTAAAAACACTCCCTTTTGTCTTAGCAACCGGATAGCGGAAGGATGGTATTAGTCCCTGACTTGCGTCAGGAAACCGACCTAAGGAGAAATTTGGTCATTTTGTAACCTCGGTACTCCCTTGAAAGGAGGTGATCCAGCCGCAGCTTCCGCTACGGCTACCTTGTTACGACTTCGTCCCAATCACCAGCCCCACCTTCGGCGACTGCCTCCCTTGCGGGTTAGCCCATCGACTTCAGGCGTTGCCGGCTTTCATGACGTGACGGGCGGTGTGTACAAGCCCCGAGAACGTATTCAACGCAGTCTGCTGACCTGCGTTTACTAGCAACTCCAACTTCATGTAGGCGGGTTTCAGCCTGCAATCCGTACTGAGGATGGTTTTCAGGATTAGCTCCAGATCGCTCTATTGCTACCCATTGTACCATCCATTGTAGCGTGTGTGTAGCCCAAGGTGTAAGGGCCGTGCTGACTTGACGTCATCCCCACCTTCCTCCCCGTTTTGCAGGGCAGTCTCGCTAGAGAAAATAACTAGCAATGAGGGTTGCGCTCGTTGCAGGACTTAACCGAACACCTCACGGCACGAGCTGACGACAGCCATGCAGCACCTGTGGTAGCTCCTGACTTAACAGGTCGTCCCCCTTTCGGGTTCCTACTTCTATCATGTCAAACCTTGGTAAGGTTCTTCGCTTTGCATCGAATTAAACCACACGCTCCGCTGCTTGTGCGGGGCCCCGTCAATTCCTTTGAGTTTTAACCTTGCGGCCGTAGTCCCCAGACGGGACACTTAACGCGTTAGCTTCGGCACAGAGAGGGTCGATACTCCCTGTACCCAGTGTCCATTGTTTACAGCGTGGACTACCAGGGTATCTAATCCTGTTTGCTCCCCACGCTTTCGTGCAACAGCGTCAGTAACAGCCCAGAAAGCCGCTTTCGCCACTGGTGTTCCTCCCGATATCTACGCATTCCACCACTACACCGGGAATTCCACTTCCCTCTGCTGTACTCTAGCCCAACAGTATCAGATGGTCCCTCCCAGTTGAGCCGGGAGATTTTACATCTGACTTGAAAGGCCGCCTGCGCACTCTTTACGCCCAGTAAATCCGGATAACGCTAGCCACCTACGTCTTACCGCGGCTGCTGGCACGTAGTTAGCCGTGACTTATTCCCCGAGTACTGTCATTATTCATCCCCGAGAAAAGAAGTTTACGACCCGAAGGCCTTCATCCTTCACGCGGCGTCGCGAGGTCAGGCTTTCGCCCATTGCCTACTATTCCTTGCTGCTGCCTCCCGTAGGAGTCTGGGCCGTGTCTCAGTCCCAGTGTGGCTGATCGTCCTCTCAGACCAGCTACCGATCCTCGCCTTGGTAGGCCGTTACCCTACCAACTAGCTAATCGGACGCAAGCCCCTCCAAAAGCGCCTTACGGCTTTCTTGATGAAGCATCACCCTCATCATAACATGCGGTATTAGTCCACCTTTCGACGGATTATTCCCCACTTTAGGACAGGTCACTTACGTATTACTCACCCGTTTGCCACTATCTTTCTTGCGATTGACCGTTCGACTTGCATGCATAAGGCACGCCGCCAGCGTTTATCCTGAGCCGGGATCAAACTCTCCAAAAAAATTGATCTATCCCTAATAAAATAGAATTTACTTGTGTTTTAAACCTTCCTTCCGCTATCCAGTTGTTAAGGTGCTCGCGCCTTCTAGGGCGCACAATATTAGACTGTAACACAGCCAACAAAGTTTGTCAACACTGTTTTTCTGACTTTTCTTGGAGGCCTAGTGTTGCCTGTCTCGATGTATGTTCGCAGGTTAAATCCCGGAACAAGTTTGGTAATTGAAGCCCCTGGTTAAAAGGGGCGTTGTAAGCTGATATCTGTATATTACCATTTCCGCAAAATTTTCACAACACCCATTTTTACCGGAATTTTCCATGAGTATTAATACAAGCAAAATAAGTCTCCGGACGCCTGCCGCGAAGCTAACAAAAACCAACAGCCGCCAGGTACCATAAAAGTAATCCTGTCGGCTGTAAACGGCAAAATTATTTATTAATTATTTTTTAGCAACCACGGGACCGATGGGAAGCACGACCTTACCGTAGACTTCATTTAAAACCTGGGCCAAACCGGCATAGACCGCTGATAAACCGCAGAGGATGCCTTCCCAACCGGCAATCTTCCCGACTGTAGCGTTACCGCCGGATTCCTTGATGCACAGCAGGAAGAACAATACCGTTAAAGTGAGAAAAACCACCTGCAGCGCCCGGTTCAGTTTTAATGTACCGACAAACATCACCAGGGTGAACAGGCCCCACATAAAGAAGTATGTCGCGAGCGCTTTTGAATCAGTTGCCATACCGGAACCGGAGGGGAGCAACAACAGGGCTACCAGTGACAGCCAGAAGAGGCCGTAAGAAGTAAAGGCAGTAGCGCCAAAGGTATTGCCCTTTTTCCATTCCTGAATACCGGCGATAATCTGGGCGATGCCGCCGTAGCACAACCCCATGCCCAGCACCATCGTATTCAGGGAGTAATAGCCGGCATTGGCAACATTAAGCAGGACAGTCGTCATGCCGAACCCTAATAGTCCGAGCGGTGCGGGGTTTCCGGTGACATCCTTGATTTTAGTCAGTGTTTCGTTTTGCTGCATTTACGCCTCCATTAAGAATTTAAAAATAATACCCATTTTGAGCTTGTAGCGATTTTACAATAAACCGGCTGTTTTGTAAAGCTAAATTTAGTTGAGAAGCATCGGTTTTTTTACTTAATTTTGGCTCAAAATGCTTACTTTTTCTCTAAAGCATCAACTGTTACTTTTAATATTATTGAGATATAATAGCCGCATGCATAAGGAAATGACGGCCACTGACGTAATCAAATTTAATATCGACTTGGAAAAATCCGGGATCGCTATTTGGATTGACGGCGGCTGGGGCGTTGATGGGCTGCTTGGCAAACAGACGCGGCTGCACGCCGATCTTGATATCGCGATTGAACAAAAATACCTGAAAAAAGCGGTGGGATTGCTGGAAAAACAGGGATATCAAAACGTACCCCATGACGATACCTGCCCCTGGAACTTCGTGCTGGGTGATAATAAAGGACATGAAATCGATTTCCACGTTATTGTAATCGATGATAACGGAAATGGGATTTACGGCCCGCCCGAAAAAGGTGAGATGTATCCGGCAGGGGCATTAGTTGGACAGGGAAGGATAAAAAAACATCCGGTGAAATGCATCGCACCGGATTATATGGTCAAATTCCACACAGGCTATAAGCTGCGTGAAAGCGATTATCAGGATATCGGCGCATTGTGCAAGAAGTTCAGGATCGCATTGCCTGAAGAATATGTCCGTTAATAAATTCATAATTATTCCGGTTGCCAGAGATTGAACCCGGATAAATCATTTACTTTTTTGTTTGCGCGGTTCAATTTCAGGCTGTTTCGGTAAGATGGATTCCCTTATTCGCGGGACCGACGTTAAAGTTTACATGTTACATTATATTCACTTCATGAAAACCGGATTAAGGCTTTTTCCGGTCAGGGCTGTGGCGCAATCAAAACCATTGACATCGAGCCGCTTGATTTAATATGATAAGATTTTGTAGGGTCTCAGCGGGTCCGCGGAACTTTCTATTCCAGGTTCTTAACCTCCCCTCCTCAGTTACCCGGTAAATAAATGATAACAACAAGAATACATCGTGCAGTTTTTCAAAGCTGCATTTATAATACTCAGTCAATCAGACCACAGCAGTAGCCGAAGACGATTCCGATGATGAATTTGCTATTTGTCAGTGGTCTTTGCGTGCTTTTCGGGGTAACGCTGTTACAAACAGTGTTAGTCACTGGAGCTTCCGCTGTTTTCCGGCGCTGCAGCCTGGCGGCAATGCTCGGCGCGAATTTACTGTTCCTGGCTTTTTCACTGAATATCGTACTGCGCAATTCAATATTCTCTTTCAACCTTTACCAGTTGACCGATACCTTGCGTTTTTCCTTCGCCGTAGACCGGCTGGCGGCGTATTTCATAATGATAATCTCGCTGGTATCAACTTCGGTCTGCCTGTATTCACTGGGATACGTGGAACATCACGGCACCAATACCGGGAAAAATTTCCTGGTGGGGATGATGAGCCTGTTCATCCTTTCGATGCTGCTGCTCGTCGCCTCCGATAATACACTCGCATTGCTGTTCTGCTGGGAAACGATGTCCATCACTTCTTTCCTGATGGTAATGTTCGATAGGGATAAAGCCGAAACACAAAAATCCGGACTGTTTTATTTTGTGATGACGCAATTAAGCACCGTTTTCCTGATGTTCGGGTTTATCGCGATTTACCACGTCACCGGTTCTTTCGCGATTGCGCCGTTAAGTAGTGTTTCGCTGTTAATGAAATCCGTCATCTTCCTTTCGCTGTTTACCGGTTTCGGCATAAAAGCCGGCGTGATGCCTTTTCACAAATGGTTGCCTTATGCACATTCGGCCAGTCCCTCGAATATCTCGGCGTTGATGTCCGGAGTAATGGTGAAAGTGGCTATTTACGGTCTGGTCAGATATCTGGTTTTTGTGCTCAGCCCGGACCGCTGGTGGGGCGTGATGATTTTGATTTTCGGAACATTCTCCGCCCTGCTCGGCGTGATTTACGCGTTCAAAGAACAGGATATTAAAAAATTACTGGCCTATTCCAGCATTGAAAATGTCGGCGTGATTCTCACCGGCATCGGGCTATACCTGATTTTTCAGAGCTACGGCTTCACCGATTTAGCCACGCTGGCATTAATCGGCGCTCTTTTCCACACTTTGAATCATGCCATTTTTAAAAGCCTGCTGTTCCAGACGACCGGAGCGGTGGTCAATGAAACAGGCACTCGGGACATTGAAAAAATGGGCGGCCTGATAAAAGTAATGCCTTATACCGGGGTGCTGTTCCTCATCGGGGCCATATCGCTGGCGGCGCTGCCGCCGTTTAACGGATTTGTCAGCGAATTGATGATTTTCCAGGCATTCCTGCAATCCTTTATTATCGGCAACCCTTTCCTGAAAATATTATTATTCCTGGGACTTTCGCTGTTTGCGCTGACCAGCGCGCTGGCCGCCGCCTGCTTCGTGAAAGCGTTCGGGGTAATTTTCCTGGCTACGCCGCGTTCCGAAGAGGCGCGCAAGGCCAAAGAAGTTTCGCCCGCAATGATTGCCGGGCCAATGATAATGGCGGCCGCCTGCTTATTTTTAGGTATTTTCTCATTCCGGATATTTTCCGCGCTGGGCTTTACGTTACCCATCCCGGACATGGCGGTTATCGGCTTGACGCTCGTGGTAACGCTGGCACTGGTCTGGCTAATCATGCGGCTGGTCAGTAACCCAACAAAACGGACCAGCGAAACCTGGGGCTGCGGTATCACTTCCCAAAACAGCAAAATGGAATACACCGCCGCCGGCTTTTCGGAGCCGATTTTGAAAATATTCCGCCCCATTTACCGGACGCAAGAAAAGGTGGAACGGACTTACAACAATGCCGGGAAAAGTAATTTTAAAGCCGCCAAAGCGGAAATCCAGACTTTTAAATTATTTGAAGAGCGGATTTACCTGCCAATCGCCCATTTCGTACAGCGTTTTTCGACCTATATCTCCGACCTGCACGATGTGGACCTGGACACCTATATTCTTTATTCTTTCGCGGCCGTGGTGATTTTAATTCTGGCGATAGGGTGGTTTGTTTAGACGATGGCATTTCTGATCTACGCCCTGTTGAATACGATTTTTGTCATCCTGATTTCACCGCTATTCGTCAGTCTGATTAAAAAAGTAAAGGCTTACATGCAGGGACGGCAAGGGCCGCAGTTGCTGCAGACCTATTATTCTTTGTTAAAACTGCTCCGGAAAGAGAGAGTTTATTCCAGTAATACTTCCCTGATAATCAGAATCACACCTTACATCAATGTGGTGTGTATCATCGTGGCTTCGCTGTTTGTGCCGGTGGTATTTATCCCCGGAATGACGGCCGGATTCGGGAACGTCATCCTCTTTTTGTACCTGCTGGTGTGCGCTAAATTTTTCATGGCGCTGGCCGGGCTGGATGCCAGCAGCACTTTCGGCGGAATGGGTAGTTCACGGGAGATGACCTTCTCCGCCGTTATCGAGCCGGTAATTATTATCGTTTTCGCGGCCCTGGGGCTGCTGCTGCAAACCACCAACCTTTACCAGATGTTTGCGACGTCGCTGCAATCTTCGCTGCTGATTAACCCGTCCACGCTGCTGATTTCATTGTCGCTGTTCATTATCCTGATTGTGGAAACGTCCCGGATTCCGGTCGACAACCCGGAAACACACCTGGAATTGACGATGATACACGAAGCGATGCTGCTGGAATATTCCGGGCCGGACCTGGCAATGATGGAAATGTCCCATGCCGTCAAGCAGACACTGCTGATGGCGGTGCTGATCAATGTTTTATTCCCCTGGGGTCTGACCGCTTCACCGAATGTACTTTCGGTCCCGGTATCAATAATTGCATTTATGGCCAAAGGGGTTGTGCTGGCGACGGCGGTCGGGGTTTTTGAGTCCTTATTCGCGAAATCCCGCCTCTTCCGCTTGCCGAATTTATTTATGCTGGCATTTTTCTTTTCATTCTCAACGATTTTGTTCGAGTTATTAAAATGATGAATATTCAACTGCTGGACGACATTACTAAAATTCTGTTCGTGCTGGTGCTGGCAACAGCCGCGCTGATTATTACCGTGCGGACTCTCTCGTCACTTTTTAATGTTTATGCCGTTCAATCCTGGTTCATTGCCGCCGTGGCTTTCGTGCTGTATCTGAAAAACGGCAGCGTGGTGCTGTTGCTGCTGGCGATACTGACCGTGGTCAGCAAGGCTTTCCTGGTGCCGTATGTAATGCGGCGGATTCAAAAATCAATGCACATGAAACGCGACATGGAGTTCCGCTATTTGACACCTATCGGTTCGATTCTGGTAGGGACGGCGATGGTCTTCCTGGTCTACTGGTCGTTTTCTAAATTTTTACCGGCGCTGTCATCAGACGAAATGTTTATTTTCGGCGCGGTCATCGGAGTTTCGCTGACATTGATGGGCATGATGGTCATTTTCACCCGCAAACGCGTGATTACTAAAATCCTCGGCTATTTGACGATGGAAAACGGCGTCCTGCTCTTCAGCCTGTTTATCGCCGAACTGCCTTTCATCATTGAGCTATTGATTGTCATCGACCTGGTGATGCTCATCGTCCTGGCCACGGTGTTGGCTTTCGGCATCGATTCCAGCATCGATGAATTTCACACCAAATTAAATTCTTATATCCTGTGGTTTAAGGAGTAATCGGACTGATGCTGCTGGCATATCTCATCTCCGGTTTAGCCGTCATGGGGTTCATGCTGCTGCGTTTTTCCGGGCCGGAAAAACGTGCCGATTACCTGAACACGCTGGCAATCGCGCATTCAGCAATTTACCTGATTTTGACCGTAATCGCGCTGTTTTGCCTGCCGCAGCCGTCATTTTTCTTCAACCGCTACCTGATGGTGGACCCACTCTCCGTTTATGAAGTGCTGATTGCCTGCGGGATTTTCCTGCTGGCGTCATTTTACGCGCGCGGATATGTGCGCCGCCTTGTCCAATCCGGTGAAATCGAAGTGCGGCAGTTGAGATTGTTTTATGCTGCCTACAATCTATTGTTGATAGTCGTGGTTTTTGCTTTCTACTGCAACAACATGGCCCTTTTCTGGATACTGCTGGAGCTGACGACGATTCTTTCAGCGGTGCTGATTGTGACGCTGAACGCCAAGGAAAATATTGTCGCCGCCCTGAAATATGTCTTTACCGCCTCAACGGCGATGCTATTTTCCATCATCGGGCTGATTATTCTTTTTGCCCTGACCAAACAGGCGACCGGTAGCGGCACACTGAACTGGGATGTTTTAATGCAGCAGGCAGGCAGCCTGTCGCCGCGCCTGTTCACCTTCGCTTTTATCTTTATCTTTGTGGGTTTCGCCGCCAAGGCAGGAATCGTACCGTTCCATACCTGGTTGCCCCAGGCGCATGCTAAGGCACCTTCGGTCATCAGTGTGCTGCTTTCTGCGGTGCTGCTGAATATCGGCATCTACGGCATCCTGAGGCTTTATGCGGTAGCCCACCTGACACCCGCCTGGCATTCGGTTTCGCTGATATTAATCGGGTTCGGGGTGCTGACTATTGCCGTGGCTGCGCTTTCGATGCTGCCGCGGGGCAATGTCAAAAAATTAATCGCTTTTTCCAGCATCGAACACATGGGTTTCCTGCTGGTCGGCATCGGGCTGGGAACGCCGCTGGTGCTTTTCTGGGTTTTGTTCCATATTTTGGCCCATGCCCTGGTGAAAACCCAGCTCTTTTTCTCATCCGGAATCCTGCACCAGCAGTACCACAGCAACCAGTTTGAAGACATGAAGGATATTTTTACGCTGCAGCCGCTGGCGGCCTGGGGATTAATCACCGGCAGCATGGCCGTTATCGGGGTGCCGCTTTTTCCGGTGTTCTTATCCAAACTGAATATTCTGATACAATTGGGGAATTTCTCGCTGCCGCTGCTGTTTGCGGTGCTGCTGTGCTTTTTGCTGGTGGCCGCGGCTTTTGCCGCGATATTAATCCGGACAATTCCGCAAACCGCGGCAACAAAGCCGGAACGCTACCGCGTATCGGCCAGCATGCAGCTGCCGATAATCGTTTTATTTGCCGGTATCGTACTGCTGGGAGTTTATTTCCCGACCGGACTGCATACGATGTTAATCAAAATCGTCAACAGCCTGGGATTCTAAGGAAAAAGATGAAACAAATCTTCGATATCAATCATATTTTTGAAGAAAACAAAATTACCGCCAAAAACAAAAACAATGCGGCGGCTTATATTTCGATACCCGAAGAGGATTTCCAAAACGAGTTTACGGCGATTTCCGGCAAAGACATCGTTTTAATCGGTTTATTCTGCGCGCAAAATTTTAACGGGTATATTGGCTTCACCCTGTTTTACGTGCTGGAAAAAAGAAATTACAGCAACATTGTGATTGTAACCCGCCGCCTGCGGGAACCGACGGCGAGTTCAATTGCGGCATTGTTCCCGTCCGCCTGCTGGTTCGAACGTGAAATCAGCGACGGCTTCGGGGTGACGTTCCCCGATGCTTTCGACCAAAGGCGCCTTTTCCTGCATGAAGTTTACCCCGAAGGATTTCACCCGCTGCGCAAAGAGTTCCGGAACCAGCCGGTAATTACCCGGGACACAATCGCGCCGGAAGATGAATACGTTTTTAAAAAAGTGGACGGTGAAGGCATTTACCAGATTCCGGTCGGGCCGGTTCATGCCGGGATTATCGAGCCCGGACATTTCCGTTTCAGCGTGGCCGGTGAGACCATTTTCAACCTCGAAGTGCGGATGTTTTACAAACACCGCGGCATCGAAAAACTGGCCGAAGGGAAAACCCCCTGGCAGGCAGTGCCGGTTGCGGAATCCATCAGCGGTGACGAATCCGCGGCCAATACGGTGGCTTTTTGCGCGGCAATCGAGAATATCAGCCAGGTCGAAATTCCCAGACGCGCCTGGCAATTGAGAACAATCCTGCTGGAAATGGAGCGGATTTATTCCCATCTGGGCGATATGGGCGGAATGATTGTAGATGTGGCTTTTCCCAAAGGGGCCAGTCCTTTTTTTGTACTCCGGGAAGATATTTTACGGCTGAACAACAATTTGACCGGTTCCCGGTTTTTGAAAGGAATCATCTGTCCGGGCGGCTTGACCAGGGATATTTCCCAGCAAGCAATTACCGAACTCACTAAATACCTGGCAGATTTTACTCCCCGCCTGCTGGCAGCGCAGAATCTGGTCTGCGCCACTTCTTCGGTGGTGGACCGGCTGGAAACAACCGGGGTCATCAAAAAGGAACTGGTCAACCTGCTCAATATCACCGGCCCGGCAGCGCGTGCGTCCGGCGTGCCGGTTGACACCCGTTTCGACCACCCTTACGGCATCTGCAGCGACATCACGCCGCAATTTCATAAGAGAATCGCGGAGAACGGCGATGTTTTAGACCGTTTTAATGTCAAAGCGGCCGAAATTAACGATTCGGTGATGTTGATACGGCATCTGATTGCCCAACTGATTGCAGGCCCGGTGATGACAAAAATGGAAGTAAAAGACGGATATGCCCTCTCTTTAATTGAAGCGCCGCGCGGGCAAAATTTACACTGGGTTAACATCAAAGACGGCCTAATTGACCGGTACAAAGTGCGGACGGCATCTTTTTGCAACTGGCAGGCCATCGAGCATGCCGTCCTCGGCAACATTGTGCCCGATTTCCCGCTGATTAATAAAAGCCTGAATTTATCATATGCCGGGACAGATTTATAATGAAGAATAACTTACCGAGATTCTCATTATACACTCCGCGAGTGACAGAAAAACTGTCTTTCCACGATGAGGAATTCGAGAAACTGGGCCTCAAACTGAAAGCGGAGGTAAACACGATATTCGGCAGGAGTCTGGCCGTCCGGGAACTGGATTCCGGCAGCGATAATGCCGCCGAAATCGAGATGAATAATCTGACGACGCCCTATTACGATATAGAACGGTTCGGGATTACCTTCGTGGCTTCCCCTCGCCATGCCGATGTACTGGCGATCAGCGGCGCGGTCACACACAACATGGAAATCGCGGTCAGAAAAACCTATGACGCCATGCCTTCACCCAAATTTGTGATTGCGGTGGGGGACGACGCCTGTCACGGCGGAATTTTTGCCGGGACATATGCGGTCAACGGCGGCGCGGATAAAATCATCCCAGTGGACCTGAAAATACCGGGCAACCCGCCGTCACCTTACGAAATTATCCGGGCGCTGCACGGGTTTATGGCGGTACTGGCGAATAAAAAGAACAAACAATAGCTGCAGGCAAATAGCCGATGGCCTACGCGGTTCTGAACTATTGAACATCAATTTTAGCTTTGGCCTCTTCCTCCGAATTATACGGGCCTTCCACATCATCCTCAAAAACCCAATCCGGCCGGTCGTTGCTGGTCGGCATAAAATAGTAGGTCTGAATCTCGACATTGCCGATGTCATCAACGAACGTCACGGTTTCAATCGCTTCAATCCGCGCGGCGCTGCGCACATCATTGATATCCTGTACAATCGCCCAAAGGTCATGGCTGATTGCAAAAACATTAACGAAAGGTTCGCGGTGGTCCATCATGATAAGCTGCTCCTTATATTTTATTGCCAGTTATTCAGCATCTCTTTCACTTTTTGAGATGCTTTGCCTTTGACCGGTGCGCCGTGACCCACCAGTAATATATCGAAATCCAGCGCGGCAATTATTCCCACCGAGGTCTTTGCCTGGACGATATCGGCGGCCATCATCTTAGAGGGCGGCAGGGGATTACCCGCTTGGTCGCTTTTAAGGGCATCACCGGCAAATAACACGCTACCAGTCTGGAACAAACAGATGCTCCCGGCGGTATGCCCAGGCGTATGGATTATTTTAAACCCGGCAAGTTCCGTATTTTCCCGGATAGCGATATCGGGGTCGACAGTCTTAAGACGCACCACCGGAGCCAGCAATTTGAAAAGCAGACCCAGCAGTCCTTTGACTTGTTTTCCCTTTTCTTTTCCGGTCATCACGCCCGCTTCAGCCTGATGGATTACCAGTTTTGCCCCGGTTAACTGTTTGATTTCCGCCGCGCCGCCGGCATGGTCGATATCTGCATGGGTAATAAAAATATATTTGATATCAGAGGGATTTTTCCCCAATCCCTGCATGTAATCTGCGAGTTTCCGGCTGCTGCCGCGCATGCCACAATCAATCAATAACATCTCAGGCCCGGATGTTACCAGATAGCAATTAGCCCCTCTCACGCCGTCTATTTTGTGTATGCCGGATATTATTTCCATGTGCTTGCTCCTCAACTAATAAGAGCATTCTAGTACAAAAACCTTTCAGACAACAAGTGCCGGAGAGATACAAATAAAAAATAATCAAGAATCAAGCAACAAATATCAAGTAATATCTAATCTAGAAACAAAACTGAAGCAGCCTGAAGCAATCGGTTTATAACGCAAGAACGGCTATTTACGGATTGATAATTACGGCCAATATGCAGGTATGCCAAATAGTGTTTGTTTAGGCAAACAGCTGACGGGAAAGTAACAGAAGATTAGATTTTATTAATCGCAGTCAGCGCGAATATCAGTAAAACACCAAAAATCATCGCCAGCGCCATTTTCCAGGGCACATGGCGGTAAGTTTCCGGCAGCAAACTGGCGGCGCCGAGATAAAGGAACTGCCCGGCAAAAGCAGCCAGGATTACGGCGAGGACGTTCTGGCTTATCGTGAAAAACGACGCGACGATGATGCCAAAAACTGGGGCAATCGCATCAACGAACAGAAATATCCTGGCGTTCTTTACATTCTGCTCATTTTTCAACATCACGACGACGGTATTGATGCCGTCGGTGAAATCGTGAGAAATCACCGCCAGTGCAACGATGATGCCGACTTTGGCATTCGCCTGAAAAGCGATGCCGATGGCCGCTCCATCCAAAAAACTATGTGCCACCAGGCCGACCGCCCCGATAGGCCCCATGATATGTCCGTGTTCTTCACCTTCATGATGATGATGGGTTAAAAAGAAGCGTTCCACGAGACTGAAGAAAAGGAAAGCGGCGACAATAGCAATCATCAGCGTACGCGTATCCAGACCCGTGGTTTTTGTAATATCGATACTTTCCGGCAGTACATCGAAGAAAGTAATCGCGATTAAAGCGCCGGCGGAAAAAGCGAAGAAGTATTGCAAAACCCTGCGGAATTTAACGGCGACCAGCCCGCCGATCATGGTCGAGGCAAAAGTGATTAAAGCCAGAATGTAGAGGATTGGGTCCATAGCATGCATTATATCGGAATTCAATCACGTCTGTCTACGCTAAACACCGTGAATTATTAAATATTGGGATTCAAATTTAACCTGAAAAAACCGCAAGCCGCAACAAAATAAATTTCATGTAAAAAAAGAGAGGGGACTTTTGGCCCCCCCTCTTTTTAGTTGATGATATGTCCGGTTTATACTGCTTTGGTTTCGGTATTCTTGTTCTTGGACACACCGGGTATCCAGGAAATGAACCGGCGCCATTCGTTGTTTTCCCAGACCACCAGCAGGGCGCTGGCGTTGCAGATGGAACTGTAGGTACCGGTAATGACACCGATGAGCAGGACCAGGACGAAGTAATGAATGGTACCACCGCCAATCAGGAACAGGGCGAACAGCACGAATAAAACAGTGAGCGAAGTGTTTAACGACCGGACGAAGGTTTCATTGATGCTGAAATCCACTGTTTTCTCGAAATCTTTATTCACACCTTTAAGCATATTTTCCCGAATCCGGTCGAAGACGACGATAGTGTCATGCACGCTGTAACCGGCGACGGTCAAAACCGCGGTGATAAAGACCAGGTCTATCTGGACCCCTAAATACCGCCCGAGAATTGAAAAAATCCCTATGACTACGAGGAGGTCATGCAGCAGGGCAATAACCGCGCAGACACCCCAGCGGAACGGCCTGGGCATTTTGCGGAACTGGATGGCGACATAAATCATGATACAGACAGCCGCGACAATAACGGCAATAATAGCTGCGACTGCGGTTGTTTTAGCCTGACCGGCATCGGTAGATTGATGGCTGACGTAATTAACCCCGTTATTAAAAGTTTTATTCAATGAAGTCTGTAAGTCGGCATATTGAGTAGTGGTTATCTCATTAAGATTAACAAAATACTGCTTGGAACCGGGGCTGTACGTGATGTTCGCATCGGGGTAACCGGCGGTGGTTAAGGCATCACTTAATGCGCTTTGAGTGATTTCCGGAGTAAAAGTCAAAGTCATCGTGGTACCGGCTTTAAAATCGATGCCTAAATTAAGGTGCGGCGGAGCAATCAGCGAAATCAAACCGGGGACAATGATTAACGCCGAGATGAGAAAGAACCAGTATCTCTTGCTAATAATATTAATCATGTTTCCCTCCATAGAGAGTTAAGCCCTTTATCATCCCGTTATTCACGAGCTGGGTCAGGAACGTCCTGGTGACGGTAATGGCGCTGAACAAACTGACGAGAACGCCGATGCCGAGCGTCAGGGCGAACCCTTTTACCGTAACGGCACTGTATTTATTGCCAAAGATAAAAAGGATGATACAGGTAATAATTGTAGAAACGTTGCTGTCGCGAATGGACGGCCAGGCGCGGTGGAAACCTTCAGCGACCGCCATTTTCAAGGTCAGGCCGCGTTTCAACTCCTCTTTCATACGTTCGAATATCAGGACATTGGCGTCCACGGCCATACCGGTCGAAATCACGAAACCGGCGATGCCGGGCAAGGTTAACGTGACGCTGAATAGCTTGAAAATGGCTAACGTGATGGCGGCATAGATGCACAAAGCAACAGTAGCGACGAGTCCCGGCACACGGTAATAGGCAATCATGAAAAAGGCGACACAGAGGATGCCGATAAGACCGGCTAGCAGGCTTTTATTCAGAGAATCGGTACCGAGGGTAGCACTGATATCGGTCTGTTCGATAACTTTCAAAGGAACACTCAGCGTGCCGGAATTCAGTTCGATGGAGAGGTCTTTGGCCTGCGCCAGCGTCAAGCCCTCAATCACACCTTTATCGGTGATGACCGCATCCACCGTTGCCTCAGAGATTAAGGTGTTGTCAAGGTAAATGGCAATGGGTTTGTTCAGGTCCCGGGTCGTAATCTCCCCAAAAAGTTTGGCGCCTTCCGAATCGAAGGCGATCTCGACTTCCGGCTGGCCCAGAGTACTGGTATCAACATAAGAATTAGGCAGCAGGTATTTGCCGGTCAATTCTTCCTGGGTGCCGTCGGAGCCGGTCGCCATGGCCGGTATCCAGACAGGATTGCCGCTGGAATCATTGACGACATTGCCGTTAGCATCAAGCTGCTCTTCTTTAAATTCCAGCAACGCCACCTGCCCGATAAGATTAATGGCATCGTTGACATTCTGGACATTGGGAAGTTCCACCAGGAGATTCGTGCCCTGTATCTGAACAACAGGCTCGGTAACACCGTAGGCGTCAACACGCCGTAAAATCGTAGCCTGGACGGCAGACATAACCTGGGCATCCGTTTCTGAGGGGCTCTTCTGGGACAAATCCGCCTGGTAAAGCAGATAAGACCCGCCCTTCAGGTCCAATCCATACTGGAAATTTTTATTGAACAATACCCCGCTATTTGTGGGTAATACAATTAACAAGGCGAGAGCCATAAGCACGATTACAAAAATTAAGAGAATGTTTTCTCGTGTTCTTCTCATATTTGTTTATTCACCTCCATGACAGATTTTAGACTGAAATATTGATGATATTGTACCGCGAAAAGTGGTTTGGAAATGCCGGTTTCATCAAATATCTGAAACAGTGATTAAAAAGCTCAGGTTTTTCAGATATTCAATTGAACGCCGTGCTAACAACCGGCCGGAGGGGGGATATCCACCAGCAGGTACATTTCTACGGAAGAATTAAAAGCGGCCGGTTCTGCGCAATCAATGCACTTTCCGGCAATTTGATTATTATGAAAAGCTGAGGAAAGGTAAACCGCCGGCACAATATTTTTAGCTGACGCTGGCGATTTGGAGATACTGCCGTTTACCGGCTCGGCAAGATTGATATACTCAACATTACCGGTGAAAACAGGTTGGACGCTCTGGGAGTTTAGAGCGGAGATAATGCCGTCCGGCGAGGAAATGCCGGTACCGAAGGAATTGATTTCAGGAGTGAAAGCGGCGACTGTAACAAGCCCAATAAGCACACCGGATAAAGCAAGTTTACCGAGCCACTCCTGAAGAGAATATTTTTTCATAACAACATATTATACACCTAATCTGAGATTGTGACCAGATTAGCGACAATACACGGTAAAACAACCGGGTAAAAGGATGGTTCAGGCACCTTTGGCTTTGGGTGATTTTTGTTTCCACACCCAGCTTCGGGCAATAAAGTACCGTACTGAAAAATTAATCAATATTGCAAGAGCCGCAGCCAGCACATAAGGTAAATTCCCAAATCTCACCAGAAGTACCAGCAGCAAATTATCCAGCGCCAACGTGATGATAGCCATCGTCATGTAGCGGCGGAAGCCGCCTTTCTGTTCCTGCCAGCCTTTAAATGTTGATGCCCGGTTCATCAGGTAATTACTGACAATTGCCACCAACGATGAAAGCAGAAAAGGAAGCAAATAGTTCTGGTGGTTTTTCCCCACGAAATTCCACTGTACTTCTTTAAGAGCAGGAACAAGTAATAAAAGTGAATACAAACCAAGATTAATGATATAACCGATACCGCCAACCACCATAAAGTTTAAAATTTGGTATTTGAAAGAATACAAATCCATCAATTGCCGGATGTATTCGCCCATAATACGCCGGGATAATTTTGATTCCCCGCGGGCACGCGGCACAAAGGTATACGGCACTTCGGTGACGGCTTTGAATTTGTTGCGCACCAGGATTTCCAGCCCGATTTTCCAGCCGGTCGGGCTAAGAGAAGTTAAATCCACCACCGAACGTTTGAAACCGAAGAAGCCGCTCATGGGGTCTTTGATTTTCGGAGCAATAAACAGCGCCAGCAGGGTCGCCACCTTGGAGACGATTTTCCGGGACAGTTTCCAATCGCCGGGACTGCCGCCCTTCACGTACCGGGAAGCCATCACAAAGTCATGATTTTCCAGGGCTTTGGCGATATCCGGCAAAACTTCCGGCGGATGCTGCAGGTCGGCGTCCATCACAATGACAAATTCACTGTCCGTGGCAGCGATGCCGTCCACAACCGCGGAGGAAAGTCCCCTTTTATTTTTCCGGACGATTATTTTTACCGGATATTTTTTAGCCAAACCGTTGACCAGCTCTTCACTGCCGTCGGCGCTATTGTCATCAACAATCACTATTTCGTAATCATATTTCGCCAGGCTGCTGTTGATACGCTCCACCAGCGGACCGATATTGTCTTTTTCTTTATAGGCAGGCACGATAATCGAAATAGTTTTAGCCATAATCTGTTTTCTCCTGCGATGCGGGCTTGTGACTATTTTATCACATCGGCAAAGAAATGCGCTGTAATATTATTATGTAAACTATACTGAGACTAAACTAACCGGAGTGAAATATTTTTCTACCGCTTTCCACAGGAAAAACATGCAAGACTTTATTTTAAGGCTTAAATATGGTAAATTGATTAACGGATAGGAGTGTAGCTCAGTTGGTAGAGCAGTGGTCTCCAAAACCACCGGTCGCGGGTTCGAATCCTGCCACTCCTGCCATTGTTTTCAGGGTTACCAATTTCAGCCGAAGTGGTGGAAGCTGGTAGACACGCCATCTTGAGGGGGTGGTGGGCGAAAGCCTATGAGGGTTCAAATCCCTCCTTCGGCACCAGTAGAATACGGTAAAATAATAGAGCGGGCGGAAGTAGTTCAGTGGTAGAACGCCTCCTTGCCAAGGAGGAGGTCGCGAGTTCGAGCCTCGTCTTCCGCTCCAATTAAGCCGGAGTGGCGGAATTGGCAGACGCGACAGTCTCAAAAACTGTTGAGAGGCGACTCTCGTGTCGGTTCGACCCCGACCTTCGGCACCGGTAAACCGTAGAAAAGAAGATTGCCGCGTTGTGTAGAGGTAGCACGAAGGACTTTGAATCCTTTTACCCAGGTTCGATTCCTGGCGCGGCAGCCAAAAAACTACAGATTGCTCTTTTACCCAACGATTGATATAATAAAAAATTGTTGGGACAGTTTTTCCAGCGATGATTGTATTCCCCGATAGCTCAACGGTAGAGCGCGTCCGCCTGAGGCGGATTAACCGCCAGGTTCTGCGATGTTTTCCTTGAAAATCAATATCCCGCGTTATATTATT
>CAVYZP010000042.1:0-46317 GCA_963772985.1 uncultured Chloroflexia bacterium
GGATTGTTTTATAAGGTTCTCGACGGCGTCAAAGTAATCGAATACGGCAACCTGATTTCCGCCCCGTTCTGTGCGAAGATATTCGCTGATATGGGGGCGGAAGTCATTAAGATTGAACCGCCGTGCTGCGGTGATGATTCCCGCCGGATGGAACCGTTCATGAATGATATTCCGGGCCTGGAACGCAGCGGCCTCTTCCAGTACCTGAACATGAATAAAAAGGGGATTACCCTTAATCCGGAAACCGCCACCGGTCGGAAAATCCTGCTCCGATTATTAAAAGGGGCGGATGTCTTTATTGAAAATAATCCTCCGAAACGGATGAAAGCTCTGAAGCTGGATTATGCCCGCGTCAAACAGGTTAATCTGCGCATCGTGATGACCTCTATTACACCCTTCGGGCAGACCGGCCCCTACAAAGATTACAAGAGCAGCGAGTTGATTAACGCCCATATGGGCGGTGTCGGTTATGATTCCGTCCGCGAAGTGGATATCAGCCGGGAGCCGATTAAAGCGCCGGCGCATATTTTCGGATTCCAGGCCGGTTTAAGCGCCGCGACCGCGACTGTCGCCGCTGTTTTTCAGCAAAGCGTTACCGGCGAAGGGACATACCTTGATGTATCCGAGCAGGAAAGCATCATCCAGAACATGCATTCGGTCTTCCGTTACTATTACAATAAACAGATTGTAAACCGCACGGATGTGCTGGATCGGGCACCCGCGCACATTTTGCCCTGCAAAGACGGCTATATCCATCATGCCAACATGGAAGAATCCGAATGGTGGCGTTTTGTCGATTTGATGGGCAACCCAGAATGGGCGAAGAACGAATTATTTGCCGATTATACCCTGCGGTCGCAGTACTGGGATGCGCTCAAACCTTTAATTTTAGACTGGACGAAAGACCATACGATGGATGAAATTTACCGGGGCAGCCAGGAAAGAGGTTCGGCCATCGGCGCGCTTTATACCGCCAAAGATATGCTCTCCGACCGGCAAATGGCCGCGCGCGGTTTCTTTGTCGAGGCCGACCATCCTGAAATCGGTAAACTGCAATATCCGGGCGTGCCATACCGTTTTTCCGGCATCCCGAAAGAACAGCCGTCTACAGCGCCGCTGCTCGGTCAAAATAACGAAGAAATCTTGTGCGGGGACCTGGGATATACCAAAAAAGACCTGGTCAAATTCCGTGAAGCAGGGGTTATTTAGATGAGCAGCGCTTTTCTGAAAGGGGTGCGGGTATTGGCCATGACGCAGGTCTGGGCCGGCGGCTGGATGGGCGGCATTTTAGCGGATATGGGTGCCGAGGTTATCAAAGTCGAATCCAATAAAAAAATTGACATTTTAAGACGCACCATCGAAACTCAGGGTGATTTGAACCGCGGACCTAATTTTAATGGGTATAACCGCGGCACCAAAAGCTGTAACCTGAACCTGAAAAAACCGGAGGGAGTGGAACTGTTTAAAAAACTGGTGAAGATCAGCGATGTCGTTATCGAAAACCTGGCACCCAAAGGCATGCCCGGTTTCGGTCTGGATTATGACATCCTGAAACAAGTGAAACCGGATATTATCATGGTCTCGGTGCCCGGCTTCGGCAGTACCGGCCCGGATAAGAATTACATTTCTTATGCTGCCACCGTCCAGTCCATCGGCGGGTTGGAGGCCTCATTCGGCTATCCCGGCGGGGAACCATCCACGCCGTCCATTTTCATGGCAGACCCGGTGGGCGGGATGTATGGGGTGCTCGGCGTCTGCAGCGCTGTTTATTATCACCATAAAACCGGCAAAGGGCAGCATGTTGAACTGGCCCAGAGCGAAGCCATCATGTCGCTGCTGCCGGAATCAGTGATGGAATATGAAATGACCGGCCGTATCCGGCCGCGTTTGGGCAACCTCGATGAAATCATGGCTCCGCACGGCTGTTACCCTTGCAAAGGTAATGATAAATGGGTGGCGATTGCCGTGTCCGACGATGAAGAATGGCAAGCCTTGTGCCGCGTCATGGGCAACCCGGAATGGAGTACAGCGGCAAGGTTCTCCGACCGTTTCAGCCGCTGGCAAAATCAGGATGAACTGAATAAATTAATTGCCGGCTGGACACGGAGTTTTACGCATTATGAAGTGATGCACCAACTGCAAAAGGCGGGCGTACCGTCCGGCGCATCCCTCAGCACGGAGGAAATGAACCATGACCCGCATGTTAAAGAGCGCGGCGCCCTCATTGAGATGACCGGTCAGAAGGTCGGCAAGACGCTGACCTGGCGTTCACCCTGGAAATCGGCACTAACTGGCTCGAATCCGGCCTCGCCATATTTTGGGGAACACAATAACTATGTTTTTAATACGCTGTTGGGTTTATCCGATAGCGAGATTGAAAAATTAATCCGCGAAGAGGTCATTTATTAGTGTAATGAATTGGAGAAAACAGCTTCTCCGGAAAAGCTAAAAGTATAAAGAAAGGGGTTAAACGGGTATGGATTTTAAAGAGTATTCTATCGGCGAATTTGATACGGAGGAACAAAAGAAGTTCCGGCAGGAAGTGCGGGAATGGATTGATAAAAATATGGACCCGCGTCTGGCGGTATCCGCGGAAGAACGTGGCTTGCCGCCGGACACCGACTCCGATCTCACCCGGGCGTTCGGGCGCAAACTGGCGGCCAAAGGCTGGCTGGTTCCGGAGTGGCCCAAAGAAGTCGGCGGCGCGGGGCTAACTTCAGAGCAAAGATACATTATCAACCAGGAAGTCGCTGCGCGCAATATCGAACTCCCCGGCCACTGGGGGAATTTCCAGGGCGGCGTCCCCGGCCCCACAATGATGAAATTTGCCACCGAAGAACAGAAGAAAGAATGGCTGCCGAAAATCGCCGCCGGCGCTTTGTTCTCCCTGGGCTATACCGAACCCAATGCCGGCACTGACCTGGCTTCGTTGCAGATGAGGGCCGTTTCGGACGGCGACGATTATATCGTCAACGGGCAGAAAATGTTCTCCAGCGGTGTGGACAAAGCGGATTATCACTGGCTGTTAGTCCGGACCAATCCCAATGTCCCGAAGCACAGAGGCATCTCGCTGTTAATTGCCGACCTGAAAAGCCCCGGTGTTACCATCAAAGAAATGCACACTATCTCCGGCATGGCGACCCATGAGATTTTTTACGATAATGTCCGCATTCCTAAAAAGAACCGCATCGGACCGGAAGACGGCGGCTGGGGCATCACCCGGGAAGCCTTAAGCATCGAACGGGCCAGCGTCGGTTCATCACCGTGGGCACCGAAAATTGTGGACGAATTGATTAAATATGCCAAAGAAACGATGCACAACGGAAAACCGCTATATGACGACCCGCTGGTGGAACAGAGCCTGGCTGAAATGGTTATCGAAGTTAACATCCTGCGTCTGTTTACCCACCGCATCAACTGGATGGTGGACAGCGGCATGAACCCTGCCTGGACCGGCGCGGCTTCCAAAATCTGGGAAGCCGAGACCAGCCAGCGCGTGGCGAATAAAGGCATGGAGATTCTTGGAATGTCCTGCCAGCTTGAACCCGGTTCGAAATGGGCGCCCATCAAGGGCCGCGTCGAGCTGGGTTACCGCGAAACCGTGGTCAGGACTTTCGGCGGCGGCTCGGATGAAATGATGCGCAGCGTCATCGCCACCGTGGCCATGGGCATGCCTCGGGAACCGCAAATGACGATGCCGGTGAAGAAGTAGCAGAGATATGGAAAAGAGAGGACGATAAAGATGAATTTCGATTTTAATGATGAGCAGAAGATGTTAAAACAGGGGGCGCGGGACTTTTTTGAGAAAGAGTGCCCCAAGTCTTTAGTCCGGCAAATGGCGGCCGACGAAAAAGGCAACCCGCCGGAATTGTGGAAGAAAATGGCCCAGATGGGTTGGCTGGGTTTAATCTATCCCGAACAGTACGGCGGCGGCGGGGGCAATATGATTGACCTGGTGGCGCTGGAAGAAGAAATGGGTCGGGCCTGCTTGCCCGGCGCATTCTTCTCGACTGTGCTGCTGGGCGGCCTCTTTATCCTCAATGCCGGCAATGAGGAACAGAAAAAAGAATTACTCCCGAAAATCGGCAAGGGCGAACTGATTTTAACCCTGGCTTTAACCGAAGTAAGCGGCAGTTATGAGGCTTCCGCCGTGGAGACCTCCGCCGTCAGTGAAAAAGAAGATTACGTCATCAGCGGCACCAAGCTTTATGTCCCGGATGCGCATATCGCCGATTACATTATCTGCCTTGCCCGCACTAAAAAAGGCGCCAGGCCGGAAGAAGGGATCACCGCCTTCCTGGTGGACCGCAAGAGTACCGGCATTACCTGCACCTTATTAAAGACCATCGCCGGCGATAAGCTGTGCGAAGTTATCTTCAATAAGGTAAAAGTTTCCAGGAAAAACATTGTCGGTCAACTGGATCAGGCCTGGGGGCTGCTGGAACAGACGCTGCGTCAGGTCACCGTTGCCCGCTGCGCCGAAATGGTGGGGGGCGCGCAAAAAGTGCTGGAAATGTCCGCCGACCATACCAAGCAGCGCATCGTCTTCGACCGCCCATTAGGGAGTTTCCCGGTCATTCAGCATTACATCGCCAATATGATTATGGATATTGACGGCAGTAAATTCCTGACTTATGAAGCCGCCTGGCGGCTCAGCGAGGGCATGTCCTGCGCCAAAGAAGTGGCCATGGCCAAGGCCTGGACCAGCGAAGCCTACCGGCGCGTCACCGCCAACGGCCACGAGATTTACGGCGGCATCGGTTTTACCGTAGAGAGCGACATGCACCTCTATTTCCGGCGGGCCAAAGCCGCTGAGGTTACGCTCGGTGATGCCAATTACCAGCGTAAGGTTTTAGCCAAAGAGCTGCGTAAATAAATAAGTTTTAGAGAGGGTATTTTGATATGAGCTATGAAGGGATCTTGTTTGAAAAGAAAGACAGCATTGCCACGGTTATCAGTAAACAGACATACACTAGATAACCGTGGCAATGCTGTCTTTCTTTTCAAACAAGATCCCTTCATAGCTCATATCAAAATACCCTCTCTAAAACTTATTTATTTACGCAGCTCTTTGGCTAAAACCTTACGCTGGTAATTGGCATCACCGAGCGTAACCTCAGCGGCTTTGGCCCGCCGGAAATAGAGGTGCATGTCGCTCTCTACGGTAAAACCGATGCCGCCGTAAATCTCGTGGCCGTTGGCGGTGACGCGCCGGTAGGCTTCGCTGGTCCAGGCCTTGGCCATGGCCACTTCTTTGGCGCAGGACATGCCCTCGCTGAGCCGCCAGGCGGCTTCATAAGTCAGGAATTTACTGCCGTCAATATCCATAATCATATTGGCGATGTAATGCTGAATGACCGGGAAACTGCCTAATGGGCGGTCGAAGACGATGCGCTGCTTGGTATGGTCGGCGGACATTTCCAGCACTTTTTGCGCGCCCCCCACCATTTCGGCGCAGCGGGCAACGGTGACCTGACGCAGCGTCTGTTCCAGCGGCCCCCAGGCCTGATCCAGTTGACCGACAATGTTTTTCCTGGAAACTTTTACCTTATTGAAGATAACTTCGCACAGCTTATCGCCGGCGATGGTCTTTAATAAGGTGCAGGTAATGCCGGTACTCTTGCGGTCCACCAGGAAGGCGGTGATCCCTTCTTCCGGCCTGGCGCCTTTTTTAGTGCGGGCAAGGCAGATAATGTAATCGGCGATATGCGCATCCGGGACATAAAGCTTGGTGCCGCTGATGACGTAATCTTCTTTTTCACTGACGGCGGAGGTCTCCACGGCGGAAGCCTCATAACTGCCGCTTACTTCGGTTAAAGCCAGGGTTAAAATCAGTTCGCCCTTGCCGATTTTCGGGAGTAATTCTTTTTTCTGTTCCTCATTGCCGGCATTGAGGATAAAGAGGCCGCCCAGCAGCACAGTCGAGAAGAATGCGCCCGGCAAGCAGGCCCGGCCCATTTCTTCTTCCAGCGCCACCAGGTCAATCATATTGCCCCCGCCGCCGCCGTACTGTTCGGGATAGATTAAACCCAGCCAACCCAGCTGGGCCATTTTCTTCCACAATTCCGGCGGGTTGCCTTTTTCGTCGGCCGCCATCTGCCGGACTAAAGACTTGGGGCACTCTTTCTCAAAAAAGTCCCGCGCCCCCTGTTTTAACATCTTCTGCTCATCATTAAAATCGAAATTCATCTTTATCGTCCTCTCTTTTCCATATCTCTGCTACTTCTTCACCGGCATCGTCATTTGCGGTTCCCGCGGCAGGCCCATGGCCACGGTGGCGATGACGCTGCGCATCATTTCATCCGAGCCGCCGCCGAAAGTCCTGACCACGGTTTCGCGGTAACCCAGCTCGACGCGGCCCTTGATGGGCGCCCATTTCGAACCGGGTTCAAGCTGGCAGGACATTCCAAGAATCTCCATGCCTTTATTCGCCACGCGCTGGCTGGTCTCGGCTTCCCAGATTTTGGAAGCCGCGCCGGTCCAGGCAGGGTTCATGCCGCTGTCCACCATCCAGTTGATGCGGTGGGTAAACAGACGCAGGATGTTAACTTCGATAACCATTTCGGCCAGGCTCTGTTCCACCAGCGGGTCGTCATATAGCGGTTTTCCGTTGTGCATCGTTTCTTTGGCATATTTAATCAATTCGTCCACAATTTTCGGTGCCCACGGTGATGAACCGACGCTGGCCCGTTCGATGCTTAAGGCTTCCCGGGTGATGCCCCAGCCGCCGTCTTCCGGTCCGATGCGGTTCTTTTTAGGAATGCGGACATTATCGTAAAAAATCTCATGGGTCGCCATGCCGGAGATAGTGTGCATTTCTTTGATGGTAACACCGGGGCTTTTCAGGTCGGCAATTAACAGCGAGATGCCTCTGTGCTTCGGGACATTGGGATTGGTCCGGACTAACAGCCAGTGATAATCCGCTTTGTCCACACCGCTGGAGAACATTTTCTGCCCGTTGACGATATAATCATCGCCGTCCGAGACAGCGCGCATCTGCAACGAAGCCAGGTCAGTGCCGGCATTGGGTTCGGTATAGCCCAGGGAGAACAAAGCGCCGGCGGCGATTTTCGGCAGCCATTCTTTCTTCTGTTCTTCGGTGGCAAATTTCATCATTGTGGGGCCGGGGACGCCGCCCTGGAAATTCCCCCAGTGGCCGGGGAGTTCGATATTGCGCGCAGCGACTTCCTGGTTGATAATGTATCTTTGCTCTGAAGTTAGCCCCGCGCCGCCGACTTCTTTGGGCCACTCCGGAACCAGCCAGCCTTTGGCCGCCAGTTTGCGCCCGAACGCCCGGGTGAGATCGGAGTCGGTGTCCGGCGGCAAGCCACGTTCTTCCGCGGATACCGCCAGACGCGGGTCCATATTTTTATCAATCCATTCCCGCACTTCCTGCCGGAACTTCTTTTGTTCCTCCGTATCAAATTCGCCGATAGAATACTCTTTAAAATCCATACCCGTTTAACCCCTTTCTTTATACTTTTAGCTTTTCCGGAGAAGCTGTTTTCTCCAATTCATTACACTAATAAATGACCTCTTCGCGGATTAATTTTTCAATCTCGCTATCGGATAAACCCAACAGCGTATTAAAAACATAGTTATTGTGTTCCCCAAAATACGGCGAGGCCGGATTCGAGCCGGTTAGTGCCGATTTCCAGGGTGAACGCCAGGTCAGCGTCTTGCCGACCTTCTGACCGGTCATCTCAATGAGGGCGCCGCGCTCTTTAACATGCGGGTCATGGTTCATTTCCTCCGTGCTGAGGGATGCGCCGGACGGTACGCCCGCCTTTTGCAGTTGGTGCATCACTTCATAATGCGTAAAACTCCGTGTCCAGCCGGCAATTAATTTATTCAGTTCATCCTGATTTTGCCAGCGGCTGAACCGGTCGGAGAACCTTGCCGCTTTACTCCATTCAGGGTTGCCCATGACGCGGCACAAGGCTTGCCATTCTTCATCGTCGGACACGGCAATCGCCACCCATGTATCATTACCTTTGCAAGGGTAACAGCCGTGCGGCGCCATGATTTCATCGCGGTTGCCCAAACGCGGCCGGATACGGCCGGTCATTTCATATTCCATCACTGATTCCGGCAGCAGCGACATGATGGCTTCGCTCTGGGCCAGTTCAACATGCTGCCCTTTGCCGGTTTTATGGTGATAATAAACAGCGCTACAGACGCCGAGCACCCCATACATCCCGCCCACCGGGTCTGCCATGAAAATGGACGGCGTGGATGGTTCCCCGCCGGGATAGCCGAATGAGGCCTCCAACCCGCCGATGGACTGGACGGTGGCAGCATAAGAAATGTAATTCTTATCCGGGCCGGTACTGCCGAAGCCGGGCACCGAGACCATGATAATATCCGGTTTCACTTGTTTCAGGATGTCATAATCCAGACCGAAACCGGGCATGCCTTTGGGTGCCAGGTTTTCGATAACGACATCGCTGATCTTCACCAGTTTTTTAAACAGTTCCACTCCCTCCGGTTTTTTCAGGTTCAGGTTACAGCTTTTGGTGCCGCGGTTATACCCATTAAAATTAGGTCCGCGGTTCAAATCACCCTGAGTTTCGATGGTGCGTCTTAAAATGTCAATTTTTTTATTGGATTCGACTTTGATAACCTCGGCACCCATATCCGCTAAAATGCCGCCCATCCAGCCGCCGGCCCAGACCTGCGTCATGGCCAATACCCGCACCCCTTTCAGAAAAGCGCTGCTCATCTAAATAACCCCTGCTTCACGGAATTTGACCAGGTCTTTTTTGGTATATCCCAGGTCCCCGCACAAGATTTCTTCGTTATTTTGACCGAGCAGCGGCGCTGTAGACGGCTGTTCTTTCGGGATGCCGGAAAAACGGTATGGCACGCCCGGATATTGCAGTTTACCGATTTCAGGATGGTCGGCCTCGACAAAGAAACCGCGCGCGGCCATTTGCCGGTCGGAGAGCATATCTTTGGCGGTATAAAGCGCGCCGATGGCCGAACCTCTTTCCTGGCTGCCCCGGTAAATTTCATCCATCGTATGGTCTTTCGTCCAGTCTAAAATTAAAGGTTTGAGCGCATCCCAGTACTGCGACCGCAGGGTATAATCGGCAAATAATTCGTTCTTCGCCCATTCCGGGTTGCCCATCAAATCGACAAAACGCCACCATTCGGATTCTTCCATGTTGGCATGATGAATATAGCCGTCTTTGCAGGGCAAAATGTGCGCGGGTGCCCGATCCAGCACATCCGTGCGGTTTACAATCTGTTTATTGTGATAGTAACGAAAGACCGAATGCATGTTCTGGATGATGCTTTCCTGCTCGGATACATCAAGGTATGTCCCTTCGCCGGTAACGCTTTGCTGAAAAACAGCGGCGACAGTCGCGGTCGCGGCGCTTAAACCGGCCTGGAATCCGAAAATATGCGCCGGCGCTTTAATCGGCTCCCGGCTGATATCCACTTCGCGGACGGAATCATAACCGACACCGCCCATATGGGCGTTAATCAACTCGCTGCTCTTGTAATCTTTGTAGGGGCCGGTCTGCCCGAAGGGTGTAATAGAGGTCATCACGATGCGCAGATTAACCTGTTTGACGCGGGCATAATCCAGCTTCAGCGCTTTCATCCGTTTCGGAGGATTATTTTCAATAAAGACATCCGCCCCTTTTAATAATTGCAGCAGGATTTTCCGACCGGTGGCGGTTTCCGGATTGAGCGTAATCCCCTTTTTGTTCATGTTCAGGTACTGGAAGAGGCCGCTGCGTTCCAGGCCCGGAATATCATTCATGAAAGGTTCCATTCTGCGGGAATCATCGCCGCAGCACGGCTGTTCAATCTTGATGACTTCCGCCCCCATATCGGCGAATATCTTCGCACAGAACGGGGCGGAAATCAGGTTGCCGTATTCGATTACTTTGACGCCGTCGAGAACCTTATAAAACAATCCAAACTCCTGTTAATTACTGTAACACTACCGGTAATGGTGAAAAAATGTTAAGGGAAAGCGCGCCCTTCTTTCAGATAATCGGTTTCCGGCCGCTCCGCCAGGAAAGTGCTGGTAAAATCTACATAGGGCTCCAGGAACGGATATTTGTCGTATTTTGCCCAGCGCGGCTTGGTGTACTTCGGCGGTTTTTCGATGACTGATTTTTTCCAGCCGTTGAAATCTTCATAAACCAGCTCGCTCTGACGTATCCAGGTGGGAGCGCTCCGGCCCGGAAACTGCACGGCTCTGGCGCTGAAATAGCCGATTAATCCCGGCTGCTGCAGCACCTCTTTCGAGTGCACATTCAGGAACCAATCGTCGCCTTCTTCGACAGAAACGCCTTCAGGATATTTGGTGAAAGTGTACCAGCGCAGCATCATTTTCTCTTCAGCGCTATATTTCCCCGCCAGGAAGACGTTCTGGGCAGGCACTGGCACGCAGGTGGAGACCCGCGGGATGGCGTATTTATCCCATTCGATGGGGTTTTTCATCCAGCCGCCCTTCCAGGTAAAATGGAACATGCTGGTGCCGCCGAAATAATCTTCCATGTTACGGAACCAGACTTCGATGACGCGCATATTATAGTGGCCGTAGTCCAGTGCTTCCGGGATGACCGGCAGCGGCCGGTAGCCGACGAAACGGGCAATCCACGGCTGGTCTTTGGATAAGACTTCGCAGGCATGATAGCGTAAATACCAGCGTTCAAAGGCCGGCATTTCGTTCGGCAGGTCTTTTGAGGCTAACATAAAGATTAATTTAATCATCTTATGCTCCTTTTAGCTTTTTGTATATAATCTTTATAGTTCATTGCTTGACCAATACCTTGCCTGCTTGACACCTATTCCCCCGGCCAGAGCAGGGCGGGTGGTTATAAAACCCACCCATGCAATCCCGAGCATTGTTAATTCTCATATCTTTCAAGTTCTCAATGGGCGAGCAACTAACTTTTGTATATGCTAATGCCCCATTTTCTTCTTCAAATCCGAATCAATCCAGAAACGGCCGCCGTAAAAACTCAAACGGCTGGGGCCGCCCATTACTCCCATTGTAATCGAATGACACTGCGAATTAAAACCTTTCAACCACGGCTGGTAAAGCGTGTAGGACATCGGCTGCAACAAACAGACAACGTAGTGCTGGCGCGCCGCCCGCTCGTTGACATCTTTCATAATTTGTTTTAGTTCGTCTTCCGTGGTCGCCGCCAGTGCTTTAGGATAATAACTATCCATCACCGGGTCGTGAATCCCCAGCCAGTTGGGTAAATGCTGCGAGTGCAGGCGGTTAATCGCCCCCAGCGGGGAATAGTTATGCCCCAGCGGCCCATATTCGCGCCAGACCAGCTCATGTTTGCGGTCGGTTTCGACGTAGGTCAGCATTTGATTATGTTCCATCGGCCGGATTTCCATCTCAATCCCGATATCGGCAAAATAAGATTGAACAATGGGTAAAAGTTTCATGTCCCAGGAAGTATCCGCCACGACATTAGTCTGAAATCCGCGCGGATAGCCGGCTTCCGCCAGTAATTTTCTGGCTAAAGCCGGATTGTAAGTATATTCGTCTTTCAATTCCTGCGGCCAGATATCATAAGGGAAACCCCACCCTTTCATATCCCGTGAAGTGATGGTAGAGGGATAGGGGTCAACCGTGCCGCGGTAATAATCCCGGGCGATGGCCGGTAAATCAATCGCCAGCTGCATCGCTTTGCGGACACGGATATCATTAAACGGCGGCTGGTCATTAGCCGGCTGGACGGTCAACGCCTGCGGCCGCGGGATCGGTATCTGTATGATTTCCGGGTTTGTCTGCTGCATAGCCGCCGCATTAAACGCAGAAACCCCGCTGATAAGGTCAATTTCCGCTGCCCGCAATGCGTTCAGGGCCTCATTTTCATCCGGGATGATTTGATATCTGATGGCGTCCAGATACGGAAGTTGATGCTGGGGGTAACGCTCGTCATGTCCCCAATAATCCGGATTTCTGGTCAGAAGAGCATAACCGTTGTCGACGAAATTTTTGAGTATGAACGGCCCGGTGCCGACGGCATGATGCCAGTCGCTGACATCACCCCATAGCTTTACGGCATCGGGATTTTCCAGGCACGGTTCCTGTCCCACGCCGTGAAGGGCTTCCATAATGGCCTCGGGTTTGGTGATTTTTAGTTTAAAGACCACGGTATATTTATCCGGCGCAGTCACCGAAATAATGTTTCCGGAGCCGATGCCGGCGCGGAAGGGGCTCGGTTTGGTGAAACCGCCGCCCAGAGCGTACAGACGGTGATAATGAAAGACCACATCGTCAGCGGTAAACTCCCGGCCGTTAGCCGGCGGCAGGTTTTGCCAGTGAATACCCTTACGCAGATGGGCGACATGAATGCCCGGTGCCGGGAATTCCCAGCTTTCCGCCAGTTGGCCTTTCAAATATTTCATGGGGTGCCATGGGATCTGATAATCCCAGACTGCCGGGTCTAGAGTCCAGTCATCGGAAACCAGTCTTTCCAGCCACCCGCCGTAAATACTTGTCCATTTCTCGCTGAAATACGGGTCGAAATTGACAATATTACCGCCGGCGCGGATTACCAGTTCACCGCCATATTGCGGCTTGCCGAGTTTATCCCACCAGTTGGTTGCTGCTGCTTTTTGTTTCAAATTACCCACATTATTATTAAATGAAAATTAACGTCTGAACTGTTTGTTCTTCAGAATATTTTTTAAAACTAAAACCGAGGCGAATCAGCCTGATTGCATTCGAATGATAAATTGTATTGAACCGGCCGGCTGGAAATGATTCCGCCCGTGCTAAATATTCGAAGTGGGCTCTTTTTACGGAGCCCACTTCGAAATTTTCCGGATAACTTTAAACTAGGAACCAAAACCCAGAGACTGCTTCATACTTTGATTAATCCAGAATCTGGCACAATAGAAGCCAATCTCAAGCACGCCGGATGTACTTGAAATGGAGAATGTTTGCGCGTTATAACCGTTGAGCCACGGCTGGCAAACCGCGAATTGCATGGGACAGGGTAGACTGACGCTCCACTGCTGCTGCGCCTGATACTGGTTACCCTGAACCACCAGGGCCTGGGTCTGAGCCAGCGTCGGGGCCGCCAACGCCTGAGCGTACAGGGCGTTCCATGTCGGGTCATTGATATCGCACCAATCGAGAGTAGTACCTGTCTGCCAATGACGGAAACCCATCAGCGGCGGGAAGGTAAAACCAAGCTTGGTACCGAAAGCGATACCGGTGTCCGCATGGGCACGGAGCATGGTGTTCAAGGAGGCCGCATCCATCAAAGAAATATTGATGGTAATGCCGACAGCCGCAAATTCGGACTGGACGATCTGTAATAAATCCAGGTCGGGGTTACTACTGGAAGCGACGCAATTAACGCTAAATGTAGAAGCCCCGGCGGCCGCCAGCAGCGCTTTTGCGCCCGTCGGGTTGTAATCGTATGTCGCCTTCAGGGAAGCAGGCCATTGCGAATACGGATAGGACCAACCGGTCATAAACACTGAAGTCATGGTGGAAGGATACTGGTACGCAGTGCCGCCGTAATAGGTACTGGCAATTAGCGGCAGATTCAGGGCCATCTGCATGGCCTGGCGGACCCGCTGGTCGGTAAACGGGGCAATATCATCTTTCGGGTCGATAGTATCGGGACCGCCCGGGTACGAGAGTTGTGTCATACCAGGGTTCGTTACTTTCATCTGCTGCGCCTGTGAAAGCGTTAGCGTGTCAATTGCATCAATCTTACCGGCACGGACAGCGGCGAGCGCGGTTGCCTGGGCAGGTATGATTAATAGCTTGACGTTACTGATATATGGTAACTGGTTCTGAGGATGGCGCTCGTCAACTCCCCAGTAGCTGGTATTTTTAACAAGTGTCATGGCAGTGCTGTCAACCCAGTCGGTAATCATGTACGGCCCGCAGCCGAAAGTATAGTGCCAGTTGGTAATGATTTGAGTAGGGGAAGTCGTGTAAGCCGCGAATACTTCCGGAGCTTCTTCATTAGCCCCCATCGGACCGAACATATCCTCGCAAATTGTCTCCTGGCTGACTCCCGGCCAGTTAAACGAAACCGTATATTTATCGGTAGCGGTTACCGATGCCAGGGCGTACATGGCGGTATTGGTCGAAAGCGGTTTGGTGTAACCCATGCCCAGACCGTACAGCCGGTCATAGTAAAAAACCACGTCATTAGAGGTAAATTGACGCCCGTTTACCGGCGCGACATTCCACCAGTAAACGTTCTGTTTTAGGTGCATGGTTAGAACGTTGGTGCCTGTAAACTCCCAGTCAGAGGCCACGCAACCTACCTCCCAGTTGTTGGGACGGAAGGCTAACTGGTAAGCAAAAGCCGATGGGTTCACGGTCCAGTCGTCACAAACCAATGAATCTTCCCACAAATTCTGCACCTGCATTTGCCCGGATAACGGGTTGCCGTCGTCAAAAGAAGTAATGTTGCTGCTCTCCGCAAGCGTCAATGTGCCGCCATAAGAGGGTGTACCGAGGCTATCCCACCAGTTGCCGGTAGAGGTGGTAGTTGCCGGTGTTGTGACTGCAGTGGTTGAAGTTGTAGTGGATGAGATTGTGGTGGTGGATGTTGGTGCGATTGATGTTGTTGTAGCGGTGGTGGTAGATGTGGTTGTCTTGGTGCTGGTGCTCGTTGTCGTTGCAGAACTGCAAGATGCCAGTACCATTGTTGCAACGATGAGGAAACTCAGTGCAATCCAGATAACTCCTTTTTTCATTTACCCTCCATTATTTATCTAAAATTTACCATTACAGCTATTAAGTGAATGTAAGGCTGGCTGTGCCACTAAGCCCGATTACCCCCAGGGCTCCGGACACGGGAGGGGACATCAACCACACTTAGCTGAAAGTCCAACCACAAACCTTCAGTACCCTGGTCTCCCCTGACAAAGCCAGCCTTACAGGTGCTAACGATGTTAACCTTACAACACGCTGTGAAACAATTTCTATTGTCTATTCCAGACTAAATATAGTATAGTATTCAGTACCGAATATTCTAAGTTAAACAGCAGTATATCACCGGCCTGGATTTTTGTCAAGAGGTAGAATTATCAGACCTGATAATCATATTTTTGGCCTCAAAAGGAGCTATAGACGATGAAAACAAGAAAACTTGGTTTGGCGCCGCTGCACCTGTCAACCGTGGGGTTGGGCACGTGGCCGATGGCCGGCACGGACCGGTTCGGCTGGGGCCCGCAGGATGACGATATTTCCATTAAAACGATTTATCGCGCGCTGGAATTGGGAGTGAACTGGATTGATACCGCCCCGATTTACGGCACAGGACACGCGGAGGAAGTCGTTGGGAAAGCGCTGAAAGGGATGTCCCAAAAGCCATTAATCGCCACAAAAGCTCTGTTCATGTGGAAACCGGATAAAACCACAATCTTGGTGCGGCTAGACCGGGAACGCGTGCGGCAGCAATGCCAATTGAGCATTCAGAGACTGGGCGTTGATTTTATCGATATGTATATGATTCACTGGCCGGACCCGTGGGTCTATGTCGAAGAAGCCTGGGAAACACTGGCGGAACTGAAAAAAGAAGGCAAGGTCGGCTGCATCGGTGTTTCCAATTTCTCCACCGAACAGATGGAAATGGTCAAATCGGTGCACCATATCGCTTTCCTCGAACCGCCCTACAGCATGCTGGAACGCGGCGCCGAAAACGGCTTGCTGGATTATTGCGGGAAAAATAATATCGGCGTGGTTACTTACAGTTCCCTGCAGCAGGGCCTGCTGGCCGGCGGTACGATTGATATCAACAAATTTACCCCGAGGGATGTGCGGCGCACCAGTCCTCATTATCAAGAGCCGGAATACAGCATCAATCTAAAGCTCGGACCCGAATTAGCCGCCCTGGCGAAACAGTCCGGGCATACGGCCGCGCAACTGGGTATCGCCTGGAACCTGCGTAGGCCTGAAGTGACCTCGGCCATTACCGGACCCAGGACACCTGCCGAAATAGAAGATACGGCCAAAGCCGCTGAGTGGCAATTGACAGCGGCAGAAATCGCCGGCGTGGAAAAAATCCTTGCGCAGCGTCAGGAAGCTTTGAAGTCGGCGGGAAAGTAAAAGGCAAGATGATATTCAGCGGTCAGCCTCTTAAAATGTAACAATAAAAAGAGGCCGGGCCAATCCGGCCTCTTTTTAAATTGACATACTTTTATCAGCTTAATACCCCATGGACTTTTTTAGTTTTTGGTCGATACAGAACCGTGCGGCATAGAAAGAGAGGCTCTGGGGACTGCGCGAAATCGAACCGAACTGCCCGGTATATCCTTTCAACCACGGTTGCGCGATGGAGTATTTAACCGGATTCATCAGGGAGATAGCGAAATGCTGCCGGGCCGCATATTCATTGGCCTCGATTAAAATCTTTTTCACTTCTGCTTCAGTCGTCGCTTTAATGGCGCGGGGGTAAAAACTATCCATCACCGGGTCGCTGACTTTCAGCTGCGGCGTTCCGGAGGAATTGGTGCAGAAGCGGGTAAGCTGGCGCAGCGGTTCATGACCGGTGCCGAGCGAGCCGCCGGCGCGGGCCGCCATCTGGTCGTGTTTCTGTTCAGTCTGGATAAAAGCGACTAGTGCGGCGGATTCCATTGGACGTATTTCCATATCGATACCCACCCGGGAAAAATACAATTTCACAATTTTCATCAGTTCCAGATCAGCGGCAACGTCCACCACGATATTCGTCTTGAAGCCGTTGGGATAACCGGCCTCCGCCAGCAGTTTTTTAGCCAATGCCGGGTTGTAGGCATATTCATCTTGGAGGTACTGCGGCCATTTTTCGAACGGCCAGGCCCACCCCTTCATATACCGCGAGGTAATTGAGGATGGGTACGGCTCAACCGCGCCGCCGTAATGGTTTTTTGCGATGGCGGGTAAATCGATAGCCATCTGCATTGCCTTGCGCACCCGGATGTCGTTAAACGGTTTCACATCATTGCGCGGGTCGAGCGTGGTGGTGGAATCAGGATGGGCTGTAATCAGCATTTCCGGGTTGGTCTTCTTGATTTGCGCCGCCTGGGCAGCGGAGATATGGTCGATGACGTCCACTTTCCCCGCACATAATGCTTCTATAGCTTCAACTTCGCCCGGAATGACCAGAACTCTCAGCGAATCAACGTAAGGCAGCCGGTTTTGCGGGTGCCGCTCGTCATGTCCCCAGTATTTTTGGTTCTTCACCATGGTCGCAGAAATGCCGCTGTCAAATTCTTTTAAAATAAACGGGCCGGTACCGACAGCATGGTGCCAATCATCCAGGCCGCCCCATTTTTCCACGACTTCCCGCGCCTCGATGGCCGCCGTCGGGCTGTGCACCGTTATCACCGTCTCCCCAATAAATTCCGGGTTGGGGGTCTTCCACTTGAGCACCACCGTGTATTTATCTGTTGCCTTCACCGAAATTAAATCTTTGTAAGCGCTGACGTTGCCGTGGTAAGGCGCAGGTTTGGTAAAGCCGCTGCCCAGACCGTACAGGCGGTGATAATGATATTCCACATCATAGGCTGTAAACTCGCGGCCGCTCACCGGCGGGATATCCTGCCAGTTAATCCCCTTGCGAATATGCACGACCAGGGTGTCCGGCGCGGGGAATTCCCAGCTTTCCGCCAGCAACCCTTTTAAAAACTGCTTGGGCGGCACGCCTTTGAAATCGTAAATATTCGGGTCCAGCGTCCAGTCCTCGGCAAACAGCCTTTCCATCCAGCCGGAATATATCTGTGTAATATGGTCGCTGTGAATCGGGTCTAAATTCGACGGGTTGGTGGTGCTGCGGATGACCAATTCGCCGCCGTACTGCGGCTCACCGAATTTATCCCACCATTTTCCAGCCTGCTTTTTCATGAAGCCAGCCTCCTTATCTTCTCAATTTTTCGAAACCGGGGGCACGCCTTCCGCCGCATCCCTGAACACCCAAATTTTATTAATTGTGATATGGCCGCTGTTAAAACACCACGGAATATTTGAATTTCCGGGGGACGACTGTACATGTTATGAATACGAAAACATCGGGACCAGGCAACCAAATATTGCAACGCTTTAATATTGTATATTGAGACGAATATATGATATAGTATTCAGTATCGAATATTGCAGATTAGAGTGCAGTATATCATCGGTTTTTACCCTTTGTCAAATTGGCAGCCGGCAAAAGCCGGAATTCCGCATATATTGCTAAATACCGGTAATCTGAAGTAAATTAAAAGAAGAAATCAAGTTAACGATTGAAGAGAGGTTTGAAAATGACTTTTGAAGATAACAAAGTCCGCAACCGGCACATGCAGGCACGACAGTTATTAGGCAGGGCCAGGCGTTTAATGCTTTATGCACGTAATAAAGAACTGGCGCCGTATCACATCTCTTCGAACCAGGCGTTTCTCCTCTTTGTGATTTATTATCACGGTCAGAAACATCCGGATCATAAAATTACGCTGGCCGAATTGGCGCAGCAGACCGACCGGGAGAAAAATACTATTTCCCTGCAAATGACCACTATGGAAAAAGACGGACTGGTCAAGAAAATCAGGGAAGTCCCCAAATCTAACCAATTAAGTTTTGAGCTGACTGCGAAGGGCCTCGATGCTTTCCATAACAGCAAACACTGGAAAACCGATAAAGCCATCATGTCCGCTTTATCCAAAGACGAACTGGAAGTGCTGATTACTTTACTCAATAAAATCATCAAAAAAGCAGAAAAGTATCAGTAATTTTTACTTCAGCCACAAAATTTAATTTTGTGTAATGCCTGCTATCCACGGAACAGTCAAAACCGGGTGAAAAACCTGTTTTACCGTACGCAGGCAGCAAATGTTTTTATTGTGAGCAATACAAGGTGACGGCACATCCGGCACAATAAAGACTGAAGGAGAAAATAATGCCCGGCGGATACATGGGGAAGCTGCTCTTTGTCAATCTTTCCACCGGAGAGATGAGAGAAGAGCCCCTCGACGAAAACATCTGCCGTAATTTCATCGGCGGCAACGGCATCGGCGCCCGCATGCTCTACAGCCGGCAGAAAGGCGGCATCGACCCGCTGGGACCGGATAACACACTGGGGATACTTACCGGCCCGTTCACCGGCACCATCGTCCCCCCGGGCCTGCGCTACATGGCGGTGGCCAAATCGCCGTTAACCGGCGGCTGGGGGGAAGCCAATTCCGGCGGTTTTTTCGGGCCGAACCTCAAATTCGCCGGCTGGGACGGGGTTTACTTCACCGGCATTTCCCTTAAACCGGTTATTCCTGCTGCTCGATAACGGCAAAGCCGAATTAAAAGACGCCGCTTATCTCTGGGGCAAAGACTCTTACGAGAGTGAAGACATCCTGATGTCCGAATACCGGGACTCGCGGGTAATCTGCATCGGCCCGGCCGGGGAGAAATTGTCCCTGGTTTCCTGCATCATGACCAACCACGGCAGTGCCGCCGGACGGTCCGGACTGGGCGCGGTGATGGGTTCCAAAAAGTTGAAAGCGGTGGTGGCCCGCGGTACCAAAGAAGTAGTGATCGCCGATAAGGTCGCGGCGCAGAAATATATCCTAGCGCACATTAAAACATTGAAAGTCGTTAACCCTCATACCGGTTTTACACCCATGGAAAAACAGCAGAAATGGGGCACCAGTTTCACTAATTACACGGCGGCGCATAGCGGCGATGCGCCGGTGAAGAACTGGGGCGGCGTGGGGGTGGTTGATTTTCCCAACCGCGCCGGCCTGCACCCGGATGTTTTCGCCGGTATGGTGGAAAAAGGTCACGGCTGCTGGCACTGCCCGATACGCTGCAAAGCGCTCCTGAAAGCCAGCACCGGGGGTGAGTATCAGTATCCCGCCGGCATCCACCGGCCAGAATATGAGACCGCCACATCTTTCGGGACGCTTTGCCTTAACGGCAACACCGAATCAATCGTGATGGTCAATGATATCTGCAACCGGGCCGGGCTGGACACAATCTCCGGCGGTTCGATTATCGCTTTCGCCATCGAACTGTATGAAAACGGCATCCTGACACAGCAGGATACGGACGGCATCGACCTGCGGTGGGGCAACCACCGGTCCATCGTGGCGATGACCCGGAAGCTGGCGAATCGGGAGGGCATCGGGGATGTTCTGGCCAACGGCGTGAAACGGGCGTCCGAAATCATCGGAAAAGGCGCCGAGCAGTATGCGATGCACATCGGCGGCCAGGAAGTGGCGATGCACGACCCCAAAGTAATGTCGCCCGGCCTCCAGGGGAGCCCCGCAGCGCGTTATAAAATGGACGCCACACCCGGACGGCACACCACCCTTTTCGGGCCGTACAGTTTCATCAACACTCATTTCCTGAATGTCACCGGACTGTGCCACTTCGGGCGCTGGCCGGAAAATGAAGAATTAATGGTCGGCATTTTTAAATCGGTGACCGGTTGGGACTACAGCTGGGACGATATGCTAAAGACCGGGGAACGTATCGTTGATATGCGGCATGTCTTCAATCTGCGGGAAGGCATCTGCGAACTGAACTGGAAAGTCCCGCCGCGGATTATCGGCAACCCGCCGCAAACAGTCGGGCCGCTGGCCGGCGTGACGGCGGATATTGATGCACAGGTTTATTGGGGCATGGGTTATCTGGACTGGGACCGTTTCACCACCAAGCCCAGCAAAGCAAAGCTGCTTTCGCTTGGCGGCATGGACGACGTCGCCAAAGAACTGTGGCCCTGAAAATTTGCCGTATTTTAACGTTCTCATCTTCACGTTGACTTAAAAATAAAGTTGATTTAAAAATAAAAATGGAAAGGAAGGCAAAAATGAGAAAGGAAAATGTACTCCGGCGATTATTGAATGAAGGCAAACCGACCTTAGGGACGCACGTCGTCACGCCCTGGCCGGGCATGTTTGAAGTCATCGGCAATTCCGGCATTTTTGACTACATCGAATATGTTTCCGAATATTCTACCTGGACGCTGCCGCTGTTTGATGAAATCGGGCGGACAATGGAACTCTTTCCGAAAATGGCCCTGATGGTAAAAATCGAAGAACAGGCCAGGGGACTGGTAACCACCCGGGCGATTGATGCCGGTTTCCAGAGCGTTATTTTTGCCGATGTCCGCTCCGCCGACGATGTCCGGGAAAGCATCCGGTATGTGCGCGCGGAGACGCCGGAAATCGGCGGGCTGCACGGCGTGAATGGCCGGCGGCAATCCGGCGGTTACGGCGGGGCGCGTGGCGGTGCGGCCACTGTGGAATGGGTTAAGTCTCTAAACGAAATCGTCGTGGTCGTAATGATTGAAAAGAAAAGCGCCGTGGAACATCTTGATGAGATACTGGCGGTTCCCGGCGTTGATATGGTGCAATTCGGCCCCAGTGACTATTCCATCAGCATCGGCAAACCGGGACAAGCCCGCCACCCCGACGTCCAAAACGCCGAAATTGAAATGGTTAAAAAAGCGCTGAAAAAAGGCATCGCGCCACGGGTTGAAGCCAACGACCTGGAAGAAGCCAGGAAATTCGTCGAAATGGGCGTGCGCCATTTCTGTATCGGAACAGATTTGGGAACTATCGGTGAATGGTGCAGGCAGCAGGCTAACGGGGGCATCGCCAGTCTGCTCAAAACGTTGTAATTGATTCCCCGTTAACTTTGCAATATCATCAGTAACTAATTGAGGATGGTGTTTTTATGGCGAAGATTGTCATTATTGGCGCCGGCAGTCATACCTTTTCCCGGAACCTGATTACGGATGTGGTGTCTTATCCCGAATTGCGGGATGCCACCATCAGTCTGATGGATATCGATGAGGGGCCGCTGGAGTTAATTGCCGCTTTCGCTAAAAGGCTGGTAAAGCAGTACGGCTTCAATAATAAAATCGAGGCGACCACCGACCGCCGCAAAGCCCTGGACGGCGCCGATTACGTGATTTGCACCATCCAGCTCGGCGGCGTTAAACAGAAAGTCCGCGATATCGCCGCCAAATATGGTCTGGCGGACGGTTGGACCGGCCCGGCCTCCGGCGTTACCAACGGTTTGACGCAAATCCCGGTGATTATCGATATCTGCCGCGATATGGAAGCGGTTTGCCCCGATGCCTGGCTGCTTGAATACGCCAATCCCCTGTCCACGATTTGCTGGGCAATCAACGATTATACCAAAGTGAAGAATGTCGGGCTCTGCCACAGCGTACCGCACACGGCGGCCCAGCTGGCTAAATATATCGGCAAACCCCTCGAAGAAATCTCCTACTGGGTAGCCGGAATTAACCATTTTGCCTGGTTCCTGGAATTCAAATGGAAAGGCCGGAATGCCTATCCGCTGCTGCGTAAAGCATTCGAAAATCCTGCCCTCTATTCAGCGGACGATGCGCACTGGGCCGGGGCGGATATCGTCCGGGCGGAAGTCTTCAAGACATTCGGCTACTTCCTCACCGAAGCCAGCTTCATTAACGCCTATTACATGCCCTACTTCCGCAAGAGCAGCCGGCCGGACATCATGGAAAAATACAAACTGGAAACCGAAGGGCATCCGGAACGTCACCCCCACCGTGATGAGACGATCCAAGCCGCGCGGGTTATCGAAGATAAAAAATTCCAGGATGAAATCGAAAGCGACAAGGAATTCCCGCTCAATCCTTCCCGGGAATACGGCGCTAAAATTATTCACGCCATGGAATCTGGTACCGCCACGCGGATTAACGCCAATGTCAAAAATACCGGCCTGATTACCAATCTTTCCATGGGCGCCTGCGTCGAAGTCCCGTGCCTGGTGGACCGGGAAGGCATCCATCCGTGCTATGTCGGGGCGCTGCCGGCGCCGGCCGCTGCTTTAAATCAGGCGAACATCGGCGCGCAGGAAATGGTGATGCGCGGCATCATGGAAAAAGACAAAAATAAAATCTTCCAGGGTGCACTGCTGGACCCCTTGACCGCCGCGATATTAACCATCGATCAAACAAAGCAGATGTGTGACGAACTCTTCGAGGCGGAAAAAGTGTACCTGCAAGGTTATAAATAAAGGCTGATTTTTACAGTTTTACACATTATTAGCCGAATGGTAAACCAAATCGGCAAAATTGCCGCTTTGTTAATTTGTAAAATGTGTCCACTAAACAATCCGGTAGTGTATCATTTTGAAATGAAATTGAATTTTGAAGAATAGCGGTTAGAATTAGCGTGTTAATCCATTAACTTTAGTAGTTACTGCATAATAAATCATGAAGCCATTTAAAGCTGTGATTAAAATAAATATAACCCACATAGTATATTTACCATTAAATATTCCTAATACCTTTTTAGGATATATAGGACTGGCATTTACTAATCTCTCATACTCAGTCATTCTTTTTAAATAATTGGAAGCATCATTGTAATCCTTTAATGCCACAATATAAATAAGCCCAATTAAAATAAGGTTTCCGATAGCAATGAATAGGCGCATATAAAATGATGTGATATTACCAAACAGGAGCGCCCATAAAGCAGCTCCCTCAACCACAGATGATGTCTGAAATCTTGACCAATATAGTTTATCTTGATAACGAAAACTTTCCGAATCCTGCTCGTAAATAGTTTTAAGTTTCTCTATTTTTTCTTCCATCAACTACTCCCCTTTCATAATTGCCACTATTCTACAACTAATTCATCCAAGGGGCATTCCATATTCAGGCCCGACTTTAAAGCCCTCTAATATTGCGTGTCCCTCATCTTCTGATAATGTCTTACAACATTCCCAGCAAACAAATAATTTGTTAACACTATCATATCGAACGGCCTCATTTTGGCAATATGGGCAACGCCAGACAACATCGGTGAGATGTTTAAGTTTTATTTCATCCTCTTTACGCATATGCATAATGAATAATTTTCCTTTATTGCCCTATTCTAATCTAACTTTGTGATTTATTCAATATATATTCGTCTCTTTTGTTATAAAACCAATTTAAATTACATAGTTTTGACACTAATTTGCCAGTTATTTTATAACTTTTACATCTAAATTTGCTTAAACTATTGACAACGTGTAGTATAATAATTGTTTTAGGTATTTTTAGTTAAATATATTGACAAATGCTTGAGCGTATAAGTACAATAATATTATAGTGGGTGAGAAAAATGAAAAAAATATCTCTCAAGCCAAGCGAGTCATGCAATTTGGAAAAACTTAAAGAATTACTTCTCTATATCGCTATAAAATCTGAAAAGGATGCCAGATTTGGTGCAATCAAATTGAATAAGATTTTATTTTATTCTGATTTTGCAGCATACCGAACTTTAGGACATTCTATAAGCGATGCCGAATATCAAAATTTAGAGGAAGGGCCAGCACCTAGGCAGTTGTTACCTTGTAGAAATGAACTAATAGCCCAAGGTGACGCTCAAATCGAGAACGTACCCTATTTTAACGGGATACAACAAAAATTAGTTGCCAATAGAGAACCTCATGCAGAAATGTTCACGAAAGAAGAATTGGATATTGTAGACCAGGTAATAGAAGGCCTTTGGTTACTAAACGGCAAAGAAGTAAGTTTAAAATCACATGACCAATTAGGATGGTTGCTCACCGAAGAAGGAGAAACTATCCCTTATAGTGCAAGCTATTTTTCTAATGAACCTTTATCGGAAGACCAAATCGAAGCTGGTAAGGAAATAGCAAAAAAACATGACCTTCTCTTGGTATAATGTCGTAGAAAGTGCTTCATTTACTAAAAAAGCGATTAGACTTACCGGCTCGATAAAGCAATGGGATGAAATAAAAGAATTTATCGACGGCTATTTGGCTCGTGAACCACACCTTGGTCAAAATATACCAAATACAGAATTATATGCCGTGACCATATTAACTAATCCGCAACTGACACTATACTACACTGTCAAGGATGACCTAGGTGAAATAACGCTAGTGGATTTACTTCAAATATAGATTTCAGCTATCAATTTGTCAGCCCTACAATCTCCTCAATTGTCCAAATATGGCCACTCATTCCGGCAGCCATAGCAGGTGTTCTCGGATAGGGGTTAGCAAGTGTCTTATGAACTCTAGCAAAATTGTAGTGCATGAAATATAAGGCTAAAGCGTAGATATGATTCTCTAACTTCTTTGAAAAGCCATTGGTTAATCGGGTAAATCTTCTCATACTCATTCTCATGGTTAAATTCTGTCTTTCAACATAGCTAGTTGAAACTTCTTTTAAATCAGGATTCCCCTGAATGATGTGTTTTTCAGCACCAATACATTCAGAGGGGCTATACCGCTTTTCTGTGATAGGCTCTGAGCCGTATAATTTTACGAGCATAGCATAATCAACTTCTGAGCCGAATGCTCTTTCCATAGCTTCCAGATAGGCTTTATGACCGTCTGTAGTGATTTGAACACGATTTGAAAGTCTTTCTTTTAGGTCTGCGATAAAAATAGAGGCTGATTCTGCATCCCTGCGAGAAGCTAACCATGCTGGAACTAATTTAGTATCCGCATCAATGGCTGTGAAAGTCCAAACATCACCATAACCGAATTGACCTTGCTTTTCTGCCGGAATGTGGTCAGCCTTTGAATAGCAGAATGACCAGATTTCATCAATCTGTAATTTATTACAAGTTAAGTTCCGCATATTTTTATCCTGATATTCCATGCAAGCAGCACCAACTTCTCTGAGTAATTTAATCACAGTATTGATAGCTGTATCAGTGATTCGGGCAGTACTGCGAATCGAATTACCCTCACATAGTACCTTTATAATTTGTGCTTTCCGCTCTAAACTTAACTTATTCATATCGCTAACCTCTATCTCTAATTGATTATATTATACAATACCGCTCAAGCATTTGTCAAGCATTTTCTACAGTATATTTTAAAATCAATTAAAAATAGTTTACGAATGATTTTCTGCAAGCTTTATGTAGTCAGTTTGAATCCGGTGGAAAGTATAAAGTTAATTGGATAGGCACTCTACCGAACTTCTGAGCCATTTTAAGTCTTAATTGTGGCATACTTTCACATGCCGAAGCCATTCCGATTAACAACCAAATATGCTCAATTAATCGTTTTAAACCGTACTGGCTAGATAACCAGCGATGATAACTCATATTCCCAATTGGCTTGGGTGCGTTATTTTTCAACCATTCTGCTACATCTTTATCGAGATAACCATACACTAATTCCATTACCAATTTGCCCCAATATTTGGGACGTTGATTCGCAGAGCCTTGCCATTTTGTTAATCTTCCAAATTCAACCCATAATTGGTCAGGGAATGTTTTTTCCCATTCTCTCATAGAATCTGCTAAGAAAAGTTTCAATTTAAATTGTAAGGCATCTTGTTCTCGGTCATATTGAAAGCCTGTAACTTCATCAACTAGAGCGACTATACCTACTTTGGCACAAGCTCTTAAAAATGCGTTAGCCCTAGAAGCTGTCTGAGCTTGTCTTGACGTTAATTTTGGCTCCTTGTCTGCAGCCATAGAATAAGCAGCGCACAAGTCCATAAATTTTTCTACTGGTAAACCCAGCGCATATTTATTAAAGGATTCTCCGCCAGTATCAAAATTGATTAAAGCTGGAATTATATTATTTTCATCGGGAACAAGGTCAGTCGGTAAATATGGTTTTATGGTTGTAACTTTAATGTACTCTGCGAGTTGTCCACCTGCAATACCAACCAGCCCCATAACAACGCCTTTCAAACTAAATACTCGCTCACCAGTATCAAGGACATAACAAGGCAGTTTAGATTCTCCAATTTCAAGTTCGCCCCAATGCGTAGCTTTAGGAATAGCTTGAATTTCAGAAGAGGATGCATTAGATACAGACGAATTAAAAAAATCTTCTGCAACTAATTCAATTCCCTTTTCTTTGGCTAAATTGAGTAATTGTGTTTGCCATTTTGCTGGAATTACTCCAGTTTTAGCCCAATGCTGGATAGTGCTTTGCCCTTTACCGAGAAGAGTTGCTAATGCTGTCTGTCCACCAAATTTTTCTATTATTTTTTCTGCTGTGTTCATAAAAATACCAACCTCCTTGTTATTTGCTAGAACAATAATAACAATAAAGTTGGTATTTTGTCAACAATTATTTTGGTATTATTATTTTGGCTTATTATTCCACCTAGCCTGAGCCGCTTTTTGAGCAATCTCTTTACGTCTTTCCGGTGATAGTTTTTCATTCCTAGCCTTACCACCCTTTAGACCGCCCAAACGCCCTAAAGCAACGGCAGCAGGGTTTTTACCCTCTGTAGATAAGGTTTTAGGTTGTTCCGGCTCTGGTGTTTGTCCTGTAGCTTCTTGGACTACTCTGAAAGCATTGACAGCGAAATCATAATCACGTTTTTGTTTTCTTTGTTTCTTTTCCATAATTCTAACATACTAAATCGGTCAAGCATTGTCAATGCCCTGAATTTTCAAAATGATACACTACCAACAATCCGGGTTGATTGAATTTAGTACATATCTGGTATATTATTTTTATTGTAAAGATTTTGAGAGCCTTTTGGTATCATTTTACAGGCGAAAAGTTCGGTTGCAGCATATGAATACCAAATGCGAAATAAGGTTTGTGAAAAATGCCGGAAATACCTAGATTGGGTGAGCAACTTATTCTGTTGAAAATGATCACGCCCCAGCAGCTGCAAACAGCCCTGAAAATACAGGAAAACGACGGCGGGCGGCTGGGTCCAATTTTAATTTCTCTGGGATATGTCACCAGACAGGAAATTGAAGCTAACTTACCGGACATCCGTTAGCTTTAATTTCCAAAATCGCCTTTACTATTTTTACCCGGTTTGTCGTCTTCGCTAATATCTGTTTACTGAGGTAACTCCTCTTTTTCGTTACGTTACAGCCAGACTTCCGGTATTGAAACCTCCAAATATTGCAACCACCTGCCATATAATTTTATTGATAATAGTTGACTTTTTTAGGTTTAAAACGGGACACAGTATGATATTGTGATGTCGGATCCCTCGCTATGGGGTCTGCGCCCACCCTGCACAACTGAAATAAGTGGGCAGATTGTTCGTTACGGTGGGATTGCCACGTCGCCAGGCTCATCGCAAAGGTAGGGAACCGGCAGGCGCTGTTATTTTTGGTTTAATCCGGCCTGGTCCAAACCCGTTTCTGTCATTAATGTGTGAAAATAGTTGGCAATATCCGGGTCAGTAATCTCCGTCTCAACCTGTCGGTAGGGCGCGCCCAGGGCGTTTTCATCAATCGCCTTGACATCGGGTAAAAGCGAAGTGGTATCTGTGTTGTCGGAAACGGAAGAGACGTTGCTGTCTGCGATTACGGTCGTGGTAACTGTTTGAGTTGATGCCTCGGGGGCTGCGCTGTTCGCTGTTACCGGAGTATTATCGTGAAATACCAGTAACACTACCAGTAAAGCAACGGTCGTCCCGATAAAAAACCCTAACAGTATCTTCATATCAAGCCCCCTTCACCGGGGCATCCGTCCGTTTCCCTTCTATTAAAAACAAAACCGGCCTTTTTCAGCCGGTTTCACTATTAGCTCCATCCTGCTCAAGTGACCAGATAAAAGCAGGAGTTCATCGCTTCTAAATATTTCTGCTTTTCAATCAAGCATCATCAAAATAGTAATATAGAATGTTTTCCGGGACAATATCAATTAATCTCAACTAACTTCACTTATGCTCCCGACATTTGGTACTAAAGTGTCAATTTTATGAGACTAAAGTACCGGATAATTGAACAAAAGCGGCCTAAACTATCGGTACTTGAAGGGATTCCCTTTATTGAAAAAATGAATTATCGTAAAGATAAGTTAAGTAAAGTGGGAACGGCGAAAAGATGGCAATTGACAGCCCGCAAGACAAAATGTTAACCGTCAGGGAAGTATCCGCGCTTCTCCATGTGCATCCGAACACCTTAAGACGTTGGGCAGATAAAGGTATTATCAAATCATTCTGCATCACCGCCCGCGGGGACCGCCGGTTCATGTCCCGTGATATCGAGCGGTTTCTGGCCGAAATGAACCGTCCGCCCCAACCGCAAGGAAAATAATTTTCTATTGCTTCGGCTCGGGCGTTGTCCAGTAATCAATCCGACCGGGCTCTTTGGTGTACACTACTGTCCCTGTCTTTTCGCCCGGCCCCGACCCTTTTAGCCTGAGTATCTTAGCCGGGCCTTTGCCGATGTTCGTAATCGAATGCCGGATATTCGAAGGGCAATAAATCAAACTGTCGGCGCCGATAATTTTTTCCGTATCTCCCAGCGTGGCCCGGATGCGGCCGGATATCACATAATAAGCGTGGTCGAAAACAGGCATTTCCGCGTTATTTTCGTGGTAATGCTCGACAATACCGCCGCCGGGTTCCAGCTTGTCCATCCCCAGCATGATGTATTTGGAACGTTCGATTCCCTCTGTCCCATGATTATCCAGAAAGCCGTAACGGTGCATATCCACTGCGTCTCCGGTCTTTAACCCGTGGGCTGCACGCCATTCCTGCTCCAGTTCTTTTTTTGTCAGTATGAATCCTTTCCTGTTTTCTGCCATTGTTACCCCCGGTTTTTGTTTAGTAGCCCTCATTATAGGTTGCACGAAATCTGTTGTCAATCAACATCAGCTGTGAATTTTTCCGGATTGAACGCTGTGGTGCGCACTTACAGGCAATATCAACAACACTTGATAAGCGGCGGCTGCGGGTATTTTACCATTATCATATGATAAATAGGGAGAATAGAAAATGTGGATTGCGGGTAAATGGGTTGAGGTGGAATCAGGACGCAGGTATCCGGTCTTCAATCCGGCCACCGCGGAAGAAATTGCGCAGCTTCTGCTCGGCGATAAAAATGAAGTTGATAAAGCGGTGGCTGCCGACAGTAAGACATTTCCGGTATGGTCCGCAAAACCACAGTCAGAACTTTCGCAGATTGCCATGAAAATTGTTGGGCGGTTAAGGGTCGCTCTTCGCGGCCCAGAGTGACACCACGTTGGTTTGCGGTTCGACCGCGTACAGGTTCTTACCGATGGGTGCGATGCACTCCATATGACCGTCAGCTAAATCCACTGCCGGGAAAATCCAGTATCCGGCTTTAATGGCATGCTCGCTCATCATAAAAGCAAAATCAACACATTGGAATGTCGGCGAATATATCTGTTCATGGGTATCATCCTGTTTCAACCATGCCGTGAGGTCGGCAAGGGATGTGAATTCCGCGGGATTTCCGCTGCCGGCATAACCGGTTAATTGCTGTAAAGTCGCAGTTTGGGTACCCCCATCGGTCGCTAATGCTAAGTTATTGTCCGCCAACAGATTGTTGATATCCTGATACCGTTTGGCCAGTGTTACCGCTGCCTGTGAATAGGAATTGATAACGGCGCTTTTTTCGGCGTTGCTGAGCTGTAATCTGGCGTCCCCCAAAATCGCCGAACAGACTACCATGGTCATAACAGACATCAAACCGATTTTGACCATTACCAGCTTATGCGTATGGGACCAGCTGGCGCTGATGGCCGTGGTCAAATGGATGTTTTTGTGACCGGTGCCGGCGGCCAGGCATAAACTGCTTTTTCCCCGGGGGTAGAGGCCTGCTTCCGTCAACCTTGGGTTTTTTTTGTTCGTATCCACCATCGTAATCTCATCCCTGGTTCAAATCTAGTTTAACTTTACGATATTGCAGCACTTTTGATAATCCCCTTTTCGTCACTGTCGGACTAGTACCTTCCGGATGGTGTTTCTTACACTTTTAGGGCAATATGCTTCACCATCTGGCAGCAATCTTACTTTTCGACAGTAACAATGAGTCTGAAAGGTAAAAATACCTGATTCCCTGTTAATTACTAAAGTACTATGACCGGAACAAATATCCCCTTAACCGTAAAGAGTAAAACAAATTGGGAGGAAAAGTTAGCTTGGAAAATTGACGGGTGACAATTTGCGCTATACAATAGTAGTAGTACGTAAGTACTATATTTGACTAAATATTTACTAAATGAATTTTACATGAACGGCTTCCGTAATTTGAGAAGAAAGTATTTAAAATTTGTACTGATTTATAGATGATATGTAATTTCATATTTCTTTCAACACCCGGGGCTAAAAGTTGAAAGAAAGTTCCATTTTTTTCAATGCTCCAAAGGTTAATGCAGCAACTGATTCAGTTAGCGATCGGCTGTGTTTTTCAGGAATCAAGTGTAATCAAAACGGTCATGCTCCGTGCTGTGTTTTTCAAAATGTAAATCCAAAACCATCTGTATTATGTCATTGACGGCAACACCCGCTACCAGTATTCGGTCTTCAAAGATAAGTCAAAATAGAAAACAAAGCCATTTCGTGGAAAGTGGTATTTCCCCCCGACTTCCTTTCACCTATTTATTCGGCATTTTTTTCGTTTTACTTTCGAAAAGACGGATTACTTTTTCCCGCAGGTAGCGTTGAACGTATGAATTCACCGTAAGGAAAAGGCCCCATCCGGTGCCTGCATTCACAGACGCCCGGATGGAGCCTCATTGTCCGGATAAAATGACGAGTGCTACGCACTCGCGGTCACGTACCCTAAGCTTTCATTGGAACCCGCGCATAGGGTTCAGGGTAAATCACCGGCCCATGGTCGCGGGACGGCAGAATTATTGTTGCGCCGCCGGTGACGGTTACCGCGCCGGTTTGATTGATACTCTGGACATCAATGTCCACGCAGTATTTCCCCTTATCGCAATACTTATTTATTACCTTTCCTTTACTCCAGGTGGTGTCTCCAATCATATTCATCTTCCGGATTTGCGTGCTGAATTTCCACAGGAACCCATCGTCGCCCATCCAGTTGGTAAGCATGATATAACGCCAGGCCTCGGTCTGCTGCCCCACGGCAACCTGTCTGGGGTGCGCTTCGGTGATTTTGTGCCCCGGCCCGTAATCCCTAACCTGCCCTTTCAAATAGCCCTGGCCGAATTCCCATTTATTGACCCCTTTCCAACCGGGGGACGGCGGCATCTTCTCCCACATGATGCGGGTCAACCGCTCCGAGATAAAATGCGCATGTCCGGCCGCATGCCAGGCGGTCAATTCAGCCTCGTTCAGCGGTCCGCGCACTACCGGCGTCAATTCATCGCCCACCTTCACATCTTCCCAATAGCGGGGATTCGCGCCGCGTATCTCTTCCCGGTCCTGCGCCGCGTAAATTTCTTTCATCTCCTCTACGGTATACTCCGGCATTTTGACTAGGTCCGTTTTCCCGAAGATATTCAACTCTTCGGCTTTTTTCACATCAAACCATTGTTCGTAACTGCTGTAGCCGGCAACCAGTTCACCGCCCTGACGGTAATAGTCGGCTTTTTCGTAAGAAAGCACTTTCCGCCCGGAATATTTACTGGGCATTACTTTGTTTTCCGCGGGGCATATTACCCGGTAGGTGAAGGTATCGCCCACGCACACCGGCCGAAACCATTCCCGGTCGCAGCCCGAATACATTCCGTCGACGCCCGCAATTACCGGACCGTGGTCCGGAGGTGACTGCGCATAGCAAATGGTGTACAGGTAGTTTGGCGGTGCAATCATACATTTATACTTGGTCTTCTTAGCGTACTCCGGGTTACGGAAAAGCGGATTTAAATCGCCTTCGCCGTTTACGAAAATTCGTATCCCGTCCTGGGTCACGTCCCGGTTAAGCGTGTTGTCGCTTAAAATGTTACCTTCGAACCCCGGCCCCCGCGCGCGGAAATCTTCACTGGTGAAAACGCGTCCCACCAATTTTCCCCACTCTTTCATCAACTGGTCAATCGGGTCTAATTTCTCTTCAGGCATTCCTTTTTCTCCTCATTTTTATATTATTGAAATCCGTTTACTTATCCTAGTCTAAAGTGCAGTTAACAGGCATCTCTCTTTAATTTTCTGCCGCAAAATGGCAGCTGTTAAATCATTTTAGTCGTTTTTATCGTGCATCTGCAAGTTTGGAAAGCACCGTTTATTGGAAAACGGGTTTATGGGCACTATTGGGAGATGGCGCAAACGCATCTCAGCCTGAATCTTTGAAACACATGGCAAACCAATTGGTTAATAACCAATAGTCCGGGGAGCCCCCGCTTGAGAAGTTGTGAGCGGATTAATATCTTAAATTTTGTTGCCAATTTCCCAGCCGGCTGCAGTTGCGTCCGGAATTATTCCGGGACTGGCACAATCACCGATAGAATAAATTTCCAGCTCCTTGCCGCTGAGCTTATTCATAATATCCAGATTCGGAGCCAGCGGTATCGCAGGAATGATTTGATCGGCCTTCAGGATTTGTGAATTATCGTCTTTGATAATATTCAATCCGTTCGGAGTTATTTTCTCAAGTTTTACACCGCCGATTAATCGAACGCCTTTCTTCCTGAACCAGTAAAAAAGACGGTTTTTTCTCTCAGGATACATCGACCGGCCCAGTTCCAGTTCGGTATCGACGATTATCACCTTTCTGCCCCGCTTGGTCAGAAATTCTCCCAACTGGCAGCCTTGTATCGCGCCGCCGATGATAATGACTTCTTTTCCAATTGGCATCCAGATTTTAGTTAACGCTCTTAAACGTTTTGGGCCGATAAATCTGATAAAAAATCTTAAAACCTGATAAAGGTCAGCGCTTTGCGTCACATTGCGCCCATTGATTCCGGCTACATCAGGAAGTATCGCAGTTCCGCCTAACGCCAGCACTAAAACATCCGGTTTGATTTTATCAATATCCGCAGGCGTAAATTCCCTGGAAAGAGATACGCGTACACCCTGTTTTTTAATCTGCACTTTGAAAAACCGGATAAAACCCGGCAAATCCTCGAGTTCAAATCCCTTGACCATTGAGGCAAGCGGCAAGGAACCTCCCAGGTAATGGCCTTTCTCAAAAAGCATCACCTCGTGGCCCCTCATGGCGGCGACCCTGGCAGTTTGCATACCGGCCGGACCGCCTCCTACCACCAATACCTTCTTTTTGGTTTGTGCTTTGGTGACTTCATAGCGCTCTCTTCCGAAAGAAGCATTGATCCGGCAGTGCCGGGGTTCATTGTAACTTTTGTTGCAGTTATTGCAATGCGTGCAGAGTGCAATATCCTCAGGTCTTCCTTCCATTATTTTTTTCGGGTATTCCGGGTCGGCGAAAAACCGCCGGTTGATACCGATTAAGTCGGCTTTGCCATCACGCAGCGCTTTTTCTCCGAGGTCCGCATCCAGCCCGCCTACGGTCATAACGGGCACTGTAACCACGCTTTTTACTATCGCCGCTAAAGGTACATTTGCCCCAAGTCCTCTTCTGCTCCAGTCCATTTGTTTCGGGAATTCTTTTACCGGAATTTGAGGCTCCGGGTAAAAAAGCACATCGTGACAGAAAGACCCCTGGTGCATACCCAGCCAGTGCGACCTGATGTGCAGGGAATTTGCACCGGCATCCTGGAGTATCCTGGCGATTGTTTTCGCTTCGTCAGTATTTATTCCTTCTTCACCGGCGCCGATTTCGAGGGCATTCATCAATATCTGGACCGGGAAATCCTGTCCTACCCTCTTTTTTATTCCATTTAATATATTCACGATAAACCGGGTCCGGTTTTCTATATTTTGTGCGCCGTACATGTCACTGCGTTTATTCCAGAAACGCGATAAAAACGAGTTACCCAGATGATCCCCCGCGGTATTAATTTCAATACCATCAAAACCTGCCTCGGCTACTCTCACTGCGCCGGCGATGAATCTTTCTGTAATTTCTTCAATTTCTGCAATGGTTGCCGCTTCGGGCGGTTCCTCTTCGGCGGCTTCATCAAATGCCGACCTTAAATTACCCAGGGTAACAGCCGAGGCGGCAATTCTTTTAGCCCGGAATTGCTGGTTAACCAGATTCCCGCCCCAGGCCCCACGGTGGTAGAATTGGACAAATGCCGGGCAATTATGTTGATGGATTAATGCTGTGAGTTCACGTATGTCATTAATATATTTATCGTCATCAACGCGAAAACGCCGGTCGCCGGTCTCCGCCAAAGGCCATTCCATCGCTGGTGTTTCCACTATTACCAGGCCTGCGCCGCCCTTCGCCACGGCTTCATAAAACGCTTTTGCCAGGGTGCCAATCCGATGTTCTCCGGACTCGAATAAATAAGTCTGCGCGGCTGTTTTTACAAAACGGTTTTTCAGCTGGACTTTCCCGATTTGCGTCGGTTCGAATAACTTTTTATATTTGCTATTGGTCATGATATTTCTCCCTTGTTTAAAACTTACGATGAGGGGAAATGAGTATAAATAAATCCTTTATTATTCAACAAACCGGATAACTATTTTCTCGCCTGACAAAGAGGATTAATCTCCAAGATACGCTTTCTTAACAATGTCAGCCGACTTGAAGATATCAATGTCACCCTGCAGCACAACTTTGCCAACCTGCAACGCGTATCCTTTCGTAGCCACCCTCAGAGCCAGCCCTATATTTTGTTCAACTAAGAGCACTGTGACTCCCGTTTGATTAATATTTTTGATTATTGGCACCAGCTCATCAACCATAATGGGAGAAAGCCCCAGCGAAGGTTCATCCAATAACAACAGTTTTGGTTTGGCCATTAAACCACGGGCAATCGCTACCATCTGCTGTTCACCGCCGCTTAAAGTTCCCGCGCTCTGGTTGCGTCTTTCCTGCAACCTGGGGAAATGTTTGAAGATTTCATCCAGGTCATTCTTGATTCCGGCCCTGTCTTTGCGTAAACTGGCACCCAGTTCAAGGTTGCTCATCACCGACAGAGATGGAAACAACCTTCGGCCCTCAGGGACGTGAACGATGCCCATTTTAACAATATTGGTAGGGCTAAGACCGTCTATCCTCTTGCCGGAAAACCATATTTCGCCCGAATTGATGCGCACCAGTCCCGACAGTGCTTTCAAAATCGTACTTTTGCCTGCACCGTTAGCGCCGATCATCGTGACAACGGTCCCCTCGTCAATTTCTAACGAGACGCCGCCCAATGCCATCGCTTTGCCGTAATTTAGCGATACGTTTTTAATGTTGAGTATCATGTCCGCTACCCAAATAAGCCTTAATTACTTCAGGGTTCTCTTTTATCTCCTGAGGCGTCCCCTCGACAATTTTTTGCCCGAAGTTTATTACTACCACACGGTTACATATTTCCAATATTTTCATATTGTGCTCGACTAATATTATTGTTACCCCCAGTTGAGAAGTTCTTTTTATCGCCTCGATGGTATTATCGATTTCGTCGGGGTTCATCCCGGCGATCGGCTCATCCAGCAGCAATAATTCCGGTTTAATTGCTAAGGCACGCGCGACGCCCAGCATTTTTTGATAGCCGTGAGGCTGATTTTTAGCCAATTCGTTTCTTACTTTATATAATCCGACCAGTTGTAATATTTCCAGTGATTGTTCCAGAATATATGCTTCATTTTTACGATATACAGGAGTATTGAAAAAAGTATCGAACAAGTTTGAGCGCGGCCGAATTTGGAATGAAGATATTACATTTTGCAATACCGTGAAATTGGGGAACAGGGGATTTAATTGAAACGTACGGCCGATTCCCAATTCTGCAATAACATGCGGTCTTTTACCGGTAATATCTTTTCCTTTAAAAACAACTGTGCCTTTAGTCGGTTGTATCACGCCGGTTATCAGGTTGAACAAAGTGCTTTTACCGGCACCGTTTGGACCGATTAAACCCAATACTTCACCGTCGTTGACCGTAATGTTCATGCCGGAAACGGCGGCCAAACCGCCAAAATTTTTGGTTAGCCCTGATATTTCAAGAATCATCGGTTTGTACTTTTACCTTTTTTCTTTGATAACGTGTTCGGATCAGCCGCGGTATGCTCACCAGCCCGTCGCGAAAAGCAAAGATGACCGCAAACAATACCGCCGCTGAAACAAACGGAGTATATTGTTTTAGCCCGCTGAAATATTGCGGTATCAGGAACAGTACTGCGGTTCCGATGATGGGGCCCGCAAAATCGTTCGTCCCGCCGATCGCGACATATATAATCATCCAAAGCGTCGCAGTCGTATCAAAAGAACTGGGTGAAATCGTGACGTTATAGTTTGCGTACATTCCGCCGGCCAAACCGACGAAGAAACAGCCGATCGCGACCGCGATTACCCGGTATTTTACTTCGCTAATACCCACACTGCTTGATACCAGATAAGATTGGTCGATAGCCTTTAAATTCCAACCGATGCGACAGGACTCGAATCTGTAAAGAATTGCCAGGCTGATAATCGTTAATGCTAAAAAGACGTAATAATAGGGCACTTTGGAACCGGTGCTAAACAGAGTTGGAATTGAGGTGATTCCGGCCAACCCCCCCGTTAATTTTCCCAGCGATTCAATACCCTGTAACAAACCGACGCCAAAAAACAGGCTGATCATGGCGTAATAAAACGCCTTTAATCTGGCGAAGGGAAAACTGATTGCTATCCCTACACACATTGATACCAATGCGGCAATAATCAGTGCCAGCCACGGCGATAATCCCACATGTTTTGAAAGCACCGCCGAAACATAGGCGCCAAGCCCCAGGAATGCCGCGTGTGCTAATGGAATTTGCCCTGATGTCATGATAAATCGCATACTGGCCGCGGCAATTATATAGATTAATGTCAAAATAAAGAGATGCAGTATGTAGGGGGACTTAAAAATCAGCGGAAGGCAGGCCAAAAGACAGATTACCGCGCCGTAACCGATTGCCGGAATCAGATTTTTACGGTGTGTGTTCGAATTTGGAGCAGCAATCATGGACCCCTTAACTACCATTATCCTCTTACTTCCTTGCCGAATAACCCCTGGGGTTTGAACAGTAGAATGATAATAATAATCAGCATCATTATTGCCTGAGTCGCTGTACCGCTGACCATTATCGGTAAGACAGCATCCAGGGTACCGACGATGAGACCCGCAAATAAAACGCCATTAATACTCCCAATACCGCCTAATACCAGTATTTCCAGTACTTTAATCATAATGTCCTGTCCCATGTAAGGCGTCAGGCTTAAATAGGAACCCATCAGCGAACCGGCAAGTGCCGCCAGAGCGCAGGCGATGACACAGGCGAGCGCAGAAACAAAGTGTACATTGATGCCCTGTAAAACAGCTCCTTCCAGGTCCTGCGCAACGGCGCGCATTTGCAGCCCCTGTTTTGTTTTATTAATAAATAACAGAACTAATATCAAAAGGCTGATACCAATTAAAAAGATTACCACCCGTTCCCAGCTAATCGAAACAATCCCGACTCTGAAGATACCCTGCACGAACGGCGGCGTAACCTGGACAATAAAGCCTTGCGATACCGAGACGCCATTTTCCAGCACGGTAATAATGCCGATGCATACAACGATTATTTGGTTGATATTACCAAAAAATGGGCGGAAAGCAAACCGCTCCATGAATATTCCGAATAAACCCACGGCGGCCACGGCAATCAGCATTGCCAGCCACTGATTCATCCCCACCGCTGTTGCCAGAAAGAAGCAGATATAAGCGCCAATCATGTATATCGCGCCGTGGGCGAAATTTAAAATCCCCATGATGTTGAAAAGGAAAGTAAAACCAAGCGCCAGTAAAATATACATCGACGATAATACCAGCGCATTTACAATAGAGGCAATGATAAGCAAGATGGTGGCTTCCGGCATTAATGACTCCTTGTCACGTTGCTCACTATCGAACCGGGGGGAAATTTCCCCCGGTTCGATATCTTGTTAAAGCGTAACGCTATGGGACCAGAGCCGGTTCCCATGTTTGGAAAGTCGGGACACCGTTGGTAATAGTAGTGATGGGTAATTGATAAGACACGGCTTGATTAATACCAAAAGTTTTCAGACCGCTGATGGTGCCGGGCCCGTACAAAGTTTGGATACTGGTCATGTTCGAGAAAGTATTTTTTAGTACCGCGGGATCAAAGCTGTTCGCCTGATTCAAAACCTGTCCTAATTCCCAAATGGGATTAGCATATTCCAGGGTGACTAAGGGGGCATTTGAATTGCCGACCAGGAGTTGGTACCGTTGTATCATCTCCGTCAAAATAGCCGATGGGTTAGGGCAGCCGATGTAGGCGGCACTGCAATCAACAACATTGGTGGATTCTGTTGTTCCGGCAACTTTAATATTGTCGGTGGGAATCGTGCTGTTACAAATCACAAAAAGCATATTGCTGCCGGCGTCGCGCACGTCTTTGAGGATAGAGCCGTTCGGTAATGCGATTCCAGAGCAGCAAATTACTGCGTCCGCCCCGGTGGCGATAATTTTTGCGGCGTAGGGGCTGAAATCAACAGCGCTGTTGTTGTAACCGATGATGCTGCCTGCGACCGTATATCCGGCAGCCTGGACCATTTTCTGCACCGCCGCACCGAAATAGGGGATCGAACCGTCGTCAGGCATCGCCAGCGCTACGGTCTTGACATTGGGATAGTTTGCCTTTAAATACGCCAATGCGCCGGTGAAATAATTGATACTTGCGGCTTGGCCGAGGAAGGTGTAGGTGGTGGTTGCGTCCATTTCCCCCGGCTGCATCGTGCAATAACCGGCAATGTGCAATATTTTGTTCTGTTCGCATAAGCCGGATACCGCGGAATTGAAGTATGCATCAGGGCCAATAATGATTTTAACGTTATCGTTAAAAATCAGTTTGTTCGCTGCCGCTGTCGTACCGTCCAGCGTACTCTGCCCATCTTCGACCACGAGTTTGAGGTTATAGTTCTGACCGCCGACAATAACGCCGCCGTTTTCGTTTACCATATCGACTGCTATTTGGGCTTCATTTACTGTCGCTGTATTGTAGGAACCTAAAAAGCCTGTTAATTCCGCCAGCAAGCCTACCGTATACGTTTTGATAGGCTGTACAGTTGTGGTGGTAGTGGTGGTGGTCGTGGCAGCTGTTGTTGTGGCTGTTTTTGTACAACCGGCTAAAGACATGAACACCAGGAATGATGCCAGTAGAATTGAAGTTAGTACTAGTGGGTAACTGATTTTCTTCATTCGTTTCTCCTTTTTATTTTATGAAATGTATTTGTGCTTGCCTTCAGGCTGACCCCTGAAATGAACATTTACTCCGGTCGTATTTATTTATCTAATACGCGCGTTTTATTTCAGCCAACAAATACCTCGACCTTTCGCTGCTATGGAGATTCTGACATTATTCTGATTACTTAACCAGACCTGATGGTTCTTTTTAATGAACCTGAAGTACTAATTTTTTGAACTAAAAGTACTAAAACATAAAGTGCAGCAAACAGAATAATGAATGTGTTGAAAGTTAGTCGTCGCTAACGGTGTCAATGAAACTCTCGAGAGCGGGATGATGCTCCTGACCGGGTTAGGGGAAAATGGGACGTTGTAATAGTTTTCAGCCGGGTTGCATAATTTATTTATTATATCCCATCGTGATAAAGTGCCTTAGCCGCCGAGAATCAGGAGTAAAACTATCCCTTTCCCATCAGGAATAGTATTTCGGATGACCGCTACGGCCTCCTCATCACGTACGTCATCTCTCTGGTGTCGATTCCGTCCAAGAAGATACTAATATTTTCTTCATTGGCAGGGTACGGAGATGCGAAATGCTAAAATTTTTATTTTTGCTGTTAGTCCCTCGCCCGCTTTGTTTCTTGTATATAATGCCCTGGAACATATTTCACATATGCACCAGTATGCATACAATTACACATTACAATAATATATCTAATATATCTAATGTTATATCGTATAATGCAATCCGCCCCAACTATAAACACGTAATTTTAAATGTCAAACGTTACCAAGGCCGGTATACAAAGCGTAATTGTCGAAATTCTAACAAAGCCTTGTGTCAACATACTGACAAAAATCACGGTGATTATTATTGTTCCTGTATGATGTCAATTATATTAATTCATGCAAGTATTTATTGTGGTATAATACTTGCATGAATTATAAGACAATGCAATTCAGATTCGCCGGTATTGAGCAGGATTTTCCTAATGAAGAATCTTGCCTTGAATGGCTAAAAAACAAGCTATACCCTGAAGGCATAATCTGCCCCATTTGCACCAAAGTTACCAAACACCATAAAGTCTCCAACCGACATTCTTTTGCGTGTGATAAGTGCGGGCATCAGGTGAATCCGGTAGCTGCAACAATCTTACGCAACTCCCGTATCCCACTAAAGATATGGTTTAAAGTTATACAACGGATGTCCAAGGCAAAAAATGGTGTATCCGCAGACATAATTCAAAAAGAATATGGTTTGACCTATTGGAAAGCAAGGCACATGGTCTCAACCGTTGAGAAGTGCTTTAATGCAAATGGTTCCATGCTTGCCGGTGGCACCCAACCCAACGAAACTAACACCGGTAGCATGCTGCCTGATGTATCTAACATCGGAGTTCGAAAACTTCAAGTCAAAACGGATTTATCGCCTATAAAAAATGAGGAGAATCACGCCAGAAACCTGAGTAAGCGGGACAGAACTGCAAGGTTACTTTACCTGCAGATTTTGTTATGGCATCATTCCCAGGGCATCGACGTAAAAGAAATTGCCCGCAGTTGCGCCACGAGCTTACGCACAACTTATCGTGACTTAGCCGCTCTTGAATCTGAGTTAAAGGTCCCTATCTGGCAGGAAGGGAATAAGCGCGGACTGGTGCAGGGTCATTTCTTGCCACCTATTGCATTCAGACAGGAAGAAGCAATTAATATTTTTATCGCGTCACGTTTAATGCACAATTATTCTTATTTATATAATCCGAGCGTGGTTTCCACGTTTATGAAATTAAGCTCAATTCTACCTGCGGAACTTCGAGAAGAAACAAGAAAGACCGTTGAAAATACAGAGCAGCAAACTAGAGATGAACGAAAGGTCAATAATTTGAATAAGGTTACCAAAGCATGGATATCCCGGCACATGATAAAAATCCGCTACCAGACACCCTTTGATAACGAGCCCAGGGAACGGATTATCGAACCTTATTTTTTGGAACCGATGTTACTGTCACATTCAATTTATGTTGTTGCTTATTGTCACCTTAAAAAATCTATTTATGAGTTCAAATTAGACTATATCTATGGGGATGTGGAAATATTGCCGGATACCTATACCATACCGTCTGATTTCCATCCTACCGACTACATTACTTCTCCGTGGGATACCTATGATAACGACACATCCATCGCATTGGTTACTGTAAAATTACATTTCATCTCGGGATATAACAGGAAACTTTTTGATACTGTCTGGCATCCTTCACAAACTGTGGAAAGGCTGAATGATGGTTCTGCGATAATGACGCTAAAAACTCACCTCAGCAATCATTTTATCGCCTGGTATTTTGGCTTAACAGGCCGAATCGAAGTATTGGAACCGGAAATATTGCGCAATAAAGTGTTAGAAAAAGCTAAACTGCTGATCGATGCCCATAGAGAAAACACAAACGAATGACAAAATCCATTTGACACTGTTAACCGGACAAATTACATCAAACCGGCATAGAAACCCCAACTCAACAACCTGACCACTGCAGTTTCATATTGTTTTAGACAGGCCGAAATTAGCTGTTTCAATTATTTCGGCGGCCGAATTATCGTCACCGGGACTGAAGCCAATTTCAATAACCTGGCAGTGGTACTGCCGTGGGTGAGTTTGCTGAAACCGCCCCGGCCCTGCGTCGAAACAACAATTAAATCACAATGGTTATCATTGGCGTAAAAGATTATTTCTTGCGCTGTTTTCCCGCATATTACTGCTTTCGTAACTTTAATTCCTTTGTCTTCAAGGACTTTTGCGGTGTTGTTCAGATATTTCAAGGCATATTCTTCCATAGTACAGGTACCTTGAGGTGCCAGACGGATTTCACTGGGCCGGCTGTAATCTTCGAACGGCCAATAACCTTGGATACGATTAGTGACACTGACTAGAACTACCGCGGCACCAAGTTGCATCGCGGTCTCTTGAACGAAAGGTAAAACACATTCCGCAAGCTTCGACCCATCCAAAGGAACTAAAATCTTCTTTATCATCGGTTCCTCCTCGTCTGTCGTTATTGTATTATACAAGCGCTCAATATAATTCTCAATCGAATAATAAAATAGTGGCCCGCCGGCGGGCCTCGGGTGACACCGGATGTGGATTGGTTATTGGCGGAGATGGGAGAGCTCGGCTTCTATTAACGCTTTTTAGATTCATTACAGAAATCCGGCGACACCTGTTGGAAAAACATATTTAAATTATCATTTATGGTTAATCTCAATCACAACCAAATCAATAATGGAGAACTTTCTCCGATTGAGGTATGAGAATAAAACTCGGTTTGGTGAGAATATTAAAGGTGAAATATCAAAATAACATTTTCGATGTACCGGGATTAAGGTTAAATTTCGAGGTCCCAACATCAATTCAGGAAACGGTAGCCGGCCAATTGCTCAAAAGCGATAATGGAATACTCGCAGTTTCTGCCGGTTCGGGAAATACGGTAATTGGCATTTCCATTATTGTTTCGAGAAAATAAAACTCTTTCGTGCTTGTGCATCGCCGTCCTTTATTAGAACAGTGTTTGACTATTAGAATAACAACAAATAAGATGTAAATAGAGATATAATTAGTATATTGCAATAGTGAAAATCGGGTGCATAATTGCGGAAAAGAATTGAAATTGTAATCTATTTAATCCTGTCGCTGCTTGTAATCGGGATATTGGTCCTTTTAATACGGAATATCAATATCCTGGCATGAACCGGCACTTTACATTTTAAGCGGTACCGGTTAGCCCGGCTGTTCGAGGCCTTTCTCTTCTTTAAATTGCATCCGGTAAAATGAACTGTACAGGCCGTTCATGGCCATCAATTGTTCGTGTGTGCCCTTCTCCACAATTTGCCCATGGTCGATGACCAATATCTCATCGCATAATCGGATTGTTGAAAGCCGGTGTGCGATAATTATTGCCATCCTGTTTGCCAGCAGGTTCTTCAAAGCATTCTGAATTACCAGTTCCGTGTACGGGTCAATGCTGGAAGTAGCTTCATCAAGAATCAACAGTTTCGGGTTCATCAACAGGCTTCTGGCAAAACTGATGAGCTGCCGCTGGCCGATGGAGACATTAGAGGAACCTTCCTGCAATACATAGTCGTAGCCGCCGGGCAAACGCATGATGAAATCATGAGCCCCGACCATTTTCGCGGCCTGGATGACCTCTTCGTCAGACGCGCCTTTTTTGCCGAACCGGATATTGTCCCGGACACTCATCGGGAATAGGAACGAATCCTGTAACACAGTGCTCATATGGGCGCGGAGAGAGGCTGTATTAATATCCTTAAGGTCATAACCGTTGACTAATATTCTCCCGCTGACCGGGTCATAGAAACGTTCCAGCAGATTGATGATCGTACTTTTCCCGGCGCCGGTAGGACCGACGATAGCCAGCTTCTTCGCCCCGGACAGGTCGAGATTAATATTCTCGATTACCGGTTTTTGCGGGTCGTAACCGAACGTGACGTTTTCAAATTTCACATCTTTAATGGTATCGAGTACTACCGCCTTGCCCGGCTCGGCATCCTTCACCTCAGGTTTGGTATCCAGCAAGTCGAAGATTCTTTCCAGCGCCGACATGCCGGACTGGTACTGGTCGTAAGCGGTCAAAAGGTCGGTTAGCGGAGTGAAATAAGAGAACTGGTATTCCAGGAAGGCCGCCAGCAGCCCCAGACTAATCGCGCCGTGCACCACCAGCACCGTACCGTAAGAGAGTATCAGTATTGTCCCGACGATTCTCATCACCTGAACGAACGGCAGATAAATGTTGGAAATAAAAATCGTGCGCTTATAAGAGTTCACGGTTTTAGTGTTAACCGCGTCAAATCCCCGGGCGGCGTCATCTTCTTTGACAAATGCCTTGATAATTTTCATCCCGGCGGTGTTTTCCTGCATCTTGGCGCCTAACCCGGCCAGATTGGTCAGTGTCCGGCGGTACTGCCTTCTCGACAAGCCGCCAAGGAACCACAAAAAAATAACTGCGATGGGCAGGATCGAAACGGCGAGCAGTGCCAGCCTCCAGTCGAGGAAAAATATTATCAGCAGGGAGCCGATAATCTGCGCGGCGTCCATGATCATCGTTGTCAAACCCATTCTCATGAAGATTCTGACCTGCTGCGAGTCGGTGGTGGGCCGCGACATGATCCTGCCGGTCTCGCCTTCTGAGAAATATTTGAGCGATATTTCCTGAAGTTTCTCTACCGACTCGTTTTTTATCTTTTGAACAGATTTTTCACCGACGAATCTCATTTCATATGTCTGGATATACTGGAAAGCATAGTTGGCGCCGGTAACCAGGACAAACAATGGAACCCACCACTTGAAAGCCGCCATATATGAGGCATTGCCGGTTTGCGCTGCCGGGGTGATGATATCGTTAATGGCAATCATATGGAGGTACGGCGTAATCAGCCCCGTTAATGCCGTGCCGACAATCGCAAAAGCGCCGATGACCAGGTTTTTCCGGTAAGGTTTGACGTATTGATAAAAACGGGCCCAGAGCGTTCTTTCTGAACCTGAACGTTTTTTAGTCTCCTCTGTTTTAGTGGAAAAGGTGTTACGCTGTTCCATCACTGAGCCCGCCTTTTTCGTCCACATTTTTTTCGAGGAGTTGTGTTTCATATATTTTCTTGTAGATCTGCCCTTTGGCCATTAATTCGGCATGGGTTCCGAATTCGACAATCGCGCCGTGGTCAAGGACCATGATTCTGTCGGCATTTTTAATCGTCGACAATCGCTGTGCGATAATGAAACAGGTCCGGCCTTTCAAAGCGGTGTCAATGGCTTCCTGTATCTCCTGCTCGGTCTTGGCGTCCACGAAAGACAGTGAATCGTCCAGAATCAAAATCCGGGGATTGGTAATCAACGCCCTTGCAATGGTCAGCCTCTGTTTCTGACCGCCGGACAAAGTGATGCCGCGTTCGCCTACCGGCGTATCGTATCCTTCCGGCAGCGATTCGATAAAATCATCAATTCTCGCGGATTTAGCCGCCGCTTTTACTTCATCTAGAGTCGCGTCGTCTTTGCCGAATGCAATGTTGCTTCTGATTGTGCCCGAGAAAAGAAAAACATCCTGCAGGACAACCCCCACCTGCCGTCTCAGCGAACTGACTTCAAATTTACGGATATCGCTGCCGTCAATGAGGATTTCCCCGGAATTGATATCGTAAAACCGGGGAATTAAGTACATCAGCGAAGATTTCCCGGTGCCCGTGGCCCCGAGGATGGCAATTTTTTCTCCCGGTTTGGCCGTGAAGCTGATATTTTGCAGGATCGGCTTATCCTGGACATAACCAAAAGTTACATTCCGGAATTCAACCTCGCCTTTTACGATGGTGATGGCTTTCGCGTCCGGTGCGTTTTGGATGTCTCCGGGTAAATCAATAACGTTGAACATTCTTTCGGCGGCGGA
>CAVYZP010000043.1:0-12032 GCA_963772985.1 uncultured Chloroflexia bacterium
TATTATCCAGGTGAACATCAAGCCCCTTTTGCTCACAAAGCCTCCGGCAAATATGGCTTCCAGCGACAACCAATAAATCAAAATTGCAGGAAAGGAGTGAAAAATGAAAAGAATCGCAATCAATGGATTGGGACGCATCGGACGTATGGTATTACGCCATTATATGGAAGTTCATCCTAAGGACGTCACGCTTGTGGCGGCGAATGACCTTGTGCCGACAGATGATCTGGCTTACCTGATAAAGTATGATTCGGCTCACGGGAGAGCAACATTCCCAATTTCGTCAGACGAACACACCATCAAGATGGGTGATACGACGCTCAATGTCTTTGCCGAGAAAGACCCGGCACAGTTACCGTGGAAAAAACTTGGTATCGATGTCGTTATCGAATCCACCGGCCGGTTTACGAAACGGGAACTCGCCGCCAAACACCTTGAAGCAGGCGCGAGAAGGGTCATCATCAGCGCTCCTGCTACCGATGCTGATATCACAATTGTGGTTGGGGTAAATGATAATAAATTCGATCCTAAAAAGCATAGTGTGATCTCCATGGCTTCGTGCACGACGAACTCGTTAGCGCCGCCCCTTAAAGTGTTGATGGACAATTTCGGGGTCGAGAGGGCGATGGCAACAACTGTTCATGCCTATACGGCCAGTCAAGCACTCGTGGACAAACCGGATAAGAAATTGAGCAGAGGACGTGCGGCTGCCGTATCTTTGGTTCCGAGTTCTACGGGCTCGGATATCGCGACCGTATTAGTACTCCCGGAACTTAAAGACAGGCTGCGGGCTCTGGCGATTCGGGCGCCAATTCTCGACGGGGCGATTACCGATATTGTCGCCGACCTGAAGAAATCCACTACCGGCGAGCAGGTCAATGCTGCTTTTAAAAAGGCATCCGATGGTCAACTCAAAGGTATACTGGGATACACCGAAGAAGAACTGGTGTCGGCCGATATAATCGGTGATACCCATTCCGGCATTGTTCATGCTCTTTCCACCCAGGTCGTTCAGGGGACGATGGTTAAGGTGCAGGTCTGGTATGACAACGAATTCGGATATTCCAGACGTTTACTGGATGTGATTGAGAGATTAGACCTCTGAAAATAAGCCGGCGTCCGGCATACAAGCATAAAGTGAGGAGGCAATTATGAAAGTGCTCGTTTACAGTTCACGCGATTACGATCAGACGTTTCTTAAAAACGCAAATCGTGGTAAACACGATCTGCATTTTATTGGAACCAGACTTGAAGAAGGCACAGCTGCTTTGGCCCGCCAATATCCGGTAGTGTGTTGTTTTGTGGACGATATTCTAAACAGGGATATAATCAAGCAGTTGTCAGACGGCGGCACCAAACTGATTGCTCTGCGGGCTACGGGTTTCAATAATGTTGATTTGAAAGCAGCCAAAGGAGCCGGCATCACCGTCATGAGGGTTGCCACGTATTCTCCTTATGCCGTCGCCGAATTCGCTGCCGGCATGATGCTGGACCTGGACCGGAAGATACACCGGGCATATACACGGGTACGGGAAGGTAATTTCTTACTCCACGGGTTAATGGGTTTTGAACTGCATAGCAAAACGGTCGGTGTCGTCGGCACCGGGAAAATCGGCAGCATCCTTGCCGGCATTTTGAAGGGTTTCGGTTGCTCCATTTTGGCCTACGACATGACCAAAAATCCGGAATGCATCAAACTGGGAGTCCGCTATGTCCCGCTTCAAGAACTATTAACTAAGTCCGATATTGTAAGTCTGCATCTTCCGTTAACCCCGGAGACCCATCATTTGATAAATGATGGGAGCCTCACACACATGAAGAAAGGTGCGATGCTGATCAATACCAGCCGCGGGGCGCTGGTGGATACGCATGCGCTTCTCCGCGCTCTGAAAAAAGGACACCTGGGGTCGGTGGGGCTTGATGTGTATGAAGAAGAAGCTCAGATTTTCTACCAGGATCTTTCTGACGAGATTATTCCTGACGACGTGATTACCCAACTCCTGACTTTCCCGAACGTACTGGTGACCGGTCACCAGGCTTTCTTTACGGATGAAGCGATGACCATTATCGCCAGGACCACCATTCAAAATATCACTGATTTCGCTGCCGGCCGTAAAAATGAAAATACTCTGAGCCCCGCAAAGGTTCTACGGTAACATAACAAACTAAAAACTAACGAGGGTGATATGAAAAGGATTGGCATACTCACCAGCGGCGGTGATGCTCCCGGTATGAATGCCTGTATCAGGGCAGTAGTCCGAACTGCGATGACCTATGGCATCGAGACTCTGGGTATAAGACGCGGCTATTTAGGATTAATCAACGGCGACATGAATGTGCTCGACAGGCAATCCCTGACCAATATTTTCCCCCGGGGCGGCACCATATTGGAGACAACGCGCTGCCCTGAATTCACCACGGTTGAAGGCAGGGCAAAGGCGATAAAGGTGCTGAAGGGCACAGGTATCGAGGGTTTGGTGCTATTGGGCGGCGACGGCACTTTCCATGGCGGTACTCTTTTAGCAAACGAGTGTGATGTCAGTATTATCGGCGTGCCCACGACGATCGATAACGATGTCTACGGCACCGATTACACCGTAGGTTTTGACACGGCGGTGAATACGGCCATTGAGGCTATCGATCGCATTCGCGACACAGCCATGTCGCACGAGCGGCTGTTTTTTGTAGAGGTCATGGGACACCATACGGGGTTCATTGCCCTGGAAAGCGGTATTGCCGGCGGGGCTGAAGAAATGATCATTCCGGAAGTAACGGCGAGTAAGGATGTGCTCTGGGCAAGATTACAGACGAGCTTTGACAACGGGAAAAAAAGTGCCATCGTGGTGGTTGCCGAAGGCGACCAGCCAGGCCACACTTTTGCGATTGCGCAGGAAGCAAAAGATAAACTGAAAATTGAATCCAGAGTGTGTATTCTGGGTCATGTCCAGCGCGGCGGTTCGCCCACAGCGCGCGACCGGGTACTGGCGAGTAACCTGGGTTCCGCCGCAATTCAAGCTCTAATGGATGGGAAAAAAGGCTGCATGGTTGGCGAGGTTAAGCGTGAAATAGTCTACACAGAATTAGCAGATACGTGGGGAAAGAAAAAGGAACTTTATCCGCGGCTGGTAGAATTAGCCGGTATTTTATCTGCGTGAAATCAAGAAATGATTTTGTTCCGATGGAGGAATCGATGCCAAGATTAACGGTTGGGAAGCTCAGAGGTATGCAGCAGATTGCAAACGATAAAGGCATTCTTACAGTATGTGCAATAGACCATCGGGAATCGCTGCGCCAGGCACTTAATGAGAAAAACCCGGAAAATGTAAGTTACCGGCAGATGGTTGATTTCAAACTGGATCTGGTTAGCGCTATAGCACCATTAGCCAGCGCTGTTTTACTGGACCCAATTTACGGCGCCGGTCAGGCGGTTGCTTCGGGTCTGTTGCCCGGACAAACCGGGCTTCTCGTTAGTGCGGAGAAGACCGGTTATTCCGGCGATAGCACGGCAAGAATTACCGCATTATTACCGGATTGGGATGTAAAGAAAGCTAAAAAGATGGGTGCGTCTGCCGTCAAACTGCTGCTTTATTTCCGGGTTGATGTTAAGGATGTGGCTTTAAAACAGCTGGAACTCGTCAGTAAATTGGCCGAAAAATGTATCGCAGAAGATATCCCCTTACTGGTCGAATCGGTAGCTTACCCTACGATTGAAGAAAGAAATAATCCTGGTTTATTTTCGCAACATAAACCGGAACTGGTTATCGAAGCTGCCGGAAAACTCACGTCATTACCGATAGATATCCTGAAGTCCGAGTTCCCGGCCGACATAAATTACGAGAAAGATGAAGCTAAGCTGGCGTCTTATTGCCAGGAATTGAGCCGGGTTTCCCGTCTGCCGTGGGTTCTTCTCAGCGCGGGCATTGATTTTGAACGTTTCCGGAAAGAAGTGGAGATTGCCTCGAAGGCAGGTGCTTCCGGTTTTATGGCGGGGCGTGCCCTCTGGCAGGAAGCTACCGGGATAAGCTCCAGAGCCGATAGATTGAATTTCTTTAAAAAACAAACCGTTTCACGGCTAAAAGAGCTTACTTTAATTGCGGAAGAATGGGGAACTCCATGGTATGTCAGGATGGGTTTTAAAGACGGCAAGTTCCCGGATTTATCGGAAAGCTGGTATAAGAGTTATTGATTCAGCAATATTTTAAAGGCAGGAATAAATAATGAGACGTTCAAGATTGCAGAGCAAACGCACCAAGATAGTATGTACACTTGGCCCGGCTACGAGCTCAACCGCAATGATTGAAAAATTAATCATGGCGGGGATGAACGTTGCCCGTCTCAATCTCTCCCATGGGACATTAGATGAACATGCCCATTTTGTGAAAACCATAAGAAATCTGAGCCGCCGTTTGGAAATAGAAATTGCCATTCTGATAGATTTACCCGGCCCTAAATATCGCACCGGTAAGCTGAAAGGTGACCGGGCCATTTTGAAAAAAGGCGCGCAAATAGTATTTACCACGGATCAAATAGAAGGCGATGCAACAAAAGTATCGGTAAACCTGCCCGACCTTGCTAAGGGTGCCAAAGTCGGGGATATTGTGCTTCTGGCTGACGGTGAGATGCAGGCAAAGGTGGTGCAGATAAACGGCAGCGACGTAAAGTGCCGCATTACAGCCGGCGGTATTCTCACTGAAGGACGGGGGCTGGTCATACCGGGGATGCCCACTTACGGGCCATTTGTTACCGATGATTTACATGAAAAGATTCTTTTTGCCATTGCACAAAAACCTGATTATCTGGCACTTTCGTTTGTCACTACTTCGCAGAATATCGCTGACGTCAGGGCACTTTTGCGGGAAAACAGTGCGGATATACCTATTATCTCGAAAATCGAACGCGGCGAGGCGGTCAAGAATTTCAAGAGCATTTTGGCTGCCAGTGACGGAGTGATGGTAGCCCGGGGAGACCTGGGAGTGGAGATTCCCCTGGAGAAAGTCCCGCTGGTACAAAAAGAAATCATCAGGGAATGCAACCGCGCCGGAAAACCGGTAATTACGGCCACAGAGATGCTGGAATCGATGGTGAAATCAGCAAGGCCGACTCGTGCGGAAACCACAGATGTCGCCAACGCCATCTTCGATGGTACGGACGCGACGATGCTTTCTGAAGAAACTTCAGTGGGGGAATATCCGCTGGAGGCCGTAAAGATGATGGACCGGATTGCGCGCCAAACCGAAAAGAAACTGCCGTATGAGCTGGCCTTATCGGAAAAAAGAACATGGTTCCAGCAAAGGACCGAAGAATTGATAAGTTATGCAGCTTGTGTTGCCGCGCACAGCCTGGATGCCCGCGCCATCATTCTCTTTACCGAGTCAGGGAGCACTGCGGCCCGGGTATCCAAATACCGGCCGCGCATGAACATCGTGGCGATGACCACCAGTGAGGTCGTTTGCCGGAGGTTGGTCCTGTATTGGGGCGTACAGCCTGTTCTCGTCGATACTCCGGCTTCGATATCGGAGCTGTTTGATGCGGCATCAGCGCTCTCAAAGCGCCTTGGCCTGGCTCATCCGGGGGATTTGATAATAATCACCGGCGGCACCCCATTTGGGATAAAGGGGACCACCAATCTGTTGAAAGTGGAAACGGTGAGTTAAATTTAATGAAGACATTCTTTAATTTGGATCTAGGAGCAGCGACATGAAGAAAACCCAATACACCTGCAAGCATTGTAACCATTCCTGGGTGCCAAGGAAAGAACAACCGAAGAAATGTCCCAACTGCGGGAAGAGCAATTGGGCGCCCACATCGGGGCAAGCCTTCAGGACGCCAGGAACTGTCAACAGCGTATTTCCCGGTCTATTCCGCTAAGTAAAGCATTTGGAAGTAATTGATTGCAGTGCTTGACCGATCTCGAATTGCCTGGATTTAGCTATCGAAGACGCCGGCACCGGGAGGAGATGATATGGGAACAATTAAAGCGCATCAGCGCCCTGGAAATACTGGACTCCCGAGGTAACCCCACCGTTCAGGTAAGGGTAGAACTCGAGGGGGGTTGTTACGGTGTGGCCGCCGTGCCTTCCGGAGCAAGCACAGGCAAATACGAGGCAGTAGAAATACGGGATGGAGATAGTTCTAGATTCGAAGGAATGGGTGTTCTTAAAGCGGCAGCTTACGTAAACGATAAAATTAGCCCGGTTTTAACCGGCATGTCTGCACTGGACCAGGTCGCAATTGACCAGAAGATGATTGAACTCGACGGCACCGCCAATAAATCAAGCCTTGGCGCTAATACTATCCTTGGGGTTTCTTTGGCTGTTGCCCGCGCCGCCGCGGATTATCTGGAGATACCGCTTTACCGGTATCTTGGCGGGGTAACGCCGCATGCGCTGCCGGTACCCATGATGAATATTTTAAATGGCGGCAAACACGCCGCTGATTCCACTGATTTCCAGGAATTTATGATCGTTCCGGTAGGGGCGGGCAACTTTAGAAAAGCGATACAAATGGGCAGCGAAATCTATCACAATTTGAAGACGATACTTAAGGATAAAGGGCTAAATACCAATGTCGGTGACGAGGGTGGATTTGCGCCCGGTTTGAAAACCAACAGGGATGGGGTTGATGTCGTGCTCTCCGCAATTGAGAAAGCAGGTTACCGGCCGGGCAAAGACTGCTTTATCGCCCTGGACCTCGCAGCCAGCGAATTCTACAGCAAAGGAAAATATGTCCTTAGTCGGGAAGGCATTTCTTTAAATACCGAGGAAATGGTTGCGTATTGTGCCGATTTAGTTTCCAAATATCCGATAATCAGTCTTGAAGATGCGCTCGATGAGGATGATTGGGACGGCTGGCAAATGTTAAATAAGAAATTGGGCGCGAAAATCCAATTGGTTGGCGACGATTTATACGTCACTAATATCGAACGCCTCACCAAAGGTATTAAAATGGGAGCCTCCAACTCCATCTTGATAAAAGTAAATCAGATCGGTACTTTGACTGAGACCATTGCCGCAGCTCAAACGGCGCAAAAGGCCGGCTGGACAGCTATTGTCAGCCACCGGTCCGGAGAGACTGAAGACACCACAATTGCGGACCTGGCGGTCGGGCTTAACAGCGGTTTGATAAAGACGGGCGCCCCATGCCGTTCGGAACGCACGGCTAAATACAATCGACTCCTGACCATCGAGCAGGAATTGGCTGCAAGCGCCGGCTATCCGGGGTTGAAAGCTTTTTATAATATCAATAGAAATTGAAGTACAAATATGTAGCGCGGCGGGAAGAAAAAGACTTTAAATTCGAGAGCAGCAAAATAGTTAAAATAGCGGGACTTTGAAAATAAACAGCTAAGGATGGTCGTAATGAATAAACCTATCAAATTCGGCACCGACGGTTGGCGGGGCGTCATTGCCGACGATTTCACGTTTGCAAACGTGCGTTTCTGCGCTCAAGGTGTGGCTGACTACCTGAAACAAAAAGGATTAGCAGGTCAGGGCGTATATATCGGCTATGACCGGCGTTTTGCTTCGGAAGATTTTGCCGCTGCCGCCGCAGAAGTAATCGCAGGCAACGGTATCAAGGTATTACTCTCCCCTCAAGCTATTCCCACACCGTGGGTTTCTTTTGGTGTTATCAGTAAAAAGACTGGCGGCGGCATTGCCATCACTGCCAGCCACAACCCCGAAAAATGGAACGGTTTCAAATTCCGGGAAGCAACCGGTGAAAGCGCCGCATCAGAAACCGCTGCCGGAATTGAAAAGTTCATTGCCGTTGCTGTCAGCGCGGATAAAGTAACTTCTACCCCGCTGGCCCGGGCTTTGAAAGAAAAGACGGTAGAATATTTTGATTTAACTCCGTCCTATAATGCCGCTATCAGCAAACTCATTGAACTGGATAGCTTACGTAATGCCGGTCTGAAAATAGCGGTTGATTCCATGTATGGCGTCGGCTCGGGTCGTTTCAAGATGTTCCTTAGCGGTGGCACGACAGCGGTTACAGAGATAAACAGCGAAAGAAACCCGGAGTTTCCGGGTATCAACCCCGAACCAATCGCCGTGAATCTGAAAAATCTTTCGTCTCTGGTAGTAGAACAAAAAGCTGATGTCGGATTAGCTACCGATGGTGATGCCGACCGTATCGGTATTGTGGATGAAAATGGCGTTTTTCTTACCCAGCTGCAGGTGTTTGCGTTGCTTTGTTTATATTTACTTGAGGTTAAAGGTGAGCGCGGCGCTCTGGTCAGGACCATTACCAGCACCAGCATGATTAATCGTTTGGGGGAACTTTTCAAAGTACCCGTTTTCGAAACGCCGGTGGGCTTTAAATACGTGGCGCCGGTAATGGTAGCGCAAAATGCGCTGATCGGCGGTGAGGAAAGCGGCGGCTATGGTTTTCGCGGGCATATCCCCGAAAGAGACGCGGTCCCGGCAGGGCTTTATTTTCTCGATTTTATGATCAAAACCGGCAAAACGCCATCAGAACTATTAGCTTATCTTTACAGTAAAGTAGGTGAACATTATTACGACCGTATTGACCTGCACTTCCCCGACGGACAGAAGCAAACCATTAACGACCGTGTTCGCGATCATGCCCCAAAGAGCATCGAAAACGTTAAAGTTACCAAGTTGGATACTCAGGATGGCTTCCGTTTTATCCTGGCAGACAATTCCTGGTTGCTCATCAGGTTCTCGGGAACCGAGCCCATCCTGCGGATTTACGCTGAAACAAATACCACCGGGCGCGTGAAGAGATTGCTGCAATTCGGGAGGGAACTGGCGGGGGTTTAGACGAGAATGGACTTTAACCTGGCAACGAGATAAAACTAAAAAATATTATTTGGAGAGAAAAAGATGGATGATAAATTTCCCCGGAAAACGGAAAAACCATGGGGTTACGAATTGCTATATGCGCTTACCCCGCAATACGCCGGCAAGGTGCTCTTTGTGAAAAAAGGCTTCCGGCTCAGTCTGCAATACCACAAAGAAAAAGACGAAAGCCAGTATCTTTTAAGTGGAAAAGTGTTGTTTACCGTCCAATCTCAAAACGGTAAAGCGACAGAATCAATCCAGGAGGCCGGGTTTTGTCTCCATCTTCCCCCGATGACAATTCACCGCATCCAGGCTCTGGAGGATGCGACAATCCTCGAAGTTTCCACACCGCAGCTTACGGATGTGGTCAGATTACAGGACGATTACGGACGGGCAAAATGATCATCAGTAGATTAAGTGAAGGGGCTTTTGAATATCAGGTTCCCGTAAAATCGAAGGAGAGTAGAAATGATTGAATTTAAGCGTTGGGAAGAAAATCCTGTATTGAGGCCAAATCCTGATAATGATTGGGAGGCGGAAGCTACTTTTAATGGCTGTCCTACACTCGTAAGTGGTAAAATCGTTGTCTTATATCGGGCGGTGTCTTTGCCTCTTACCGTTGGGGATACAGGCAGACAGGTTTCAACTATTGGTTATGCGTCAAGCGTTGACGGGTTGCACTTTACCAATCGTCACCAGTTGATCCGGCCTGAATATGATTGGGAGCAATATGGCTGCGAAGACCCGCGCGTGACAAAATTTGAAGGCAAATATTATATTTTTTATACTGCTTTGTCCCAATATCCTTTCCGGGCGGAAGGCATAAAAGTGGGCCTGGCGATTACTAAAGATTTCAAGCAAATTGAGGAGAAACACCCGGTCACCACTTTCAATGCTAAAGCAATGGCACTTTTCCCCGAGAGAATCAACGGCAAAATTGCCGCAATCCTCACTGTAAACACAGACAGGCCACCGGTAAAAATTGCCATCGCAATGTTTGATGAAGTAAGCCAAATCTGGTCCGATAAATTCTGGGCAGAATGGTATGCCGCGCTGGATAAACATGTGATACCACTGGAGCGGTCGCCTCAAGACCATATGGAAGTGGGGGCGCCACCGATAAAGACTAAATTTGGCTGGCTTTTGCTTTACAGTCACATCGAGAACTATTTTTCGCCGCCGCCTATCTTTGGTGTGGAAGCGGCGATATTGAATATGAATAATCCCCGCGAACTGCTGTCACGCACCAAGCAGCCGTTGATGGTACCCCGTGACGAATATGAGAAATACGGACGGGTACCCAATGTCGTTTTCCCATCCGGGGCGATTGTTAAAGAGAATGCGTTATCTCTTTATTATGGAGCGGCTGATACTACCTGTGCTGTCGCTACGATCGATTTCGATGGATTGCTGCGAGAAACCCTCGGGACAGAGACAAACGTTGTCAAGCTGGAGCGTTTTGTCGGTAATCCAATCCTATCCCCCGATCCTAAACACTCATGGGAATCCCAATCCACCTTTAATCCCGGAGCAATTTATGAAGGTGGAAAAGTCCATCTGGTTTATAGGGCCATGTCTCAAGACAATACCTCCGTTTTTGGCTATGCTTCCAGCACTAACGGCACTTATATTACCGAGAGACTGCCCGAGCCAATATATACACCCCGCAAAGACTTTGAGAAAAAATTGGTTCCGGGCGGTAATTCCGGTTGTGAAGATCCCAGGCTTACAAGAATTGGTGAAGATATTTACATGTGTTATACCGCCTTTAACGGCCGGGACCAGCCGCGGGTGGCTCTTACGTCCATTAAATTGGCGGATTTTCTGAATAAGAATTGGAAATGGACTGAGCCGGCGCTGATTTCTCCTCCCGAAACTCCGGACAAAGACGCAGCCCTATTCCCCAGAAAGATTAACGGCAAATACGTTATTTTGCACCGCCTGGGCGAAAGTATCTGGATTGATTTTATAAATGAACTTGATTTTAAAGATAGCCGTTGGATTTATGGAGAGGTGCTGATGACACCGGCGCAGATGCCGACTGAAAGCTGGAAGATTGGCATTGCGGGGCCGCCCATTGAAACCCCATATGGCTGGTTATTACTATATCACGGTATCACCGTGAAAGACTCTTATTATAATATACGCGCTGCGCTTTTGAAATTGGATGATCCGTTACAGGTAATAGGGCGCACCTATGTTCCCATCTTAGAACCGGAAACTGACTATGAAAAAAAAGGTATTGTAAATAATGCGGTTTTTTCCTGCGGGGCGGTGGTTATTAAAAACAAACTCTTTTTTTATTATGGTGGCGCCGACAAAGTGATTGCCGTAGCAACAGTTGGCCTTTCCACGCTGTTGGATAAACTGAAACCATAACAGACCAGGTATTATGGTTAAAACAGAAAATCAGTGTAAAAATAATTGTGTTAGTTCAAGGCTCATTGAAAAAGGGGGTAAATATAGTGACTACGCAATTGACCGCAAAGGGTGAAATAAAAATCAGGCCCATGGAATCCAAAGACTCAGGAGCTATTTTCGATATTGACCGGATTCTTTCGGGCGGAAGTATGGCGATAGCTTTGATAAACCTGGTCACCGAAGACATTAAAGAATCCTTTGATTTAAGCTTCGTCGCCGATGTGAATGCCCAGCTTGTCGGGTTTATTTTGGCCCGGCACGCATATATTGGTAGACCGGTTGTCGAAGTCTGCCTGATTCAAGCTCTTAGTGTGCACCCGCTGTATCAGGGGCAAGACATTGAAGCTCTTTTAGTCAATGCTTTGACCGAACGCGTAAAATCACTGGGCATGAAAAATATTCGTGTTATATTGAGTACCAGTGATCCACGAATGGAGGCATTTTTCTCACGTTTGAATTTCCATCGTGCTCCAGTAATAGTTTGTGACAAGATATTATGAGGGGAAGGTTGTTCTGACTTGTGCTATATCCGGGAAGCTTTAGTGTTCGAAAAGATAATCAACATCATTTATATACTTCGAAATAAAGGTCTATTTTGAAAGTTGACGATTCCAATTCAAGCCAAAATTATTTAATTACAGTGATTTTCATGCCATAATGGGCGGAGTGAAAAATAAAGGCTCGGGAATAGCTGTCGGAAGGTCTGGTGGAGCCACACCCTGGTTCTTTGAAAAATTTGTTCAGCGGATTGTCATATTGATGGTACTGAGAGCGGAGGGAATCGAACCCTCGACCAACAGATTAAAA
>CAVYZP010000044.1:0-115508 GCA_963772985.1 uncultured Chloroflexia bacterium
ATATTTTTTATCTCCTCAATACCCCCGGCCATTACAGAAGCGGTTACAAAAACAATCGGGATTCCGCTGGTCTCTTTTTCCCGGCGTAATATTCGGGCGGCTTCGGTGCCGCGCATATCCGGCAGCCGTACGTCCATGATGATGATATCCGGTTTTTCTTTTCGGGTAATGGCGATACCGCCGGCAGCGTTTTCAGACACAAATACTTCAAAACCGGCAATTTCTAAAAGGTCTTTTTCCAGCATCAGATTGCTGGCATTGTCGTCAACCACTAAGACTTTTTTCATTTTGGTCCTCACTATTAGGCATAATCGGCAATGTAAACCGCACCAGTGTCCCATGATTAAGTCCATCGGATTCTACGGATAACCTGCCGCCGTGCAGTTCTACCAGCTTTTTAGAAAGCGGTAAACCCAGGCCGGTCCCTTCGGTTACCCGGGAATATGGGGTATCAACACGGAAAAACCCTTCAAATATTTTCCCCATATTTTCCGCTGCAATGCCGACGCCTGTATCCCAAACCACTACTTCGATGTCCGAACCGATCTGGTTCGCCCGCATCCCGATTTTTCCGCCCTCGGGCGTAAACTTCACCGCGTTGGAAACCAGATTGTAAATAATCTCTTTTACCTTAAGTTCATCCGCCTGGATATCCGGCAAGTCTGAAGGTATTTCAAGCTGCATTTCGATTTTCTTTTTACTCACCATATCGGCCACCAGCATCGAAATATCGTTCAATAAGGTTTTCATGGATACGTCGGATAACGTCAGTTTCATTTTCCCGGCTTCGACTTTCGCCATATCCAGAATCTGATTTATCAATAAAAGCAGATGTTTGCCGCTGGTTAAAACGTTATTAACATACTGCTTCTGTTTCTCATTCAGCGGCCCGAAAGTCTCGTCGAACAAGACTTCAGAGAATCCGTTAATCGAATTCAGCGGAGTCCTGAGCTCATGCGACATGTTGGCCAAAAATTCCGATTTTACCCGGGCAGTGCGTTTTAACTCGGCCGCCAACGCCTTTAATTCTTCATGAGCTTTTTCCAGACCGTTTTCGATTTCTCTGCGTTCGGTGATATCTTCAATCGCCAGCAGGATAATACGTTTCTTGCCCTGCACCCGATGAATCTGCCTGGCGTTTAGCAGCATTATCCTTCTGCCGATGCCGGCAAAATCGTGTTCGACTTCATAATTATCAAAGGTTGTTTTTTGAGGAAGGATGGTTTCCAGCAATTCACGTAACTTGGGAATATCCCATTGTTTGTTACCTAAATCGTAAATCAAGTGTCCCACGGTCTCTTCAGGTTTCACTTTGAACACGTCATAAAAAGAACGGCTGACGGAGACCACCCTTAAATCCTGGTCCAGTGAAATCAAAGGTTCACGTACGGTGTTAATCACACTCTCCGCGAATTCGCTGGCTTCATCGGCTGATATTTTTATAACTTCGAGTTCCTTCCTGGTCTTCTCCAGACCATTTTCGATTTCCCTGCGCTCGGTGATATCTTCAATCGCCAGCAGGATAATTCGTTTTTTACCCAGCACTCTTTGAATTTGCCGGGCATTGAGCAGCATTATCCGCCTGCCGATGGTTGTAAAATCATGTTCGACCACGTAATTATCGAAGGCTGTTTTTTGCGGCAGGATGGTCTCCAGCAGTTCCCGTAACTTGGGGATATTCCATTGTTTATTGCCCAAATCGTAAATAAGCTGCCCCACCGTATCGCCGGGTTCAACTTTGAAGACTTCATAGAAAGAACGGCTGGCTGTTACCACCCTTAAATCCTGGTCCAGAACGATTAATGGTTCTCGAACCGTATTAATGATGCTGTCTGAGTATTCCTGCGATTTCGCCGCTGTTTTATCCGCGTACATTTCCCATCTCCTTGAACAGGCTTTTGGTTTGATTACTTAAGCCCGAATATTTTTGACCTTTCTTTAAATTCATCCGGGGACTCGTCTTCCCAGGGTAAATATTTCAGCGCTGCCGGGCTGCGGAAAGCATAAAGCAGCAAATTTATTACCTCGGTCGAAGTGTTACCCAGTTTCATCACGCCGTTTTTTCTAACGGTATGAACAGACCCGGTAACCAGTGTCGGCACACTTGGAAAATAAACGCAGATTAAAGGGAAATCGGCTATCTCTTCACCTACCTGAACCTTTTCTTCCGCAAGTACCCAGCCAAAAGCAATGCAGGTCGGTGAATAAAGGAAAAGACAGGCTTGCATACTACTCAGTCGGCCAATCGTCATGATTTCGCCTTGTCCGAAAAAGAGTCCGATTACCGGAATTTTAGAGAGCACTTTTCCGACTTTCGTCAATTTCAATAACATTCCGGAAAAATAGATAATTAAAATGCAAAAGATGAAACCGATACCGACAAATAAATACTGTTCGGGCACGGCCACGCCCAGAATCAGTTTCCCGACCTTATCGCCGTTACTGAAAAGAAGAATTATCACATAGACGACCAGTATTACCGGCAGCCAGAAAACAAACCCATAAAGAATAAAGGTGGACTGTTTTTTAATAAACTCTTTCATTTTTCCCATCCTCAATTTAGACAAGGGAATTTTCTAATGTCCCAACCGCGTCCCTACAAAAAATAACGCCAGCCCGATAATAACGGATGCGCCCAATATAATAATTGCAGCCCTGGTGACCAACTGTTTCAAATTGTTGACGTACTTGTCCACGCCTGATACATCAGCACGAACTTGCATCTCACCCCGCTCAACTGTCTTCATCATACGCTCCATCCGCTGGGGTAGTCCCCCAACCAGGCTTGCCAGTTCCGCTGCCGCCACCGGCAAACGGCGCAGGGCCGCCGTGACTGAATACCTCTTTTTTATAATCCGGATGACACTGGACTGCAATAACGGGGTAATATCGAAATCCGGGTCTAAGCCTCTCCCCAGGCTCTGCGCCATTACTATCGTTTTCAACAACAGGAATGTATTGGACGGCAGTTGAATATGGTTGCGCCGGAGCATCGTAAATAGCTGTTCCAGGTTATAATTGACACTCTCCGAGCGTTTTAGTAAGTGGGTCGTCGAGAATTGCCCCATCACGTATTTCATATCTTTTCGCAAACGGGCGCGGGACCCTTCAACACGCAGGCTCACCGCCCCCAATTCGATCAAGGCATCTATCAACATATCCGGGTTGCGGTCCAGAATCGCTTTAAGTGCATTGGCCAGATGCCACCGAACCTCATTATCCACCATGCAGACCATTCCGAAATCCACCAGCCCCAGCCGCCCGTCAGGTTCGACGAATAGATTTCCCGGATGCGGGTCGGCATGAAACGCCTCGCCTTCAAAAACCATTTTCAGCCAGATGCTTACAGCCCGCTTGGCTAAATCTCTGCGGTCGAAGCCCGCTTTGTCCAGCGCTTGGATATCCAGCACGCCGATACCGTGAATCCGTTCCATCGTAATTACCCGCGCGGTGGTCGACTCCCAGAGAATCGTCGGGATGTGGATCGTCTTGTCGTCCTTAAAAAACCAGGCAAAATATTCGGCGTTGTGGCCTTCCTGAATATAATCCATCTCGGTTTTAATCGTGTCCGCGATTTCCTGAACAATTCCGACAAGGTCGTATTGCTGCGCCCCTGCCCAATGTTTCGTGGCTGATACTGCGGCTCCCCCTAAAATGAACATGTCTTCTTCGACCATTTCCGGTACTCCGGGCTTTTGCACCTTTACCACCACTTCCGGACCGTCCTTCACGGTACAGGCGTAAACCTGCCCGATTGAAGCGACACCGACAGGCTCCGGTGTAAATTGGCTGAATATTTCATCCGCCGGTCGGCCTAAATCGTTGCTGATTACCTTTTTCATTACTTCTATGGGCAGCGGCTTTAACGAACTTTGCAGCTTCGATAGCTCTTTGGTATATTCCGGCGGCAGTAAATCAGCGCGGGTCGAGAGGATTTGTCCCAATTTCACGAAAGTCGTGCCTAATTCCTCGATTGCCATACGGGTGCGTTCCGGTTTGGTGTAAGCCATTTTCCGGAAGGGGTTGCCGCGCAGCATCCATCCGACGAGTGCATAATTTTTTATGCCGACGTATTTTAGCACTTCCTCCAACCGGTACTTGGCCAGAACCATGGCAATCTGGCGGTACCTGGGGAAATGGCTTTTATTTTTACGTTCTTTGCCTGCAGAATTACTAAACATATTATTCTCCCCGACTTAAATCGGGCGGTTCTCCCCGATTTTGTGGTGCCGTATTCCGATGTTTTGCTTCCAACTCTTTTCCCCCAGTTCATGGTGCATACGTGAGAATACGGAGTTAACCACATCACGAACCGCGTGGTCTACTTCCTCGCTGTCAACTATTTCGACAACAGCGTCATAGGTCCGTTCCTCCGCGCGCTCAAGCGCCGCATCCAGCCCCACAATATGTGCCAGACTCGGCACGACGCCGTCGTGGGGCGTTGCCGCCCGCACCCGTTCAAGCACGGACGACTTATTTTTTCTGAATGCATCAGCCACACCGTGGCTGAAATTCGCCCTGTCCATATCTGACTGGACGCGGATAATTATGCGCTGCAGTACCCTATCCGTTATCTCTTCTTCAAGCCCCTCTATCAATCCCCAGATATTACGCTGCACGAACCCATCCCCACCCAGCCGGTCGATTACCCGGATAAACCGGGCAACCAGGATAATCCATACCCAGACCATTTGGATAACAAACCCGTGGTTGACCAGCGCCAGGCCCGGCACGATTGCCACGAAATCGAAAAAGTGGGAACGCAGGTAAGCACCTCGGTCCCAGCGGAATCCACTGCGGGTGAAAAACTCAATCAGTGAAATGATTCCGATGCCGATATCAATCATTACCCAGACTGCAGGCACAGGCCCGCGGCTGCTGAAAACCCAGACAGAAAGTAAAATTAATGAAAATAGGGCAATAATAAACGCCGACCAGTGCAGCAGGTGATTACGCCGCGGTCTCGACTCCAGTTCTTCAAGCCTTGCTTCCAGCGAAGCGGCATCTTCGGCTATTTTATTTTTATTCGCGGTATTTTTCCCGTTAACCAAAATCAGTTCATCCTGGGGCGGAACTTTTTTTTGCAGAACCATTTTCATATCCTCCCGGAGCATGGCTGCGCTTTCAGCGCGATTCAAGTCAATCCCTTATTCCTTCTTTTCCGAATCCCAGCTGATTTCCACTATTGTTTTCTTTCCGCTCGCAAAATTGAGTTTTATTTCGGCGTCACCCTCAATTTCGAGCAGTTTTTGGGCCAGTTCCTTGGCGCTTTTTAACGGCAGCGGAACCGTGATGGAATTATTGATTTTTAACCAATCCGGGATCGCCGGCAGATGCGCGGTAATTATTATTACTTTATTGCCCATGATGCACTTCCTTGGATTTACTCAAATATTTTCTATTTAACTGTAAAAGCTATGATTTTTTGAAATTAATCCGCTGCACCAGCCAGATTATGGCGAAAATTAACGCCACCACGAGTAAAAGGTAAATAAGTCCGCCCAGGAAATGCGTCACCAGACCCAGTAGAAATAAAACGATCAGAATAATGGCAATAACCCAGAACAAATTACGCATAACAATCTCCTTTTTATTTAATTTTTTAACTGGAGGCACTGTGTTGCCTACTGTTTACGGTCTTTTCTTAACTTCTGATTGCGCGAACCGCCGCCTTTCCTTTCCGGTTTGCCGCAGACGCGACCTTCCTGACCCGACCCATGACATCAGTGGTCTCTTCTTTGGCGATGTCCATTCCTTGAGAAACCTTGTCTGTGATTAGCTTCTTCGTGTTTTTGATGGTCATTGCTTCCTTTTTCATTCAAGTCTCCTTAACCAAATATTCTTAATTTCATCCGCGATGTATTTTATTTAGAAAGTCCGGTCTTCCACCACCGAGCCGGGAACATTCTGTTTGACCGACTTCACCCCGCCGATGGCATTGACCTTCGTAGTGTAGCCTTCACCGGAGGTCGCGATAACGTGTCCGTTGGTATGTGTCAGTCTCCAGCGGAACTCCCCGATTTTGTCCTTGTAAATCTCGAATTTTGCGGCCATGAAATCCCCTCCTTCTTCAGTAGCTTGCCTAAAGCTCAATATCGATTTGTCGGCATCTTATCACCGTGAAACAGGTATAGTACCGGCAGTTAACATCAGCATGTACTTTAAATAAAGATGTCACAACCTGCTTAAGATGGTTAACCACGGCAAGTTAGATACATTTGACTAATCTAATGAGTGGTAATCGTTCGTGCTTGACAAGTGGTAACAGAAAGGGAATACTAGGGGTACCATGCGTCTACTCCAAAGTGGCAAGGAAAGGTACACTTAAGTGTATCGGGGAGGTCAATCGCAATGACTGAAAGAAAAAGCGCTAATGAAAAATTGGGAGTGCTGACGATTGGCTTCAGTCCGGTGGTTCGTGAAGGCCTGCAGGCAATCATGGGTAAAGATGAAAGCATTTCAGTCATCGGCGATGCCAGGGATGGAGAAGAGGCTGTTCGTAACATTAAAAAAGCTCAAGACCGGGGCAAGGTTGTCAACGTTGTGCTCACCGAAACGCGCAACGGTAAAGTCGACGGCGTACAGGCGACCAGGTTGGTTAAGGACGAATTTCCGGAAATCGCCGTTCTGGTGCTGACGGAAAGCAACAATGATTCTTATGTTATCGACGCGATTCATGCCGGTGCCGGCGGGTACATCTTCCTTAAGGATATGACGCAGGAAATATTACTGCAGAGCATCCACCGCGTGGGCGAAGGTATCATGCAAATGAAAACCGAATTATTGCACGCCGCCGTGGAGAATCTGATTCAGAACGGCCGGAAGACACTGGCCGAACGCACCGCTGAAGCGGCGCATCTCACGGAGCGTGAAGTCGATGTGCTCAGGTTAATGGGCAACGGTGATTCTAACAAAGTCATGGCCGAAACCCTGGGTATCACACTGGATACCGTAAAAAAACACGTACGGAACGTTATTGATAAGTTACAGGCGCGCAGCCGGACCCACGCGGCGATTATTGCCGCTCAGGCAGGCATCGTCGGCAACCCTATCGCACATATCACACTACCTTCATCCGAAACGGAGCCGGCATAAGCGTTGTTGTAAACAAGGCAATGGTTCTGCGGCAAACATTTGTTTTGTGCTTTGGCATGGCTTTCCAAGCCTAAAAATCGGCCTGACCGCATGCCGGAACATTACTTAATAAAAAGATGAATTGTGACTTCTATTGAAATTCGGATGCCGGCAATGGCTTGGCGGCACGCGATTCCATGCCGATAAACATTCCTTTTTCAATCCTGCTTCTCTTTATCTCGTTTTTTACGCCAGGTAAATTGATTTTACCCAAAGCAAGCCTTCCTGCGTTCTTTCGTGACAAAGATAATCATTGATGGAGATAAGGCTAAAATCCAGTACTATTTACGGGTGCCGCCGGATGGGAGAACACAGGAGGTTGAAGTTCTGCCTATTGAACCCTTTGGTGGAGCTGAGGGGATTCGAACCCCTGGTCTCCGCGATGCGAACGCGACGCTTTCCCAGCTAAGCTACAGCCCCAATACGTTGTAATTATAACACAGACCGAAGCAGTAAATTAAGCCTGATATTTGTAACTAATACACGAGGGAGACATTGAAATTCCGAATGTTTTTGGGATATTCCCCTGGCAGCTTTCACCTATTACGGGTTCAGGTTCTCTAAAATGCCCGTTTTCATGTTAACCCGGCGGTAGTAGCAGTTGCGGGCTTCCCCTTTTGAATTGTGTGTGTGGCAGATACCGTCAACTTTGGGTAGCACCAGATAAAGCAGCGAGTTCTGTTCGCAGTTCACATACATTTCTTTTAGCTCGAAGATGTTCCCCGATGTCGCACCTTTAATCCATAATTCGTTTCTGGATGTACTCCAGAACGTCGCGATGCCGGTCTTGAGACTTTTCTCAAGCGCAGTTTTGTTAGTGTAAGCGATGAGTATCACTTCTTTTGTCACGGCATTCTGTACCGCTACCGGAATTACTCCCGGGCTCTTTGCGATGACTGTGTTCAGTTTATCAAAGTCCAACCGTAGTTCCGTTCCTTCCTCAAGTTCTTGTGCTGATATCTTATTATCTTTCATTTTTACACCCTGGATGTTATATTTAAAAACTTGTCATTTGATAATTTTCAGTATATAGGCGAGGGAAATAAGTGTCAAGCAAATGAATGGAATAAAACCACGGTTCCAAATTCAAGCATTAACCGCTGTCGGTAAAATGCCTGGCGTCAATAATCAAACCTGTTAGCCTACCGGCCAGTATAAAGACTGTACTAACGGCGTCTTGACATTATACCCCGTGGAACATACAATCTAGTTTAGGTCAGGAGAGGTAGAGAAATGATATGTCCTGTCTGCAATAAGGATATGTTCGTCATCGAGTATAAACGGGTGGAACTCGACTACTGCCACATCTGTAAAGGCGCCTGGTTCGATGCCGGCGAGATGGAATTGCTGCTGGAAATCGCCGGTTTGAAAGAAGGCACCCAGGCCATCCACGACGTCCTGAAATTACCCGAGGCTCAAACCGCCGAAAAGAAACGCCGCTGCCCGATTTGCGGCCGGAACATGAAAAAAGTGACCATCGGGGGCGAGAAAGGCGTAATGATTGACGCCTGCGTGCACCACCACGGTCTCTGGTTCGACGGCGGCGAAGTGGCCGACCTCATTAAAATCATCTCGGCGCACTCAAACGGCAAAAAAGAAACCGAAGCCGAGATTATGAGCTTTTTGAAGGAAGTTTTCCAGGCCTGATTCACTTTATCAAACATTTAATTATGTAACTCGTTATAATAGAAACTAATGGAGGTGTGCATATGGTGATTCTCATCGTAGTAATAGTAATTATTGTGCTCCTGTTGCTTTTCCTCTGGGGCTCCTACAACGGGCTGGTCAATGCCCGGAACCAGGTCAAGAATGCCTGGGCACAGATTGATGTTCAGCTGAAACGGCGTTATGACCTCATCCCCAACCTGGTGGAAACAGTTAAAGGTTATAAGAATTTTGAACGGGACACACTGGAAGCGGTCACCAAAGCCCGCACCGCAGCGCAAACCGCTTCAACATCCGGCGATGTCGGAGCACGTTCCGCCGCCGAAGGCGAATTATCCGGAGCTTTAAGCCGCCTGATGGTCGTGGTGGAAAAATATCCCGACCTGAAAGCCAATACGAATTTCCTGGCTTTACAGGAAGAACTGACCTCAACCGAAAATAAAATCAGTTTCTCCCGCCAGGCTTATAATGACGAAGTACTGCAATATAACAATAAAGTACAGCAATTCCCGGCCACCATCGTCGCCGGCATGTTCAACTTCAAGAAAGAGCAGGAATTCCTGCAGGCAACTCAGGCCGATGTCGAAAGACAGGCACCCAAAGTCAGTTTCTAAAATTATTTATCGCATGCAAAAATAAATTCCGAGTCCTTCCCTGTGAAGGACTCGGAATTATAATGGTACGGGACTATGTGGGAACAAATCAGGGCTAACCGAACAAGGTCAATCATACTGGTAATCTTAATGGGCCTGCTGCTGGTGCTCATCGGCTGGTTTATCGGTTTGGTTTTCGCTTCAAACGGCATCGCCGGGCTGGTCGTTGCCTTGATAGTCTGGGGCATTATGACCCTGGTCGCCTATTTCCAGGGCGATAACATTTTACTCTCGGTGGCCGGAGCGAAAAAGATTTCACCAACGGACCATCAGCAACTTTACGATGTTGTGGAAGAGATGAAAATCGCCTCCGGACTGGAAAAGATGCCGGACATCTACATTATTGACGACCCGTCGCTGAATGCCTTTGCCACCGGACGCGACCCGAACCATGCCGCGGTGTCCATCACCTCCGGTCTGCTGCAGAAGCTGAACCGGGATGAACTGCAGGGCGTCATCGGGCATGAGATTTCCCATATCAAGCACCGCGATGTTCTGTTAATGTCAATGTGCAGCGTGCTGCTGGGCACTATCGTTATTCTCTCCTTCTATGCCTCCCGCATGATGATGTTCGGCGCAATCTTTGGCGGCGGGGGAGGAGGAGGCGGGGGGCGCCGCGGTTCACGAAATAATAATGGCGGTGGCGGCGGGGGCGCGGCAATTATTATTCTCGTTTTCGCGATTTTGCTGGCGATTCTGGCGCCGCTTTTCGCCCAGTTGATTTATTTTGCGATTTCCCGGAAGCGCGAATATCTGGCGGACGCTTCTTCGGCATTATATACAAGATATCCGGAAGGATTGGCCTCCGCGTTAGAAAAGCTGGAGCAGTCCACCACGCCGGTGAAAAATGCGACTCAAGCCACGGCGCCGATGTATATCGTCAACCCGTTCCGCAATAAGATGAATGTCAATAATTTAACCAGCACGCACCCGCCGCTTGAGGAACGTATCCGCATCCTGCGCTCGATGGCCGGCGGCGCTTCTTACGCTAACTACGACGCAGCTTACCGTCAGGTGAAACATACTGGCGGCATCATCTCCCCCCAGACCGCGGCTGCGGCCGGGACGGTGGGATTACGCGCAGCAGTTGCCGGCGGGCCGGTGGAACCGCTGGCGGACGATAAAGTAACCCGTACCCGCAACGTTAATGACCTGATGTACCGCATGAATGACTACACCGTAATCAATTGCGAGTGCGGCGCCAAGCTGAAAGTGCCGCCTTCGATGCAGGGCTCAATGATTAAATGCCCGCGCTGCGGACGGCCGCACCAGGCATAGAATTAGAAGCTCTAAATTCGAAATCCAAAATACGAAACAATTACCAAATCTCTAATTCCAAACTGTCATCTGACAGCTGATAATTAATGACTGTCGGCTTCTCATCATTATTGACTGGCATGCAATCTCGTGGTATCATAATCGAAAGTCGAAAGAGAATATTCAATACAGGTTGTTAAAAATAGATGTCAGCACTGACTGACCTGAATAAAGAGATTGCGCTTTGCCGATTGTGTGAGATTGCAAAAACCCGCACGAAAGTTGTTCCCGGTGAAGGAGCCGAAAACGCCGAGATTATGTTTATCGGCGAAGCTCCCGGCTGGAATGAAGACCAGCAAGGCCGCCCTTTCATCGGCGCGGCAGGACAATTCCTGGACGAATTACTGGCTTCGATTAAGCTCAAAAGGGCCGATGTCTATATCGCCAACGTAATTAAGTGCCGCCCGCCGGAGAATCGCGACCCGCTGCCCACTGAAATCGCGAACTGCCAGAAATGGCTGGACCGTCAGATTGAACTGATTTCCCCGAAAATCATCGTCACACTTGGACGGTATTCGATGGCTAAATTCTTTCCGGGCAAGACCATCAGCAAGATACATGGCACTTCGCAAACATTGAACGGTATCATTTATTTTGCGATGTACCACCCTGCGGCGGCGCTGCACCAGGGGAACCTGCGCCAGACGCTGAAGGAAGACATCATGAAACTGCCGCCGCTGCTGGCGAAAGCGAAGACGCTGGCACCCAAAATTGAGCCCGCCGCACCGGCACCCGCTCCTGCGCCTTCAGCGCAGCAATTAAGTATGTTTTAAGACTCACCGACCGGGAGGCATCATGCCGGAAAAAGAGATTATCTCCCTCGACCAGGCGCAAATGGCCGCCGAAAGGTTTGTGGAAGCGCAATTCAAGAACATGAAAAAACTCGGCGTGGACAAAGTGAAATTGGCATCCATCGGCTCAATTCTGATTTACGATATTGACGGGATTGCGACTATCGGCGGCGGTTTAATCAGCAAAGGGAACGATTTCCCGTTTAAAGTCCAGGTCTCGGCGGTTGACGGCACCATCGTCGGCTACGACTGGCAGAGAGCAGCAAATAAAACCACACAGGATTCGAAATAATGGCAAAATCAAAACTGAAAATTATACCTATCGGCGGACTGGGCGAAATCGGTAAAAACATGATGGCGATGGAATTTGAGGACGACATCATTGTCATTGACGCCGGTCTGATGTTCCCCGTCGAAGAAATGCTGGGCGTAGACCTGGTCATCCCCGACATTTCGTATTTAATCGAGAATAAAGAGAAAATCCGCGGCATCATCGTGACCCACGGGCATGAAGACCATATCGGGGCGATGGCTTATATCCTGCCGCAGCTTAATGTCCCTGTCTATTCCACCAAATTAACCAACGGCCTGATTTCGGTCAAGCTGAAAGAACATAAAGCGCTGACCAACGCCGACCTCCGCATTGTGCCCACCGGCGGCAAGATTACACTGGGTAAATTCCGGGTGGAATTTTTCCCGGTTTGCCACAGCATCCCGGACGCCGTCGGTTTCATTATCAATACCCCGGTCGGCACGGTGGTGCACACCGGCGATTTCAAACTCGATTATACCCCGGTCAGCGGCAAACCGACCGACCTTTCCCGGCTGGCGCAGGTCGGCAGTCAGGGCGTTTTATTACTGCTTTCCGATTCTACATATGCGGAGTTGCCCGGTTACACGCCTTCCGAAAGGATCGTCGGCGAATCACTGGACCGGATTATGGCCGAAGCTCCCGGACGGGTGATTGTCGCCACCTTCTCGTCATTAGTTTCGCGCGTCCAGCAGGTGATTGACGCCGCCGCCAAGCATAACAGGCGGGTTTGTGTCATCGGCCATAATATGACCGAAATCGTCCGCATGTCAATTGAATTGGGTTATCTCAAAGCCCCAGGTCACATCCTGGCGCAGCTCGACGAACTGAAGGGCCTGGCGCCGAATAAAATTGTGTTTGTCACCACCGGCACCCAGGGGGAACCGACTTCCGCGCTGGTACGCATCGCCAACCGTGACCACAAACAGCTGCACATTATTCCGGGCGATACCGTGGCCATTTCCGCCACGCCGATTCCCGGCAACGAAGGGGTAGTGGCGCGGACCATTGATAACCTTTTCAAACAGGGGGCCCAGGTTTTACACAATAACATCACCCAGGTGCATGTCCACGGACATGCCAGTCAAGAAGAACTGAAATTATTGCTGAACATCGTCAAACCGAAATATTTCCTGCCGGTGCACGGCGAATACCGTCACCTCAGCTTGCACGCCAAACTGGCGCAGTCGGTCGGCATTCCCAAAGACAATATTTTTGTGATGGAAGACGGCGATGTGCTGGAACTCGACCAGTCCGGCGCCAAAGTCACAGGCAAGATCAGTTCCAGCAACGTCTATGTTGATGGGCTCAGTGTCGGCGATATCGGCACGGTGGTACTGCGCGACCGGCAGATGCTGTCACGGGACGGGATTGTCGTGGTCATCATTGCCATCGACCGGCAGACCGGCAAACTGGTCGGGCGGCCGGATATCGTCTCCCGCGGCTTTGTCGACCCGCAGGGATACACTGAAATGCTGGATAAAAGCCGGGATATGGTCGTTCAGGTGCTGGACCACAGCGGCGCCCGTCCGGCGGAATGGAGTTTTGTCAACGCTAAAGTTAGAGATACGCTTTACAAATATTATTACGAGCAGACCAAGCGGCGACCGATGATTTTACCCTTTATGGTCAAGGTATAGGGATAAGAAGGCAGTCAAATGGCGAAAAAAACTAAAGCCGCGGGTGGAAAGAGCGGGAAGAAGGGCGGGGTATCGCGCTGGGACTGGCTGTTTTTAGCAGCGCTGGTAGTGGTCATCGGCTTCGGTATTTATTTTACCCATGCAACCATTAATACGTGGTGGGATGATACCTATGGCACAGTGAAAAACGCGATTGACTGGGGCATCATCTTTATCGCGTTGGCATTACTGATCTTGATTTTCCTCATCTGGCGCGGCAAATTTTTATCCCTTTTCAGGAACTGGAATAAATGGCTGGGCGCCATTGCCCTGACCTTTGCGGCGTGGGGCATTCTGGCATTTTCCGACCAGTCCGCGAAAATGAACGGATTAGGCGGAGCATTCGGTTATCACCTCATTGGAGATTACAATATCTGGGGTGTCGCCAGAATTTTTCTTTTAACGGTGATTAGCGTCTGTTTTATCGCTCCCCGTGTGATGCTGGCGTTGGTCAAATGGATCGGCCGCAGCATCAAAAAATTAATGGCCAAACAGCGGCAGAAAGCCGTGGAGAAACCGGCCGTTTTCAGAAATGTACCGCAGCAGCAGAAAGAAATAGTGCCTGCGGAAGTAGCATCCGAGGCCGCTGCCGAACCGGCACCGGTCAAAGAAAAGAAAGCGGCGGCCAAGGAAAAAGAAGCGCCCGCCGTACCTGCCCAAAGAGGTTTACGCCAAATCGCCCAGGATGTCTGGAGGAAATACGGGCAGTCCGCCGGCGCCCGGGAAATTGATGGCTGGAAATTACCACCGATTGAAATTCTGGATAATATCGCCGAAAAAGAAGTCGGACAGGCGGATAATACTCAACGGGCCAGGAAAATTGAAGAAGCCTTGAAGAGCTATGGCGTCACCGGCAAAGTGGTGCAGATAAACGCCGGCCCGACGGTGACACAGTTCGGCGTGGAGCCCGGCTGGGATATCAAGACCCGGGAAGTCCGGGAAAAAGATAAAGAGGGCAATGTCACCACTCACATCGAAGAAGTCTCCCGCACCCGGGTTAAGGTGGATAGAATCACTTCGCTGGGCAACGACCTGGCCCTGGCGCTGGCTGCGCCCACCATCCGCATCGAAGCCCCGGTGCCCGGCAAAGCCATTATCGGCATCGAAGTGCCGAATACGATCTCCAGCGCCGTTAGTTTACGTGGTGTGATTGAGACTCCGGTATACCAGAAATTGGCAGCCAAGACTAAAATGACCATCGCACTGGGTAAAGGCGCCGGCGGCGAAGCCGGTGTGGCCGACCTGGCCAAAATGCCGCATTTATTAATTGCCGGCGCCACCGGCTCCGGTAAAACGGTGTGTTTAAACGCGATTATCGCCTGTCTGTTGATGCAGAACACGCCGGACGACCTGCGGTTTATCATGATTGACCCCAAGCGCGTGGAACTGACGCCGTACAACAGCATCCCGCAACTGGCCATTCCGGTCATTGTAACCGCGGAGAAAGCCATTGACGCCCTGCGCTGGCTGAACCAGGAAATGGACAACCGCTATCAGGAACTGGCCAAAGCCGGGGTACGCAATATCGAAGGCTATAATAAAACACGCACTGGCAAAGACAAAATGCCGTATATCGTGCTGGTTATTGACGAACTCGCCGACCTGATGATGGCCGGGTTCGACGAAGTGGAGCACATCCTCTGCCGTCTCGCTCAGCTGGCCCGCGCCATTGGCATTCATTTAATCGTGGCCACACAGCGCCCGTCCGTGGATGTGGTCACCGGCCTGATTAAAGCCAACTTCCCAACCCGTCTTAGTTTCGCCGTCACTTCGCAAGTAGACTCACGCACCATCCTGGACTCTGTGGGCGCGGAAAAACTGCTGGGCAAGGGTGACATGCTTTACGCCCCCACGGATGCCGCCAAACCGAAACGGCTGCAGGGCTGCTACGTCGCCGACGCTGAAATCGAAAGGCTGGTCTTTTTCTGGAGCAGCCAGAACGTCGCCGAGGTTGCCCCGCTGAAGATTGAATCCGTGCCGGTCAGTTCCGTCCCCGGCGGCCACGAACCGCCGAAAGACGCACTGCTGGAAGAAGCCCGGAAAATCGCCCAGGAGCACGGCGGACAGATTTCCACGTCTTTCCTGCAGCGGCGGCTGCAAATCGGTTACCCCAGAGCGGCACGCCTGAAAGAACTGCTGGACGAAGAACTGGAGAAGGGAAACAAGCAGGCGTCAGAGCCCCACCCCCTGACCCCGATGCCGCGTGATGATGCAGAGGAAGAACCGCCGGAAGAAGGGAAAGAATAGACCCATACTCCATACCGATGAAAGTCGGTATTCAGTCTGCCTGCATTTCTTTTGCGAGACTTTCCCTAAATCCCATTGAAAGTCGCGGCAATCTAAAATTAGCTAATTCAAAACCGGTGACGATTTTTAGTATTGTTTTGTATAGAAATATTTCCTTTTAAGTCATCGCTGCCGGTGAAAAATAGTGCGGTAACGTATCATCAGTACAACGTGAATTCGAGAATACTATTGACAGGCAGAATTTCAGATTGCTTCGTCGCTATGACTCCTCGCAAAGGAAGTGAGGGATTGTCATTTTCATCCCGATGAAAATCGGCACCCACTATTAAAATAGCGTGTCTCAGGATGGGTGATTTTTATGACAATCTTTTTACCATGGGCGTAAATCTGATACCATTTTTGAGCTGTTCGTCACTTATTTTCACGAACCCCAGTTTCTCATAAATGCTAACCGCAAAAGGCGAAGAATTCACTTCAATCAATTCGGTATTCGCATTATGTTTCCTGCATTTATTCACAGCCAACTCCAGCAGTCTCGTAGCGATACCATGATGTTGGTATTTCTTTTTTACAAATAACAAACTGATATGATTATAATTCCGTACCTCGATCATACCGACTAATACATCTTCATCAAGGGCAACCACAACAACGTGATTATTAGCTAACCTCTTTTGCATTAATAGCGAATCGATGTATTTCGAAAACTCTTTTACACCCTCTTCGCTGTAGTCAGGCGCAACGAATTCACTAAAGCTGTCCATCACCAATTGACAGGCTTTGGCTTCTTCACCGGTTTTAATTTCTCTAAACGTAATCTTACTTTCCATATCAATTACTCAACTATGATTCGCTTCTACTAATATGGAAATACTATACTATAACGAAAAGTATAATAAAAGTAAAAATCATCAGAATAATTTGAAAGTCTGGATTCCATGTCGTAGCACGGAATGGAGAAAAGAGAAGGACCGGTCCGTTGGTACCATACCGATGAAAACTGGTATCCAGTCTGCCTGTACTTCTTTTACGAGACTTTCCCTAAATCCCGTTGAAAGTCGCGGCAATCTAAAATTAGTCAATTCAAAACCGGTGACAATTTTTAGTATTGTTTTGTATAGAAATATTTTCTTCTAAGTCATTGCTGCCGGTGAAAAATAGTGCGGTAACTTAACGTCAGTACAACTTGAATTCGAGAATACTATTGACAGGCAGAATTTCAAATTGCTTCGTCGCTATGACTCCTCGCAAAGGAAGTGAGGGATTGTCATCTCCATACCGATGAACCGGTATCTAACAAAAACGATTTTTTAATTTTAATTGTTCAGATATTCTTGATTATCGTTTATTGAATCTTGATTATTTCCCTTTCATTCTTTTCACGACAGCGTCATGGTAGATTTTCGCCAGCCCTTTGCCGGATTCGGCGATGCGTTCCTTTTTTTTGCGCAGTTTCCGCTCGCGGCGTTCCTGCCGGGTTTCGGGGCTACTCTCGAATTCAGCGTTTGCCATATTTCTTCCTCGGATTGATATCAACAGGGTCCAGGTTTTTGCGTAAATCGAAAATCCGGTCGCGGATGAGCGCGGCTTTTTCAAAATCCAGCCCTTTGGCGGCGATTTTCATCTGCGCTTCCAGTTCTTTCACCAGGCGGATAATCCCCTCTTTGGTGGCCGGGGTAGTCTGGTACTGCGCCGGGGTCTCCGCCACGGCCGCGATTCTTTCCGTAATATCCCGGATAGCCTTGATAATGCCCTTAGGGGTAATACCGTGTTCAAGGTTATAGTCTTCCTGAATTTTACGGCGCCGCTGGATTTCATTAATCGCGGCCTGCATTGACTTTGTAATAGTGTCGGCATACATGATGACATGCCCGTCGACATGGCGGGCCGCCCGGCCCATCGTCTGAATCAAAGCCCCCTCCGACCGTAAAAACCCTTCTTTGTCGGCGTCCAGAATCGCCACCAGGCTGACTTCCGGCAGGTCCAGGCCTTCCCGCAAGAGGTTGATGCCCACCACCACGTCATAAACCCCCAGCCGCAGGTCGCGCAGAATCTCCACCCGCTCGAAGGTATCCACCTCGGAATGTAAATAATGCGTCTTGATATCCAGCTCGGCTAAATAATCGGCCAGTTCTTCCGCCATCCGTTTGGTTAACGTTGTTACCAGGCAGCGCTCGCTTTTAGCCACCCGCGCTTTGATTTGCTCCAGCAAATCGTCGATTTGCCCTTTGGTCGGCTTGATTTCAATCGTCGGCTCCAGTAGCCCGGTCGGACGCACCAGCTGCTCGGCCACCTGTTTACTCTGGCTGAATTCGTAAGGGGAAGGCGTCGCTGAGACGTAAATCACCTGTTTCACCCGCTGCTCGAACTCATCGTAGCTTAACGGCCGGTTGTCTTTGGCCGAAGGCAGCCGGAAGCCGAAATCAATCAGTGTCTGTTTGCGGGAAAGGTCGCCGTGAAACATGCCGCGGATTTGAGGGATGGTCATGTGGGACTCGTCAATCATCAATAGATAGTCTTCCGGGAAAATAGTCCATCAGCGTCCAGGGAGCGCTGCCGGGGGCCCGCTCCGAAAGGTGGCGGGAATAATTTTCCACGCCGTTACAGTAACCGGATTCCCGCATCATTTCCAAATCGTAATTGGTGCGCTGCTCCAGCCGCGCCGCTTCCAGCAGTTTGCCCTGCGATTTCAATTCGGCCAACCGTTCTTTTAGCTCCACTTCAATGCTCTGAATGGCCCGCAGCAGCTTCTCGTGCGAGGTCACAAAATGCTTGGCGGGATAAATATCAATCACACTCAATTCGTTCAACAGTTCGCCGGTGAGCGGGTCAATCTGCACGATGCGCTCCACTTCGTCACCGAAAAACTCGATGCGCAACCCGATTTCTTCGTAGGCCGGCAGGATTTCCAGCGTATCGCCGCGGATGCGGAATTTACCCCGGCTGAAATCAATGTCGTTGCGTTCGTACTGCATGTCCACAATCTGGTGCAGCACGCGCTGGCGGTTATAGGTTTTACCTTTCTCCAGGTGCAGCACGAAACCCAGGTATTCCTCCGGTGAACCCAGACCGTATATGCAGGAGACCGAAGCCACGATGAGCGTATCCCGTCTTTCAAACAGGGAACGGGTCGCAGCGTGGCGCAGTTTATCGATTTCATCGTTGATATCGGCATCTTTTTCGATGTATAAATCCTGCTGCGGCACATAGGCCTCCGGCTGGTAATAATCGTAATAAGAGACGAAATATTCCACCGCGTTGTTGGGGAAAAATTCTTTGAACTCGGCGTAAAGCTGGGCCGCCAGCGTCTTATTGTGGCACATCACCAGCGTCGGCCTTTGCACCCGTGCGACGATATTGGCCATGGTAAAGGTTTTACCGCTGCCGGTCACGCCGAGCAAGGTCTGCTTGGGATAGCCCTGCTGCAGCCCTTCGACCAGCTTGTCCACCGCCTGCGGCTGGTCGCCGGTCATTTGAAAATCTGAAACTAATTGAAATTCCACTGAAAAAATCCTAATTTCGAATGCCGAAATCCGAAATAACTTGAAACTAAAAACTAAAACAAGTGTTCGGAATTCTTGTAAATAAAAGTATATAACATTAGTTAGCTTTCAGCAATCAGCTATCAGCTTTATCAGGAGGTTTGGACCATCTGGTAAACGCCAGCACCGCGTAAGCCAACCCGGTGCACATCAGCAGACTGGCGAAGGCCACATAAGTCCAATCCGGCAGGTAGCGGTCCGGCAGGCCGAAATAGGCCAGAATCCGGTTCGGCCAGTAGAAATCCGGCGACATATTATGAAACCACCAGGGGACGTCGTCGAGCCAGACCCAGACTGCGGGTAAAATCGCGATTACCAGGGCAAAAATCCTTTCAAACTTAAACTGCGTCCGGGAAGCCAGCAGTAAAGCCAGCGGGATGTAGACAATCAGGTACTGGTAATTGACCTGGTAGGACAGGCTGATAAAGGCCAGAAAACCGGCCAGTGCCCCCTGCAAAGGCGTAATGCGCCGGAAATAACACAAAATCGCAGTCGCGGCCAGACAGACAATCATCAAAGGCAGGGTGAAAGAAATCCAGGTGGTCGTATCCCAGCCGAAGACGTTGTGCAGGTAAGTCAGCAGCGCGCCGGGCCCGCTGAAACAGAAACATAGCGGCGACTGGTAACCGGACCCCTGCCCCGGCATTACAATCGCACGGAGATAGGCATAAAAATTGCCGGTGACTACAAACGGCAGGGAAATAGCGGCGACCACGCCGGCCGTAATTGCGCAGTTAGTCAGCAGCCGTCGCCAGCTCATGGACTGTTTGCAGACAATCACCATCATGCCGACGGCGATCAGCGTGTGCTGCTTGGTCATAATCGCCAGCCCGGCAAAAAGAAAAGCCAGCCGGTCTTTCCCCTTTAGCAGCAAAATTATACTGGTCAGCAGGAATGCCGCCGCAATGGCATCGAACTGGCCGAACACGCCGGATTCAAACCAGGCAGTAGGATGCAATAACCATAAAGTAGCAAATAACAGTTTGCGGTTTTTGGAACCGGGCACACCCCAGTACAACAGCAAGCCGATGGCGAGGTCGGCGGCAATAATCGGGATTTTCACCGCCAGCCGCCAGACCGGGGACACCGTGACCGTACCGGCAATACTATAAGCTGTGCTGGACGGTGCGAAAAACAGCGCGATTCTGGAAATCAGCAGCCATATCGGTGGATAAACATAAGCCCAGCCTTTCATCGGGAAAATGTCGAGCTGTGCATTCGCGTACCGGTAAAAATCCAGACCGTGCTGCTGGAAAACCTTGGCGAAAGCCCAGAACTGGGCCACATCCGGTCCGGCGGAAGTTGGCGCCGCCCACACCCGGATAACAGCGGCGAGGATTAAAACGATACCGAGAATAATGACATGCAGGTGCCGCTTCAGCCGGTTTCCGGCGGGTTGCAGCTTATTTTGCACCTTTGGAACGGACGTGGATGATGTTTCCGGCGAATCCTTTTCTTTCATGTCAATATAACGAAAAATATTATCGGAGGATACATGCTAAATCCGCAGGTTTTTCATGATTTCGCTTTTTTCTGTAATTCATACAATTTGGTCAAAGCTTCCAGCGGTGTCAGCGAATCGATCTCCAGTTTTTCCAGTTCTGCCAGCACCGGCGGTTTCTCGGCGAAAAGCGGCATCTGCGCCAGCGGCCTTGGAGGAGATTTCGCCGCCGGTTTGACCTGTTTGCCGTCGCCTTCCAGTTCGTCCAGTATTTCCTGGGCGCGGTGCACCACCGGTTTCGGCAGACCGGCCAGCTTGCCGACATGGATGCCGTAGCTTTTATCTACGCCGCCGGGTACGATTTTCCGCAGGAAGATGACCTCGCCTTTTTCTTCTTTGACCGCGACGTTGTAATTTTTCACCCTCGGCAAATAATCGGCCAGCGCGGTCATTTCATGGTAGTGCGTGGCGAAAAGGGTTTTCGCGCCCAGGTGCGGGCTGTTGTGAATATATTCCGCCACCGCCCGGGCGATGGACAGGCCGTCATAAGTACTGGTGCCGCGCCCGATTTCGTCCAGAATCAGCAAGGAGCGCGGCGTGGCGTTATTCAGAATGGATGCCGTTTCCACCATTTCCACCATGAAAGTGGACTGTCCGCTGGCTAAATCTTCCCGCGCGCCGATGCGGGTAAAAATCCGGTCCACCAGACCGATGGTGGCTTCCTCAGCGGGCACGAAACTGCCCATTTGCGCCAGCAAAACGATAATCGCCACCTGCTTCAAGTAGGTTGATTTACCGGCCATGTTGGGGCCGGTCAGAATCACTAATTGCGTATCTTTGTTGGATAAATAAGTATCGTTGGACACAAAGCTGCCGCCGGGCAGGTTCCTTTCCACCACCGGGTGCCGCCCGCCTTTGATGATAATTTCATCGCCGTTAGTTAAGGTGGGGCGTTTGTAATTGTAGCGCACGGCGGCTTCCGCCAGCGCGGCGTATAAATCAACGTGTTCGATGCATTCCGCCAGCTGTAAAACCGGGATGCGGCTGATGGCAATCTGTTTGCAGACCCGCTGGAATAATTCCGTTTCCAGTTCTTCAATCCGCTCGCGGGCGTTCAGAATCGTGGATTCGTAATCTTTCAGTTCGGGGGTAAAATAGCGTTCGCCGGTCGAAAGCGTCTGTTTGCGGATGTAATTTTCCGGCGCCTGGGCCGCGTTCGCTTTGGAAATTTCGATGTAATAACCGAAAACCCGGTTGTAGCCGATTTTCAGGTTCTTGATGCCGGTTTTTTCCTGTTCGCTGCGCTCCAGGTTCGCCAGGAACTGCTTGGCATTTTTAGAGACCGAGCGTAAAGTGTCCAGTTCTTCAGAGAAACCAGGCTTAATCACACCGCCCTCACCGAGCGGCGTAGTCGGCTCGTCCAGAACCGATTTCTCAATCAAGTCGATGATTTCCGGCTGCGGCTTCAGTTCGTTTTTCAGCCAGGCGATGCCTTCCGGATTGGGGGCATTTTCCAGCGTTTCGCGCATTTTGGGGATAAGCTGCAGCGTGCGTTTCAAAGCCACCAGTTCATGCGGACCGGCATTATTACCGGCCACCCGGTTAATCACCCGCTCCAGGTCAACGACGTTGCTCAAATAAGCAAAGGTCTGCGCCCGCGCCAGCGTGTTGTCCACAAACCAGGCCACGGCATCCTGCCGTTTGATCAGCGCTTTTAGATCCAGCGGCAATTGCGTCAGTCTCCGTTTAATCAAACGGCTGCCCAGCGCGGTTTTGGTCAAATCGATGACCGAAGCCAGTGAACCTTTGAAAGTCCCGGCGCTGCTGCGGAAAAGCTCCAGGTTGTTCTGCGTCTGCGGGTCGATGGCCATGAACGATTCGGTGGAATATGTGTTCATCCGGTTCAATTGACTGACGATGCCTTTCTGCGTTTCCTGGACGTAATGAATCAGTGCCCCGGCCGCGGCAATCGCCAGCGGCAGTCCGCTGCAGCCGTAGCCGTCCAGCGTCGCCGTACCGAAATGCTCCAGTAATACCTGGCGGGCAACTTCGGTTTCGAAATGATAATTATCCAGCCTCGTCACCGGCACATTAATCTGCAGAGACGCTAAATCTGCATCCTGCGGTACGATCAGTTCCGGCGGTTTAAGGCGCTCCAGTTCGTCCCGCACCCGGCGCAGCGGCAATTGCGTGGTGCCGAATTCGCTGGTGGTGATGTCAACGTATGCAATGCCGGCCAGATCGCCGTTCGTCACCAGGCAGGTCAGATAATTGTTGGCTTTGCTATCCAGCAGCAGCGGTTCGATGACCGTCCCCGGCGTGACCACGCGGATGACGTCGCGGTCGATAATGCCCTTAGTGGCTCCTGGTTTAGTTAATTGTTCGCAAATCGCGACTTTGTATCCGCGGTTAATCAGCTTGGCCAGGTAGTTGTCCACGGCATGGTACGGGATGCCGGCCAGGGGGATTTTGTTGTCCTTCCCCATTTCGCGGGAGGTTAAAACAATCTCCAGTTCGCGGGAAGCGATGCGGGCATCTTCGTCGAAAGTCTCGTAAAAATCCCCGAGGCGGAAAAAGACAATCGTCTCCGGATATTTCTTCTTGATTCTGAGGTATTGCTGGCGGATGGGCGTAATATTTTCGTGCATAATATGGTTATTATACTAGAAAAGCAGGAAGGATGAGAAAAGCGACTTTCCTCTCCCTTGAGGGGAGAGGCTAGGTGAGGGTGAAACCTTTAGGAAAGAACCTCAATTAGTTCCAATATTTTTAGTCCAACCCCGTCAATATTAAGTAAAACATCATTGTTCCAGAACCTGATTACATGATAGCCTTCATCCTCTAACCAGGCTGTTCTTTGTTCATCTTTTTCCATATTGCCAGGTTCATTGTGTTGGCCGCCATCCACCTCAACTACAATCTTTGTTTCTAGACTGACAAAATCAACAATGTATTTTCCGATAGGATGCTGTCTACGAAATTTTAAATTCTCAAACTGTCTCGAACGCAATTTATACCAAAGTTTCCTCTCGGCATCTGATTCTTTGCGCCGAAGATTCCTTGCTAAGCCGATTGGTTTTGGCTTTTTCACGGAACCGATACCCCTCACTTTTGTTCTCTCCCCCAAGGGGCGAGAAAACAGTTAATTAAGTACTAATCTAAATATTCAACAGTTCCGAAATTTGTATCAAAGCAAATGAGTAATATAATCCTTCCTTCTCCCTTGAGAGGAGAAGCGTAGATGAGGGTGTTCTTTATTTCTTAAAATAGGGTTGTTTCGCTATTTCCTGTCGTATTTTTTTCCTGAAGCTTGTAATTCAGCTTCGGTGATGCCGGACGCTTTAAACATTTCCCTGATTTCGTTCAAGGCCTTTACAGCCATTACTTTTTTGTTTTTCATTGTTTATTTCCTGCATAGATAATATATCATATTTGACTTTATGTAGTCACAAAAAAAGAGATTATTAAAATAATCATAAAATTAATAATGGGATTGGTATGAATATATCTTTTTTTGCCTCATCCAATCTACCTGTGATATATTTATCTATTATGGAAAAGATAGATTTAATCGCTAATGGTACAGTTACTTCACCGCAGGGGTTTACGGCCGGGGCCGCCGCCGCCGATATCCGAAAAAAGAAAGACAACCGGCTGGATTTAGGCATTATCAGCTCGAAAGAGATTTGTGAGGTCGCCGGATTATTCACCGACAACAAAATCAAATCGCCGTCGGTCATCCTCTGTCAAAAACGCGTGCTGGAAGGCAAAGCTAAAGCCGTTGTCGCCAGCAGCGGCTGCGCCAATGCCAGCACCGGCGAACAGGGTTTTGCCAACGCAATCGAAATGAGCGCCCTGGCCGCCCGGGTCATCGGCGCCAAGCCGGACGAAGTGCTGATTGCTAATACCGGCGTTATCGGTGTGCAGTTGCCGATGGATGCTATCCGCGCCGGCATGAAAAAATTCGTTGTCAAACCGGACGGCGGACATGATTTCGAACGTGCCATCATGACTACCGATACCCGGCCGAAAGAAGTGGCCGTCACCGTTAGAAGCGGTGCGAATACTTTTACCATCGGCGGAGTGGCTAAAGGCTCCGGCATGATTCACCCCAATATGGCTACCATGCTCGCTTTTCTGACCACCGATGCCAGCATCACGCCAGCTTATCTCAAGAAATCCCTGCAGGATGCGGCCGCTGTTTCTTTTAATATGATTTCCGTGGACGGCGATACCAGCCCCAGCGATACGCTCTTAATCATGGCCAACGGCCTGGCGAAAAATGAGTTGATTACCGGCAAAAGCGGCATGGCCGATATTTTCCAGAAAGCGATGAACCAGGTCTGTATTTTCCTGGCGAAAGAAATTGCGCGGGACGGCGAAGGCGCCACCAAACTGATTGAAGTCAATGTCAAAAGCGCCGCCAACCTCAAAGAAGCGCGGCAGGCCGCCCGCACCATTGTCAGTTCCAATCTGCTGAAAGCCGCAATCTACGGCAACGACCCCAATTGGGGCCGCGTCACCGCTGCCCTGGGCAGAAGCGGCGCGCAGGTAGAAGAATCCAAGTTGGACGTTTTCGTGGGAAAGATACAGGTAATTAAGCAAGGTACCCATGTTCCTTTGGACAAAGTGAAAGCTTCCTCGATGCTGAAACAAAAAGAAGTGCAGATTACCCTGGTTTTGAACATGGGCGCAGCCAGCGCCACCGCCTGGGGCTGCGATTTGACCGAGCAGTACGTGAAGATTAATGCAGAATATACAACCTAATTGGTTAAACCCTAAATTCGAAATACGAAAATCTAAACAATACTAAAATTGGAAATTATAATTTCGAAATTCGAATTTGTTTAGTATTTAGAGTTTCGATATTAGGATTTCCTTCTCTCGGTGTTATAATAAAAGAGCTATGGAAAAATCAATTGTCATCAAAATAGGCGGCGCAACCTTCGGGAAGCGCGACCCGATTCTGGAAGATATCGTCGCTCTCCAGAAAAAAGGTAAATCGCTGGTAGTAATTCACGGCGGCGGCAGCATGGTCACCGAATGGCTCAAGAAACAGGGCATCGAGACCAAATTTGTCCGCGGTGAAAGGATTACCGATAAACCGGCGTTGGAAATCGTTGCGGCCGTGCTCGGCGGACTGGCCAACAAGCAAATTGTGGCCACCATCAACCACCTCGGCGGACGGGCGGTCGGCATCAGCGGCGTGGATGGCGGGTTAATTCAGGGCCGCATCGCCAACCCGGAACTGGGTTATGTTGCGGGGGCAGTGAAAGTGGACACCTCCGTTTTGGAGGCCCTGCTCAAAGCCGGTTTCATCCCCGTCATCTCCCCGATTACGGATTTTACCTTCGACCGCCCCGCAGACGCACCTTTGATGTTGAACATTAACGGCGACCCGCTGGCCGGTGAAATCGCGACCGCGCTCGGCGCCGAAAAACTGATCTTTTTAACCGATGTCACCGGCGTGCTCGATAAAGAAGGCAAGCTGCTTGATGTCATCACGGTTCGCCAGGCTAAAGAACTGATTGATTCCGGCACGGCTTCCGGCGGGATGATTCCGAAACTCAACGCCTGCCTGCAGGCCGCCGCCAATAAAACCACCACCTGCATCGTTGATGGGCGCCAGCCCCATGCTTTAATCACCGCGATTGAAAGCGACCGTGCCGGCACAGTTATCCGCGCCAGATGATGCTGCGCCGCGGTAATTTCTTTATTTTTCATCTTCGTTCGTTTTTCTTTGTTTGTATTCGTTTGCTTTTTGAAAAATCCGCCTGTATAGCGGCGTTATTAGAAAACAAAATTGGGGAATATTACTAAGTTTTTAAACGGGGCTTTGAGTTAGAGAGGCACGGCCCCTCTAAAGGATCTCATCCCTCTCCTTGAGCCCGCAGGCGAAATACTTTTGCTTTAAAAGCAAAATGTAGAGGAGAGGGAGTCAGAGGGTGAGGCCAATAAGATGGTCATTGTATTGGTTAATAAAATAATATATAACATGGATGGTGTTAAAATGCATTCGCATTGCTATAGACGACCCGGAATTTCATCCCGTCGTTTGTCTCTCATTCCCATATTATGTTAATATTTAAAATCTAATAATAACGAGGTTGATTATTATGTCTAACTGGCAGGAAATGGAAAAAAAATACCTGTTTACTAATACCGTCCGCTGGACGATTCTCCCCGTCAAAGGCAAAGGTTCCTATCTCTGGGATGAAAACGGCCGGAAATATCTTGATTTGGTCGGCGGCTGGGCGGTCTGCTGCCTGGGGCACAGCCATCCGGTGATGACCAAAGCCCTCAGCGAACAATCGAAAATCCTGGTGCAGTGCGGCCCACAATCCTGTAACATCCCACAATTACATCTAGCCGAACTACTGGTGAAAATCAGCTGCTGCAACCGCGTGTTTTTCGCCAATAGCGGCGCCGAAGCCAACGAAGGCGCGGTGAAACTGGCCCGCCGCTACGGCAAGCTCAAACTCAACGGAGCTTATACCACGATTACCGCTTACAATTCGTTCCACGGCCGGACGCTGGCCATGACCGCCGCTACCGGGCAGGCGCATTATCAGGACGCCTATCAGCCTTTACCGGCCGGCTTTATCAATGTGCCTTTTAACGACATCGAGGCAATTAAGAACGCCACCAACAAAGACACCTGCGCGGTGATGGTGGAACCGGTGCAGGGCGAAGGCGGGGTCAATATCCCCGATGAAGGCTACTTGAAAGCTGTCCGTCAATGGTGCGACGAGAAAGGCATCCTGTTAATCCTGGACGAAGTCCAGACCGGCGTCGGGCGTATCGGTACGATGTTCGGATATCAACAGTTCGGAATCGAACCTGATATAATGACATTAGCCAAAGGGCTGGGTGGAGGCATCCCCATCGGGGCTTTTCTAGCCAAAGAAAAATGCGCGGTTTTTGTGCCGGGCGACCACGGTTCCACCTACGGCAGCAACCCCCTGATGTGCGCCACCTCTTTAGCGGTGATGGAATACATCATTAAAAACGATATCCCTGCCAAAGCCCAAAAAACAGGATTGTATTTGATTGACGGCCTGGTTAAATTGAAGAATAAATATCCGTTCATCACAGATGTCCGCGGCCGCGGTTTGCTGGCGGCGATTGAATTCAACAAAGACATTTCACAATCCGTAATGGCGGCCTGCGTGGAAAACGGTATGATGGTGAATAATGTCAAACCCAACGCCGTGCGCATCATGCCGCCGCTCACCATCAGCAACAATGAAATCGACGAAGCCCTGGCTATCTTCGATAAAGTCTTCGCCGGCGTAAAAGTCTAGAGGAATAATTCTCTCATTCGTAAGGGGAGATACAGAGGGATTTAGAGTCTAATACGAATCCGTCTCAGCAACGGCACAATAAAAAGGAGAAAACAACAAAATGGCAGAAAAAGTAATACTGGCTTACAGCGGCGGACTGGACACCTCCGTCGCCATCCAATGGATAAAAGAGAAATACGGTCTGGACGTAATTACCCTGACTATTGACGTCGGCAACTCCAAAGATTTTGAAGCCGCCCGCGTCAAAGCGCTGAAAGTCGGCGCGATTAAGGCCATCGTGATTGACGCCAAAGATATGTTCGTTAAATACTTCATCTGGCCGGCTCTGCAGGCCAACGCCCTCTACGAAGGGCAATACCCGCTGGCCACCGCGTTGTCCCGGCCGTTAATGGCTAAACTGCTGGTGGATACCGCCATGGCCGAAGGCGCCACTACTGTGGCTCACGGCTGCACCGGCAAAGGCAACGACCAGGTCCGGTTCGATGTCGGTGTGCACGCGTTGGCGCCACAGCTTAAAGTGATTGCCCCGGCCCGCGAGTGGGGGATGACTCGCGAAGAAACACTGGCCTACGCGGCGAAACATCATATCCCGGTGCCGATTACCAAAAAAAGTCCTTACTCCATTGACGACTGCCTCTGGGGCAAGAGCGCCGAATGCGGCATCCTGGAAAATCCCTGGGTGGAACCGCCGGACGACGTCTGGACGTGGACCAAAAACGCCGATGAGGCGCCGAACAAACCGGCATACGTCGAAATCGGCTTTGAAAAAGGCATCCCTGTCACTCTAAATGGTAAACCGATGGACGGCGTCAGCCTGATTCAGACGATGAACCAGCTGGCCGGGCTGCATGGCATCGGCCGCATCGACCACATTGAAAATCGCCTGGTGGGCATCAAATCCCGGGAGACCTATGAAGCACCGGCGGCGGTCGTTTTACTGCAGGCGCACAAGGCGCTGGAAGCGATGACCCTGTCCAAAGACCAGCTGCGTTTCAAGGAAAAAACTTCGATTGAAATCGCCGATATTATTTACAACGGTCTGTGGTTCGGCGGTCTGAACCGCGACCTTTCCGCTTACATTCAGAGTTCCCAGCGGTTTGTTACCGGTACCGTCCGTGTGAAACTGTTCAAGGGCAGTTCGATGGTCGTCGGCCGCGAATCGCCGAAATCGCTTTACAATCTCAGTCTGGCGACTTATGATAAGGGCGACAAATTTGATGCCTCCGCCGCCGTCGGTTTCATTCATCTCTGGGGCCTGCCCGTGACCACCCAGGCGCAGATTCAGTTGCTGGCGGATAAAGAAGACCCGATGAAACTTATCGGCACGAAGCAGCCTGCCAAGAAAACCGTAAAGAAACAAAACAGGAAGAAATAAATGGCGAATCAAATCCGCGGCCGGTTTCAAAAAGAAGCCGCCAAAACGGCGTTGAACTACAGCTCTTCCATTCATTTCGACTGGCGGCTGTACCCCTACGATATCGCCGGTAGCATCGCGCATGCCAAAATGCTGGCAAAGCAGGGTATCATCACCGCGGCCGAAAGCAAAGCCATCGTCAATGGGCTGCACGCAATCGGAGAAGAAATCGCCGTCGGCAAGTTCAATTTTAAACCGGAACTGGAAGACATCCATATTAATATCGAAGCCCGCCTCATCGAAAAAATCGGCGAAGCCGGGAAAAAATTGCACACCGCCCGTTCCCGCAACGACCAGGTGGCCTTGGATACCCGGCTTTTCGCGCGGGACGCCGTGATTCACACTATCTGCGAAATTATCGAACTGCAAAACACGCTGGTGGAACTCGCCGCCGCGCACAAAACTACCATCGTCCCCGGCTACACGCACATGCAGAAAGCGCAGCCGATACTGCTGGCGCATTATTTCCTGGCCTATTTCGAAATGCTGGGACGCGATGTCGAACGTCTGGAAAATTGTCTGGACCGGGTGGACGTGATGCCGCTGGGCAGCGGGGCGCTGGCCGGCGTCGCCTACAATATCGACCGCCAGTTTGTGGCCGACGAGCTCGGATTTAAAGAAATCAGCCGTAACAGCCTGGACGCCGTCGCCGACCGCGATTATATTATCGAGTTTGAAGCCGCCGCCGGCATCTGCATGATGCACCTGTCCCGGCTGGCCGAAGAACTCGTCCTCTGGTCTACCGGCGAATTTGATTTCATCGAAATTGACGACGCTTACACCACCGGCTCCAGCATCATGCCGCAGAAAAAAAACCCGGATATGGCTGAACTGGCCCGCGGTAAGACCGGCCGCGTCTACGGCAAATTACTGGCATTGTTGACCACGATGAAAGGCCTGCCCCTCGCCTATAACAGCGATATGCAGGAAGACAAAGAAGGCTTTTTCGACACCGTTGATACGCTGCTTTCCACGCTGGAAGTCTTCAACGGGATGCTGCAATCAATTAAGATTAAAACCGATAAAATGGCGGCGGCCGCGCAGCTCGGTTACATGCTCGCCACTGACGTCGCGGATTACCTGGTACAGAAAGGCCTGTCTTTCCGCGCCGCCCATGAAGCCACCGGCAAGCTGGTCGCCTATGCCGTGAAACAGGGCAAGCCGCTAAAAGACCTGACGCTCACTGAGTACCGGCAGTTTTCCCCCAAATTCGGCAAAGATGTCTATACAATTACGGTAGCATCTTCCGTCACTGCCCGCGATAACACCGGCGGCACGGCCTATAAACAGGTGGCCAAACAGATTACCGCCGCTCGTAAAAAACTAAAAGAAAGTATGTGTGACTGCGATGACGAACACGAACATTAAGATTGCCCCGTCCATTTTGGCGGCGGATTTTGCCCGTCTCGGCGAACAGGTGGCGGAAGCGACCAAAGCCGGCGCGGATATGATCCATGTCGATGTCATGGACGGGCATTTTGTCCCCCAGATTACCTTCGGGGAACCGGTTGTGTCGGCTATCCGGAAATATACTAACCTACCGTTAGACGTCCATCTGATGATTGAGTCCCCGGAAGACCAGATTCCGCAGTTTGCCAAGGCCGGGGCGGATATTATCACGGTGCACATCGAGCCCTGCCCGCACATTCACCGCGTGATTCAAATGATCAAGAGCACCGGCGTCAAAGCCGGCATTTCGATTAATCCGGCCACATCCCTGAGCATGATTGAAGAAATCCTGCCGGAAGTTGACCTGGTACTGGTGATGTCCGTCAATCCCGGTTTCGGGGGCCAGACTTTCATTGAAAGTACGCTGGATAAAATCGCGCGGCTGCGCGCGGAACTGGATAAACGGAAATTGAATATCGAATTGGAAGTTGACGGCGGCATTAATACAAAAACGGCCCCGCGTGTTGTTAGATGCGGGGCCACGGCGCTGGTTGCCGGAGCAGCGATTTTTAATTCGGGGGACAGTATTGACCAGGCAATTAAGAAACTGCGGCAGAGCCTCGTTTAACTACGGGCTTCCTCGCTGCTTTATGCTGGTTGCGGATGCAGCGGGTGCAGAGCTGCAGACGTTTCTTCTTCCCGTCCACCATCACGATTGCCGAATGGACATTCGGTTCCCACATCCGGTTGGTATGACGCTTGGAGTGGCTGATGGTATTACCGAAAGCAGGGGTTTTCCCACAAATATCGCACTTCAAAACAGGTACTCCTTGACTAATTGTTGGATTTACAGTATTTTATATAACAGTATTTTATATATTAACATACTCGGGCAAACTGCACAAGATTAGCATTCCGGCGGCGGTTAAATTAGACAAAATCGGTTATACCGAATAAAATACATTAGTACCTGTACCTCAAAAATCTCAGGATAAACAATTGAGAGGTAACAAATGACGAAAAAAGTTAGTTCAATCACCGGCCAGGAACTGCGCGAGATGTTCGCGGCCGCCACGGCGTGGCTGGAAAAAAATGCTCCCGATATTGACGAATTAAACGTCTTCCCCGTCCCGGACGGCGATACCGGCACTAATATGCTGCTCACGATGCGCTCCAGTGTCGAAGAAGCTTACCGCGCCCCGGACCACAGCGCTTCCGGCGTCGCCCAGGCCCTAGCCAAAGGGGCTTTACTCGGCGCCCGCGGGAACAGCGGTGTCATTCTTTCTCAGATTTTCCGCGGCATGGCCGAAGATATGACGGACAAAGAAGAAATCACCGGCGCGGACCTCGCCCGTGCATTCGGCAGAGCTTCCAAAACCGCTTATAAAGGTCTCAGCAACCCCACCGAAGGCACCATTCTCACCGTGATTAAAGATGCATCTAATGCCGCCATGAAAAAATCTGCCGGCAACGGCAAGGACATCATTACCGTCATGGAAACGACGGTCAGCACCGCCAAAGAATCCGTCGCCAACACCCCGACCTTACTCCCCGTCCTGAAAGAAGCCGGCGTCGTCGATGCCGGGGGACAGGGCTTATATACCATTCTGGAAGGCGCCCTGCAGTATCTCAAGGGCGAAACCGAACAGATGCAGTTTAAGAAACCCCAGGTTATCACCAGCAGCATTCCGTTAACCCTCCGCCTGCCGGAAATGATTGCCGCTGATGAAGTCCCTTACGGCTATTGCACCGAGTTAATGCTGAAAGGCGAAGAACTGGACCCGGAAAAACTGAAATCCCGCCTGGTGAAAAAAGGTGAATCGCTGATTGTGGTCGGAGACGAGACCACCATCCGTGTCCATATTCATACTCTGGACCCCGGTAATATCATCCATCTGGCCACCGGGCTGGGCACGATTCATCAGGTCTCTATCCGCAACATGGACGAGCAGCACCGTGATTTCGTGGCCGCCCAGAAAGAAAGAACGGCCTCCACTGACGTGGCTACAATTGCCGTTGTCGCCGGAGAAGGTCTGGAAGAAGTTTTCACCAGTCTGGGCGTGACGGCTATCGTACACGGTGGGCAAACCATGAACCCCAGCACTAAAGACATTCTCCAGGCTGTCGAGCAGGCTCCTTCCGATAAAGTTATCATCCTGCCGAATAATAAAAACATCATCCTCACCGCCAAGCAGGTAAAGCCGCTGACCAAAAAATCGGTAGAAATCATCCCCACCGAAACCATCCCCCAGGGCATCGCCGCTTTGCTGGCTTTCGATTATGACGCCAATCTGGAAACGAATACCAACCTGATGAAAAACGCAGTGGAAAATGTGAAAACCATCGAAGTTACCCGCGCCGTCCGCTCTACGCAAATCGGCGGCCTTAAAATCAAGAAAAAACAGATTATCAGCCTGCTGGACAACGAACTGATTACCGTCGGTAACAACGCCGTCGAAGTCGTAATGGACACATTGAACAAAATTAATCTGGCCGAAAATGAAATCCTCACGCTTTACTACGGCGCCGATACTACCCTTGCCGAAGCGGAAAAAGCCGCCGCCGCCATCCGCGAAAAATACAAAAAACTGCAGGTGGAAATTATCCGCGGCAGTCAGCCCCATTACAACTACATCATTTCCATCGAATAACCAGGGAGGAACGGACAAGTGACAGTAAGAATCGTGACCGACAGTCTTTCTGACCTCGCCAGCGACCTGATCGGTAAGCTGGATATCACCGTTGTCCCTTTAACCGTGTTATTCGGGCATGAAACTTTTCTCGACCGTGTTACTATTACCACCGACGAATTCTATCACCGGCTTGTACACGGCGAAGTCTGGCCGGCTTCTACACAGCCTTCCCCCCAGGATTTTGCCAATACCTATGACAAACTCGCCGAAACGAGCAATGAAATCCTGGTGATTATCCTTTCATCCAAACTCAGCGGCACCGTGCAATCCGCCACGGCCGGCAAGCGGTTGATGAAAGCTAAAAAATGCCGTGTTGAAGTGATTGATTCCCAGACAGTCGCCGGCGGGTTAGGCCTGGTGGTGCTGGCCGCCGCCAGAAAGGCGCAGGACGGCGCCTCCATGGACGAATTGATTGATTTCACCGGCAAAGCCCTGAAACGGTCTCATTTCCTGGTCTATTTCGACACGCTGAAATATCTGACCAAAGGGGGACGCATCGGCAAAGCGCAGGGTTTCCTGGGTTCGGTGCTTTCCATTAAACCTATCCTGAACATTAAAGACGGTGAGATGTCGCCGGTTACCCGTGTCCGGTCCAATTCGGCGGGAATTGCCTATCTGAATAATTATGTCAACAGTTTCAAAAATATTGATAGTATTCTGATTGAACATACCACTTCCGTGGAGAGCGCGGATGAACTCGCCAAAATTATCGCCGCCGCTCACCCTAAAACACCGATTTTCCGTTCCACAGTGGCCCCGGTGCTGGGCACTTACGGCGGCCCTGATGCTTTTGCCGTCAGCGTCCTCGAAGCCGAAGGTAAATAATTAGTGCCGGTAAGGATTGTTACCGACAGCGCTGCCGATATTCCATCATCCATTATCCAAGAACTCGGAATTACCGTTGTGCCCGCTTACGTGAATTTTGGCATCAAAAGCTACCGCGACGGTGTTGATATCAGCTGCGACGAGTTTTATGACAGACTCACCAACGGTCCGGTTTACCCTTCCACCGCACAGGCGACGCCGGCAGACTTTGCCCTGGCTTATCAGTCGCTGGCGAAAGAAACCGATGATATCATCTCCATCCACATGTCCGATAAATTCAGCGGCACTTTCAGTTCTGCGCAAAGAGGGAAATCTCAGGCAGCAATTAAGGGTAATATCACCATGGTCGATTCAGGGACAATCACTTTGGCATTGGGTATAATTGTAATATCGGCGGCAAGATTGGCCAATTCAGGGAAGACCCGGGCTGAAATCATGAACGATGTTCAAAAAGGGATTGAAAATACCCGCTTGCTGGGCACCTTCGACACGCTGAAATATTTGGCCCGCGGCGGCAGAATCGGTAAAGGCAAGGCATTGCTGGGCAGTGTCCTTAATGTGAAACCGGTCATCACCGTCCGCGACGGCGTAATTGCGCCGGTCGGGAATTTCCGCACCCGCGCGAAAGCCTTGGACAAATTGTGCGAAATGGTGCAGGATGCCGCCGGTGTTCTGGAACTGGCAGTCGTCCACAGTACCACCCCGGACGAAGCGGCCGGCCTGAAAAACCGTCTCGGTCCCTTTGTTGATGCCGGTAAATTTTATTTAACGCGGCTGGGGCCGGCCATCGGGGTGCATACCGGTCCGGGCACAATTGTCCTGGTAATGAGAAACTGCGGCGGACAAACCGGGGCGAAAGATTCTACTGCTGCGCTGGAGCAGAAGAAACTGTTATTGCGTCTGCCGAAAATAAATCTGCCGCGCCGTCAGGTATGAAGATATGCCGGAAATTGATTTCAGTGCACTGCGTAAAATCCTGGAATTAGAACAAAAGAAAGGTTACTCCGATGCTGCTGTTTTTGGCGGGCTGGATAAATTTATCCGCCTCTGGGCCAATAAGACCATCGAAGCCACTACCGCCCCTTCCCTGCTCGCTAAATTACAAAAATTACATCTGCGCGACAGCAAATATGCATCCCTTACGCCGGAGCAGCGTGAAGAATGGATAAAAAATATCCTGAAATTTGCCGACGAACTGGAACTCGGCAAACAGGAAAAACCGGCGCCCATCCGCAAGATTTCCGTCAAACTGGAAAAACCGCAACCGCAGCCTAAACCGGATGCCATTGCTGCCGGCCAATCGTTGGATGCTTCGATTACCGCCATCAAAGGCATCAGCACCGCTTTCGCCGCGAAATTTAGCAAACTGGGCGTAAAAACCATCCGTGATTTACTTTACTTTTTCCCCTCCCGTCATGTTGATTACAGCCGGATGAAGACCGTTTCGCAGCTTCAGGAAGGCCAGGAAGAAACCATCGTTGCCAACGTCTGGGAAGCCAAAATCACGATGCCGCGCGGACGGCGCAGCACTGAAGCCATCGTCGGGGATGAGACCGGCAATGTCCGGGCGATGTGGTTTAACAACCCCTGGCTGGCCAAAACACTGCAGCCCAATATGAAAATCGTCCTCAGCGGCAAAGTCAGGTTATTCAATGGCCGTTTTGTCTTCGAGTCGCCGGAATGGGAGCCGCTGGAAGAAGGCGACCTGATTCATACCGGCAGGTTAGTGCCTGTCTATCCGCTGACGGAAGGTTTGCACCAGCGCCAGACCCGTAAAATGCTCAAAGGCATCGTGGATTCGTGGGCGGACCGCGTTCCTGATTTTCTGCCGGCTGAAATCAAATCTCGCTGCCGGTTGCTGCCGCTGCCGCAGGCCATCGCCCAGGCGCATTACCCTGACAGTATAGAATTGCAGGACAAAGCCCGGGTCCGTCTGGCTTTCGATGAACTTTTCCTCTTGCAATTGGGGGTGTTGAGTAAAAAACGCGACTGGCAGGAAAGCCAGCCCGGCACACCCATCAATATCAACCAAAAAATACTGGACAGTTTCCTGGCGTCGCTGCCGTTTAAGCTGACGGCCGCCCAGCAAAAAGTCCTGAACGAAATACTCGGTGATATGCAGAAAAATGTCGCCATGTCCCGCCTGCTGCAGGGCGAAGTCGGCAGCGGTAAAACCGTGGTCGCCACGGCCGCATTGCTTACCGCAGTCGCCGACGGCTATCAGGCCGCTTTAATGGCCCCCACGGAAATCTTAGCCCAGCAGCATTTCGCCACAATTCAGAAGCTCTTATCCGGCACCGGTCATTTGCAGGAAGAACGCGACCATCTATATGTCTATTCCGGGATTTTACCGCGGCCGGTTACTATCGCCCTGTTAATCGGTGCTTTGACCGCTAAAAACAAACGTGAAATCCATCAGTTTATTGTCAACGGTGAAATTGACATCGTTATCGGCACTCACGCCATTATTCAGAAAGAAGTTGAATTTAAGAAACTAGGCTTTGTGGTGGTGGACGAGCAGCACCGTTTCGGCGTTGCCCAGCGCTCTACGCTGCGTCAGAAAGGGACGAATCCCCATGTTCTGGCTATGACCGCCACCCCCATACCGCGGACCCTCGCCTTGACCATCTACGGCGACCTTGACCTTTCGGTTATCGACGAACTGCCGCCAGGCCGTCAGCTCATCAAAACCAAGTGGCTGCGCCCCGATCAGCAGGAAAGTGCCTACCGTTTTATCCGTAAAGAAATCGCCGCCGGGCACCAGGCCTTTATTCTCTGCCCGCTCATCGAAGAATCGGAAACAATCCAGGCACGGGCAGCAGTGGCGGAATATGAATATCTCTCACAGAACGTATTCCCGAATTTGAGGATGGGGTTGCTGCACGGCCGCATGGCGTCCAAAGACAAGGAAAAAGTAATGCAGCAATTCCACGACAAAGAACTGGATATTCTGGTCTCTACACCGGTCATCGAGGTCGGTATTGACGTCCCTAACGCCACGGTAATGATGGTGGAAAGCGCCGACCGTTTCGGATTGTCCCAGCTGCACCAGTTCCGCGGCCGGGTTGGGCGCGGGCCGGACCAGAGCTACTGCATTTTATTATCCCAGAACCCTTCGGAAGTAGGTCAGGAACGGTTATCGGTCATTGAAACCGTGCATAACGGTTTCCGCCTGGCGGAAGAAGATTTAAGGCTGCGCGGCCCGGGAGAATTTTTCGGCACCCGGCAGAGCGGCCTGCCTGATTTACGCATGGCCAAACTCTCCGATGTCGCTTTGCTGGAGTTGGCGCGTAAAGAAGCGGAAAGGCTCTTTGCCCGCGACCGCCATCTCCAAAACCCGGAAAATTCCCTGCTCGTAAAGGAACTGGCGCGGGTCTGGACCTCAGAAATCGAGGAATTGAGCTGATGTGGAATTTGGAATTTTTCTTGATTATTGACAGTTGAATCTTGATTGTTTTTCCCGTTGAATTAGCTTCACACTCCCGCATTATGTTATAATCAATGTCTACAAAAGAATCAAACAGGTACACGAAAATGTTAAGAGAAAGATTAATCGATTTACTGACCGAATCGGCAAAAAAGGCGCAAAAAGAAGGCAAACTCCCTGCCGTTGAGCTGCCGGAAATTACGATTGAACGTCCGCAGAATGCAGAGCACGGCGATTATGCCTCCAATTTCCCCTTGAAACTGGCCAGAACTGCCCGGGCTAACCCCATGACGATTGCCCAAGAACTGGTGGCGCTGCTGCCGGAGGCGGAGGAAATCGAGAGTGCCGTTGCCGCCCCGCCCGGATTTATCAACTTCACGCTGCGCGATAAATGGCTGAACCGCCAGGTTGACCGGATTTTGCAGGATGGCGAATCCTTCGGCAATAATAATATCGGCCGGGGTAAAAAAGTCCAGGTGGAATTTGTCAGTGTTAACCCCACCGGCCCGATGCACATTGCCCACGGGCGCGGCGCCATCTTAGGCAGCACGCTGTCCAACATCCTCGGCGCCAGCGGCTATCAGGTGGAAAAAGAATATTACTTTAATGACGCGGGCAACCAGATGGATATCTTCAAGCGCTCGCTTTATGCCCGTTATCTGCAGGCCCTCGATGTCAAAGCCGAAGTCCCTGAAAACGGCTACATGGGCAATTACATGATTGATATCGCCAACGAAATCATCGCCGAACACGGCAACAAATTTCAGAAACTGACCGAAACCGAAGCACTCGCCCAACTCGGTGACATCGGTATTAAAAAGGTCATTGCTAAAATTCAAAAAGACCTCAAACAGCTGCGCGTCGAATTCGATGTCTGGTTCCGCGAGCAGAGCCTCTACGAGCACGGCCAGTATAACAAAGTAATGGCCATCCTGCGCAAAGGCGGCTTCCTGGCGGAAAAAGAGGGCGCCACCTGGTTTGTCTCTACTAATTTGGGCGAAGACAAGGACAATGTCGTAGTCCGCAGCAACGGCATGCCGACCTATTTTGCCACCGATATCGCCTATCATTACAACAAATTTGTCGAACGTAATTTTGATAAAGTCATCGATATCTGGGGCGCCGACCATCAGGGCCATGTGCCGCGCATGAAAGCCGTCGTAGCTGCTATGGGCATTGACCCCGAACGCCTGCAGATTATCATCCATCAAATGGTGACACTAAAACGCGGCGGTGAACTGGTACGCATTTCAAAACGCACCGGCGACCTGATTACGCTGGAAGAAGTGATGAACGAAGTCGGCGTTGATGCCTGCCGCTTTTTGTTACTGGCCCGCAGCGCCTCCAGCCAGATGGACTTCGATATGGAACTCGCCAAGAAGCAGTCGCAGGAAAATCCGGTTTATTACGTCCAGTATGCGCACGCCCGGATTTCCAGTATCATGCGGCTGGTGGAAGAAAAAAATATCAATTTCACCGGCGGCGATACCGGGCTGCTGACCGCGGAACCGGAATTGACGTTAATCCGTAAACTTTTGAATTTCCCGGAACTGATTGAAATGGCAACCATCACTTCGGAGCCGCATCATCTCGCTTATTATGCCCAGGAACTGGCGACGACTTTCCACGCGTTTTACAAAGACTGCCGCGTCGTCACTGACGATGAGGCACTGACCAAAGCCCGCATCAAGCTGGTGATGGCCAGCAAAATCGTCCTGGCGAAAACGCTGCATTTGATGGGTATGACTGCCCCCGAAAGAATGTGACATCGCAATGCCATATTGAGGCTCGCAAGCCGAAATACTTCCGAAGGTCGCGACCGAAGGTACCTTTAACCTTAGTCAAAATGTATTACTCTTCAAGTAAAATGCCGTAGTCCGCAATCGGAGGTACTTCACGAAGTGAATGTGTACTGAGTGAGCTTCAGCGAGCGAATGAATCTGACGCCGAAGGAAAATCCTAATCTTAAATATCGAAATACTAAGCAAATCTGACTTACTAAACTCCAAATCAGATTCAATTTTAATTATTCGACTTTTGTATTTGTTCCGAATTTAGGATTTCGTGCTTCGGATTTCTATTTCGTAGCATCGTTTCTTGTCCTGTCATTATGTTTGTGTTAAAGTTTTCATAATGAGGTTGGATTGAATATGAAGAAACGGGTATTTTCCGGCGCGCGTCCCACCGCCCGGCAGCATATCGGCAATTTACTGGGCGCAATTGATAATTATGTCAAGCTGCAGCAGGAATACGATGCCATTTATTGCATCGTTGACATTCATTCCCTGACGACACTCCAGGATACGCACAAAATCCAGGGCTACATCAACGACCTGGCGCTCGATTGGCTGGCCGCCGGACTGGACCCGCAAAAGAGCATTATCTTCGTGCAGTCGCATGTCCCCGAAGTCACCGAGCTGCAGACCTATCTGGGGATGCTGACGCCGTTAAGCTGGCTCCTCAGAGTGCCCACTTTTAAGGAAAAAGCTAAAGCCCAGCCGGATAACATCAATTACGGACTGGTCGGATATCCGGTATTGATGACCGCGGATATCGTGTTGTATAAAGCGGAAGTTATCCCTGTCGGGGAAGACCAGCTGCCGCATATCGAACTGGCTAGGGAGATTGTTCGCCGGTTTAATACCCAGTTCGGAGAAACTTTCCCCGAGCCGATCGGCAAACTGACCAGCTTCCCGTCAATTCCGTCGCTGACCGGCAAAGGTAAAATGAGTAAATCCGAGGAAGGCTCGACCATTGATATCGCCCATACCGCCGAGGAAACTGCCGCCCGGATTATGACCGCCGTCACCGACCCGGACCGTAAATTCCGGAAAGACCCGGGGCATCCGGAAATCTGCAATATCTACACCTTGCACAAATATTTCACGCCTGCCGAGGTCGAAAACATCGGCGTCGAATGCAGGAAAGCCGGCATCGGCTGTGTGGACTGTAAAAAACTGCTGGCGAAGAATATGAACCAGGCGCTGGCGCCAATCCGGGCCAGACGCGCCGAATTGGCCGCCAAACCGGGCTATGTCAAAGAAGTGCTGGATGACGGTGCCAAGCGTGCCCGCGTTATCGCGCAGCAGACGATGCAGGAAGTCCGGCAGAAAATCGGGCTTTAATGAAAATCAAAATATGAAATCAATCCTAGTTTAAGATAAACGCATTAATTATCAAACAGCGATTTTTTTAAGAATTTTGTAAGGGAGTTAAAAAGTGGCAACAACTAAAGAATTACTGGATGAATACGAACAGAAACGCAAGAAAATTGCAGAAATAGCGCCGGACGCCCTGGAAAAACGTCATAAAGGCGGGCAGTGGACGGCCCGGGAACGCATTGAATATTTCTTTGACAAGGGCACTTTCACCGAAATCGGGATGTTTATCACCCACCGCACCACCGCTTTCGGCCTGGATAAAAAAGAAATTCCCGCCGACGGCATCGTCACCGGCTTCGGTAAGGTCAATGGCCGGTATGTGGTCGCCGCGGCTGAAGATTACCTGGCCATGGCTGGTACCTTCGGCGAACAGCACGGCAAAAAATTATCCTATGCCGTTGATTTCGCCAAGGAAAAAGGCTGGCCGTTCGTCGGCATGAACGATTCCGGCGGCGCCCGCTTGCAGGAAGGCATGGACACGCTCGAAGCCTACGGCTGGGCATTCCGTTCCCAAATTTTGGCCTCCGGCGTCATCCCCCAGATTGCCATCCTGATGGGCCCCTGCCTCGGCGGTCAGGCTTATCACCCGGTGATGCAGGACTTTGTGATTCAATGTAAAGACACCGGTTTCATGGGCATCGCTGGCCCCGCTTTTGTGCAAACCCAGCTGGGTGAAAAAATCAGTCTGGAAGACCTCTCCGGCTACAAAGCCCACGCCGTCAAATCCGGCTGCACCCACATTGTCGCCGCCGATGAAAAAGACGCCCTCGAAAAAGCCAAAGCGCTGCTCGCCCTGTTACCCACTAATAACATGGAAAAAGCGCCCGTTGTCGCCACAAAAGACGACCCCAACCGGGAATGCCCGGAGCTGGATACGATTATCCCGGATAAAGCCACCGCGCCGTACAACATGATGAAAGTAATTAAGGCCATTGTTGATGATGGTATTTTCTTTGAGACGCTGGGCCTCCATGCCACTAGCGTCATCACCGGTTTTGCCCGCTTCAACGGCCGGACCGTCGGTATTTTCGCCAACCAGCCGATGCAGGCTGCCGGCGTCATCACCATTGACGCCGCCGATAAAGGCGCCCGCTTCATCCGCTTCTGTGACCTCTTTAATATCCCGGTTGTCGCCCTCGGCGATTGCCCCGGTTATATGATCGGTTCGGAACAGGACTGGAAAGGTATCCTGCGCCACGGCGCCAAGCTGCTCTTCGCCTGGGCCGATGCCACCGTCCCGCTGATTTCCGTTATGCTGCGCAAGTCCTATGCCGGCGCGCACTTCGGCATGCTGGATAAATCCATCGGCGCCGATTTTGTGCTGGCCTGGCCCACCGCCCGCGTCACCATTGTCGGTGCGGAGACTGCCGCCAGCGTCATTTTTGCCCGTGAAATCCGCGATTCCAAAACTCCGGAAGAGACCAAAGCGCAGCGCATCAAAGAATACAGCGACCTGTATGAGAATGCCTACGTCGCCGCCGACCGCGCCTGCGTGGACGAAATCATCATGCCGCACGATACCCGCAAGATGATTAACCGTACGCTGGACATCCTGGAAGAAAAGAATAAAAATAATAAGGCGTTCAACTCCCACACCTGGCGCAAATACTCGAATATTAATTTATAGCTAAAAGCCTTCACTTTAATTATGGGTTAGTTCCTTCTCCCTTCAGGGGAGAAGGGCAGGATGAGGGTGTACAATAAACGTATGTTAACATCCCTCATCCAAAAGCTGAGAGCCTGACAGCTTTTAATAAGGAGCACCCCTATCGAAATCATACCGGCCGTAGACATCAAAGGCGGCAAATGCGTCCGCCTTTACCAGGGCGACTATAATCAGGTCACCCAGTTTTCTGACGACCCGCTGGATGTCGCGCTAAAATGGCAGGCCCTGGGCGCTTCCCGTCTCCATGTCGTTGACCTGGACGGCGCCGCCGGCGGCCAATCCGAAAATCTGGATATTATCCGCAACATCGCCAGCGTGATGTTGATTCCCACCCAGTTGGGCGGCGGTATGCGCGATATCGAAACGATTCAAAAAATGCTCACCCTGGGCATCGAGCGCGTAATACTCGGCACGCTGGCCGTGGAAAATCCCGCCTTGGTCGAAGCCGCCTGCAAACGGTTTAACGACTATATCATCATCAGCATCGACTCCCGGGACGGATTTGTCGCCACCCGCGGTTGGGTACAGGAAACCAAGCTGACTACCGTTAAATTTGCGCAGCAAATGGTCAACCTCGGCGCCCGTCGTTTCATTTATACCGATATCGTCCGCGACGGCACCCTCACCGAACCGAATTTTAGCGCTATTTCGGAATTGGTCCACAGTACTAAATTACCGGTCATCGCTGCCGGCGGGGTTACTTCGATACTGCACCTAAAAATGCTCAAGCAGCTCGGCGTGGAAGGCGCCATCGTCGGCAAGGCGCTCTATACCGGCGATATCAAACTCAAAGAAGCCATCGCCGAACTTAATAAGTAAATAATATATATCTTACTTAGATTCCTCTCTCCCTATTAGGGAGAGGTTAGGAGAGAGTGCAAATCCCTGAATCGCTGCTAAGTATCCGATACTAAAACCGATAATAACCCCATGAACTATCAAATCATCGAAAAACTTCCTGCTCCGGAAGATTACAACCGGCTCCGCCAATTGGTCGGCTGGGGTACTTATGAACGCGACGTGATTGAACAGACTTTATCCAATTTCCTTTATTTTGTCTGTGCCGTGAAAGACGGCTAAATTATCGGTATGGCCAGGATTATCGGCGACGGCGGCATTGCCTATTACATACAGGACGTCATCGTCAAACCGGCTTATCAGTGTCAGGGAGTAGGCACACAGCTGATGGACAAAATCATGGAATATATCAGCAAACACGCCAACAACAATTCTGTTATCGGCTTGATGGCCGCCAAAGACAAGGAACCTTTCTATACCCAATATGGTTTTACCGCCCGGCCGGATGACAAAACGGGTAGCGGCATGACGATGTGGTGGAAAACCGAAAAATCAGTATAATCTCCGCAGGCCGTTTCCCGGCAAAACTCACCAACCACACGTTAACTCAAAACTGATAACTCTTTACTCTTTTTATTGACATTATTCACTGGTTATGATATTTTAGCTTTGATGATGCGACAAACCCTCCCCTCACACTTACGGGAACATACTCGGGAAACTGAGTGGGTTTGTCTCTGTTTGCGCGGAGGCCGTCCACACAGGGCGGCTTTTTTAATTATTGCGCTGAAAGCTGATCGCTTTTTAAAGGATAAAAACGATGGTTGAAAAATATAATCCGAGAGAAATCGAAAAGAAATGGCAGAAAATCTGGGAAGATGAAAAACTCTACGCAGTAACAGAGGACAGCGCCAAACCGAAGTGGTACGCCCTGACGATGTTCCCTTACACCTCGGGCGACCTCCACATCGGCCACTGGTATGCAATGGCCCCCTCTGATGTTTATGCCCGTTTTAAGCGGCTGCAGGGCTTTAACGTCATGCATCCCATGGGATTCGACTCCTTCGGATTGCCGGCGGAAAACGCCGCCATTAAAAAGGGCATTCATCCTAAAACCTGGACTTATCAGAACATTGATAACATGCGCAAGCAGTTGAAAACAATGGGCTCTATGTACGACTGGAGCCGTGAAGTCATCACCTGCGACCCCGAATACTATAAATGGACGCAGTGGTTTTTCATCAAGCTCTTCGAACATGATTTGGCCTATCGCAGCAAATCGCCCGTTAACTGGTGTCCGAAATGCCAGGTCGTGCTGGCCAACGAGCAGGTCGAAAACGGCCTCTGCTGGCGTTGCGAAACCCCTGTCGTTAAGCGCGACCTGGAGCAGTGGCTGTTCCGCATTACCAGATATGCCGACGAACTGATGGAACACAAAGACATCGACTGGCCGGAACGGATTCAAATCATGCAGCGGAACTGGGTCGGCAAGAACTACGGCACCGAAATCTCCTTCGGACTGGAACATCACGGCGTCGCCGAAAAAGAAATTAAAGTCTTTACCACCCGTCCCGATACCGTTTACGGCGTCACCTTTATGGTTTTAGCGCCGGAACATCCGCTGGTGGCTAAAATCACCACCCCTGATAAAAAAGCCGAAGTCGAGACCTATGTCGCCCGCACCCGCCGCTTTACCGATATCGAACGCCTGTCCACCGAAAAGGAAAAAGACGGCCTATTCACCGGAGCGTATGTTACCAACCCCCTCACCGGCGATAAAGTCCCCGTCTGGATTGCGGACTATGTTCTGGCCAGCTACGGCACCGGCGCCGTCATGGCCGTCCCCGCGCATGATGAACGCGATTTTGCTTTCGCTAAAAAATATAATATCCCGATTAAAGTTGTCATTGCCGGCCCCGACTGGAAAGGCGAAGAGCTGACCGCAGCCTATGTTGAAGACGGCATGATGATTAATTCCAAACAGTTCGACGGTATGAACAACCGCGACGGTATCAAGGCGGTCACCCAATACCTGGAAACGAAACAATGGGGCAAAGGCACTATCAGCTACCGCATGCGCGACTGGCTGATTTCCCGCCAGCGCTACTGGGGCGCGCCCATCCCTATGATTCATTGTCCCAAATGCGGCATTGTGCCCGTACCGGAAAAAGACCTGCCGGTTTTATTACCGGAAGAAGCGGAATTTAAACCGACCGGCGAATCGCCGCTGAAATATAACGAAAAATTCGTCAATACCACCTGCCCGAAGTGCGGCGGCCCGGCCAAACGCGAGACCGACACCATTGACGGATTCCTCTGTTCCTGCTGGTACTTCCTGCGCTACTGCAGCCCGCATGATAATGATGCGCCGTTCGACCCGCAGCAGATGAAATACTGGATGCCGGTGGATATCTATACCGGCGGCGCCGAACATGCCGTGATGCACTTGCTCTACGCCCGCTTTTTCACTAAAGCCATCCGGGATATGGGCTTGATTGATTTCGGCGAGCCGTTTAAAAAGCTTTTCAACCAGGGCATCATCGTTGCTGACCATCAGAAAATGAGTAAATCCAAGGGCAATGTGGTCAATCCCGATGCCTACGTCAACGAGCTGGGCGCCGATACCGTGCGCGCCTACATGATGTTCCTCGGGCCGTGGGAACAGGGCGGCGAATGGTTCGATACCGGCATCAGCGGCGTCGCCCGCTGGCTGAACCGGGTTTGGAACATAGTAACGGAAGAATATGCGTCGCAAACTGCCGATGCCCAGGCAGCTAAAGAGCTGGAGCGGTTTACCCATCAGACCATCAAGAAAACAACAATTGATATGGACCGGCTGCGCCTGAATACGATGATTGCCGGCCTGATGGAATTCACCAATTACCTGAATAAAGTCAAAGAATCAGCCAATGTCTCCCCTCAGGACTGGCAAAAGAGCATCGAGGCGCTGGTGATTATGATTGCGCCCACCGCGCCGCATCTGGCGGAAGAATTATGGCACCTGTTGGGGCATAAAGAAAGCGTCCACAATCAGCGTTGGCCGCTTTGGGACGAAGCTCTGGCCAAAGAGGATGAAATTACGCTCGTGGTACAGGTCAACGGCAAGCTGCGCGATCGGCCCACCGTGCCTGCTTCCATCTCCGAAGAAGAAGCGAAAAAAATGGCCCTGACCGGTGAGAAAGTCCAGCCGTTCCTCCAGGGTAAGACCATCGTTAACGTGATTTATGTTCCTGGCAAGCTGGTTAATATTGTGGTGAAATGACGAGGGAATATCACTCTGAACTCGCGAAGAGTCTCCCCGCCTGCGGTAGATGGGATAACAACCTCTCTCCCTAATCGGGAGAGATTGAGACAGAGTGTATCAATAAAAGTATTACAATCATATAAGAGGGCATCATAATGAAAATTGCATTTATCGGCGGGGGCAACATGGGGGAGGCAATCCTGGCAGCGCTGCTTAAGAAAAACCTGGCAGTCGCCAAAGACATTACCGTCAGCGATGTCGTCGATACACGCCGTCACTATATCATGCAGAAATTTATGGTCGCCGTCTCCTCTTTTAATGTTGAAGCTATCAGCGGCAAAGACATCATCATCCTGGCGATTAAGCCGCAAACACTCGCTAATGTCATGCCGGAACTAAAAGACCATCTCAAAGAAAACCAGCTGGTAATTTCCATCATCGCCGGCGCCCGGTTGAACAAACTGACTGAAGGCCTGAATCATCAATCTATCGTCCGTTCTATGCCCAACACCCCGGCCCAAATCGGCGAGGGCATTACCATGTGGACCGCCACTCCGGAAGTTACCGACCAGCAGAAAGAAACCGCCCGTATTATCCTTGGCGCGATGGGTAAGGAGTTTTATGCCCGCGATGAGGGCTGGCTGGACATGGCCACCGCCGTCAGCGGCAGCGGTCCGGCTTATCTCTTTTACTATATCGAAGCGATGACCGATGCCGCCGTCAAAATCGGCCTGCCGCGGGATACGGCCAAACAGATGGTCCTGGGCACAGTGCTCGGTTCCGTGCATCTGCTGGCGCAGTCCGGGAAGGAACCCGCCGAACTCCGTAAGATGGTCACTTCGCCCGGCGGTACCACCGCCGAGGCAATCCAGACATTTGAAAAGGAAGATTTTCCTGAGATTGTCGCCAAAGCCGTTAAAGCCGCCTACGAAAAGTCCCAGAAACTGGGCCAGGGTTAAATTATTTTTGTCATCCTGATCCGCCTGTGGCGGACAAAGAATCTCCCTGCGGCGCAAACACATCCTATCCTTACCTCCATACCTGCAAAATCTCGGATAATATAGTACTTACAAAGTAAGGTATGCTTTACGCAGCATGCGAAGCAAATGTATAGTATCCGGAAGGTGGGCCAGGGTTAAATTGTTTTTGTCATTTTGTTCTGCCTCTGGCGGATGAAGAATCTCCCTGAGGTTCAACCACATCCTATCCTTGCCTCCGTTCGGGCGAAAAATAATATCCGGAAATAAATTCAAGTAATCGCTCATTTTCCTATCTCCATAATCCTGCTATACTATTGCTAATAATCTCTTTAGATTGTTCTTCTTAGTGATATTTATTATTTAATCTAAATAATACCCGTGCGCAGGAGGCAGGAATATAAAAAACCTGATAAAGCTTTTGCAACGAATGTCGCCTCTCGCCCTCATTTTGGCTGTGCTGTTAAATATCGGATGCATGTCAAAAACCACTGAGCCCGCAACCTTAACCGTAGCCGCAAGCAGCCAAACATCAATATCGGCGACCACGCTCAAACCGGCAACTACGACTTCCTCAAGCGTGATTTTCCCGCCCGGAACTGATTTGGCCTTTGTGACTATAATAGGAGGCCGCACAGTGGGAGGCCCCTATCTGGACAGTACGGCTCAAATAAGAGTATTAACCGATAGTCAATCAGCTTCGGCAATAACCGGAATGGTTTATTCCGACGATGGAGACACGTTGCTTGCAATGAATTACCGGCAGTATGTCGCGATAGTGGTATTTAATGGATTTAGAGACGGTATTGGCTCCAATCTTGAAATCCTGAAAATTCGGCAAAGTGGTAATACTGTGCATATCATGGCGCACTTTGACGATGGCGGGGGTCAATATTCTGAAGCAATCACTTCCTCTCAATATCAGGCCGTGGAAATAGAAAGAAATAGTTTTATCCAAACCGGCGAAATTACTTTTCAGTTGCTGGACGAAAGTGGAAAGGAAAGAGCTACAACGACTGTAAATATAACGGGGAACTGAAACAAAAGGATATATCGATGCGTAAAATAATAATTATTCTTGTTGTTTGTACCGGGCTACTATCGGCAGGGTGCAGAACCTCTTCTGCCAATACTTCCGCTGCCGCTGCTACAGGCGCAACATCAACCACGATATCGTCATTTACTAGCACCACGTCCGTCGGCACCACTATTCCGGTGGTGAGTCCGCCGCTAACAGCCCCGCTATCTATCAACGAAAACTCCGATGGACAAACCGTGAATGTTAACCTGGTTAAGTTTACCGGCACTATTCCTTCTTCAGATACTACTGTGCTGGTGGACAACAACCCCGTCACTTTTGACGCTGCCGGGAATTATTACGTCTATTTAGATTTGCAAAAAGGTCGGAATATTATTGAAATCAAGGCAATAACCGGTCTTGCAATCAGCACCCAAGACATCAATGTTTTCTTTACTCCGCCTTTAACAATACGGGTATGGTTGACTCAAACCAGTTTTAACCCGGGCACTGTTTTTAAAACTCCCAGCCCGATTGCAGGTGTAGTTTCAGACCCGGCAGCCATAGTCGAGATTAATGGTACTGATGTGAAAGTGAACAGCGATGGTACTTTTACCTCTCAAATGCAGCAGCAAATAGGGCGCAATCAAATTGAGGCAATCGCTCAATCAGGTAATGATAAAGATGAAGAGGATTTGTATTGGAATTTAGCGGATAACGGCCAAATGATGTTTGTATCCGGATTTTTAACTTCCCCGGTTCTTCTGCCGGCGGTGACGTTAAACGCCGGAGAATCCGCCGGTTTTGATTTTACGTTGCAGTTTGATAAAACGATACCAGCCGGTGCAATAAGCCAAATAACGATCACCCGTATCCAAGCGTTGAACGATACGAGCGGTATTGCGATGTTACCCGGGTTGACCGTTACAATAGACCCTTCGAATTATACAATATATCCCAGGATAATCTATAACTCACATGTTACAGTAACAGCCTCAACAACTCTTGCCCCGGGAGATTATTATTTTTATCTTGATTCTCCGTTCGGGCAAGGAGCTATTTTCCAGCAGACCGGGTATAATACCAGCTACATTTTAAATCAAGGTAATAATTCATCTGAAGGCGCGGAATTTGAAGTAATCGTTAATTAAACTTCTCGAACAATCGATATTGTCACGGAAACGACAAAAGGCCATTGCGAATCATTTTACGCTGGAATTCGCAATGGCCTTTATTTTTTATTTGAATGGGAATGATGGGAAAACCGCTATTTACGGATGCAGTTTCTTGTACTTCGCCATCAATTGTTCTTTGGTTTCTTTATGCGCAGGGTCAAGCTGGCATGCTTCCACCGGGCAGACCTCGGCACACTTTGATGAATCGTGTGCACCGACGCACTCGGTACATTTATCGGGGTCAATCTGATAGGTGCTCGCGCCTTCACTGATTGCTTTGTTCGGACATTCGCCCTCACAAGCTCCGCAGCTGATGCATTCTTCCGTAATCTTGTACGCCATGAAATTCCTCCTCAATTATTTAATAAAATAATAAAAACTTTAGAGCTTAATCTTCTTACTCAATACTTTTTCGGTCAAGGCCATGGCTACGTGCTTCGGCACCAGGCTGTGCACGTCGCCGCCCAGGTTCGCTACTTCCTTCAACAGGCTGGAACTGAGGAATTGGTACTGTAAACTGGTCATCAGGCACACCAGTTCCAGTTCCGGACACAGCTCTTTATTCATCAGCGCCATTTCAAACTCGCGCTCAAAATCTGAGGACATCCGTAAACCTCGTACCAGGGTTTGCGCCCCGATTTTTCGGGCATAATCCACGGTCATACCGGTAAACGGCTGTACTTCGATGTTAGGATAATTCTTCGTGGCTTCTTTGGCCATTTTCACCCTTTCTTCGGTGGTGAAAAGGATGCGTTTCCCGGCAGTGCTGTCATAAATGCCGATAATCAGTTTATCGAAAAGGCGCGACGCCCTGATGGCAATATCGAGGTGCCCGTTGGTTATCGGGTCGAAGGTGCCGGCATAAAGAGCCACTGTCATGCTGCATTCTCCTTGCGGTAAATCGAAATCGTACTGTCGCCGTGGCGGCGTTCTTTGAATTGTGTTAACATTTCGTAATTTGGTTTCAATGGAAACCGTGACGAATGGGTCACCACCACCATTGAATCCTGATTTATCAATTTCGTGCCTGCGAGCTGTTCCACCACATCATGGATCGAAGCATCCGGATAAGGCGGGTCCATGATCACGATGCTGTACTCCTTATCCAACGCGGAGAGGGCTTTCGCTGCAGGCATGCAATAGACATGCGCCTGCGTGCTGAAATTAGTCTTCTCCAAGTTCATTTTGATTATAGCACAACACCTCGGCTCACGGTCAACAAAATCCACCCAACCCGCCCCCCGGCTCAGGGCTTCAATCCCCATTGCGCCGCTGCCCGAAAATACGTCCAGTACCCGCGACCAGTCATCCGTGAGGTTTTCCAGCATGGCGAATATCGAACCCCGCACCAGGTCCGTCGCCGGCCGGAGACCCGTCTCCGGGACTTTTAAATGCGTTCCTTTAGCCGTGCCGGTAATCACACGCAACATATGTTAATCGTAACGAAATTGAGCGAAAGCTGTCAAACCGGAGAGAAATACAATTTTCACGCCCCCTGTCATAACCGCCGACGGTAAGTGGGGCAAAGTTCCACGCCCGTTGTGCCGAAGAGCCATTTTATATAATCTCCCTCCCTCTCAGGCCGCAGGTACTGAGCGAAGCGAATGTAGAGGTATAAAAGGGAGAGTGATAATTTCGACAGGCCGCAGCCGCAGAGTGATTTTCAGTACTTGACGAAGTCAATATACATTGAACGAAGTGAATGTGCGGGAATCCAATACGATGCCTACACTTTCCAAGCGCGGGTCACGATGTAAGTCATCATATACTTACCGAGTTGGTCCAGCGCTTCCGGTTCATCCTTATCTTCATAAAAACCGGTGATGACAAACCCGGCTGCAATCTGTCCGCCGATTTGGGTGTCTAATGTATGGCTGAATTCCATCGGTTCGCCGTCGGCAATTCTTTTCTGTTTTTGCGCTGTATCGAGGTCGGCGGCATCCGAATAAGGCAGTTTATATCTCACATGCAATTCACCGGTGCGTTCCGCCGGTTCCCAGTCGAACAGATAAACCGCCGGATTGGTGAATCCGGAAAGCAACGCGCCGCCTTTACGTAAAACGCGGTACGCTTCTTTCCAAACAGGGCGCACATCCGGCACGAAAGTATTGGAGACAGGATGCACTATCAAGTCGAAACTGGAATCGCCGAACGTGCTCAGGTCGGCCATGTCCCCTTCGACGGTTCGGATTTTCAGAGAATCGCGGGCGGCTACCGCCCTGTCCGTCGCCAGCATCAGCGGTGAATTATCGAAAACGGTGACATCCGCGCCGGCTGCGGCTAAAATCGGCCCCTGCATACCCCCGCCGGAAGCCAGGCACAGTACTTTTAAACCCTGCAGCTGCGGAAACCATTCTTTCGGTACCGGAATGGTTGGCGTCAAGTTAATCCGCCAGTTACCCGCTTTCGCCTGTTTTATCGTTTCCGGACCGGCCGGAATCGTATATCTCTTCCCCTGTTTAACCCTGTTGTCCCAGGCGATTTGATTATATTTTCTGATATCCATTATTCTGCTTGCAGCGGTTGCCTCAAAGTTATCCGGGATTCGGTTTCTACTCAATCCACTGCTTGTCGGTTAACCCCAGCCTGCGGAAAACATCGTCCACGTAGCGCAGGTAATAGTTGTAATCGAACAATGCTTCCAATTCTGAAATGGTCAGAACCGCCATCACTTCTTTATCGGCTTTCAATAGATTGATGAATTTCTTGGTATCGCTCTTCCAGGTCTCCATCGCATTGCGCTGCACCAGCTTGTAAGCCACCTGGCGGCTCAGGCCTTTATCAATTAAAGCCAGTAAAACCCTTTGCGAGAACAGCAGGCCGCGGGTAATTTCCATGTTCTGTTTCATCCGCTTCGGGTAAACGTTCAGCCCTTTCATCACCGAGGTGAAGACGTTCATCGAATAATCCAGCGCCAGGCAGGCATCGGGCAGGATAATCCGTTCCGTCGAGGAATGGCTGATGTCGCGTTCGTGCCATAATGTAATATTTTCCAGCGATGTCACCGAATAACCGCGAATCAGTCTCGCCAGTCCGCAGACACGTTCGCACAGTTCCGGGTTCCGCTTGTGCGGCATCGCCGAACTGCCGGTCTGTCCGGGGCTGAACGGCTCTTCAACTTCACGCACCTCGGTTTTCTGCAATGCCCGGATTTCGGTCGCAAATTTTTCCAGTGAACTGGCGATAATTGCCAGCGTGGTTACGAATTGCGCGTGGCGGTCGCGCTGCAGCACCTGGTTGGAAATCGGGGCGGGAGTCAGTCCCAGTTTGTGGCAGGCCTTCTCTTCAACCTGCGGCGACAGCGTGGCAAATGTCCCCACCGCACCGGAGATTTTCCCCACCGAGATTATTTTCCGGGCTTCCGCCAGGCGGTGCTTGTTGCGGTTCATTTCTTCAAACCAGATGGCCAGTTTTAGCCCGAAGGTAATCGGTTCGGCATGCACGCCGTGCGTACGCCCCGCCATTGGCGTATTTTTGTATTTTATCGCCAGTCCCGCCAGTTCTGCGGTTAACTCTTTAATATCGGCCGCTAATATGTCCGAAGCTTCCATCATCTGCAAGCTGAGCGCGGTATCCATCACGTCGGAAGACGTCATCCCCAGATGGATGTAGCGCGATTCTTCCCCGATGCTTTCGGCCACTGTGTTCAGGAAAGCCGTCACATCATGGTGCGTTTCTTTCAGGATTTCGTCCATCCGCTTCAGATTTACACGGGCCAGCTTGATTTTCGGTATCGCGGAGCGCGGCACTACCCCTAACTGCGCCCAGGCTTCGCAGGCGGCAATTTCCACTTCCAGCCATTTATTAAACTTGTTTTCTTCCGACCACACGGCCTTCATCGCCGGCCGGGAATAGCGCTCAATCATTTGCCGTCTCCTTGCAGTTTATTCCGGTATGCATCATATGCCTTTCTGATATTATCATATTTTAAGCCGAGAATCTCGGCCGCCAGGTAAGCCGCATTTTTCGCGCCCGCGGAACCAACCGCCACACAGGCCACCGGTATCCCGCCGGGCATCTGTACGATGGAATACAGCGCATCGACACCTTTCAGTTCGCCGCTCGGCAGCGGCACCCCGATGATGGGAATCGTCGTCCAGCTGGCCAGCACCCCCGGCAAATGCGCCGCCCCGCCGGCGGCTGCGATAATCACTTCCAGTCCCCTCTCCCGCGCCGTCTGCCCGTACTGCCGGGCTTTGTCCGGCGTCCGGTGCGCTGATATCACGTTCACTTCATGCTCGATGCCCATTTCTTTCAGGATATCCAGCGTCGGCTGCATCGCCTCCGCGTCCGATTTTGAACCCATCACCACACCAACTAAAACCATAATAGCCTCCGGTTTACTCAAATTCGAATTTCGAAATCTTAAATACTAAACAATATCAAAATACAAAATATTTAAAATTATACTATTTTTTATTTTTAATTTTTTAACAACTTTGAATTTGTTTCGGATTTCGATATTAGGATTTAGGATTTAAACAATGCGATATCTTTCCTGTACTGGCATCCCTCAAAATGGATTCGCGAAATATTATTGTAAACTTTTTCCCGTGCCTGCGCAATCGTTTTCCCCATCGCCACCACCGTTAACACCCGCCCGCCGTTGGTCAGCACTTCCCACGGCGCCGCCCCCACTTTAGTGCCGGCGTGAAACACCGTAACGTCGCTGTCTACATCGAGCAGGCCGCTGATGGGCAACCCTGCCTTGTAACTGCCCGGATAGCCGCCGGACGCCATCACCACCCCGACGCAGGCTTCCCCGGAAACCTCGATTTTAATCTGGTTCAGTTTACCCTTGATTACTGCCATTATTATGTCTACCAAATCGGTTTTCAACCGCGGTAATATGACCTGAGTTTCCGGGTCCCCGAACCGCGCGTTAAATTCCACTACGCTCGCTTTCCCCTGGTTTACCATCAGCCCGCCGTAAAGCACGCTGCGGTACTGCCGGCCTTCCTGCGCCATAGCCTTAATCGTGGGCTGCATTATCGTCTCCATCACCTGCTGCTGCAGCGCCGGGCTGTCAAAAACCGGCGGACTGTAGCTGCCCATACCGCCGGTGTTCGGCCCTTTATCGCCGTCGTTCACCCGCTTGTAATCGCAGGCGGAAACCATCGGCAAAACATTCACCCCGTCGCTGAACGCGAAATAGCTCATTTCCCGGCCGGGCAGAAATTCCTCTACCAGCACCTGGTTGGCCGCCGCGCCCAGTTTTTTATCCTGCATGAATTCAGTGAGCGCCGCCAGTGCCTCTTCCATTTTCAGCGCTACAACCACGCCCTTGCCCGCTGCCAGTCCGTCCGCTTTAATTACAATCGGCGGTTTCTGTTTCAGCACATATTCTTTCGCCTGGGCGTAATCGAAAAAACTAACGCTTTTGGCGCACGGGATGTTGTATTTCTGCATCAGCGCTTTGGAAAAAACCTTGCTGGATTCGATTTCTGCCGCCAGTTTGCTGGCCCCGAAAATCGGGAAGCCGAGGCTTTCAAAATGGTCGACAATCCCCTCGGCCAGCGGCACTTCCGGGCCCACTACCACCAGGTCAATGTTCTTCTGCTGCGCCGCTTTGGCCAGCGCCTTGATATCGTTTGCCGGAATGTCAATGTTCTGTGAAATCCGCGCCGTGCCGGCGTTGCCAGGTGCGGTATATAATTCTTTTATTTTCGGGCTCTGGGCTAACTTCCAGACAATCGAATGTTCTCTGGCGCCGTTTCCAATAACAAGAACTTTCATAATTCACCTCTGTCAGCACGCAATTTATGTTTATCCTGTTCCTGTCATGAAACAGGGACTAAGTTTGGGCTAAGCTTAATTTTCCAATTACCGGAGGTCAAAGACAAAGTCCGATAGGACCTACTCCCATTCAATCGTTGAAGGGGGTTTGGACGTGATGTCATACACTACCCGGTTTACTTCCGGCACTTCGTTCACAATCCGGTTCGAGATGCGGGCCAGCACATCATAAGGCAGTCGCGCCCAGTCGGCGGTCATCGCATCTTCGCTGGTCACCGCGCGGATTCCTACCAGATAGCCGTAAGTCCGGTGGTCGCCCATCACGCCCACTGACCGCACATCGGTCAAAACGGTAAAGCTCTGCCACAACTGCCGGTAGAGGTTCGCTTTCTTGATTTCCTCCATGAAAACAAAATCGGCGGAACGCAATATTTCCAGTTTTTCCGGTGTCACTTCGCCGATGACGCGTATCGCCAGGCCCGGCCCCGGGAAAGGCTGGCGCCAGACCATTTCTTCCGGTAGCCCCAGTTCCAGGCCCACTTTCCGGACCTCGTCCTTAAAAAGGAACCGCAGCGGTTCAATCAGTTTCAGCCTCATCTTGGAAGGCAGCCCGCCGACATTGTGGTGCGTTTTGATTTTCGCCGAAGCCGAACTGCCGGACGAAGCGCTTTCGATGACGTCGGGATAAAGCGTACCCTGCGCCAGAAAGTCCACTTTCCCCAGTTTGGTCGCTTCTTCTTCAAAAATATTGATGAATTCCAGGCCGATGTTTTTCCGCTTCGTTTCCGGGTCGGTGACTCCCTTCAGCCGGTTTAAAAATCTTTCGGTAGCGTCGACATAGATTATATTCATGCCCATGTTCAGCCGGAAGGTGTTGAATGTCCTTTCCACTTCTTCGCGCCGCAGCAGCCCGTTATTCACGAAAATACAGGTTAACTGGTTGCCGATGGCTTTATGCAGCAGGGTTGCAACAACTGACGAATCTACCCCGCCGGAAAGCGCGGCGATTATCTTGCCGCTGCCCACTGTTGCCCGGATTGAGGCGATATTTTCGTTGATAAAATTGCCGATTGTCCAGTTTCCTTTGCAGCCGCAGATATTGTAGGCAAAATTCTTCAGGATTTCCTTCCCTTGCGGTGTATGCACCACTTCCGGGTGGAACTGGATACCGTACATTCCCCTTTCGTTACCGATGGCGGCGTTCGGCGTATTCTCGGTTTGTGCCAGCGCCCTGAATCCGGGCGGCATTTCCAGAATGCTGTCGCCGTGACTCATCCAGACGGTCAAAGACTCGTCCAGTCCGGCAAAAAGCGGCGAATGCCTGTCGCTCACATGTAACACCGCGTGCCCGTATTCCCGTTTGGTGGACGAAATTACCTTCCCGCCAAGCTGGTAGGTCATCGCCTGCATGCCGTAACAGATGCCCAGCACCGGCAGATTCCGTTCGTAAATATAGGATGGTGCCAGCGGCGCCCCGGTTTCGTAGACGCTCGAAGGGCCGCCGGACATGATAATCCCTTTCGGCTTCAACGCTTCGATTTTTTCCCATGGGGTATCGAAAGGCAGCAGTTCACTGTAGACGTTGCATTCGCGGATGCGGCGGGCAATCAGCAGACTGTATTGCGAACCAAAATCCAGTACCACGATTACTTCACGCTCGGCTGCCGGGATAGTCTGCGGGGCCGGCTGCGGCGCCACGCCGCCTTTCTCTTTGGCAATTTCCAGATAAGCGGTAACCTCGATGTCACCGCTCATTGCCACTCTGCCGGTCGGCGTAGGCCTGGGTTTATCGGATTCTGTGCTCATAATTTCCTCTATTTGATTGCAATCAATCTCTTTATTCGAAAAATGTAATGATATTATAACCTAATTTTGAAAAAGTGGCACTACATTAATTGAGGTGCTGAAATGGATGCTCGCAGCCTGCCTGACAATTGCTTAAACTATTTTGCCGTCGATAGGCTGATAATGACAATTCCGGCGGTCATTATCCCGATGGCGGCAAATTTTATCAGGGCAGTCTTTCTCTGCAGCGGCTCATTCACGATGTTCGGGAAAAACCGGCTTAATATCAGGGAGAAAATGAAGACAAACACCGGCCGGATGTTTAAAATTGCGTTGACCAGCGAAACCTGGCCGAGCCCCATTGCCTTGAAAGCGACAATTGCCGAGGTAATCCCCACCAGCTGGTCGATTGTTACCAGGCTGATTTTTTGTGTCCGCTGCGTCAGGTTTTTTAATTCCAGCAAATTTTTTTTACGTAGTGAATAAGCCAGCACCAGGGTTCCGATACAGATGCCGGAGATTCCGAAAACATTCCAGAATGAAATCTGCTCCAGTCCGTATTTGAAGCCGATACTGCCGATGGCTCCCATCAACGCCGCCAGCAATAATGCAAAGAAGGATTTATGCAGTCTGGTTTTCCCGCCGCTGTGCCCGAATTGTAAGGAAATCAGCACGGCGCCTGCCACCGTCATGATCACTGCCAGCCACTGCCAGTATCCCAGCGTGGCGCTTAGTAGCGGAATCGACAGCAGCGCGATAAAAATAGGGGATGTGCTGATCACCGGAATCGCCCGGGATACTTCCCCCTTGCGCAGGCTGTTCAGTAAAATCAGGAAAGAACCGGCGTTAATCAGGGACCCGCCGATTGTTCCCAGGATATGCATGGTATCGACGTTATGCGGAAACGGGAAGATCGCCAACAGGATGCAGGCCACCGCTATCTGTGCCACCCCCATCGGAATCAGGAAGGACGTCAGGCTGGGCATTTTTTTGGAAACCAGGAAGCTGTCGAAAACGTTGCCGACGGAAGAAATTACGGCCGCCGCCAGGGCAGTGATAATCCAGACCAATGTGGTGAACTCCTTTTACTGACAGGGTGAAATAAAATCCGGCTGCGAGAGCCTTATCCGTATAATCCGATCAGGACCACCCCGACTGTTATCATTGCAATTCCGAAAATTTTAATCAGTATTGTTTTTTTCGTCATTTGCTCGGTGATAAATCCCGGGTAGAACCGGCTGATTATCAGGGAGAAAATCAAAATAAACGCCGGCCGGATATTCATGATTGTTGAAACCAGTGCCACCGGCCCGCTGTGAATGGCGATGAAGGACAATATAATACCCAGCGCGGCGATTGACTGGCTGCCGATTATCAACCCTATTTTCTGGTTGCGCTGCTCCATGTTTTTCAGGTCCCGCAGATTTTTCTTGCGCACCGAAAAAATCAGCGCCACCGCCCCGATGCAGATACCGTTGATAGTGAAAGTATTCCAGATTGAGATCGTGTTCATCGCATATTTATAGGCGATATTTGAAACTGAAAATAACAGCGCGGTAAACAACAACAGCAGGAAAGATCCATGCAGTTTGGTTTTCTGTCCGCTGCCGCCGAATTGTAAGGAAATCAGCACCGCGCCGGCCACGGTCAATAAAACCGCCGCCCACCCGGTTAGGCTTATCATCTCTCCCAGCAGCGGCATTGACAGCAGCGCCACGAATATCGGAAAACTGCTGGTGACCGGAATCACCCGGGATACCTCGCCTTTTTGCAGGGCGTTCAGTAAAATAACTAAAGCTGCGGCATTTGCCATGCCGCCGCCGATACCCGCCAGGACGTCATAAAATCTCGGCGCGGTGGGAAAAGGGAAAATTGCCAGTGCAATCAGCGCCGTCGCTATCTGAAAAACCGCCATTGTTAAAAAATAAGGTGACAAACCTGTTAATTTTTTGGAAAGGATATGGCTGTCGAAAATATTCGCGACGGAAATCGTAATTGCCGTGGCAAGTGAAGTAACTATCCAGAGCACCGTGTGCACCAGTCCCTTTCAATTCAACTCAACGCCTCAGTCTCGCACTGCGGCGGGAAAACAACCCGGAATCGCGGTCTGCTGCCGGAATTATCCTTTGTATAGATACAGGGGAGAATCGTCGGTAATCAGTCTGCCGCCCCGCGCCGTCGCTTTCCTCATGTGTTTCGGCAGCGTGAACATCTGCATGTGGGTTAAACCGTCATAAAACTTCAGGTCGGCGATACCCCGCGCTTTAATTCTTTTGTCCACTTCGGCCGGGGTCATTGCCGCCACATCCAGCGTCATCGCTGCTACCGTGAACCCCCAGGGCCCGCCGAACGACGGGATATCCGCCTGATAAATGCTCACGATGGGGAAAATGCTTTTTAAAGTGCGGCTGACCGCTTTCAGGTTCAGTAATTCTGTGTAGGAAGCGCAGCCTGCCTGTACCGAAATTACGCCGTCTTTCGTTAATTTACTTTGCACAATCTGGTAAAATTCTTTAGTGTAAAGCAGGTACGCCGGGCCTTTTTCCACCGGTTCCGTCAGGTCGATGATGATGACGTCGAATTTCTCGTCGCTTTCCGCCAGCCACTTGCGGGCGTCGGTATTGTAAACTTTGGAACGTTTATCTTCGAAAGCACCCGCCCCGTATTCCGGCAGGTATTTTTTACAGATTTTAATCACATCGGCGTCAATATCCACCATCACTGCTTTTTTCACAGAGGGGTGCTTCAGGATTTCCCGTAAGGTTGCGCCTTCCCCGCCGCCGGCAATGAAAACCTTTTCCGGTTTCGGGTGCGCCAGCATCGGCGGGTGCACCAGCAATTCATGGTAAATGAATTCGTCCGCTTCACTGGATTGAATCTTGCCGTCCAGCACCAGCACTTTGCCGAAGACCGGGCTTTTCATTATCTCCAGCGTCTGAAACTTGGTCTTGCCGGAATATATCGTGCCTTCAAATGCGTGCAGCTGTAACAGATGCGGATTTACTTCGTCAAAAAACCATTTCGAAAATTCAATTTCCATTATTCCCTATCCTTTTGCTTTCTGCTTGGCATCAATGATGCCGCGGTCCATCAGTACGATGGAATGGGTTTGCGGTTTTAACCGGGCGACGAGCACTTCGGCGGCTTTTTCCGGTTTCACGCGCGTCCCGCAGGTGAAAATATCCGCCCCGGCATAGCCGTGTTCCGGCCAGGTGTGCACCGTCAGGTGGGATTCGGCGATGATGATCACGCCGCTAACACCCTGCGGACTGAACTGGTGGAACGATTCCCCGAGGACGGTGGCTCCTGATTCTTTGGCCGCCGCCAGCATTATTTCTTTGATAAAACCGATGTCATTGAGAAGCTTAAAGTCACAACCGTTTAATTCTAAGAGTAAATGTTTCCCTAAAGCTTTCAATCACCCGTCCTCCAAAGAATACTTGCTTAAAGTCTCGAATGCGTTTTAATCAAGACACAACCTTAATTCTAATGAAAAACCCCGCTTTTAGCAATACAGATTTTCAATCGCGGACAGCGTTCAGCTATCTGCTTTCAGTCTTTTGTCATTGTCGGGCTTGACCCGGCAATCCGGTTACACGGAGTAAAATCCGACTTATAAACTCAAGCACGCTTCCACTGACAGCCAGAATAACTTTTCCTTAAACGGCATTTTATCGCTCACCATGCGTGAATCCCATTCATCTCCGCTTACGTCGTCACCGGCGCTTAAATATTGCCCGAAGGCAATATCCCGGAACTTTGCCACCGCCAGGAACGCCGCACATTCCATTTCCACGATTAAACAATTCTCTTTTTTTCTTTCCGCGATTTTTTTCTTTGTTTCCCGGTAAAAACCGTCAGTCGTCCACGTTTTGCCGGTTTCATAGTTGATATGATGTTTCTGTAATACTTTTTTCAGTTTTACCACTATTCCTGGGTTCATTTCCACCGTGCGCGACGGCGGTAAATAATGATAAGAAGTCCCTTCGTCCCTGACCGCGGAACTGGGAATGACGACGCTTCCCCTTTTTAATTCCGGTTTGAGGACACCCCCCGAACCGCAGGCCACAAACCTGCGGCAGCCGAGCGCGATGAGCTCTTCCAGTATCGCGGCCGCGATGGGCGCTCCGATTCCCGGAAAAACAACTGCAACATCGCCGATGGGCGTGCTGGCAGTAAATACGTCTACCGGCTGTATCGTAATACCGTAAGTGGCCAGTGTATAAGCCTTTTTCAGAATCCCTTCACCTGATAATTTGTGAATCACGTCGGCATAAAAAATCATCACGCACGCTTCCGGCAAATCCTGTTTTCGATGCATCATCGCCGGTTCAATCAACGCCGTTTTATCCGAATCAAATTCCAGTAAGGGAACATCTGCCGCCGAAAACAATATTTTCTCCATTTCTACTGGTCCGTCTTCGCGCCGAGCTCCGGCCGGTGCAGAAGCACTGTCACCCGGGGATAAAAATTATGCCGCCGGTAAAACGCGAAAACACCCTCGTTCCCTTCGGCCACACCCAGAATCGTCTTTTTCACCGTCACCGTTTCAAGCCAGGCCAGCGCCCGCGTCATCAGACTGTCCCCGATGCCGGATAGCCGGTAGTCTTTTTCCACGTAAATGGATTCGATTTCCGCCTGTTTTTCCCGGTCTACGCTGGTTACACAGTAGCCGATAAATTCCTTCGTCGCGGCATCCCTGGCCAGGTCGATGCGCAAAGCGCCTTCATATGACTTTTCCATTAACTGCTTTTTCCGCATGTCGAACGTAGTCACCGCACGGGTATCCTTGAAATATTTGGAGACTGTGATATGGTGCGCATTGAGCTTTTCCCACAAAGGCTGGATGATATCCAGACCGTTCTGGTCTTTCTCCAGGAATTCAATCTCTTTGCCGCCCTCGTTCTCCTCATCCGTTTTTTTCGGCGCGGTATTATTTCGGTTTGCCCATTCTTTTTCCAGAATGGAATATTGCAATAAATCGCACCAGGCTCCCTTCCACAATACCCGCTCCCTCAATAATCCTTCCCGCTGCATCCCGATTTTTTCCATCACCCGGGAGGAACCGGTATTCGCCGGGTGGCAGCTGGCGGTAATGCTGTGCAGTCCGAGTTGCTCAAAACCGAAGGCGACTACCTGCTGCGCCGCCTCGGGCATGTAACCCCTGTGCCAGTATTCCCGGTTGAGGATGTAGCCTATTTCGCCGGCTTTATTTTCGGCGCTTTTTACCCAGATCTCGCAGGCCCCAATGAGTTTGTTTTCCTTTTTCTGAATCAACGCAAAGTTGAAATGGGTGCGCGGCTCTGTTTTTTGGTTATTCAACGTCCGCTGAATGAAAGCCCTGGTGTCATCTTCGGTGTTCGGGCCGAAAGGCATATATTTCACCACTTCCGTGTCCGAACCGTACTCTTGCACATCGTGCCAGTCGTCTTCCCGGAAATCCCGTAAAATCAGCCGTTCCGTTTCGAACATCAAGTTATTATTCTGCATTGTGCCACCTCTGATTTTTGAAAATACACGTCCATTCTATCGGCTCAGCCTAACAAAGTCAATTAAGAACGATTTACTTACTACTTGAACGCTGTTTATTTGAGGTGGAAGGGAAAACATTATCACGTCCTGAGTCCGCCTCAGTTGGCCGAAGGCCGGAGCTCTAGCGGAGGTCTCGGTGGTTTACTAAAGTCCCCTTATCATTCCCCAAGCCCGCCGACCGTGTCCATACCGGCGAAAGCCTGTATCTACTGTTTGTGTAACTTGCATTCTCGACGGTTAATCCCCGCACGGGACAGAATTTGGAAGGGGAATTATCTTTTTCGATATTAGTATTTCAAATTTTCTTGATTATTGGCTCTTGATTCTTGATTATTCGGAAAGGTGGGGTGACAAAATCCCCTTGACACCCTTTCCTTCCCCCGTTATACAATAATCTCACGCCCGTAGGCCGCAACCGGAGAGCCATTTTCGGTACTTTGCCGCAGGCAAATGTATACTCAGCCAAAGGCTGATGTATAACCTTAGTGAAAATATTACAAAGCGAATCAGATATAAAACTGGTAATTGATTTTAACGTTATGTTAAATAAAGCCATTTTTTAGCCTCAAACTATGGGGCGGATAATTTTTAAAATTTCGTTTTTTACGAAACGAATCGAGCGTGACACCGGAATTTACCAGGACTGTAGTTAGTAGGCAGGGAGACCCTTCGTCTACGGACTCAGGGTGTGTATCTATTCTTCGTTGGTTGGTATTTGGTGTTTTGGATTTGTTTAGAGTTTCGATATTCGGATTTAGGTTTTGTTTGGATTTTGGTGTTTGGAATTTGAATTTTTCCTACACCCGTCATTGTTCGTCATTAACATTTATTATATGATGGTGACAAACCCCGAATTCGTTTCATGCAGGAGGTAACTGATATGCCCGGATTGTTCGACCCGATTCAAATCAAAGGCCTTAACCTGAAGAACCGCATCGTGATGCCGCCGATGGCCAACGGCTTCGGCGCCGAAGACGGCGCCGCCGGCGATAAGCATATTGCGCACTATACCGCCCGGGCCCGGGGCGGCGTTGGCCTGATTATTATCGAGCATACTTTTGTGGCCAAAGAAGGCAAGGCCAGCAAAGGCCAGCTCGGCCTGGACGACGATAAACTGATTCCCGGCCTCAAAAAGCTGGTAGAGGCCATCCACGCCGACGGCGCGAAAGTCATCATCCAGTTGAACCATGTCGGGGCAGCCGCTTCCCGGCTGGCGACCGACCTGCAGCCCGTCGGCCCGTCCGAAATCCTGCACCCCAAGGGGAGCGAGATACCGCACGCCTTAACCGCCGCCGAAATGGCGGCTATCGCGGCAAAATTCAGTGAAGCGGCCCGCCGCGCCGTTGCAGCCGGTTTCGATTCGGTGGAACTGCACGGTGCACACGGTTTCCTGCTCTGCCAGTTCCTCTCGCCGTATACCAACCGCCGTACCGACGAATACGGCGGCAGCTTAGACAATCGGCTGCGTTTCCCCACGGAAGTCATCCGGGCGGTAAAAGCCAAACTCGGAAAAAACATGCCGTTGTTTTATCGCTTCGGCGCGGACGACATGCGTGAAGGCGGCCTGACCCGTGAGGAAGGTAAAAAAGCCGCTCATTTACTGGAACAGGCAGGCGTTGATGTCCTGGACGTCTCCGGTGGACTCGGCGGCGACGGGCAGAGGAACCACACCGAACAGGGTTATTACGTGCCGCTGGCGGAAGGCGTCAAGTCGGTGGTCGAACTGCCGGTTATCGGCGTGGGGCACATCACCGAACCCGAATACGCCGACCGGATAATCCGCGAGGGCAAAGTGGACATGGTCGCCATCGGGCGGCTGCTGCTGGCCAACCCGGATTTTCCTCGGCAGGCCGCTGCGAAGCTGGGAATTAAAATTGAATACTAAAGCGCTGCCGGCTTTAAATCTCTAAATCTCTCCCCGTTTAATATCCAGCTGCATCAGCCGGATGAGTTCGCTGTGGTACCACAGCAGGAATTTTTCCCGTTTTGCCGGCGGCCAATCGTAAAAACCTTTACCGGATGCCATCCCAGTTTCGCCTTTCGCCACGTGTTCGGCAATCGGCGGCCACGGCGGCAGGCCTTTGGCCTTGTCCAGACCGGAGGCAAAATCCAGCCCGATTAAATCGAGGCGTTTGAAATACCCGGTATACCCCATGCGCCTGCCGAAGCCGTAACAAATGACGTTGTCGATCATTTCCGGCGTGGCCAGGCCTTCGTCCACCATCGCCTGGCATTCCTGCCCGATGGCGCGCTGGATGCGGTTTTGCAGAAAACGCGGCGTATCTTTGCAAACTACGACCATCTTATGCATTTTCCGCAGCATTCCGGCAACGACGGGTATAATCTCCGGGTCGGTTTTATCCCCGGCGACGACTTCCACCAGCGGGGCAAAATGCGGCGGTTGAGTATAATGCGTGGCCAGAATCCGTTCCGGATGTTTGGTACGGGCGGCAATCTCCGTCACCCGCAAACTGGAAGTATTGGTGCACAGCAAGACCGGCGGCGGGCAAATTGCATCCAGTTCGGCAAAAATGGCCTGTTTCAGCGGCAGGTTCTCCAGCACGGATTCCACAACCAGGTCGGCGCCGCGGGCCGTTTCTTTAATATCGGTGTAATAAGTCAACCGTTTCCGGGCGGTATTAGCGCCGGCACGGGTCATCAAGCGGGTTTTCACCATTAAATCCAGTATTTCTTCAGCTCTATATTGAGCGGCATCGCTGCTGGTTTTACCGGTGTTAAATAATTGAACATCATAACCGAACCGGGCATATTCCACCCCGATGCCCAGCCCCATTAACCCGGCCCCGATAACGGCGATGTGTTGAATTTCTTTCATGGGCGGCCTCCTGTTTAAAAAAATCTTTGGAGTCCATCATAACATAATCGGCAATTTATCGTTATTATTGATATACTGATAAATATAATATCCTGAAAAACAGATAAAGTATAAAATCATCATGGATTGAAAAACATTGAATTTTGGTTTATTCTTGAGGGCAGGAATTTGATAAATGTCAACTGAAAATATCCCGGAGCCGGTTCCGGAAAATAAACCGGATGCGGCTGCGGAAACGCCGCAGAAGGCTGTACCGCAGGAAACACCCCAGGCAGCAGAAGCAGTTCAACCCGAGGCTTTGCCGGGCGTACTCCCTGAAGCCCTGCCGGAAACTCTGGCCCCGGCGCCGCCCCGGACCCGCTGGCAGCGGTTTTTACATTGGGAATTTTTAGGGCTTTTTATTATCGTCCTGGTGACGTTGATTTTCCACTTTGTCGCCATTGAACGCCCCGCGACGATTGTCTGGGATGAAGTCTGGTACGTCGGCGATGCCCGGTCAATTTTCAGCGGAACAGGCGAACTGCGCCCCGAACACCCGCCGCTGGCTAAGCTCTTCATTGTCGCCGGCGATTATATCTTCAACGGATTCAAAACCCCGGAAATCAATTCCGGCGCCACCAATCTGGATTTGGTCAACAGCGGTAACACCAGCACTGTCATCGACGTGAACGATGCTTCCAGGTTCGTGGTCGGGAACACTATCCGGATGGATTCCGAGCAGATGAATGTCACGGCGGTGGACCTGGCTACGAATCAAATCACCGTCGACCGCGGCGCGGGCGGCAGCAGTGTCGCCAGCCACAACGACGGAGAAACAATCTATATTTTCACGGACGATGCTTTCGGCTGGCGTTTCTTCTCGGTTATCTTTGGCACACTGGGTATTATTGTTTTCTTTTTCATTTGCCGCAAGTTAAAATTCCCGGTAATCGCCGCCACAATTGCGACTTTCCTGTTCGCACTGGACGACATGGTCTTTATCCATTCCGGGCTGGCGCTGTTGGACGTTTATATGGTCACTTTTCTGCTGGCCGCGGTGTTTTTTTACCTGGATGAAAGATATATTTTGTCCGGCATCTGCGTTGCCCTCGCCGCGAATTGCAAACTTGTCGGCGTATTGATAATTATCGCCATTGTCCTGCATTGGGCGATTTACCGCCGGGATAAATGGAAAGCTTTTGCGGCATCGCTGGCAGTGGCAGCAGTTTCGTTTGTGTTTTTCCTGGAATATTTCGATTTATTTATCAACCGGGGTTTTGAAAACCCGGTTACGCGCATCAAAGCCCTGCTTTCGGGCACGGCAGCCAATGTTTTCACCAACCCCAAGCTGTCAATTTCCAGCCGTCCCTGGACATGGCTTTACCCGCAGTGGATAAGGGCGTACTACATGGGGCCGAATGTGCCTGTAATTGTCTATTCCTACAATCCGCAATACCTTTCGTTCATCAGCACCACCCTGCAGCTGCTTATAATCCCGATAATCGGCTACATGATTTACAAAGCAATTAAGAAAAGCAAAGCGGCCGGACTTGTCCTGCTCTGGTTTTTAGCGACTTACGTCGTCTGGATACCGCTGGACATCCTCACCAACCGCGTGACGTTCGTGTTTTATTTCCTGTCCACTACACCGGCCATTTGCATCGGTCTGGCGATAGCCATTGGTGACTGGTTGAATTACCTGAAAAAGAGACGGGCGGAATTGGGGCGTTTATCCACCGGCGTGGCGCTATCCTACAGTGCCATCGGGCTATACCTGTTCCTGCACCTGGCAATTTTTGTCTTCTTTAATCCGGCAATCCCGCCGATTGTGAAAACATGGCTGCCGCCTTTCCATCTGCCGTAACGGCCGGTAAATCCGGGTAATCTGAAATATACAGCAGGATTTTGAAAAAATGACAGCGGAACAGACACCGGAACCGGTCATGGAAACAGAACCCGAAGTCATGTCGGAGACCGCGCCGGAACCGCCCACAAGGAACCGCTGGCAGCGGTTGCTGCATTGGGAGTTCCTGGGGCTCATACTGATTGTCCTGACGACACTGGTTTTCCATTTTATTGCCATCGGGAACCCCGCTACCGTAGCCTGGGACGAAAAATATTACGTCGGGGATGCCCGGTCAATTATCAGCGGCACCGGCGAATTGCGCCCCGAACACCCGCCGCTGGCCAAGCTTTTCATCATCGCCGGGGATTATCTCTTCAACGGGTTTAAGACCCCGGAACACGTTACCGGCGCAACGAATGTGAACAACATCGCCGGCAGTGACAAAGCCAACCTGATATCCGTCAGCGACGCCGCACAATTCACCGCCGGGACGACAATCCGAATTGACGCCGAACAGATGGATATCACCACCGTTGATACCGCCAATAATAAAATTTCCGTCACGCGCGGCGCCGGCGGCACCGTCGTCACCGCCCACACCGCACAATCCAAGATATACGTTTTCACCGACACCGCTTTCGACTGGCGCTTCTTCTCGGTGATTTTCGGGACATTGGGGATCATCATTTTCTATTTTATCTGCCGTAAATTGAAATTCTCCGTAGCAACAGCCACTGTCGCCACGTTTCTTTTCGCATTGGATGACATGGTCTTCATTCATTCCGGTCTGGCGCTGCTGGATATTTACATGGTCACGTTCATGCTGGGGGCAGTGCTTTTTTACCTGGACGAAAGGTATATTTTGTCCGGCATTTTTGTCGCCCTGGCGGCAAATTGTAAATTAATGGGGGTGCTGATAATCTTCGCCTTTATTCTGCACTGGGCGATTTACCGGAAAGATAAATGGAAGGAATTTTCGGCTTCCCTGGTGACGGCCGCAGTCTCGTTCGTGTTTTTCCTGGAATATTTCGATTTATTTATCGTCCGCGGGTTCGAAAATCCGCTGATGCGGATAAACAGCCTGCTGGGGGGAACACTGGGCAATGTTTTTACCAACCCCAAACTTTCCATTTCCAGCCGTCCATGGACATGGCTCTACCCGCAGTGGTTCCGGGCGTATTACATGGGGCCGAACGTCCCCGTGATAGCCTATGCTTACAATCCGCAGTACCTTTCGTTCATCAGCCCCACGATACAAATCCTGATAATCCCGATTATCGGCTATATGATTTACAAAGCGTTGCACAAAAGCCAGGCTGCCGGTTTCGTTTTGCTCTGGTTCCTGACAACTTATGTAATCTGGATACCGGTGGATATCTTAACGAACCGGACGACATTTGTGTTTTATTTCCTGTCCACCACGCCGGCCATTTGCATCGGTCTCGGGATAGCGATTGCCGACTGGCTGAACTATTTGAAAAAGAGGCGTCTGGAACTGGGCCGGACAACCGCAGGCGCAATCGCATCCTACAGCGTCATCGGGTTTTATCTGTGCCTGCACCTGGCGATTTTTATCTTCTTTAATCCGGCAATCCCGCCGATTATTAAGACCTGGCTGCCGCCTTTCCATATTCCGTAGCTGCCGTTGAATCCGGCGGCTGCTGCCATTTAGTGAAAACCAGGGCTACATATGCCAGGGCCAGACACATCAGTGCGCAGGCAAAAGCGACGTAAACCCCATCGGAAAGATAACGGTCCAGCAGCCCGAAGTGGCGGAACATTGGTATCACCCAGCCATAACCCGGCTTGGCATCGTGGAACCACCACGGCAGATTACCCAGCCAGAGCCAGACCGCCGGCAATGCCGCCAGCGCCAGCGCGAAAATCCGTTCCAGTTTGAATTGTGTCCGGGCAGCCTGCAGGATAACCAGCGGGATAAAAATAATCAGGTACTGATAATTGATACGGTAGTAGATGCTGATAAACACCAGAAAACCGGCCAGTGCCCCCTGTAGCGGAGTTACCCGCCGCCAGTAACAGAGCAACCCCACGACCGTCAAACAAACAGCCAGTAAAGGCAGCGTCAGCGATATCAGGGTGGTGGTATCCCACCCGGAGACATGATGCAGCCAGGTCAGTAGCGCCCCGCTCCCGCTGAAAGCAAAACACAACGGGTCCTGGTAACCGGGGGCCGAACCCGCGAAAACAACCGAGCGGAAGTAAGCGACAAAATTGCCGGTGACGCAAAACGGCACCGAAAACAGCACGATGACGCCCGCTGTAATGGCGCAATTGGTGAGCAGGCGGCGGAAATTCATGTGCCGGGCGCAGATAATCACCATCATCACCACGGCGATAAGCGTGTGCTGTTTGGTCATCACGGCCAGCCCGGCGAAGAGAAACGCCAGCCTGTCTTTACCTTTGAGCAGCAGAATAACGCTGGTCAACAGAAAAGCGGCGGCGACGGCATCGAACTGCCCGAAGACGCCCGATTCAAACCAGGCGGTGGGATGTAATAACCACAAAGCGGTAAAAAATACTTTTTTCCGTTTGGAGCCCGGAACCGCCCAGTATAAAAGCAGGCCGATGGCGAGGTCGGCGGCAATAATCGGGATTTTCATCGCCAGGCGCCAGGCAGGATTGGCAATGGAATTACCGGCAATGATATTCACCTGACTGGCCGGGGCGAAAAACAAAGATAACCGGCATATCAACAACCATATCGGGGGATAAACGAAACCCCACCCCTTCACCGGGAAAATAGGCAGCTGGGCATCAGCATAACGGTAAAAATCCAGCCCGTGCGCCTGGAAAACTTTGGCGAAAGCCCAGAATTGGGCAATGTCCGGACCGGAAGAAATCTCCGCCGCCCACAGTCGGATAAAAACGGCAATAATAACAATAATTCCCAGAACAATTTCAGGGAGATGTGACCGCATCCATGCCAGAGATTTATTAAAAATGTTCCCGGGCGGAATTGCAGTTTGCGTTTTTTCAGTGGTATCCGGAGATTTTTCTTTCATGTCGGTTCAGGTGATGGGTTTACGGTTACTTCTTTAGATTTTATCACATAAGCCGATTGCGGGAATAATTTACAGCCGTTGGTTAAAATATTGTGATAAAATGATGGTAGATTTTTGTAACTGGAGATAAAAATGGCTGAAATTGCACATACGAAAACAGAATTGCAGGAACGCCTGATGGTCCGGGAAAAGAGATTCGGGGAATTATTGATTGCCGCGCAGTCCCCGATGCCGTCCCTGCCCGGTAAGGTTAATGCCAAGGGCGTGCTGACCGTTTCGGTAGATGATATCGAAAAATATATCGCCATCCAGAAAGCCAATGCAGCGCACGCCGCGATTCAGGCATTCCTGGAAACAACCTACGAAGAGACCGGCAGCTATTAACCGGCTGACGGCATGTCTACTCCGTTAAAATCCGGGCGTAATACCGCCGGTCAAGAATGGCCGCAGCGGATTTTTCAGGTTTGCCGTTCTTTTGGCAATTGTTTGGTTTTTGGCGATTGGTATTTGAAATTTGTTTGGAACTTGGTTTTTGTTTATTGGAATTCGGGTGGAGTAACGTGGAGCAGGGTCTGGATGGTGGGCGGTATTATACGATAGCTAGAACTCGGACATTGGAATTAGCATTCTCGAACAGGAAATACAAAACCGGAACGCTAATAATTCTATTCGATAAATAATATCTTATCTTCTAGATTTTTGAATTTTCAAATGTAAGCAATCCGCCGTTTTTGACGACACTTGGCCAAAAATTATAATCCTTGGGCTTGCCCTTGAAATAATAGTTGATTAACCTGGCAATTACACCGTGAGTAACGATTATAACGTTTTTCCCGTTATATTTTTCCACAATCATGTCACAAAAATCGCAGACCCGTTTTGTAAATGCTTGGAAGCTTTCGGCGCCTTTATTGCCACTCATGAATGCTTGCCAAACCAATTTCATCGCTTCCACATCAGTTTCGTCTGTACCCTCAAACTCACCGGCGTTTATTTCGGCGAGCCTGTCGTCAAGCACAATCGGTCCTTTGTAGATGATTTCGCAGGTTTGGCACGCTCGTGTCAGGGGGCTGCAAAAACACGCATCGAAACTAACATCTCTCAAGTTTTCAGCCTGCAGTTTTGCCTGCGCTATTCCAGTTTGATTCAATAAAGTATCTGTTACACCGTTGAACTTCCTGAATAAGTTCCAATCGGTTTGACCGTGACAGACGAGGTATATCATAATTATTTATCCTCCGTTAATATAAAATAAGCGCACGTCTCAGATTCATTTAACGAACGAAGAAAAGAACGATACCACTGATAAACGATTGAAAACATAGCTGCTGTTCAACACCCGCCGCCAGGCTGCAGTGCGTTTATCTTCAACTCTATAACCCCCGAAATCGCGATAATTAATCTCTCTTATATGCCAGCCCAAAAAGTATCCTATTCCATATTTGTTTGGAATTGGGTTTTTGTTTATTGGAATTCGGGTGGGGTAAAGTGGAGCAGGGTCTGGATGGTGGGCGGTATACGGCTCGAACGTACGACCTTTGCGATGTCAACGCAATGCTCTAACCAACTGAGCTAACCGCCCTTAGATAACGCAATATCAATGCTACCAGATGACGCTGTTTCAGTCAAGAATTCTTCTTTTTTCAAATCAGCAGCAACATTCTAACGTTAACAACTGTAATATGTGCCTACAAATAATGTATGATTAAAAAAGGAAACTCATTAAGGAAAAAATTAATGAACGAAATCATCAGCGTAGAGCACGTGAACAAAGAGCTGGGCAAGCGTCAAATTCTGAAAGACGTCACCCTGGCCGTCCAGCGCGGTGATATTTTCGGCTACCTCGGGCCGAACGGCGCCGGAAAAACAACCACCATCCGCATCATGCTGGGATTGATGACCGCAGATTCCGGCAAAGTGACTTTGCTCGGGCAGGACGTCCAGATTGACAAAACCCGCCAGAAAATCGGGTTTGTGCTGGAAGCCGACGGCCTTTATGATAACCTGACCGCGTACGATAACCTGCTGTTTTACGCCAAACTTTACGATATTCCCAAACCGGCGCAAAAAGTGGATAAAATTCTGAAGCAGGTAGGACTGGCCGACCGGGCAAAAGATAAAGTTTCAACTTATTCCAAGGGGATGCGGCAGAGGCTGGCGCTGGCCCGCGCCATCGCCCCCGACCCGGAAGTGCTGATTCTGGACGAACCGACCGCCGGCGTGGATCCGACTGGTCAGATTGAAATCCGCCAGTTAATGCTGGACATGATAAACAAAGAGGGCAAGACCATCCTGTTGAGTTCGCATAACCTGGACGAGGTGCAGCGCATCTGCAACCGTATCGCCCTCATCCATCAGGGACAAATCCGGTTATACGGCGGACTGGAGCAGTTTAAACGCGACATGGGGCAGGGCGGGCTGGTTATCGAGACCACGCAGACCGTGCCGGCCGACATTTTAGCCGAACTGCAAAAAATACCGGAGGTCAGTGTCCGCGAACAAAAAGAGAGCATGCTCATCCTGAATGTCGGGAAAAATACCGAAGCCTCGGATATCATCACCCTGTTTGCCACTAAGGGAGTAAAAATCGAACAGGTAAAGAAGCAGGAAGCCTCGCTGGAGGACATGTATACCGCGATAGTTAAAGAATCGGAGCACAAATAAGATGAATAAAATCTGGATAATTTCCCGCAAAGATATCAGTGATGCCTTCCGCAGCCGCAGCACCTATGTTTTTCTGATTGTCATGGTTTTCCTGACTTTCAGTTATATTTCCGTGTACAACAGTAATGTCAATTCATTGAAAAATAACACGCTTTCAATTAACAGTTACAGTCAGGCTTATCTCAGCACGCTGGCTTATATTTTACCGTTGATGTTTTCCAACTTCATCTGTTCTATTTTTGCCAATTATGCGGTCATCGTAGATAAAGCCAAACGGAACATCGAATCGTTAATGGCCACTCCCGTCAGTATCAAGCAGATCTGGATGGGAAAATCCCTGGCTGTAACTCTGCCCAGCATCGGCATCGGAATCGGCATGGCGATTATCAGTTATCTGGTGTTAGACATCGGTTTTGTGATGCCGAAAACAGGCAGTTTTATTTTACCCAGCATTATATCAATTCTCTCCGCGGTGATAATCGTCCCTGTACTGCTATTTGTAATTGTGGCCATCGTCACTTACATTCAACTGACCATCACCAATCCCCGAGTCGGCAATTTTGTGTTTTCCGGGGTTTTTATTATTTTGCTCATCGGCGGCGAGGCCCTGCTGGGGCTGGGTTTGTCCACAAATTATTTAGCGTTAATCTATCTGATCATGATTTTAGTTTGTGCCGGCATTGTTTATCTCCTTTCATTCTCACTGACCAAGGAACGGGTGCTGTTGTCCAGCAAGGTGTAGTTGGAAGCAAATTTACCCATTGATAAACCATCGCGGTAGACATATAATCATTTCGGTTTAGTCGATGCTGATTTTGATTTAAAGCCAAAGCTAATATCTAAAGAGGTGAAAAAATGAAAGCAGTTGTTATCCACGGCAAGGGTGATTTCCGGTATGAGGATGTTCCGGACCCGAAAGCGGGCGAAGAAGAAGCAATTGTAAAAATCGGGCGGTGCGGCATTTGCGCCGCCGACCCCAAGATTTACCACGGTAATGCCTATTTTGCGCAGACGGTATACGACCATGCCCCGATTGTCGCCGGTCATGAATATGTCGGCGAAGTAGTGGAACTGGGCAAAGGCGCCAAAGAAAAATACGGACTCAAAGTCGGCGACCATGCCATCATGGAAATCCTCATCCCCTGCATGAAATGCTATTTCTGCAAGCGCGGCCGCTACAATCTGTGCGAAGTTCATACCATCACCGGCATTTCCGGTCCAAACGGCGGCTGGGCGGACTACATGAAGTTCCCCAGGGGTGCGATTGTCTGGAAAGTGCCGAATGAAATCCCCTGGGAAGCGGCGGTCACCATCGAACCTTTAGCCTGCGGGATACACGGCGTAGAACGCGCCAATATCCAGTTCGGCGAAACCGCGGTCTTAACCGGCTGCGGCCCTATCGGTTTGTTAATGCTGCAGGCGGCGAAATTAAAAAATCCGATGCAATTGATCGCGGTGGACACCGACGAGCACCGGCTGGCGATTGCCAGGGAAACCGGCGCAGATTTAGTGATTAATCCGGCGAAAGAAGATGTCGTCGCCAAGGTGAAATCGCTCACCGGCGGCATCGGCTGCGACGTGGTGCTGGAAGCCAGCGGCAGTCCGAAAGCCGTAGTGCAGGCAGTGGATATGCTGCGGCGCGGCGGACGGCTGATGGAATTCGGTGTTTTCGCCGAAAAGACCAGTCTCGATTGGAGCATCATCAGCGATATTAAAGAACTGGAGATTTACGGCGGCCATCTGGGGTTTGATACTTATCCGCAGGCGATTAAATACCTGCGCGAGGGTCTGGTCAAACCGCAGAAAGTGGTTACCCATAACTTCCCGTTGAAGGACTGGAAGCAAGCCATCGATACTGCGGAAAATCATCTAGAGAACTCGATAAAAGTCACGATGACGCCCTGATGCGAATTGAGATGAGCAAGTGCTATTACATTTATCTTAAAAAGACAAACTTGTTATAATACAATCAGGATAACGATTGCACAAAGAGGAGTTTAAATGGGCGGTTGGGTCGGCAAGATAGCGCGTGTGAATTTAACCACCGGAAAAGTTACCGTTACGGATTTACCGAAAGAAATGGCGGTTTCTTATCTGGGAGGGCGCGGTTTTGGCGCCCGCATTCTTTATGATGAAGTAGGACCATCGGTTGAGCCGTTCAGCCCTGAAAATCTGCTGATACTGGCGACCGGTCCGCTTAACGGCTCCAAAGCGCCGAGCAGCAGCCGTTTCAGTGTGACGACTAAATCGCCGCTGACCGGTACTATTTTCGATTCCAACTGCGGTGGTAAAACCGGCATCAGGATTAAAGACGCCGGCTACGACGTGCTGATTATTGAAGGAAAAGCCGCGAAACCGGTGTGGTTGATGGTCGATGAGAACGGGATCAAAATTAACGACGCCGGAAACCTCTGGGGCCGAGACGTTGACGTCACCACAGATACTTTATTAGGACTGGTGGCAAATCCACAATCGGCGAGCGTGGCCTGTATCGGGCCGGCCGGAGAAAACCTGGTACGGTTTGCCGCGATCATGGATGATAAATCACGGGCAGTCGGAAGGGGCGGCGTGGGCGCGGTGATGGGTTCGAAAAACCTGAAGGCGATTGTCGCCAGCGGCACATCGCAACAAAGTGTTGTCGACCCGGAGACCCTCGATTTTATCGTTTACGAAGCCAGAAAAGTGCTCAAACAGAGTCCGATTACTTCCATCGGTTTCCCGACCTACGGCACGTCGTCACTGGTGCGGGTGATGGACATGATGGGCGCTTTCCCTTCCTATAATTTTTCCGAATCTTCTTTCGGCTACGTCAATGACGTCTCCGGCGAAACGTTAAGGGAAAAGATTTTCATCAAGCAGAAAGCCTGCTGGGGCTGTCCTATCGGCTGTAAGCGCGTTACCAAAACGAAAAACGGCGAAGGCGAAGGGCCGGAATACGAGTCTCTGTGGGCTTTAGGGCCGGAATGCGGCATCCACGATATCGAAACTATTGCCGAAGCCAATTATCTTTGCAACCGTCTGGGCATGGATACGATGTCGGCCGGCGTTACCATCGGCTGCGCGATGGAGATGGCGCAGCGCGGGATTGTTGATTCGGGCGTAAAATTCGGCGATATCCCATCCCTGATGGCGATGCTGGAAAACATTGCCTACCGGCGCGGTTTCGGTGATGCCCTGGCCGAAGGCTCCCGCCGTTTTTCCACGAAATACAATGTGCCGGAATTTGCGATGCAGGTCAAAGGCATGGAATTACCGGCTTATGAACCGCGCGCCATGGGAGTGCAGGGACTTTCCTTCGCCACTTCAAACCGCGGCGGCTGCCATTTGCGGGGCAATATGCTGGGACCGGAGCTGCTCGGCGTGCCGAAAATTGTGGACCACTCCGGTGCTTCCGGCACCGTCGGCCTGCTGATTTACCATCAGCACCTTTCCGCCGCGTTTGATTCACTCGGTGTCTGCAAATTCGCCGGTTTTGCGGTCAGCGACGAAATGCTGGCCAGAATGATGACGGCGATTACCGGCATCGAATTCGTGCCGCATGACCTGCATGCCGCCGGCGAACGTATCTGGAACCTGGAGCGGCTTTATAACATCCGGGAAGGCTTCACCAGCAAGGACGACACCCTGCCGAAAAGATTTACGGACGAACCGCTAAAAAGCGGCGCGGCCAAAGGCCGGGTGGTGAACCTTGCGCCCCAGATGGAAGAATACTACCGCTACCGCGGCTGGAGTGATAGCGGCGTCCCCCGGAAAGAGAAACTGAAACTGCTGGGATTGGAGGCATAAAATGTTAGAAGAGTTTCAGCGCATCGGAAGGGATCTATTTCTGAGTGGGTTAGTGAGTTCTCACGGCGGCAATATGAGTGTGCGCATGGGTGACCGCGTTTTGATTACGCACCGCGGCTCCCCGCTGGGTCAAATTACCGCCGAAGACATCGTCGAAACCGGCCTTTACGATAACGACAGCGGCATCATGCTGGCGTCATCGGAAACCCCGGTGCACCGCACGATTTACCTGAAAACCGCCGGGCTGGCAATCGTGCACGCCCATCCCAAAGTTGCCGTGGCGCTTTCGCTGTTTGAGGACGAAATTATCCCCATCGATAACGAAGGTTCTTACCTTCTGCACAAAGTGCCGGTTATTTCCTCGGAAATTGCCTCGGGCTCCGCCATGGCCGGAATTGTCGCGGAATCGCTGCAAAAATACAAGATCACGATGGTCCGCGGGCACGGCTGTTTCGCCATCGGCCAGGTCCTCGAGGAAGCATGGCAGTGGGTATCCTGCCTGGAAGAATCGGCGATGGTGATTTATTACGCTCGCACACTCGGCGGCCAGACCAAAGAATTCCGCAAAAACGCCGACCAGTATAAGAAATGGTAAGCTCAAATACTTAACTCTGCGTCTTAAGGAGAACAGCGATGAAAGTTACCGCCGCCGGGCTGAAAAAACTGGAAACCAACTACAAAGGCTATCTCGAAGGGGAAATCATCGACCGGTTTTTCGATGAGTTCGGCATCCGGTTTGCGGCCGGGCTCTGGGCGGCCGGCAGTTTCAACGACCGTTTTGTGGGCAGCGGCTACAACCCGGGACTGGATGACAGTCTGACGGCGAAAATGGACCGCGTCACACGGGCCGGCATCAAAGGCTGTGAATTTCATGATTCCCAATTCGTTAGCACCAGCCTGGTCGTAGACAAAAAGAAAATCGCGGAAATCAAGGCCGCGCTGAAAAAATACAAATTAACCCCAACCAATATGAATACCGACCTTTTTTCGGACGCCAAATGGAAACTGGGCGGGATTACCAACGCCAATAAATCCATCCGGGAAGAAGCGCTGGCTTTTGCATTAATCGGCTGCGACGTGGCGAAAGAACTCGGCTGCACCACTGTGGCATTATGGCCCGGTTCCGACGGCTGGGATTATAACTTCGAGGTCAATTACGGCCAGTTGTTTGACCGGTTTATTGACGGCTGCATCGTAATCAATAACAAGGCAAAATCGTTAGGGCTGAGATTCGGCATCGAAGCCAAACTGCACGAACCGCGGGAAGGCAACATGGTTACCCCCACTTCCCACATGACGATATTGGTGGCAAAACTGGTCAATGAAGCCTGCGGCGGCAAGAATATGGGCATCGCCGTCGACTACGGTCACGAACAGATGTATGCCGTCGAACCGGCTTCGATGCTTTATGCCGCCAAAAAAGCCGGCGTGGAAGTGGTCAATTTCCACCTGAACGATTCAAAAACCCATTCCAACGACGAGGACCGGATTGCCGGCACCGGCGATATCTGGCGGTTCTGCGACTTCTGCTACGCCACCATCGATACCGGTTACCAGGGCTGGTTCGGCGAAGACCAGTTTACCTACCGCACAGACCCCGTAAAATCGATGGCGCAGTCACGGGAATTCTTCGCCAACATCATGAAACGGGCGCTGTTGATTTACGCCCATAAAGCGGAACTGGAAAAAGCGCGCGCCACCGGCGACGCGATTGCGACAATCAATGTGGTGAAAAAATATATTCTTGGACAATAATCTCTGTGCCGATTTTGAAAGTTTCCCTTGATATAATCTCAAACGCAATCTAAACCTCTCTCCCATGAAAAGGGAGAGACTAATAGTGAGGGGAAAAAGGTTCGCTCTATTTAACATTCAGGATATTTCAGGCTGTGATTTCTCCCTCACCCTAGCCCTCTCCCATCAAGGGGAGAGGGAATTGAGTGCACTAAACTCGAACATACACAAGGCTTACTTGCAGGAGCGCCGTACATGGGAAAATATCTGGCCTTTGATCTGGGAGCCGAAAGCGGCCGCGCAATGCTCGGCACGCTGGATGAGAATAAAAAGCTGCAACTGCAGCAACTGCACCGCTTCCCCAACGGTATGATCAATGTCCGCGGCGTGCTCCACTGGGATGTCATCGGCATGTACCGCGAGATGCTGAACGGCATTACCGCCGCCGTCGCCCGGAACACAGGCAAAATTGATAGCATTGGTTTCGATACCTGGGGGGTGGATTTCGGCCTTTTCGATGGTAACGGATTTTTAATCGGCGACCCCATCGCCTACCGCGACAGCCGCCGCCTCCCCGCCCGGGATAAATTTCTGACGAAAATGACGCGGGAAAAGCTTTACGAACTCACTTCCATCCAACTGCAGTATTTCAATACAATTTTCGAACTGTACGCGATGTCGCTGGAGAAAAACCCCCAGCTGGAAATCGCCAAAGACTTGCTTTTTATCCCGGATATTTTCAATTACTTTTTTACCGGCAAGAAAGCCACCGAATTTTCTTTTGCCACAACTACCCAGCTTTATAATATCCGCGCCGATGCCTGGGAAAAGAAAATATTCGCCCAAATCGGCATCCCCATGGATATCATGCAAAAAGTTGTCCGTCACGGTACGGTTATCGGTATAGTAGAACCGGAAATCCGCAAGGAAACCGGCCTGAACGAAACGCCGGTACTGGCCGTCGGCAGCCATGACACCGCCTCCGCGGTCGCGGCCTGCCCGCTTAACTCAGACATGGCGGCCTATATCAGTTCCGGCACGTGGTCGTTGATGGGCATCGAAACCAAAAAACCGATTATCAGCGAAAAAGCGTTCAAATACAATTTCACCAACGAGGGGGGGATTTGCGATACTTACCGCGTACTCAAGAATATTTCCGGCCTGTGGTTGCTGCAGGAATATAAACGGGAAGAAGCTAAAATCCAGGATTACTCCTATGCCGAACTCAGCGAAATGGGCCGGAGCGCAGCCTCCACCGGCGCCGTCATCGACCCGGATTCGCCGGATTTTATCAAACCCGAATCAATGTCCCGGGCGATTGCCGATTTTTGCCGGAACCACGGCCAGCCGGTACCGCAGAGTGTCGGGGAATATGTCAGATTAATCCTCGAAAGCCTGGCGCTGGATTACCGGTACGTCCAAAAACAGATTGAGGAAATCAGCGGGCGAAGAATCACCCAGATAAACATTATTGGCGGCGGTTCCCAGAACACGGTGCTCTGCCATTTTGCGGCGGATGCTACCGGGCTGCCTGTTTTTGCAGGTCCGGTCGAAGCCACCGCCATCGGTAATATTCTGGTCCAGGCAATGGCACTGGGCACAATTAAATCGCAACCCGAATTACGCGAAATCGTCAAACAATCTTTCCCGCTGGTTGCCTACGAACCGCACCGCACGGGGAACTGGGACGAACGCTATGCCCGTTTTTTACAGATTAAAAGATAACGAAAATCAGCCCGATATTAAGCAGATAATAAAAGAGGGAGTGCTTTAACACTCCCTCTTTTACTTTCCAGGCTCGATGTTGAACTTATTTTTGCGTGATATCGAAATCTACTTTGAATTCGGCTGAAAGTTCCTGCAATGATTGCATCACGACTTCATCCAGCGGGATGCCGTTCTTCTTGCGGTCCTGCACCAGCGCCCATTCGAGTTCGCCGGGGATGGTGATATTTTTCACACCCTTTGCTTTCGGGAGGTTGTGGTAGGTTTCAATCAGCCGGTCCATGCCCTTTTTAAATTCTTCAGGTGGGGTAAACCCGGATATTTTCATCGCCGCGCAGAAATGGGTGCAGGTACTGGCGGTAGCCGGCGACTGGAAAAGTTCCGGTAGGCAAACCGAAGCCGCCATGGTGCTGCTCAGGATGTCAATCATCAGGTTTAAGCCAAAGCCTTTGTAGACGCCGAGTTCTTTGGTGCCGCCCAGCATCACCATCGCGCCTTTCTTTTTATCGTCTTCTTTGGGGTCCGTGATGGGATTGCCGTCCGGGTCAACCGTCCAGCCGAGCGGCAGCATATCGCCGGTGCGCAACGCAATTTCAACTTTGCCCCAGGCGGCCATCGTTGAAGACATATCCAGGCAGAAGGGAAACTCTTTGTTCGAAGGCGCCGCAAAGCTCATCGCGTTCATACCGGCCACACGGCCTGAAGCGCCGGGAACGACCGCATTTAGCCCGCCGGTGGTGCAGGAGAAACCGATCATGTCTTCCGGCAGCGCCAGCAAAGAATAGGCGGAACAGGCGCCGTAATGGGTGGTGTTGCGGCAGGTCACCGCCCCGATGCCGTAAGTTTTAGCCCGGGAAATTGCTTCCTGCATCGCTTTGTGACCGACGACGAATCCCAAACCGCGGTCGCCGTCAATGACGGCGGTAGCCGGCGCGCCGCTGTACATTTTGATATCCGGTTTGGCTTTGACAAAGCCTGTTTTTAAACGTTTGACATATAAGCCGTTCAGATGGGCTACGCCGTGCGACGCGATACCGCGCAAATCGGTGTTCACCATCAGCCGCGACGCGATGAAAGCATCGTCGTGGGGCATGCCTGTTTTCTCCAGCACTTTTGTGGAAAAAACCACCAGTTTCATTTCGTTAACTTTCGTGTATTTCACAGCCATTTGATAACTCCTGAATTTCAGTTTTCCTGATATTGGATAAACAAAATTTATTCTACACCTTGTAATGTTTAGCGACAAGCGCCATTAAAAACAACTCAGCCCGCAAGTAGTCTTGCGGGCTGAGCATTATTTACGTAAATCCTATATTTAGGAACTTTGCCTGTTATTCCAGGTTCAATCCGGGGACGACATTAATCAGTTCGTCAACGGTCCATTGCCCGAGCTTGCGCACAAAAACCTTCGGTTTTAACGGGCGCTCGATGATAGCGAAATCGCCGCCGGCAGCATAAACGAATTGACCGGTAACATTTTTACCTTCATCCGTCGCAAAGAAGACAATCATCGGTGCGATGTCGCCAGGATTCAAGCTGGTGGTAGCCGGAATACCGGGGCGGCCGCGCGGATTCGTGCCTTGGAAAAGCTGGGTGGTGGCCTGCGGGAAGATGCAGTTGACGCGGATACCTTCGGCCTTTAATTCATAGGCAAGGGCGGCGGTGAAACCCATCACGCCGGCTTTAGCGGTGGCATAACTGGTGCCTTTAGGATCAAACGCCGGGAAAGCCACCAGCGAGGAGAAGGTGGTGATGCTCCCGCCGCTTTTCTGTTTAATCATTTGTTTCGCCGCGGCGCGGCTGCAGGCAAAATGCCCGCCCAGATGGACTGCCATCAGGGCATCCCACTGTTCCTGGGTAGTTTCCACGGTGGAGGCCGGCAGGAAATTACCGGCGCAGTTTACTAAAACATCGACTCTGCCGAAATTATTGACCGCGGTGTCTATAATTTTTTGTCCGCTGACAATTGTCGTTACGCTGTCGTAACTTGCGACCGCCTTGCCGCCCATCTTTTTGACTTCTGCGACAACGATATCGGCCGCTTTCGTACCGTCGGGTTTAACGCCGGCGTCACTGACGACCACGGCCGCCCCTTCGGCATGCATTGCTAAAACGACACCCCGCCCGATGCCGCCGCCGCCGCCCGTGACAACTGCGACTTTACCATTTAATCTTTGACCCATTCTGTTGTTCCTCCATTTTTACTTTTTATTTTCAAAAACGAGTTGACTCAATGCGTATCCGGAAGAAATATCAATATCAAAATGGCTGTTGAAATTAATGCAATCGAATCTGTTTCTCGAATTATGTCATCTTGAAAACGACCGGACAGACAGTAGCTGAATTATAGTAAAAGGGATAATGAATGTCAAGAATCTGCAAGCAGATGCGAGCCTTCATGACATCAATGTGTTTCCCCACAGCAGGAGCGGGTTCAGACTTTGACTGCTTCCTGCGATTGCAGCGCAACATTGCCAAACCGCGCCCGGAATGTCTCCAGGATAATCGCCTCGGATTTCTCCATTCCTAACGCGCCGGTATCGAGCGACAAATGATACTGCCGGGCGTCCAGCCAATCCAGTCCGGTCACCATCGTGAGATAGCGTGCCCGTTCCTTATCCACCGAGTTCATTAATTTCAACGCCTGTTCTGGGGAAACATGATAAACTTCTTCAACCCGGTGTTGGCGGAATTTGATATCGGCATGCAAAAAGATATTTAAGCATTTCGGATGGTCCCGCAGGACATAGTGACCGGCGCGCCCAACTATGACCGCAGAACACTGGTTGGCAATCTTTCTAATGACTTCCGATTCGGCATTATAGAAGTCGGTATCGTTCAAAATATCCAACGCAGGTGGAGCATAAGACCAGGAAGTGGAATAAGCAAATGACTGTAGCACGGATTGCCAGTTGGATGTTACTTTTTCGTCGCGGACAGCGAGGTGTTCGACCGGAATTTTCAGTTCATCCGCGGCCTGGTGCACAATTTCGTGGTCCAGATACAAAAACTTCAGGCCTTGTGCCAGCCGTTGACCTAAGTAGGCTCCACCGCTCCCCAGTTGGCGACTGATGGTGATAACGCATGGCGAGGTCTTAGTCATTTCTACTCCTCCTTTGATACCCTACTTATTAAATTGCGCCCCTTCCTTTGTGCTCCGTAACTCTCTTTTGTTTATACATCATGAGCGTAAAAAGCAAGTTTGTCAAGAGTTTTTTCCGGCTGGTCTAAATTCTCTGCCGGAGACTTTGCGCCCCTGCTGCAAATTGACATTCGCCTCATCATATGGTATCTTACGTTTTACAGAGTAATATATGAAAACAACCGTGGTCGTCGTTACAATTTAAAGCCGGCAAGTGGGCTCGTCTCAAACCGCATCGAGGCCGTCCACCAGGACGGCTTTTTTTGTTGATACGAGTGAAAAACTGCACAGGGAGATTAATATGACCGATACGCCGTTAATTGAACAGGAAATGCCTAAAGCCTACGACCCCAAAACGGTCGAAGACAAATGGTATAAATTCTGGTTGGAAAAGGATTATTTTAAACCTGTCATCAACCCCAAAAAGAAGCCTTTCACGATTATAATGCCCCCGCCGAACGTCACCGGGGATTTGCACATGGGGCACGCGCTGGTTGCCGCCCTCGAAGACACGATGGTTCGCTGGCACCGCATGCAAGGCGATCCCACGCTCTGGCTGCCGGGAGTTGACCACGCCAGCATCGCCGCACAGGTGGTAGTGGAGAGAATCCTGGCCAAGGAAGGGACTACCCGTTACAAAATCGGGCGGGAGAAGTTCCTGGAACGGATGTGGGAGTGGACAAATCAATGCCGTTCCAATATCGGCATGCAGCACCGCCGTCTGGGCACTTCCTGCGACTGGTCACGGGAGAAATTCACCCTTGACCCCGGGCCATCGCTGGCAGTACGTACCACTTTCGTCAATCTCTTCAATAAAGGTTTAATTTACCGCGGGGAGCGCATTATCAACTGGTGCCCGCGCTGCTCTACCACCCTTTCCGACCTCGAAGTAGACCATAAGGATTTAAACGGACATCTCTGGCACTTGAAATATCCGCTTGCCGATGGCGGCGGCTTTCTGACTGTGGCTACCACACGTCCGGAAACAATGCTCGGCGATACCGCCGTGGCAGTCAATCCCGAAGATGAACGCTACACCAGTCTTATCGGCAAAGAAATCATGCTGCCGATAATGAACCGGCGCATCCCCATCGTAGGAGATGCCGTCGTGGATAAGGCCTTCGGCACCGGCGCAGTTAAGGTTACGCCGTCACATGACCCGGTGGACTTTGAGATTGCCCGGCGGCAGAAATTACCGCTTATCAACCTGCTGAATAAGGATGCCACGATGAACGAAAACGCCGGCCCGTGCAAAGGTATGGACCGGTTCGCCTGCCGCAAGTGGGTGGTGGAAGAAATGGAGCGGCTGGGATTACTGATTAAAATCGAGGATTACAGCCACGCCGTCGGGCACTGCCAGCGCTGTGCGACCCTGATTGAACCGATGGCCAGCACGCAGTGGTTTGTCAGGATGGAGCCCCTTGCCAAACCGGCGATTGAAGTAGTGAAGAACGGTAAAATCCAGATTATTCCCGACCATTTCACCAAGGTCTATCTCAACTGGATGGAAAATATCCGCGACTGGTGTGTCTCCCGCCAGTTGTGGTGGGGTCAGCGTATCCCTGCCTATTACTGTAAAGATTGCGGTGAAACGATCGTGGCCGTGGAAACTCCGCAGGCCTGTCCTAAATGCGGTTCTGCCCGCATTGAACAGGACACCGATGTATTGGACACATGGTTTTCCTCCGGATTGTGGCCGCATTCCACGCTGGGCTGGCCTGAAGATACCGCCGACCTGCGCTATTTTTATCCCACCACCGTGATGGAAACCGGTTATGATATTTTATTCTTCTGGGTCTCCCGCATGATTATGATGGGCATCGAGAATACCGGCGAAATCCCCTTTAAATATGTTTACCTGCACGGTCTCATCCGCGATGAAAAAGGTGATAAGATGAGCAAGACCAAAGGTAATGTCATCGACCCGCTGAAAGTCATCGACCAGATCGGCGCGGATGCCCTGCGGTTTGCGGTGATGAACGGCAACGGGCCGGGTAACGATAGTAAAATGTCGCCCATTAAATTGGAATCCGCCAGAAATTTCGCCAACAAATTGTGGAACGCCACCCGCTTTGTTATCAAAAGCATCCCGGATGAGAAAATCAACCTGAAAATCAACAAAGAATCCCTGACTGTTGAAGACCGTTGGATTTTGAGCCGGCTCAGCCGTACCGAAGCCGCCGTTCACCAGTTGATGACCGATTTCCAGTTCGGCGAGGCATTAAGTACGATTTACGATTTCCTGTGGAACGAATACTGCGACTGGTATATCGAACTGGCGAAAGTCCGCCTTAATCCGGAAAACAAAGACGCCGTTTCGCCGCTACCGGTGTTGATTCACGTGCTGGAAACCGCTTTGCGGCTGCTGCATCCGTTTATGCCCTTTGTCACCGAAGAACTCTGGCAGAACCTGAAGAGCCGCCTGCCGGCCAAATGGCAGAAGGCAGAGTCTATTATGATTGCGAAATACCCGAAGGCGGATAAGAATGCCGTCGATGCCGATGCGGAAGATATTATCGAGGCGGTAATTGATATCACCCGCGCCATCCGCAATATCCGCGCCGAAAATAAAGTCGAATCTACCAAATGGATTACAGCCGGTATTTACAGCGGCAAAATGACGGCGGCGATTGCTCCCTATTCGTCTGCCATCCAATCGCTGGCCAAGGTCAAACCGCTGGAATTCAAAACAGGCCGGTTAACCGAAGCCCAAAATGAAAAATTCGCGGTGGCAGTGCTGAAAGAAACGGATGTCATCGTGCCGGTGGCCAGTATGATTGACCTGGCGGTGGAAAGGGAAAAAATCCTGAAAGAAATCGCCGGGATAGATGCCGATGTCGCCAGGCTGGAAGCCCGCCTGAAAGACGAGGCGTTCCTGAGCAAAGCGCCCGCCCCGGTCGTGGCCAAAGAAAAAGAACGCCTGACAGAAAGAAAAGAACGGGCCGCCAGACTAAGGCAACAAGTGGGGTAGCTTTCAATGTCCATTCCGGCGAAAGCTCGTAGATCTTTGCGTGGCATGCGAAGCAAATGTATGGTATCCAGCAGAGAATCTGGGGAATAACTCTGCCAGTGAAACAGGCGTCCCCGCCCGTTGGTAATTGTAGGCAATGGTAACGTTTTTACTCGCCATCTGGTTAAGTGTGGAAAGTTACATTTTGGTTAAATTTAGTGATGACCCGAGCGTGGTCCGGCGGCTTGATTGCCGGCAACAGCAACGCTTTGAGCGTAATTTGTGCGCTGCCGGCCTCGTGTTGACAACATTTTTTCACGGTGCTAGTATCTAGGTGAAGATAGGTGAAAGCCATCTTACAGCAAGCTAACAACAGAATACATCTTGAATCGTCGCTTGGATCGGAAACGACTGAGACGGCAAACATAAAAAGGTATTTAATGCCCTCTCTGTCTATATTTGAGAGGGCATTTATCTTTTGAGAAGGTGTAATGAAATGTTAAAGATCGGTATTATCGGGGCCGGCACCGTCGGCAGCGCGCTCGCTGCCGGACTCGCGGAAAGCGGCTATTGTGTAATAGCTGTCTGCAGTCGTACTGGCGCTTCTGCCGAAAAATTAGCCGGAACCATCCCCGGCTGTCAGACCGTTACTAATAACCAGCAGGTCGCCGACGCCGCCGATATCGTCTTCATCACCACCCCGGACGCCGCAATCCCGCAAATTGCCTCCGCAGTGCAGTGGCATCAGGGACAGAGCGTTGTGCATTGCAGCGGCGCCGATTCTACCGTAATCCTGGAACCTGCCCGTCAAATGGGTGCCTATGCCGGCGTTTTTCACCCCTTGCAGTCTTTCGCCGGCGTCAAACAGGCAACCCTAAATCTTCCCGGCTCAACCGTCGCCATCGAAGCAGCAGAGCCGCTTTTAACCAGCCTCAAAGAAATGGCGGAAAAACTTAACTGCCGCTGGATTAAACTGAAAGCCGAAGATAAAGTCGTTTATCATGCCGCCGCCGTCATCGCCAGCAACTACCTGGTCACGCTGGTCAAGCTGGCGGATGATTTATGGGAGACATTCGGTATCCCCCGGGAGCAGGCAACTCAGGCCTTATTACCGCTTTTGAAGGGCACCCTCAACAATATCGAAACAGCCGGCATTCCCCAGGCGCTGACCGGGCCAATTGCCCGCGGCGATATTGAAACCGTGAAAAAACACATCGCGGCGCTGCAGAAAGAAGCCCCGGATGCGCTTTCCGCTTACTGCGAACTTGGTTTGCAAACTATCCCCATCGCCCAGGCCAAAGGCAAAATTGACGAAGAAAAAGCAGCCGAACTGCGCGCCGTCCTGAAAACCGGCCTTAAAAAGAAAACAACTGATAATCATCTCGAGAAAATAACCAGAAGTTAACAAAAACCTGAAAAGGTTCCGGAGGAAAAACATGAGAGTAATGCTAAAAAGTAAAATCCACCGCGCTACCGTCACCGACGCCAACCTTAATTATGAAGGCAGCATTACCATTGACCGCAATTTGATGAAAGCGGCCGACATCCTCCCTTACGAGCAGGTGCACGTGGTTGACGTCAACAACGGCAGCCGTCTCGTCACCTACGCCATCGAAGGCGAAAGCGGCGAGATTTGCCTAAACGGCGCCGCGGCCCGCCTCGTCAACAAAGGAGATATCGTTATCATCCTTTCCTACACTAACGTTCTGGAAAGCGAACTGAAGGATTTCCATCCGACCCTGGTTTATGTTGACTCTAAAAATCAGGTTACCGCTAAGAAAAGCGCCATCGAAAGAATCCTTACCTAAAGGAGGCTCGATATGGCCACTCCGGTTAAACGCGTTACCATCAACGATATCCGCGAAATGAAGCAAAACGGCGAGAAAATTGCCGTGCTTACCGCATACGATTACTCCACCGCCAAAATTATCGATAAATGCAATATCCCCATCATCCTGGTCGGCGACAGTCTGGGCATGGTAGTCCTGGGCTACGAAAACGCTTTACCGGTGACGATGGACATCATGATTCACCACTGCAAAGCAGTCGTCCGCGGCGCCGAACATGCCTTGATTGTGGGCGATATGCCTTTCATGACCTACCATATTTCCGTTGAAGATGCCCTGCGGAACGCTGCCCGTTTTATTCAGGAAGCCGGCGTCCAGGCGGTCAAGCTCGAAGGCGGGGTAACGGTCGCCGAAAAAATTAAACGCATCGTCGATTGCGGGATACCGGTAATGGCACACATCGGCATGACGCCGCAATCGATTAACCAGTTTGGCGGACACCTTGTCCAGGGGAAAAAGCTGGAAACCGCGCAAAAACTGGTGGATGACGCCAAAGCGGTCGAACAGGCCGGGGCATTTTCCGTCGTGCTGGAATGTATCCCGTTACGTCTCGCTGCTTTAATCACAAAAAATATCAGTATCCCCACCATCAGCATCGGCGCCGGTCCGGAATGCGACGGACAGGTACTCGTCACCAACGATATGCTGGGACTATCGGACTTTACGCCCAAACATGCCAAACAATTCGCCAAATTGACGGATATCATGACCAAAGCGGTGATGGATTATCAGACCGAAGTGAAAGCGGGGACATTCCCGACCAAAGAAAACAGCTTCATCATCGATAGCGCCGTACTGGAACAGGTAAAAGCCAAAATCAATTAACGGGTCATTATGCAATCTTCCTCCCTCTCAGGGAGGGATTAAGGCTATAATACTTACGAAGTAACGTAGAGAGTGATAAATTTCTATCTATTACCGCCTTGGCACAATTACTAATAAAAGAGAAAAACAATGATAGTTATCGAAACCATCCCCGATATGTCCTATCTCCGCAACAACCTCAAAGAACCGGTCGGATTTGTGCCTACCATGGGCTACCTCCACGAGGGGCACATGTCACTGGTACGAAAAGCCCGCTCGGAAAATAAAACCGTTGCGGTCAGCATCTACGTCAATCCTACCCAGTTCGGACCGAAAGAAGACCTCTCTAAATACCCCCGCGACCTGCCTCACGACCTGGCGATGCTGGAAAAGGAAGGCACAGACGTTGTTTTCTTCCCTTCCGATAAAGAAATGTACCCCGCCGGTTATGACACCTGGGTCACTGTCGAAAACCTTACCAAACCGCTGGAAGGGGATTCACGTCCCACCCATTTCCGCGGCGTTACCACGATTGTCACGAAATTATTCAATATTGTTCGCCCGACCAACACCTACTTCGGGCAAAAAGACGCGCAGCAGGCGCTGGTGATTAAAAAGATGGCCGCCGACCTCAACATGAACCTGAAGGTAATCGTCTGCCCAACAGTCCGCGAGCCGGACGGACTGGCGATGAGCAGCCGCAATGTTTACCTGACACCGGAACAGCGCAAAGCCGCGCCGGTACTTAATAAATCGCTCCAACAGGCCAAGGAACTCTTCATCGGCGGCGAAAGGGATGCGGCTGTCATTCTTAAACAAATGACAGCGCTGATTCAAAAAGAACCGCTGGCCAATATCGATTACATCAGCATCTCGGATACGGCAACACTGGCCGAACTGAAAACAATCAGCAAATCCGCCCTGGTCTCGATGGCCGTCAGGTTCGGTAATACCCGGCTGATTGATAATATCATACTGGGGCAATGACGAATAAATTCCAAAAATCAGGTGCCAAATATAATCTAAATATTAAATCACCATTATGCATAACACAGCCAAATCTGAATTAGAGCAAATCCCCGGCGTGGGGAAGAGTATTGCCCTGGATTTGCAGAACATCGGGATTCATTCCATCGCCGACCTAAAAGGCAAGAATCCGGAAACACTTTACGCGCAATCCAATCAATTTGCGGGTACGACTCAGGACAAATGCCTGCTATATGTTTTTCGCGGCGCGGTTTATTTCGCCGAACATGAAAATCCGGAACCTGCCAAACTGAAATGGTGGTACTGGAAAGACCCGAAACAGGATTAAAGACCCGTTCGCGTTTGCTTTCCTGCTGCTCCTTACCGGAATTAAACGTGTTATACTTTTCTTGCAAAGTCACGATTTCTCTGGTAACATAAAACCACTCACATTCGCTTAATTTAATCGGGAGAGTAATTACATGGAACAGGCACCCCCATCCGCCCCGGAACCGGTACAACCGACGGGCTGCTGCCCGCCCTTCGACCCGGCGCCGTGGGATGAAAAAGAATTCGTCTGGAACAACAAACTGTTTGTGAAAGACCATATCCTGAGTTTTTTGCACATGCCGCTGACGTTGAACGGCAAGGTCAGGAAGAACGGGAAGTTAATTATTAAAGCCGGCGCCGATATCCCCGAATACCTGATGTTAATTGACGAAAATTCGAAATGGGGCGCGGATATTTACATCGAAGTGTCGAAAGCAGTTCCGCGCGCGAAAATGGTCGCCATGTCCGGCACGTTCCAGACTAAAGCCTTCGAAGGCCCGTATAAGAACATCGGCCTCTGGGCCAAAGAAATGAAGCAATACGTCAATTCTCAGACCAAAATCGTCAAGAAACTCTATTATTTTTATACTACCTGCCCGAACTGCGCCAAAGTCTACGGCAAAAACTATGTGGTGCTCTTCGCGGAGATAGAAACGTAACAGCGTGGGCCTGCAAAATCTGGTAGAATTACAATGCTCTGAAGATGAATAATAAAGAACTAAAATATTGGATCGGGTTCAGTTTTATCCCCGGCATCGGGCGGGTGCGGCTGGGGCAGCTGGAGAATTACTTCGGCAGCCTCGCGGCGGCTTGGCCGGCACCGGCCTCCGAACTAAAAAAAGCCCACCTCGATGACAGTGTAGTGCGGGCTGTAGTGGAATGGCGTCCCAAACTTTCTCTGGACGACGAACTGGAGAAGATGAAAAAGCACAATGTCCGGGCGCTGGTCTGGCACGACGATAATTATCCCTCACGGCTCAAAGAAATTTACGATTATCCGCCGATTTTGTACATCAAAGGCGAAATCCTGCCGGAAGACGAATGGTGCCTGGCGGTGGTCGGCACGCGGGTGCTGACCGCTTACGGCCGGCAGGTGACGGAAGAAATCGTCACCGACCTGGCACACAACAAAATCACCATTGTCAGCGGCCTGGCGCGCGGCATTGATACGGTGGCGCACCATGCGGCGCTGGACGCCGGCGGACGGACTATCGCCGTCGCCGCTTGCGGGCTGGATACGATTTATCCGGCGGAAAACGCCAACCTGGCCAAACAAATCATCGAACACGGGGCGCTCGTCAGCGAATATCCGCTCGGCACCAAACCAAAGCCGGAATATTTCCCCCGCCGCAACCGTATCCTGAGCGGCATCAGCCTCGGGGTGCTGGTGACTGAAGCCGGCGAAGGCAGCGGCGCGCTGATTACGGCCGACCAGGCGCTGGAACAGAACCGCGACGTTTTAGCCGTACCCGGTAGCGTGTTTTCCCCGGCCAGCAGCGGCACTAACCATCTCATCCAGCAGGGCGCCAAGCTGGTGCGGAACTGCCAGGATATCCTCGAAGAATTAAACCTGCAGGCCGTGGCGCAGCAGCTGGAGTTTAAAGAAATAATCCCCACCTCGGACACTGAAGCTATTTTACTGCACAAATTATCGGCGGAACCCGCGCACATTGACGAGATTTGCGCCGGCAGCGGCTTGCCAGTGTCGACGGTTAGCAGTACACTAGCTATGATGGAGTTGAAGGGTTTGATTAAATCCATCGGCAGTATGAAGTATGTGCTGGCCCGCGAAGCCAGAGAAAGTTATGGAGTAAAAGTTGAGTAACAGTAAGAATCTGGTCATCGTCGAATCTCCCGCCAAAGCCAAAACGCTGGGGCGGATTTTAGGCAGTAAATATAATCTTAAAGCCTCGATGGGGCACATCCGGGATTTGCCCAAGAGCCGCCTGGGCGTGGACATCGAACATAATTTCGAGCCGAAATATGTCGTGCCGCGCGCCAAAGCGAAAACCGTCAAAGAACTGAAAGACGCCGGCAAGAAAGTCGGCACCATTTACCTGGCAACAGATCCGGACCGCGAAGGGGAAGCGATTGCGTGGCACCTGGCGACTCAAATCCAGCAGGAAGGCGTGCCTTTCAAACGGGTGGTTTTCCATGAAATCACCGAGGAAGCAGTGCTGGAAGCCTTCAAGCATCCACGTTCTGTGGATATGCACCTGGTGGACGCGCAGCAGGCACGGCGGGTGCTCGATCGTCTCGTCGGTTACAAACTCAGCCCGCTGCTCTGGGCGAAAGTCCGGCGCGGCCTGTCCGCCGGCCGGGTCCAATCTGTAGCGTTGCGCATTATTGTGGACCGTGAGCGGGAAATCCTAAAATTCGTCCCCGAAGAATACTGGACGATGGAAGCGGAACTGGCCGATACCAATCAGGCCAAAGCCACCCATTTCCGCGCCCAGCTGGTCAGTTACGCCGACGGCACCAAACTGGCGATTAATAACGAAGTAAAATCCACCGATTTAAAAAATAAATTGCATGAAGCCAAATGGACGGTCAAACTGCTCAAAGTGAAGAAAGTCCTGAAACAGCCGGCGCCGCCGTTTATCACCAGCACACTGCAGCAGGAAGCCTGGTACAAACTCCGTTTTTCCGCCGAACAGACGATGATGTTGGCGCAGCAGCTTTACGAAGGGTTAGCCATCGGTAAAGAGGAAAGCGTTGGCCTGATTACTTACATGCGTACCGATTCGACCAATGTCGCTCACAGCGCCGTCACAGAAACCAGGGAATTTATTGGGGAGAAATACGGCGCCGATTATGTGCCGCAGCACGCCCGTGTCTTTACCCGTGCAGTCAGAGGCGCCCAGGAAGCACATGAAGCCATCCGCCCGACAAAAATACACCGCACTCCGGAATCGGTCAAATCTTTTCTCGATAACCGGCAGTTTAAGCTGTATCAGTTAATCTGGAACCGCATGGTCGCCAGTCAGATGGCCGCCGCGGTCTACGATAACACCACCGTGGATATCGAAGCTAAATGCCATACCCCTGCCGACGATTATCTTTTCCGGACTTCGAGTTCGGTAAACAAGTTCCCCGGTTTTTCCGTGCTTTATATCAGGGAAGAGGGTAAAACCGACGAGGAAGCCAATAAGAATCCCCTGCCGCCGTTGGACAAAGGCGATTTATTGAAACTCATCGAACTCTTTTCGGAGCAGCGTTTCACCCAGCCGCCGTCGCGCTTTACCGAAGCCAGCCTCATCCGGATGCTGGAAGAACGCGGCATCGGGCGCCCCAGTACTTACGCATCCATCATGCTGGCCATCAAAGGCCGGGAGTATGTCACCAAGACCAGCGGCATTTTCAAGCCGACCGAACTCGGTATCACCGTGACCGACCTGCTGACCCAGAACTTCGCCGATATCGTCGACATCGATTTCACCGCCCATATGGAAGACGACCTCGATGAAATCGCCCAGAACAAGAAAGTCTGGGGCGATGTCGTGCAGGAATTCTACACTCCGTTTGAAGCCGACCTGAAGAAGGCCTCCGCCGATATCGTGAAAGTAGAAACACCGGTCGAATTGACCGACGAAAAGTGCGACAAGTGCGGCAAGCCGATGGCCATTAAAATCGGACGTTTCGGTAAATTCCTGGCCTGCACCGGTTATCCGGAATGTAAGACCACCCGTTCCTACCTGGTGAAAACCGGTGTGAAATGTCCGGAATGCGGCGCCGAATTAATCCAGCGTTTCAATAAAAAGCGACAGATTTTTTACGGCTGCAGTGCTTATCCGAAGTGCACGTTTGCCATTAATACCAAACCCCTGCCCCAACCCTGCCCCACCTGCGGCGGGCTGCTGGTGGAGTACAAGGAAGGCAAGTCGAAATGCACCAAATGCAGTTACCGCAGCGGCACACCGGATGACGTCAAGGAAGAAGCCAAACCGGCCGCAGTACCGGGGCAGGAAGTTTAATTCTGACATTCAGCCCCTTAAAATTGGTGTAGCCGATGCAAGAGGTTTTTGATAAATATATCGATTATCTGAAAGTGGGCAAAAACGCCTCGCTGTATACGATACGTACTTATCAGGGCGCCCTTATCGGCAACAATACCCGCGGCACGCAAAAAGGCTTTTTCCCTTTCCTGCTGATGAGAAAAATAGACAGCCTGGATAAAGTCACCAAACACACTATCCGCGAATATATTATCTGGCTGAGCGATCAGAAAGTAGCCAAGAGCAGCATTACCTGCAAACTGTCCGCGGTCCGCTCGTTTTACAACTACCTGCAAAAGGAAGAACTGATTCGGGAAAACCCGCTGGATAAGATTTCATCGCCCAAGCAGGATAAAAAACTGCCGTCCTACCTTACCGGCGACGAAGTAAACCGGTTTCTTGCGGCGCCGGATATTGCCAAGCCGGTCGGCCTGCGCGACAGGGCCATCCTGGAATTGCTTTATGCCTCCGGTCTCAGGGTCAGTGAACTGGCCCACCTCACCCGCAGCCAGATTGAACTGGAAGCGCGGGAAATCCGCGTCATCGGCAAAGGTTCCAAAGAACGGCTGGTACTGATGGGCAAACCCGCGCAGGCGGCGATTTCCGCCTATCTGCAAGCAGGCCGGCCGCAATTACTGGGGAAAAAGAAGACCGAGGCCGTTTTTATCAACCGCTACGGCAAACAGCTGATTGAAAGGCGTATCCAGAAAATCGTTCATCAATACGCCAAACAAAGCGGGATTAATAAAAAAGTGCATCCGCATACCATCAGACATACTTTTGCCACCCATTTGCTGGATGGCGGCGCGGACCTGCGGGTGGTGCAGGAACTGCTGGGGCATGCCAGTTTGACTACCACCCAGATTTACACTCATGTCAGCAAGACCCAGGCGAAGAAAGTATATCTGTCGGCTCACCCGCTGGCACAAGGAAAAGGAAATGATTAAAGACAGACTGGCAAAATTACGGCCCGAACTGGTCAAGTGCGAAGTTGACGGCATCCTGATTTCCGAACCGAAAAACCGGTTTTACCTTTCGGGATTTAACGGCTCCGACGGCTACCTGTTGATTACCGCCAAAGACACCGTCATCGCCACCGATTTCCGGTATGTCGAGCAGATGAAAAGGCAGTGCCCTGACTACACATTATTCGAGATTAAAGGCAAAATGGCCGACTGGTTCCCCGAACTGATAAAAGGGTTGAACATCAAACGGCTTGGGTTTGAATCCGATGCGACTACTGTTGCCCAGTATGCCCGGATTTTAGAAATTATCAAGGCTAAAACAATGCCGCTGGAACCGGTGCCGCTGGAAAACATGGTAGAGAAATTACGCACCTTTAAAGAACCCGGGGAACTGAATTTGATTCAAAAAGCGGCAGAAATCAGCGACCGCGCTTTCGAAGCTGTCGCCGGCAGACTGAAAACCGGCATGACCGAAAAAGAAATCGCCTGGGCGCTGGAAAAACATATGCGCGAAAACGGCAGCGGCAGCATGCCGTTCGAAATCATTGTCGGGGCCGGCCCTAACGGCGCCCTGCCGCACGCCCAGCCGTCCGACCGCCCGCTGGCGGCGCACGAGCCGGTTGTCATTGACATGGGGGCTGATTTTGGCGGCTACAGCAGCGACCTCACCCGCACCGTCTGTATTGGTAAACCCGATGCAATGTTTGTTAAAATTTACAGTATCGTGCAAAAGGCTCAGCAAGCCGCGATTGACGGAATCAAAGCAGGTATCTCCGGTATTGAAGCGGATGCCTTCGCCCGTAATGTTATCAAGGAAGCCGGTTACGGCGAAATGTTCGGCCATGGGCTGGGACACGGCGTCGGTCTGGCGACTCACGACCCGGCACCGCGCCTGAGCTACCTGTCGGGCGATGTACTGGCTAACGGCATGGTCTTTAGCATCGAGCCGGGGATTTACCTGCCGGAGTGGGGCGGCGTCCGTATTGAAGACCTGGCGGTGCTGGAGAACGGCAAAGTGAAATTACTGTCCCATGCCAAAAAGATGTCACCCTGAACGAAGTGAAGGGCAAGGTACTTGAGCGAAGTCGAAAGTATCTCCCTGCCTACTGAGTAGTGTTGGAGATCATTCGGGTACTGCGTAACCTCAGGAAGAAAGAGAAAAAAGGAATCATAAATTGTTAAAAGCCGATTTTCATATCCACACCAAATATTCGATGGATTGCCACAACGAACTCGCAGACATCGTCAAACGCTGTCAGAAGCTGGACTTAACCTGCATCGCCATCGCCGACCACGACGCCGTTGAAGGCGGTCTCGAACTGCAGAAAATGGCACCGTTTAAAGTCATCGTCGCGGAAGAAGTGTTGACTCATCAGGGCGAAGTGATGGGCATGTTCCTGAAAAAACGCATCCCCAGCGGCATCCCCCTGCAGCTGGCTATCGCCGCCATCAAAGAACAGGGCGGTCTGGTCAACATCCCGCATCCGTTTGACCCGATTCGGGGGCTCCGGGTAAGCCCTGATGAATTCGAAAAACTGGCTCCGCAGATTGATCTTATTGAGGTTTTCAACGCCCGCGTGCCGACGGCGCAAACCAATACCAAAGCCGAAAACTTTGCCAGAGCACACAATCTGCCCGGCACCGCCGGCAGCGATTCCCATTCCATCGCCGAAATGGGCAGCGTGGCCGTGACCATGAACGATTTTAGTACCCCGGCGGAATTTCTTACCGCGTTAAAAACCGCCAAAATCGAAGGAAAGCGCGCCAGCCCTTTCGTCCATTTCCATAGCACTATGGCGAAGATTAAAAAAATATTCTGAGTCAGCCTAAGACGGGCGAAGAATCTTCAACCCTAATTGGTGGTCCCGGGAAAACAGAGCAAACCCCTATTGTCTTTCCCGCGAAAAGTTGAGACCATAGTCGAAATACTGAACGTAGTGAATGTACGGGAATCCATCAAACCACCCGTAAGCCTCTACGATGGGCTGTTAACGCGTAAAAGCTAACGATTGTACGATAATTTAACTCTATTTGCTTTTCCTGATTATTTCGAGAGTATCCTTACCCAATGGTGCAATAACAAATATTTCGTTCAGTTTTTCGCAGGGATAATCACGGCAATACGCGCAATTTTTAACCTGTTTTTCCATGCCGCCTTTTCTAACCTCACAGTTACGGCACAGGTTCCAGAGTTTTCCGCCCATGGACAAACAGCCGTCACATTCCATCTCTTCCGGTTTAATCGTGCGGCCGCGGCTGTATAATTCAGACCACTTTTCCGCTGCGTGTTTTTTCTCTGCCGATGTCATCTTGTTGCGGTTCGCCGGAAAAGCATCACAGCCGGTACAATTCAGCCCGCAAAACGCAATCATCTTTTCCATCAATATCCCCCTGGAGGGGGCGCGGCGAAACCCGCCTTTCCAGTAAATTCATCCGGCAGGTTTCGCCCGACCACCTGCATCCCTAAAAGCGCTCGCTATTTGGCTTTTTTAATTGCTTCCAGATTGGCTTTGGCCGCCGGTGCCATAGCGAAGAATTTCTCCAGCTTTTCGCAGGCATAATCCGCGCAGTAAGCGCAATTTTTCACTTTCTTTTCCTGGCCGCATTTTCTGATTTCACAGACATTGCAATATTGAAAATTCATTTTACCTTTCGCGGTGCAGCCGCCGCAGTTGATATCCTCCGGTTTGAAGACGTGCCCGTATTGTTTGGACCATTCCTCCGCCGTTTTTACCCGTTGCTCATCATCGTTATTTTTCGTCGCCAGATAAGCCCCGCAGCCGCCGCAATCCAACCCACAATAAGCCAGTACTTTATTCATTTTTACTCCTGTTTTAATTAATTTAACAGCATTTTCCGGAATAATGCGTACATATGTTCTATTATATTAACATTTTCCAAACTTTTGTCAAGGGGTTTTGTCATATTAAGACAAAAAAGAGAGGGAGTCTTTTGAACTCCCTCTCTTTAATTCTGTCCCAGAATCAGTCCTATTTTTTCGCTTTGGCCTCTTTGGTGGGTTTAGCCAGAATCTCATCGATTAAACCGTATTCCTTTGCCTGTTCGGATGTCATAAAATAATCCCGATCCATGTCATGAACTACTTTTTCCATGGTTTGTCCGGTCTGCTTGATAATGATATCGCGGATTAAGTCCTGCATCCGCATAATCTCACGCGCCTGGATTGCTACATCCGCTGCTTGACCCTGTGCCCCTCCCATTGCCTGATGCATATGAATTGTTGAATTTGGGAGCGCATAGCGCTTTCCTTTGGCGCCGGCGCAAAGTAATACCGTGCCCATACTGGCCGCCATCCCGACACAAATTGTCGAAACTTCCGGCCGTATTAACTGCATCGTATCGTAGATTGCCAGTCCTGCGCTGATCACGCCGCCCGGCGAGTGGATATACAGACTAATGTCCTTATCCGGGTCTTCCCGGTCGAGGAATAAAAGCTGGGCAATAATCAGGTTGGCAATTTGGTCGTTAATCGGGGTTCCCAGAAAAATAATTCTTTCGCGCAGCAGTAAAGAGTAGATATCGAAAGCCCTTTCTCCCCTGGTGCCGCTCTCGATAACCATCGGGATAACATCCATCGGGTCCATGTTCATTTTTAAGCCTCCTTCTTTACTTCTTTCGGACTCTGAGCTATTTCGGCCAGGCGCTGGATCGTTTTCCGCGCCACTAATGTATCTTCAATTGATTCATGGTTGCGCTGTGTCTCTAAAGCTTTCCGGAGTTCGTCTTTGTTGCCGCTGGACATCTGCACCATTTCTTCAATTTCGGCATCGATTTCCGCGTGGTCGACGGTGATTTTTTCCGCTTCGGCGATTTTGCCGACGACCAGGGATTCGGCTACCCGTTTGGACGATGACGGTCTCAATTCTTCACGTAACTGGTCAACTGTTTTATTGATGCTCTTTAAATATTCGTCGATATTCTGTCCGGAGTTCTGAATATAGCGCAGGCTGCGTTCCAGGGAGCGCTCCACTTCCATGTCCACTAAAACCGGGGGAAATTCCACCTGGCTCAACGCCGTCGCCGCTTCGACTACTTTATCTTCGAAATCGCGCTTTACCCTATCCCCGACCCGCTTGGTCAGGTCATCGGAGATTTTCTTTTTCATGGTCTCGACGGAAGTGATATCGGTACCCAGCAGTTTGGCAAATTCATCGTTGACTTCCGGCAATTTTTCCTGTTTGATTTCAATCATCTTAATTGTAAACGCGGCTTCGTTGCCCTGCACTTCTTTCTGTGGATAATCCGCCGGATACTGGAGTTTAAATTCCTTGTCTTCCCCTTTTTTCATCCCGACTAATTGCTCGGCAAAACCGGGGGCCGGAGAGAGTGTGCCCGCCGCCACCTGATATTGGACGCCTTTCTGATTGACGAAAGGTTCGCCTTTCATCGTGCTGGTGACATCAATGGTGACCAGGTCGTTCAATTCCACCGCGCGGTCCGCCGGTTCCCAGGTGGCATGCTGGTGCCGTAACTGTTCGACGACGGAATTTATCATGTCATCTGTAACTTCGATGGGATTTGGCTTCAAGTCAATTGTTTTGTAATCCCCGAGGTTGACTACCGGTTTCAGCGGTACGATCACCTTCAGTACGACCGGTTCTTCGGTCTCCAGCTCCAGCTGCGGTTCGGCCACCGGCTCCAGATTCTGTTCTTTGACGGCGTTTTTATAAACTACCGGCACCAGGTCGTCCAGCATTTCGTGGAACAGTTCATGTTCCCCGAAGTGACGGATGAAGACGGCCTTCGGCGCATTCCCGCGGCGGAATCCGGGGATATTGACCCGTTTTACCAGCCGGTGATAGGCTTTGTCGGTGGCGGTTTCGACTTCAGACGGTTCGACTTCGATTTTTAAATATGCTTGACGGTTTTCTGTTTTTTCGTTAGTTACTTTCAATCTTCTCTCCGGGTATAATTTAATCGTCACTCAGACGTATGTGCAACTCTTTCAACTGCTCTTTCCTGACCGGCGAAGGCGCCTCCAGCATCATATCCACCGCATTTTGATTCTTGGGGAAGGCCATCACGTCGCGTATCGTGGGCGAACCGGATAATATCATCAGAATCCGGTCAATGCCGGGGGCGATACCGCCGTGCGGCGGCGCGCCGTATTCAAAGGCATCCAGGAAACCGCCGAATTTCTCCTGTACTTCCTCATCTTTGTAACCGAGGAAACGGAAAATCCGCCGCTGGAGTTCGGGATTGTGGATACGGATACTGCCGCTCGCCAGTTCATAGCCGTTACACACGATATCGTAACAATGGGCGCGGACTTTACCCGGGTCCTTTTCCAGTATCGCTTTATCTTCATCCCAGGGCTCGACGAAAGGATGATGTTCCGGTTCCCACTTCTTGTTTTCTTCGCTCCAGGCAAATAGGGGAAAATTCAAAATAAAGGCAAACGCCAGCAGGTTCGGGTCGGCCAGACCCAGCCGGGTTCCCATTTCCCTGCGCAGTTCACCCAGGGCTTTGTTCACCACTTTCGTTTTGCCGGCCACCGCCAGAATTAAATCTCCCGGTTTTGCGCCGCATCGCCGCGCGATTTCCTGGATTTGTTCCAGGGTCATGTGTTTGGCCGCCACCGACTTCACCATGTCCAAAGTCAGGTGCTCGATATCGCTGCACCCGCCGCCCAAAGCAAATGTCAGCAGCCCGCCGGCGCCGTAACTCTGCACAAATTTATTTAATTCTTCCAACTGCGTCCGCGTATAGTTGGCACAGCCGCCGGCGCAAATTCCTTTGACACTGCCGCCGTCTGCAATCACTTTTTGGAATACGGCGAACTGCGTTTTCCCGGCAATATCCGTCAGATCATGCATCTTCATCTCAAAACGCAGATCGGGCTTATCCGAACCGTAATCTTCCATCGCCTCTTTGTAACTGAGGCGCGGGAAAGGCGAGAGCACCCGCTTTTCCGGTTTAACCGTCTCTACCATTTTTGTGAACAGTCCTTCCATCAGCTTCAGGATGTCTTCTTCTTCAACGAAGCTCATCTCGATATCCAGCTGGGTGTGTTCCGGCTGCCGGTCGGCGCGGCTGTCTTCGTCGCGGAAGCATTTTGCAATCTGGAAATACTTTTCCATACCGGCGATCATCAGCAGCTGCTTCAATTGCTGTGGTGATTGCGGCAGCGCGTAAAAACTGCCGGGATAAAGGCGGCTCGGCACCAGATAATCGCGTGCCCCTTCCGGGGTACTCTTGATTAATATCGGAGTTTCAATCTCCAGGAAACCTTTTTTATGCAGGAAATCACGGAAGTATTGAACCACTTTATCGCGCAGGATAATATTATTCAGCATCCGCTGCCGGCGCAGGTCCAGATAGCGGTATTTGAGGCGGACATTTTCATCTACCTCGGAGTCTTCGTTGATGTAAAAAGGCGGTGTTTTGGCGGCATTGAGAATTTCCACTTCGCGGACGATAACTTCGATTTCACCGCTGGGCAGTTTTAAATTTTCGGTGCCGGCCGGTCTCGGTGCTACCTCACCGGTCACTTTCAGCACGAACTCGTTGCGCACTTGTCCGGCAATCTCGTGACACTGCTTGGAAATTTGGGGGTTAAAGACCACCTGGGCGATGCCCGTCCGGTCCCGCAGGTCGATGAATATCAGCTCACCGTGGTCGCGCCGCCGGTCTACCCAGCCTGCCAGTGTGACTTTGCTGCCCTTCAGATTTTTATTTAATTCGCCGCAATAATGAGTTTTCAGCAAATTGCAATCCTCCGCCGGAATCTTCTTTGTTTCAGCTTTAAGTATACCTGATATTAAGGCTCATCGGCAACCTGCCCCGGCTCCTGACAATGAGACACCGGCTGCCAACCCCCTGACATAATTATTCCCAATACTGTATAATATTGACTAAATTCATCTGTGAGCGGAGGGGATTATGGACTATTTTGCTTATGCCTCCAATCTGAGCCGGGCGCGAATGCGGCAGCACTGTCCCGATGCCAAACCGAAATTCAGCGCCGTCCTGCCGAACTACAAACTGGTGTTTACCGGCTGGTCACGGGAATGGCACGGCGGGAAAGCGACCATTCAGCCCTACAAGGGCGCGAAAGTCAAAGGCGCAGTTTACGAAATTTCCGAAGCGGATCTGAAAAAACTGGACCGCTTCGAAGATTATCCCGGCACTTACACCCACTTAAATGTCATGGTTTTCAATGAAGACGATGTTGCGGTTAAAGCCATAACCTATGTTAAGACCCGGCAGGAAGAAGAATCCAAACCTGGTCCGGAATACGTGGCCGTGATTAAACAGGGCCTCAAAGACTGGGAGCTGGAGTAGTTGAAAATAGGTTTATGCCTGGGCGGCGGCGGTTCCCGAGGCTACGCGCATATCGGCGCAATCCGCGCGCTCACCGAAGCCGGGATTAAAATTGATATTGTCAACGGCACCAGCATCGGCGCGATTATGGGCGGGATGTATGCGCTGTATCCGGACACGAATATCATGACCGGGCTCGTTAAAAAAGTTGTCGATTCCGTGCATGTCAATCATTTCAATCTGTTCCGTCACTCCACCGAAGGGCCGGCATTCCTGCGCAGTTGGCTGAATGAAGCGGTCTGTGACGTGGCAGCGTTGAGTAAATCAATCCAGTCTAATAGAAATAATATTAAAGCTTTAAAAATCCTGTTCGACGAAAAACGTTTTGAGGATACAAAAATACCGTTTTCCGCCATCGCTACGGATATCATGGCCGGCGAAACGGTAATCATTAAAAGGGGCAAATTGGTTGACGGCGTTCTCGCTTCCGCCGCCATTCCGGCAATTTTCCCGCCGGTCGTCCGCGGCAGACGTGTGCTGGTGGACGGCTATGTCCTGGCAAATATCCCGGTGCCCCAGCTCCGCAGCCAGGGCGCTGATTTCATCATCTCGGTTGGACTGTTGGAGTTACCCGGTCCTGACTATCAGAATGGCGTCGACCTGCTTTATTATGTCGAATCTTTGAAACAAAAAAGGCTTGAACAGTGGGCAATCGAGCAGTCTGATTTCCATATCAGTGTCGATATGTCGCAGTTCGACAGCAGTCATTTTGAAAATTATCTGACGGCCATTGAAAAAGGTTATCGCACGGCGCAGCAAGTCATTCCTCAGCTGCTGGAAAAACTGGAGAAAGTCCATGTCTGAACCCATAACACTGGTTTTGGGCGGGACCGGCATTAAAGGCATTGCCAGTATCGGCGTGCTGCAATCCTTCTACAACCACAGTGTTAATATCAAAAAAATCATCGCCGCCGGCATCAGCGCCCCGGTCAGCGCTCAGTTTGCGCTGGGGAAAAACCCGGACACACTGACCGACGAATTCACGCGATTTTTCGGCGAGAACTACCGTTCGCTCTGGGGATTGGAACAGCTTTCCGGTCTACTCCGGAGTCCCAAACGGCCCTTGGCAGGCAGTTTCTCTTACTTTTTAAGGGAGAGGACCTATTGCCAGGCTAATTTCATGAATGCCGGCGTTCTGTCCTGGGAGTTAATCGAGCCGCAAATTGCGCAGTTTTTCGGCAATTATTCGTTTTCCGATCTCAAAATTCCATTGGCGGTATCGGTTATCGACCTCAAACAGGGCAAGAACATCTTAATTCAGCAAGGCAAACTGAACGATTGCCTGAAAGCCAGTATGGCCTTTCCCGGCATCCTGCCCCCCGTTGCGGTCGGGGAAATGGAACTGGTCAGCAGCACAATTTTCTGTGATTTACCGCTGGACAACATCGCAAAAGATGATACCCCGGTTTTAACAATCGACATGCCCATGCCTTTTGTCGGCGATAATCCGCGCACATTGTTGGAAGTTATCTCCATCGTCGACGATATCAGCAGCCGTGCGATCAAAGAAAAACTGCTGGCCGGTACCGATTATCTCTTCCGCCTTGAAGGGATGGAAAAATTCCGCTGGGGTGATTATCACGAAGTACCGGAGATTGTGCGACAGGCCCGCATTGAGACCGACCGTTTACTTGAAAAAACAAATTTGCCGTAAGCTACTCAGGCACATGATGAGGATAAACTGATGACCGCAACGTTAAATATCGCTCACCGCGGCTTCACTAAAGATACGCCTGATAACACGCTGGAATCGTTTTATGCTGCTATCAAACTGGGCGCGGACGGGATTGAGTGCGACGTCCAGGAAACTGCCGACCACAGCTTCATCATTTTTCATGATGATGAAATCGCCGGTAAAAACATCGTTAGTTTATCTTTAGCGGAAATCCGCAATGTGAAAATTGCCGGGCAATACCAGGTCCCGACCCTTGAAGAAACGCTCAGCCTGTGCCGGAAGCGCATCAAACTGATGCTGGAATTGAAACAGGTGAATTCACTCGACCTTTTTCTGGAAACTGTCAATGCCGCGATGAAACCCGAAAAATTATTCATCACGTCTTTTAAAGCCAACCTGGTGCGGGAACTCGCTGATTTCGCGCCCCGGATACCACGGGGTATTTTGATTGCGAAAACAGTAGAAGAACCTTTAAGAATAATGGACGAAACCAGGGCCAGGATAATGCTGCCCCGCTTCGCATATACCACTGCCGAAACGGTTAATAACCTGCATGCGCATGGCTGCGCCATCATGGTCTGGGAATGCAGCAGCAGCCAGAATTTGCGCACCGCGCTCGATTGGGGCGTGGAAGGGATTATTACCGACGCGCCGGCTAATCTGGCGCTGGAATTAAAATACCGGCGAAGGCTGCGGGGCTAGAATTACCTCATTGCGACAGCCAGCGGCCGTTCCACCATCACTTTTTGCCGCTCGCGGTAGCGGCGGATATTGTCCAGCACTCTTTTCTTTTCTGCCGGCGTCATGTATTTGTACTTATGCCGTTCCTGCCGGCATCCGTCCGAACAGAAAAATATCCTGTTTTTCGGCAGCGGCCGGTTACAGACCTTACACAACCGGTGATTCTGATAATGCAGTGTGATTTTCGACACTGCTTCCACCGGCCATAACAAATAATCCCGGTTCCCGGCATCCCATTTCACCGCCGGGACGATAATACCATCCAGGTACAATTCCATGATTCGGTTTCGCGGTAAACCGGCTTTTTTACACAGCTGTAAAGTAGATAGGAATTCATGCTCCGTCGAGCCGCACCCCTCCACCAGAATCTGCCTGACTCTTTCTTTACTGCGTCCTATTTTTTCCGCAATCTCCCGCATCGGCATACCCGACTGCCTCATTTCCAGGACCGTTTCTTTGTTGACTGCGCGTCTTGTTCTTACCGCGGTTACCATGTCATCCCTCCAGCTCTAAAAAGAACCGATTTTCTCCCTGATTTGGTTGCTTTTTCCTCTATATAACGTATAAATATGCCATTAGGATAGGTGCTGTTGTGATTTACCGGAAAAATATTCCTGCGGTCAGTATACTGAGGACAATTTACCGATTCCTTATTTCAAATTAAATATTAATTCTTTATCGGAAATATTCACTTTTATCGAAACTTGACTAAACTATATTACCATAATTCTACAGTGCACAGCTATTATATCGCTATTTCTCATATGATTCAAGAGTACTTTTGGTGTCGTTCACAAATATATTTGTTTTTTAGTCGGGGGAAAATGTGATTCTGCTCAACCGTTAATCGCTGTTTTTCAGGATTACGTGCCGCTGAGCTGAAAGGACTAGTACCGTTAAAAACTGTCGCGGAAGAAACAAGCAATTTTGTTGCCCAATATTTCTTCGAACCCCGACCAGAAATGGTCGGCGCCCGGGATAATCTGATACTGTCTGGCCTCGCCAAAATATCTCTGAAAAGGACGGAAAACGATGGTGGTATCTTCATCCCCGATAATAATCAATTTGGGTAAACTATATTTCTTCAATTGCGCCCAGGCGGCTTGCTCTAAAACCAGCGAGATTAATGCCAGTTGCCTGACCCGTTTATCCTTCATCGCAACGGCTTCAGCCACCATCCCTCCGAAAGAATACCCCGCCAACCCGATCCGCTGCACGTCAATCTCTTTGACAGCGGCAAGAAAATCCAGCGCCGCGACAACATCATCCTGCTCGCCCCGGCCTTCATCGTAACTGCCGCCGCTGCTGCCCACGCCGCGGAAGTTAAATCTCAACGTTGCAATCTGGCTTTTTTCGAGTGCGCTGCTTACCGCCAGCACCACCCCGTTGTCCATATCCCCGCCGTACAGCGGGTGCGGATGGCAGACAACCACCACGGGCAAAGGCTCTTTATTCTCCGGTAAATGCAGCACGCCTTCCAGCTGAATGTCGCCGCAGGGAAAAACGACCCGTCTGGCAATCAATCCCGTTTCTCTCCGGGGGTTTTACTGTTGCTGTTTTTCTTGATTGACTCCCAGGCTTTTAAACGGTCTTTGACCTGCTTTTCATAACCCAGTTCGCCGGGAAAATAAAATTTCTTGTCTTTCAACGAATCCGGCAGGTGCTGCTGGTCCACCACATGCCCGGGGAAATTATGCGCATATTTGTAGCCCTGGCCGTAGCCGCTTTCTTTCATCAATTTTGTTACGGCGTTCCGTAAATGCAGCGGCACCGGATCGTTTTTGCCGTTTTTTACTTCTTTTTGAATGTTGGAATAGGCCGTGTACAGGGAATTGCTCTTCGGCGCGGTGGCCAGGTAGGCCGTTGCTTCCGCCAGTGCCAGGTTGCCCTCCGGGATCCCGATGAAATGCACCGCCTGCTGCGCAGCCATCGCCACCACCAGCGCCTGCGGGTCCGCCATGCCGATATCTTCCGAAGCCGCCCGCACTAGCCGCCGCGCGATGAATAGCGGGTCTTCTCCCGCTTCCAGCATCCGCGCCAGCCAGTAAAGCGAAGCATCGGGGTCGGAATCGCGCAGAGATTTATGTAAAGCTGAAATCAGGTCGTAATGCTGTTCCCCGGCCCGGTCGTACAATAAAGCGCGCTGCTGCAGCGCATCCTCGATTACCGGCAGCGTGATGTGCCTCATCCCCTGCTCATCCGGCAGTGTGGTCCACGCCGCCAGTTCCAATGCGTTCAGCGCTGTGCGGGCATCGCTGTTTGACACGGTGATTAGCTGTTTGAGCGCGTCTTCTTCAATTTCCGCTTTAATGTTACCGATGCCTTTGTCTTTATCCTGCATCGCCCGCCGGATAATTGTTTTCAGTTCGTCCTGGGTCAAGGGGTTCAGGGTGAACACGCGGGCGCGGGATAACAGCGGCGCATTGACTTCAAACGACGGGTTCTCCGTGGTGGCACCGATTAACGTAATCGTGCCGTCTTCCACGAATGGCAGCACCGCATCCTGCTGGGACTTGTTGAAACGGTGGATTTCGTCAATAAACAATATCGTTTTCTGCTGGTAAAGCTTGCGCCTTTCTTTCGCTTCCTCGATAATCCGCCGTAAATCGGCGACACCGGCGGTCACGGCGCTGACCGAACTGAAATGTGAAGCCGTGGTATTGGCGATAATCGTTGCCAGCGTCGTTTTGCCGCTGCCGGGCGGCCCCCAGAGTATCATCGAAGGCAGCTGCCCGGATTCGATGGCTTTTCGCAGTACGCGCCCTTCCCCGGCAATATGCTCCTGCCCCACAAATTCTTTCAGCGTGGTCGGACGCATCCGCGCCGCCAGCGGCGCTTCTTTTTTCTTCTGTTCCTCAAATTGGTGCTCAAAAATATCCACGTGTGTTAAAATCCAAATACCAAATTCCAAACGATAAATAACAAATTCCGGATTGAAACCAATTTTACAATATTGCGGCTGCGATTGCGAAGTTTTATGAAATCCAGAACAATAAAAACTAAATGCTTATGCTGTTTTTTTCGCAAACTTTGGGTTTCTGGCGTGAAAAGCGAACTTTTCTCCTTTGACAAAACCGCAGGCAGCATAAAATTTGTGAGTGCTCTCTTTTTTTGAACCGGTTTGCAGCATCGCTTTATAACACCCCGCCTTCCATGCGCTGTCCAAGGCAAAGGCCATCAGCTTCTTCCCGAAGCCCTGATTCCGAAATGCCGTATCCGTCACCACGTTTTCGATTATTGCGTAAGGCGCTGCGTTTCTGGTCAGATTGGGAATAATATTCAGGTAACATGTCGAGATTATTTTACCATTTTCTTCCAGTATTAAAATCCGCAGGTTGGATTCCTTTAATATCCGCGCGAATATCACTTTATCGCGCCCGTCTGTAATCACCGGGTCGTCCGGGTTAAGCTGCCGCAGCAGGCTCATCATTCCTTCAAAATCCCGCTCTTCCGCGATGCGAATCACGAAACTTAGCCCCATCAAAGTTGTCATTCCCGCGAAAGCGGGAATCCAGAATCTAAATTACTAGTTTCCAAAAACATAAAATACCGCGATTATTATGGATGCCGACAACAAATCAAATTAAAAAATTAAGCTCCTCTAATATTCCGCCACAATAATATCGGTCAATTTCCGCTTGGGCACATGGTGCCCTTCGTCTTTGTCCCGCCAGTAATCATAGCTGTCGCCCGGGTTCATCGTCTCCAGGATAATCTTCTCTTTCGGTTTCCCTAATGCAATCACCAGAGAGATTTCATATCTCGCGGGAATATTCAGCAATTTTCTCAGGTCTTCCCGGTCCACGGCACCCAGCATACAGCCCCCCAAGCCTTTCTCCACCGCACCCAGTAAAATCGTCTGGGCTGCAATGCCCGGGTCCATGCCGAAACTTGCCCCGATTTCTTTATCCCCTAAAATCAGGATGTAGGCCGCCGGACGTTCCCCTTCTGCCGGCCCCGGCCAGGTTTTCAACGTCCCGGCCCAGTGCAAAGTGGAGAAAATCAGCGCATTCTTGTCACTCGCTCCGGAAATAATATATTTTAATGGCTGGCGGTTCACCGCCGAAGCCGAAAGCCGGGCCAGGTCTACCAGTTCCCGCAAAGTTTTATTCTCCACCACCATGTCCTCATAAAACCGCCGGTAACTCCGGCACTTCAATACCAGGTCTTTGAACATTTTACTCCTGTTAGGATTTCTGATTTTGATATTATTTAGTATTTCGATATTAGTATTTCGAATTTACTTGATTATTGATTATTGTTTATTGATACTTGATTATTCCTTTACTTGAATCTCTTCACTTCAAATCGATATAATTTTATCGCTTCCTCCGGCCCGATGCCGGCTTTCATCCGGCAGATTTCCAGCTGCCGTTTGACAGTATCCACGCCCTCCAAATCCGGCAGTAGTAATCCCCGCCGCCAGCCGGCCTCCACAATCGCGCCGTATTTCTTCGGGTCCAAGTCTTTCTCGCTCTTCACCGATTCCGGCTCGGTCAATACATCCACGCTGTATATCAGCTCCGGAAGCTCTTCGGGAGTCACCGGAGAGAAACGCGGGTCCTGGGTAGAGGATTGCACGGCATTGCGGATAATTTCCTGCGCAATATTTGCTTCGTCGGGTTCGATTGTCCCGATGCACCCGCGCAATTCGTCACCTTTATGTAAAGAAACAAACACCCCGGCTTTACCCTTCATTTCCAGCGGGATAGTTTTTAAATGCGGGACTTCACCCCGTTTCACGTAGCTTTCCACTGTTTCCCGTGCCAGCCTCACCTGCGGTGATTCTTTCAGCCCTTTAAATATAATTCCGGCATACCCCACCACCGCGTCAAAATCGTGGGTGACATCCCCGCTGGTCTGGTACTTCACCAATTCCGTGGTCACCGGACCCAGTTCTTTCGCCGCGTAAATCAGGCAGGCCGCCGTGCCGTAGCCGCACATCGAAATATTGAATTCTCGCACCCGGTCCAGTAGCTCCCCGGCCTCGAGTTTTAATATCGATTCGATGGCCTGCCGGTCCTTGGTGTGTGTCGTTTTCTGAGATTCATAATGATTCATGTCGCCGGAAGCGACAATTACCGCCTGTTTGCCGGTATCCTTAATCGCTTTCGCGATTGCGACGCCGATATCCCTGTAAACGGCCGCGTTGGTATGGGACAAAGTAATCGGTACAAATTTAATATCCGGTTTGAAGTATTGGATAAAAGGCAGCTGCACCTCGATGGAATGTTCCTGCAAATGCGCTAGGCGGTCCTCTTTCAGGTGGCTGCAGTTAGACAGAATTGATTTAGCCAGGTCAGAATCGATTTCCACATCACCCAACGGCGTCCGCCATGTGCCTTCGGCCAGGATGCTGAATGGCGCACCCGCCCCGGTATGGCTGGGACCTAAAATCACGCACGTGTCTTTGAATTTCACCCGGGAAACCACCGCTCCGACCACCGGCCCGGAGTAAACGAATCCGGCATGCGGCGCATAGTACCCGATGACATCTTCTTTGGCGGCTTTTTCGTCCACCATACTGCGTATCATTGACTTCAATTCTTCGGGAGAAGCAGGATAAAATTGGCCCGCGACGGCCGGTTCTCTAATCATTTTATTTTCCTCCCCGGTTCACCGTAAAATTTAATTCGGCGCCGCAATATTTACAGCGTGATTCGTTCAACCCGCAAACGTTGGTCTGATACCCGACGCGTTCCACCACCGGTTTCCCACAACTGAAGCAAACCGTGGTTTCGCTGGCATGTCCCGGCACGTTTCCCAGGTAGATGAACTTCAACCCTGCTTTGCGCCCCAATTCATAAGCATGTTCTAGCGTCGCCACCGGCGTCGCCGGCAAATCTGAAATCATGTAATTTGGATGGAACCGCGTAACATGCCACGGCGTCTCAGTGCCCAATTCTTTGGCAATCCAGCCGGCAATCCCGCCCAATTGCGCGTCGTCGTCATTCATCGTCGGGATAATGTTCGTTACCACTTCGACATGCATCTGCCACTTTTTTTTGGCGCGCTGAGCCGTTTCCAGGATGCCGCGCCAGTGCATAATTTTGGCCAGGTCCTGATACAGTTTGTCCGAAAAACCCTTAATGTCCACGCGCCAGGCGTCCAGATAAGGCCCGATGATATCCAGCGCCTCCGGACTGAGATAACCGTTGGTGACGTAAACCGTATAAAGGTTATTTTGCTTCGCCAGTTTGGCGGTATCCAGCGTATATTCGAACCACATCGAAGGCTCGTTATATGTCCAGGCAATGCCCTGGCAATGATTCTGTTTCGCCAGGTCGACCGCCGTCTGCGGGGAAATTTTTTCCGATTCTTTCAATACGTCTTTCACCATCGAGATTTCCCAGTTCTGACAATCCTGGCAGTGAAAATTGCAGCCCCAGCCGCCCAGCGAAAACACCTGCGTCCCCGGATGGAAATGGAACAGCGGCTTCTTTTCGATGGGGTCAACCGCAACGGATGATGCCAGTCCGTAATTAAGGTTATAGAGGATGCCTTTGACATTCCGGTACATTCTGCAAACACCGGTTTGCTCGGGCTGAATCGTGCAGCGCCACCGGCAGATGTTGCAGCGGACTACGGAGCCGGAAATTTTTTCGGCAAGCAGCGCTTCGTGCATACTACCCACCTCTCTTCATTTCTGCCCCAATTATAGCACTGCAATTTATGCAAAGTAATAACATTTTTGTCGACATTATTACAAAAAGATAAATTTATGCCTATCAAACATAACTGGGGACTATAGGTATTTCATGGAAACAGAAACCATTCCGGGGTCATCCAAAAACAGCTATAGAAACTGATTTTTATGGATTCCCGCCTGCGCGGGAATGACAAACCGGTGAAAACAGCTTCCAGCTAAGCTGGAAGCTGTTTTATTTTCATTGTCATTGTCGGGCTTGACCCGACAATCCAGAGATTTCAGACGGTCTCATTAAGGAGGATTTTTTATCGGGCCTGGTGTACAAAATCTAACCCTTCTAAAATGCCGTCCCGTTGATGAACATGGACATAGTTTCCGCAGTTGATTTCCGCTGCGAACATGAACGATAAAAATCGAAACTTCTCTCCTCACGCAACCAATGACCTAGCATGGGGAGCGCTAATTAATTAAAGCCCCTATCCTCGACGCAAACAGCTGGATATGAGACCATTAAAAAAAATAATTTATAACCGCCCAAGAGACGTCGTTTAAGACTTTTCTCCCGACGCAGCGGGAGAGAGTTGAGTGAGGGGGCGCAGTCTACCTAAATGCTTCAATGAACCAATGATTCACCATGTAATCCTTTGTATTCATCGGGAATCAAACAAACTTAAAACGCCGTCCCGTTAATGAACGGGTTCCCCTTCCGCTCAATTCCGATGGTTGTCGCCGGCCCGTGCCCCGGATAGACCTTCGTCGCATCCGGCAATGTCATCAGTTTGCTGCGGATGCTGCTCATTTCCTGGTCGTAATCGGAGCCGGGAAAATCCGCCCGTCCGACGCTGTAATTGAACAACGTATCGCCGGTAAATACAATACCGTCCCCCAGTAGGCAGATCCCCCCGATGGTGTGCCCCGGCGTGTGCAGCACTTTGAATTTCAATTTGCCGATGGTAATCACATCGCCGTCTTTTAATAATCTTTCAGCCGGCGGCGCGGGCGGTGTGGGCGGCATGAAATCCAGCGTCCACGGCTGTTTCAGTAAAAACGGGGCTTCGCTCTCATGGATGGCAATTTCCGCGCCGGTGGCTTTTTTCACTGCTTCCAGTCCGCCAATATGGTCGATGTGGCTGTGCGTTAAAAGAATCACCTTTATTTTCAGGCCCAGTGCCTTGACCTGCTTCATCACCGCCGCGCCTTCGTCCCCAGGGTCGATAATCATTCCCTCTTTGCTCGCCTCATCCCCGACGATATAGCAATTCGCCCCGAAAGACCCCAGTTCCATTTTTTGCAGAATCATCAGATACTCCCCTTCCTGCCGGTTTTTTATACTATCAATTCTGCTTTGAATTCTACCATTGTGCGCCGCAGCGCCGCAAACATGCTGTATATTATCATTTTGAGGTCCGCAGGCCAAAATACTTCCGAAGGTCGCAATCGAAGGTACTTTTGACGTTAGTCAAAATGTATACCGTTAAGGTAAAATGCCGGAGACGGCAGTCGTAGGTACTTCACGGAGTGAATGTATACTGAAGTTACGAAGTACCTGTAGAATATCCTTGTGGTTAAAAAAACTCCCCCATCGTCTTTGCGGGACCTTATCTTTACTCCATACAAGGTCGTGGCAATCCGGCATCGCAATGTCGTACTGAGCGGAACGAATGTATCCGGGAGGAAGGGGCAGCTTCCCCGTCCGGCGGTTCAAATGAGAGTCCCCTCATTGTCGTTCCCGACCTGACCGTAGACCGCGGTCGGAGGTACTTTCCGGAGCAATTCGGAAGAAATGTATCGGGAATCCATCTGCCATCTGGCTCTCCTGTTCAAAGGTCTGTAATGTAAATATTCCGTCGTCCTCTATATAAAAGCAGGGATTAGACCTGGCCCAGCCACGTTCATGTCATTTTTTATTGTTCCTTACTTAATACCCCGACCGTAAGAGCCTGTCTCAAAAAGAAATTTGACTAACAGGTTATAGCCATATTGTTTGATATGGCTACTTCACAATATCCTATAATCGCTAAAAATAGCCCAGAAATAAAGGTACCTATTCCCGCAAACCCCTCTTTCCATGTTTTATTCCACCGCCACTGCCATACTCTGTACAAACTACGCAAGTTAAACGCCGTTGCCACCATAAAGGTCTCAGCCTTAATATTGTCTAACCCACGTAATAGGAAGCGCCTGAAGCCCATCTGCTCCTTCATAATACCAAAAGTTGGTTCAGATAATTCCTTACGCCGCCGATAGGCTACCTTAGCTGGCGGCATTGTCATCCAATTCCTGTGATTTCGTAATAATGTGTCATACCGTCCAATCAGCAACTCCCGTCCCCGGTAGCGATTTTTAGTGCAAACACCAAAAGCTGAACACAGGCGGCAAACTGCTCCTAAGCCACCGTAAACCCTCACTATTTTATTTGTCACGGACCTGATCTCGAGAAATTTCAAAGTTTGCCCCAATGGACAGACATAGCTATCGGTATCGGCATCATAACTGAAATCATTATGATAAGGAGGATTAGCCCTGCGTTCCTGGGGTTCCGGGATCGCTACTATTTGCTTTCGTTCCTCACATGCCGCTAAATTGGCACCAGAATGGTAACCTGCATCGGCGAGCGTGATATCAGCCTTTTCCCCCGTCATTTCCTCAGACTGTTCCAACATATTTACCAGTTGATGATGATCATCAGCATCTTGCACTGCATCAACTGCAGTGATAAACATCTCTCCGGCTCTATCGGTCTCCGTAACCTTCAGGGACGAAACGACTGTTTGTATATTATATCCCGCTACCACTCCTTGTCTGCTCTTTAAAAGTTTAGCATCGTTATCCGTGAGATTAATTCTTTCTACTCTGCTTTCTGCTGCTAACCGTTTTATGGCTATTTTAACCTCAGTGCGTAATACCTGAGCCTGCCTTAGTTTTTTCGGTAAGTGTATTGGCGGTGGATCATCACCTGCTTCATTCTGCTTTTCCAGTTCCTCGATTACAGTATCAGTGCGCTCTAGCAACCGCTGTAGTCCCTTGGCATCATAAGTACGATCTTTGGCTGCATTCGCTTGCAGCTTAGTGCCGTCTATAGCTTGCACTGCCATATCCACCAGTTCCATGTTTACTGCGGTTCGGACTGTTAGCTTGAAGAGATGCCGCATTTCCATACGGTGTTCCTTATAAAACCGCCATAGGGTATTGTGATCGGGATGCTGCCAGCCGGTTAACCACAAATAAGGCATTTGATCCCGACATGCGGCTTCCAGCTTTCGCGAGGAGCGGATGCTTGTCATAAATCCAAATAGCCATACACCTAACAAGACGCGCGGATGATAAGCCGGAGCACCTAATGGTTCTCCCTCTAATCCTATATCGAGTTTTCGCCATTCAGCTTCATCCAGATTGTCAACAAACATTGCAATAAATCGTGCCGGATGGTCATCCGGTATTAATTCATCCAGAGTTGGAGGTAGTAACCATGTCTGTTGCCTGTTTAAAGAACGTAACGGCATTTTGATCTCCTTACTTGCTGTTACACTCATTTTATCTCAGTTACACGCAACCATAAATACTTTATTGGTATTTTTGAGACA
>CAVYZP010000045.1:0-12538 GCA_963772985.1 uncultured Chloroflexia bacterium
AATGCCCGCTATCAGCAGTATTATCAGCACAATCAGGCCGGTAAACCCGATTTGAAAATCCTTTACATAAGGTCTGGCTTTCTGCAAATCGTTGGCGTAGTCCTGGCTGGCGGTATTGATGTTGTTTCTCGCTGTCGTCAGGCCGTTTTGCGCTTCGGTGATGGCGTTGCTAATGCCTGCCGTCGTATTTATCCCTAAGTCGGTGGAATCAACCGTGTATGTCGCTGGGATGTCCGCCGCCAGACTGTCGTAATACTGTTCGAAATCATTATCAAGGTCTGCCTGTGATTCTCCTTGTAGTTCTGGCGGCAGCTGCGCAAAAAATGCTGCTCTTGCCGCCGTTTTTAAGCTTTGCAGCGCCGGCAGGAGCGGTACTCTGACGCTGAAGGTGGCGTCTGTGCCGGTGAGATAATCGGCAAAATCGCCGGCTGCGCCCGCAAAAGCAGTTTTTATCGATGGCTGTAATGCCTCCACCACCGTATTAATCTCCGCGTCCGAGAGCGTAATTCCTTCCGGCAACGGTCCGCCGATATATCCCAGCAGGATGTTTTTTGTCATTGCTGTATAGTCAAAATTATCCAGGACGGCACTCACTTCATTGTCGCTGAGAACGGTCTGCCTTAGCGTGCTTTTAAGGTCGATAGTTGGGGTCTGCATCAGTAAATATTGAAAAATCGGGTCGCAGGCGTTTACAATCTGCGTTTTTATCTCCGGTTCAGTTGCATCGACGCCATTTACCAGGGCGGTCACGAATGCCGCCGAATAATCCGTATCGGCCCCGGATTGTTCCTGCACTGCCTGGTTCAGCAGTTGTGCGAGGTCGACTTTGTCCAGTACTTCGGCCGCAAACGTCGCGTTCATCACAGTACCGCTTAACGTCCCTTTTAGATCCGGGGCGCTGCCCCATGATTTTAAATTGGTGGAAGTATCTTTAATTGCGGTATCAAGGTGCTGTTTAATCACCGGTTCCGCATTCTGAATGCTGCTGACAATAGCTGCCTCAAGTTGTGGCGAGATGTCGCCGTTGGTGTTTTGTTTGTCAATCTGTTCTTGAACGGCCTGTGCGAAATCGATGTTGTTAACTATTTTTTCCATATCATTGGGTTGAAGTACTACCCTGTTTACCGTAAATGCCAGGCCGAATACGCAAAGTGCTAACACCAGAATGAAACTTAATAAAACCAGCGCTAAACCTTTGATAATTTTCATTTGTGCTAGGCATTATAGTGCAAAGAAAATTGAATGTCAAAAGAACCGGGGGAATAGTCGCTGTTAATTTTTGGTGATCTTTGGATCTTAATATGGGTGTTTTGACTGCTCTGTTTCTATCCCTTATAATAGAAACATCACTAATATAGTAATAATTATGGATAACGAACCATGAAACTTTCAACTAGAGGCAGATACGGGATACGCGCAATGCTGGACCTCGCGCAGCATTATGACAAAGGTCTGGTTTTAGTCAAGGATGTCGCTGCACGCCAGCAGATTTCCGAAAGATATCTGGAGCATCTTTTTCTTTCTTTGAAAACTGCCGGTCTGGTCCGGAGTATACGCGGCGCACGCGGTGGCTTTGTATTGAATAGTTCCCCTGACCGCATCAGATTAATTGAGATTGTCCGTGCCAGCGAAGGCACTTGGTCTCTGGTAGAATGTGTTTGCGATGCCGGTGTTTGTTCCCGTTCCACAAAGTGTGCCGCCCGCGATATTTGGGTTGAATTGCAGTCCGTGATGGATGAAATGCTGGGCTCGTTAACGCTGCAGGACTTATTAGAACGGCAGCAGGCTAAAGAAGCGAATCCGGAAATTGTTCGGCTTGTATCTATTGAATAATTACCGGAGTAAAGAAGGTAGAGTATGTTTAAAACCTTACGCGAAGATATCAGGACGATTTTCAGCCGGGACCCGGCCGCCAGGAGCACCCTGGAAATCCTGTGTTGTTATCCCGGTTTGCACGCTCTTTGGGGTTACCGCGTCTCTCATTTTTTCTGGACTCATCATATGCGGTTTTTCGGGCGGCTCAATTCACAAATCACCCGCTTTTTCACCGGTATCGAAATCCATCCCGGCGCGAAAATCGGCAGGCGTTTATTCATTGACCACGGCATGGGTGTGGTTATCGGGGAAACGGCGGAAATTGGCGATGATGTCCTTATCTACCAGGGTGTTGTTTTGGGCGGTACCAGTCTGGAAAAACACAAACGCCATCCCACTATCGGTAACCGGGTGGTCATCGGGGCGGCGGCCATTGTCCTCGGCCCGATTCTCATCGGCGATGATGCCCGTGTCGGCGCTAATTCGGTCGTGGTAAATCCTGTGCCTGCCGGAAAAACGGTAGTCGGCATCCCCGGTAAAATCGTCGAAGACCGCCGCGAAACAATCTTCAATCTCGAACACGGCACCTTACCGGACCCGATTACCGATGCCCTCCAGGCAATCATCAGTCATCAGGATAAAATCGAAGAACGTCTTAAAAAACTGGAGAGCAAACCGGATAAATAGTTCTCCGGTTTGTCATTCCCGCGAAGGCTGAAGGTACTGAACAAAGTGAACGTACGGGAATCCAGAAAATTAATTGTTAGGGAACTATAATTGCCGTATCTCTAAATTAAGGTAAGGACAGGTATTCTTGCCCGTTAAGGACCAAACATAATTGACTAAAACACCTGATTATCAGCCGCGTTATTACCGGGACTGGTCGAAAGACCGCGACCTCGTCTCTTTTCAGGTTGTCGTCAAGGAAACCGACCTCTATATCCGCGCCCGCCGTTTCCTCAAGGATAAAGCGTTGGAAATTGTCCAGCGGCAGCGCGCTTTACTCGAAAACTATATCGCCCGCCATCCGGGATTCGTGGCTGCGTTGAAACCTTTCCCTGTGGGCGATGATGCCCCCGCTATCGCCCGCACCATGGCAGACGCTGCTGCTAAGGTTAACGTCGGTCCGATGGCTGCTGTCGCCGCGCTTTTGCCGAGTTTGTTGGCCGCGACTTGCTCAAATACTCCGCCGAGGTCATTGTCGAAAACGGCGGCGATATCTTCCTCAAATCCACAAAATCCCGGCTGGTCGGTGTCTATGCCGGCGAGGATTCCCCTCTGACCGGCCGGATTGCCATTAAAATCGAACCTTCGGATACTCCCCTAGGTGTCTGTACTTCTTCCGGCACGGTGGGCCATTCGCTCAGTTTCGGCAAGTCCGATGCGGTCGTTATCCTTTCTCCTTCGGCGGCCTTGGCTGATGCTGCCGCCACCGCTGTTGGTAATATCGTCAAAACAGAAGCTGATGTTCAATCGGCGCTCGATTTTGCCCGCGGTGTGGACGGCCTGCTTGGCGCGGCAGTCATCATCAACGACAAAATGGGTATCTGGGGTAAAATCAACCTGATTCGCCGGGACCGCTGATGAAAATCGCTGTTGCTCTGAGTGGTGGGGTGGATTCCTCGGTCACGGCTGCCCTTTTGCAAAAAGCAGGACATGAAGTTTTTGGGTTGACAATGCTGGTCGCGCCGTCAGACGAAGCGGCAGTTGCCGCCGTTGAAGTTGCCGCCGCCTTGGGCATCCCGCATCACACTGTTGATTTCCGGGACGTTTTTAGTAAAGAAGTGATTTCTCAATTTTGCCTGCAGTACAGTCTCGGCCGTACTCCGAACCCCTGTGTCAATTGCAACCGGATGATTAAGTTCGGTGCATTGCTCTCCAAAGCCGTCGATTTGGGCGCTGCTGCCATGGCCACCGGCCATTATGCCCGTGTCGAAAATAACTCCGGCTGTTTGGTTCTGAAAAAAGGTGTTGACCTCACCCGCGACCAGTCCTATTTCCTTTACAAATTGACTCAGCCGCAGCTTGCTGCCGCCGTCTTTCCCTTGGGCAATATGACTAAAAACAGTGTCCGGAAAATAGCAGCGGAAATAGGTTTACCGTCTGGGCGAAGTAAAGAAAGCCGTGAGATTTGCTTTATCCCCGATAATGATTATCCGCGCTTTCTCCGCGAACATATTTCCACAGTCCCGGCAGGCCGCATCGTGGATAAACAGGGCAAAGTGCTGGGCAAACATAACGGCATTATCAATTACACTGTCGGGCAGAGAAAAGGCCTGGGCATTTCCTCCCCGACGCCCCTCTATGTTATCGGCATTGACGCGCAGACCAATACGGTGATCGTAGGCGAAAAAAAGGATGTTTATGCCAGCGAGTTCATTTCGATAGATTTGAATTGGCTCGCTTTTGAGAAACTAATCGCGCCGGTGACTCTGAAAGTTAAAATCCGCTACCTCCATGCCGAAGCCGAAGCATTAATCACTCCAGTTTATGACGATAAAGTGAGCGTTAAATTTACCGCCCCGCAAATGGCCGTCACCCCCGGACAGTCCGCTGTATTTTATGATGGTGACGTCGTCGTTGGTGGCGGGACGATTGAGCGTGTGCTAAACTGAAAGTCAAGAGGAGCACCATATGAAGAATACAGGAAAAATAATCGCAGTCTGCCGCAGCGATAAAAAAGGCACCAGTAAAGACCTTGTCCCGTCCGGTCAATTTAAAGAAGGTTTCGGCATGGTCACCGATGCCCATGCCGATTTTAACACACATCGTCAGGTCAGTCTCCTGGCTACAGAGAGCATTGATAAAATGCGTAAACTCGGGCTAGACCTCGGCCCCGGCGCTTTCGCCGAGAACCTCACCACCGAAGGTATTGACCTGGTCTCCATCCCGGTCGGCACAAAGATCAAAATCGGCAAAGAAGTGGTGCTGGAAATCTCCCAGATCGGCAAGGAATGCCATGTCGGCTGCGCCATTTTCCAGAAGGTCGGCAAATGCGTTATGCCCAAAGAAGGCGTCTTCGGTAAAGTCATCAAAGGCGGTACCATCACCCCCGGCGATAAAATCAGGGTCATTGAAACGTCTGATAGCGAATAACGCAGCGATCTGTAGGGTCGGGTTTCCTCAGGTAATTAGTGTTCACATTCGTATTAAGCAAAGCTTGAGTCCGAAGGTACTCACCCGAAGGATGATGCATAGAGGGGCGCAGCCCCTCTAACTATTCTCTTCACCGCGGGAAGAGATAGAGATGGGGCACGGTGCCGTTATTAACACTGCTAAAACATTGAAATATCTTGGAAATAAAGAAAAAAGGAAATCGATGTTAACCTTAATCGGAGTCTAATCTCTTATGGTCAATAATAATTCTGAAATCATCGATGAAATAACCCGGCTGAAAAAACAGCGGAACGCCGTTATCCTCGTCCACAATTATCAGCGGCCCGAAGTCCAGGATATCGCCGATTTCACCGGCGATTCACTGGAATTAAGCCAGCAGGCTGCCAAAACCGCCGCTGATGTGATTGTTTTTTGCGGTGTGCATTTTATGGCCGAGACGGCTTACATTATCAATCCTGAAAGGACTGTCCTTTTACCTGACAAGGAATCCGGCTGCCCTATGGCCGACATGATTACTGCGCCGGCCCTCATCGACCTGAAAAAACAGTATCCCGGCGCTATGGTTGTCTGCTACGTTAATTCCAGCGCTGCCGTCAAGGCTGAATCGGATATCTGCTGTACTTCCGGCAATGCTGTCAAAGTCGTACAGAGCCTCGGGGAAGCGGAAATTATCTTTGTGCCCGACCAGTACCTGGGCCAGTGGGTCGCCGCAAAAACCGGGCATAAAATGCACCTTTGGCCGGGGTTCTGCCCCACCCACATGAAAATCCTGCCCGAAGACATCCTGGCCCTCAAACAGCGGCATCCCGGGTATATCGCCATGGTCCATCCTGAATGCCGCCCCGATGCCAAAGCCGCCGCCGATGAAGTCCTCAGTACCGGCGGCATGGTTCGTTTCGTGCGGGAAAGTCAAGCCCCCGGATTCATTATCGGCACCGAAACCGGTATCCTGCACCGCCTCAAACAGGAGAATCCGGGCAAGTCTTTTATTCCGGTCAACGACAAAGCGGTCTGCCCAAATATGAAGCGCATCACCCTCGAAAAAGTGCTCTGGTCCTTGCAGGATATGAACCACAAAATCATTGTCCCGGAAGATATCCGCCTCCGCGCCCTTTCCTCCGTACAGCGCATGCTTTCCATCACCTGACAATACCCCTCACAAAAAGATAAACATCTCTCCCTATCAGGGAGAGATTGAGAGAGAGTGGGAATGTCACTCCGTTGTAAAAGAAAAGGGAATTCAAATGGAATACGCTCACATTGTAGTCTTCATCACCATCGACACTCCGGCCAATGCCCAACAACTGGCGGACAAAATCCTGACCGCCAGCAAAGCCGCCTGCGTCAACATCATTCCCACAGTCTCCTCGCAGTACTGGTGGCAGGGTAAAATCGAAAAGTCCGCTGAGGTCATGCTCGTCGTTAAAACCCGCGCCGCTCTCCTCGACGAACTCATCACACTCGTCAAACAAAATCACCCATACACCGTCCCCGAAATCATCGCACTCCCAATCATCGGCGGCAACCCGGATTATTTGGCCTGGCTCGAATCAGAAACTAAGTAATCAAAGTCATATCCTGACTTTGCGCCTCAATGAGATAATGAATGCAATAGTCATTGCGAGCGAAGGGCGGCAATCTCAGGGAGGGAACTTCATAATTGTAGATTGGGCGCAGCCCACCGCTTACCAAATATCCAAAAAGGTTAAATAAATGAACACCAAAAAATTCTCCTTTATCGCCTGGCTCTCTATCGGGTGCGTCCTGCTCTCCGCGCTCCTCTACGGCATCGACTTTCTGGTCTTCCGCGACGCTCATACCCTGTTTCTTTACCTCATGAGCAGTCTGGCCTTCCTGCCGCTGGAGATTTTCATCGTCGTGCTGATTATCGAAAGGATTGTCGACCAGAGCGAACGTAAAGTGAAATTGCAGAAGCTCAATATGGTCCTGGGCGCTTTTTTCAATGATGTTGGCAACCACCTGCTGCACAGCCTGCTGGACAACTTCGATAACAAGGCCGAAATTTCGCGGCACCTGGACCTCAAGGATAGCTGGGGCAAGAAAGAATTTCAGGCTGCCGCTGATTACGCCGATAAGCTGAAAATCGAGATTGACCACCACGACATGAATCTGGCGGAACTCAAAGTGTTTTTCGCGCAGAAGCGTGAATTTTTAATGACGCTGCTGGGCAACCCCAGCCTGCTTGAGCACGACCATTTCACCGATTTGCTCTGGGCGGTCACCCACCTGGATGAGGAACTGGAATCCCGGAATTCGGTGGAAAACCTGCCCGAATCCGACCTCATCCATCTTGCCGGCGATATCGAAAGGCTTTATGGCCGCCTGGTGGTGGAATGGCTGGATTACATCGAGCACCTGCACACCAACTACCGCTTCCTCTATTCCCTAGTCCTCCGCACCCATCCCTTCCAGGAACATCCCTCCGCCGTGATTAAGTAGTATCGGCTAATTCCGTTGTCCTTGATGGAAAGAAGGTCAGGGTGATGATGAAATATCATCTGCGAGGACGCGGGAGAAGATAGGGTTGGAGGTGAGGATATGGTTGGGGCAGAGGCGGTATATAACCCCGGTTTTAAGCAGCAGGCTTTCCTGCGCCATCCGGTCGAGGCGGCGGATGATTTCCGAAGTGTTGGCCGGGCCGAATTTAACGGTGAGATCATCTGTATCCAGGCCTTCTTCGAGGAGGCGAAGGCGGAGCATAGCTTCTTCGGCGGCTTTGTCTTTGGGGGACAGTTCTTCGACATATTCGATTTGGCCGGTGGGATTCTGTAAATAGGCATCGAGGTCGTTTTTGTTTTTGAACCTACGGTTGTTGATGTGGGAAGCGGCCGCAGGGCCGAGTCCGAGATATTCGCCGCCGCGCCAGTAATTAAGATTGTGCAGACATTCAAAGCCGGGGCAGGCGAAGTTGGAGATTTCGTAATGGATAAGACCTTTGTCCAGCAGGAAGGCGCGGGCCTGGGCGAAAAGTTCCGCCTGGACATCATCGGAGGGGAGGTCGGTAGGGGGATCTAAAGCCAGCGGGGTGCCGGTTTCCAGCGAGAGGCAGTAGATAGAGAGATGCGGCAAGCCGAGTCCTGTGAGCGCCTCCAGCGAGCTGTGGAGGCTGTTCCAGTTCTGGCCGGGCAGGCCGATAATGAGGTCGGCGGAGATGTTTTGGAAGCCGGTTTGTTGGGCGAGTTTGATGGCATTAATGGCCTGGGCGGCGGTATGAATCCGGCCGACACTTTGGAGTTCGGCATCGGAAAGGGACTGGATCCCGAAGGAGAGTCGGTTGAAGCCGAGGTTTTTAGCCGTTCGGAGGAATTCAGAGGTGGCGGATTCGGGGTTGACTTCAAGAGTGGATTCAACCAATTGTAACCCATCCCCTTTAAACCCTGCCCATTTTTGTTGTACACCCTTATCCTGACCTTCTCCCATCGAAAGAGAAGGAACTAAACTCAAGAGGCCGGAGATGAGCGTTTGGATGTTTTGTGGGCCGAGGAGGCTGGGGGTGCCGCCGCCTAGGTAGAGGGTTTGGAAGGATAATTCTCCCTTTAAATCCCCACTTAGAAAGGAGGGAGAATACTCACGGGCTTCCTGCAGAACAGCCTGGACATAGCCGGCGATAGCAGATTGACGGTCGGGGAGGGAATAGAAATCGCAATAGCTGCATTTACGGACGCAGAAAGGGATGTGGATGTAAAGGCCTTTCACCTCACTCTTCCATTTTAAGAAGCAGAAGGAAGGCTTCCTGGGGGACTTCCACGGAACCGACCATCTTCATTTTTTTCTTGCCTTCGGCCTGTTTTTCGAGGAGTTTGCGTTTGCGTGTAATATCGCCGCCGTAACACTTGGCGAGTACGTCTTTCCGCAGGGCGACGATGTCTTCGCGGGCGATGATTTTACCGCCTATGGCCGCCTGCAGGGGGATTTCAAAGTTCTGGCGGGGAATTAGTTTGCGTAATTTGTGTATCAGGCCGCGGGATTTGGTGGAAGCGCTTTCACGGATTGAAATGAAAGAAAGGGCGTCAACCTGATTTTCCTTGACCAGGATATCCACTTTGACGAAATCGCCGGCTTTGTAGCCGAGGAAATCGTAATCCATGCTGGCGTAACCGCGGCTGACGCTTTTTAGTTTATCATAATAGCCGGTAATCATTTCCGCCAGCGGGAATTCATAGGTCAACATTGCGCGCTTTTTATCCGGATGTTCCATGGCGACGAGTTTGGCACGTTTTTCGTCGGACAGGGCCATGATGGGGCCGACGAACTCGGTGGGCACGAAGACCCGCAGGGTGATAATCGGCTCTTCGATATGGTCGATGCGCGTGGGGTCGGGGAATTTGGACGGGTTATCAATCATCTGGGACGTGCCGTCGGTCAGGACAACCTTATAAATGACGGACGGCATCGTGGCGATGAGTTCCTGGCCGTATTCGCGCTTGAGCCGCTCGAGGGTGATTTCCATGTGCAGCATGCCCATGAAGCCGAGGCGGTAGCCCCAGCCGAGCGCGGCGGAGCTTTCTTTTTCGTAGATGATGGAAGAATCGTTAAGCTGGAATTTCTCCAACGCCGCGGTCAGCTTGATGTAATCGTTGGTATTGATGGGATAGATGCCGCAGAACACCATCGGCTGGGTGTGGCGGAAGCCGGGAATGCCTTCGGTTTCGGGATGCTCGGGGGAAATAATCGTATCGCCGACGTGGATGCTGCCGACTTTTTTAATAATCGCGCCGACATAACCCACATCGCCGGCAGTGATGATTTCGGCGGGTTTCAACTCGGGAATTAAATAACCGACTTCGTCCACGTCGTGGATCTGGCCGGTGGACTTAATCATAATTTTATCGCCTTTCTTGAGGCTGCCGGAAAAAATTCGAATGTGCGGGATGACGCCGCGGTAGGTATCGTAAAACGAGTCGAAGATGAGACATTTAAGGGGTTCGGAGGCGCTGCCTTTGGGCGGCGGCACGAGGGTGACGATGGCTTCGAAAAGCTCACCGACGCCGGTGCCGTCTTTGGCGGAAACGAGCAGCGCGGATTTGCCGGGGATCCCCAGCGTGTCCTGCAGCTGCTGGCGGCATTCTTCAACCATGGCGTTGGGCAGGTCTATTTTGTTGATAACCGGAATGATTTCCAGGCCGGCGTCAATGGCCAGATAGGCGTTGGCGATGGTCTGGGCTTCGACGCCTTGCGATGCATCCACCAGGAGGACGGCGCCTTCGCAGGCTTTGAGGCTGCGGGAAACTTCATAATTGAAATCCACATGACCGGGGGTGTCGATAAGATTTAAGATATAGTCTTTGCCGTCCTGGGATTTGAAAGGCATGCGGACGGATTTGGCCTTGATCGTAATGCCGCGCTCGCGTTCCAGGTCCATGCTGTCCAGCACCTGGGCGTTTTCGGTGGTGTGAATCATACCGGTCATTTCCAGCATGCGGTCGGCGAGAGTGGATTTACCGTGGTCGATGTGGGCGATGATGCAAAAATTTCTGATGTTTTCCATACTATCTGAATAGTATCACGAGAAAGGCAGAAGGGACAACAATCAATAGGTGTCAACTATCGAATAATGAAATGATCAAGATTCAAGATTCAACAATCAAGAATCAAACCGCCCCGCCGGGCCCTGCATTTTCTTTGCCCCGGATGACAAATACCGGGAGCTTAAGGGCTGCGCCCACTTTACGCTAAGGTTCGCAGCGGGGGGAATACAGGTTATCCGGTCAGGACCCGGTTCCTGCCTTCTTGCTTGGCCCGATTGAGGTCTGTATTGGCGGCGCGCATGAGGTCTTCCATTCTGGTACCCTGTTCCGGATAAGAGGCGATGCCCATAGACATCGTAATCGGGGAAGGGACTTGTCCTGCAGAAAGCGTCCTCATTTTGTTGATGTCTTCAAGCAGTGATTCTGCACGGGCGCGAGTATCTTCTAATGAGGTTTCCGGGAGGATGACCAAAAATTCTTCACCGCCGCAGCGGCATGTAATATCCGACCCGCGGAATTTGTCTTTCAACAGTCTGCCGATTTGGGCGATTATCTTGTCGCCGGCGGCGCGTCCGTAAAGGTCATTGAACTGTTTAAAGTGGTCAATATCACCCATGATGATGCCGATATGGGTCTGTTTGCGGGCGGCGCGTAAAATTTCACGGTGCAGGGATTCTTCCATAAAGCGTCTGTTGTATAAACCGCTCAGGGAATCCTGAATAGATTGCCGGGAAAGGCTCTCGCTCAGTTTCACGTTGGCAATGGAAAGTGAGAGGTATTCGGACATAGTGGTGGCTATTTGTTGCAGATCGGCGGTTTCCGGATGATGTTCCGGATTCCCGGGGGTGAAGGCGTTCTTGATATGCAGCAAGCCCAGGATATCTCCTTTAGCCATTAACGGCAGGCAAACATAAGGCCCCGGCAGTGTTTTAGTCAGATGCGGGCAGACAGGACCAACGCTGATATCTTCCACTACATGGTCTCGCCCCCGTCTTAATTCCCAGCAGGCATCCGGCGGAAAAACATTATTTTCCAGGGCGGAGGGAAAATCACCCCATGTGACTACAGATTCGAGATCAGAGCGGGAATTGCTCAATAGAAACAAAGCGCCCTGCGAAGAGGGGAATAACTTTTTCATGGTACCCATAATGATGGGTGCTGTTTCTTCCATTTTGAAACAGGCTTGCAGCATATCCCTCATTTCAGCCAGAATTGCGTTTTGCCGCTGCTGTTCTTCCAGTTTTTTAACCGCTGCAGTGAGCCGTTTATTGGTCTGTTTCGCTTCATCCGTGAGCTGTTTTATTTTGGTAATATCCATAAAATTTCCTAGGGCCGCTCTTTTCCCCTGATAACGGATTGAAATAATTGTCTCCATTACCCACTTAATTTGTCCGGACCGGGTCACTACCCGATATTCATAAGGCTGGCATAAACCGTTTTTCAATGCAATCCTGGCATAAATGCCGACGATTCCGCGGTCACTGGGGTGAATGTAATTAATTGTTTCAGTGCGAATCAGTTCACTGAGTTTATAGCCGATGATATTCTCAAACGGGGGATTAACGTAAATAAATTTTCCGTTCTGAACGATAAACACACCGATAGGTGAACTCTGCGTCAGGGCAGTAAATAATTCCCTCTCCTGCTCGCGGTCGGCGGTGTTATGGATAAAAATCGAGAAGGCGGTAATTTTGCCGGATTCGTCTTTTAGCGGCGAAACAGTGAGAGAAATAGTGATACGGCTGCCGTCTTTTCTCAAATGAACGGCATCGCAGCGGGCGACCGGTTCGCCCCGACTGATTTTTCCCAATACCTGTAAGATATTATCTTTAACATCTGCAGGCACCAGAAAAGAGTGACTGCGCCCGATGACTTCATCAGGGGAATAGCCATAAAGGTCAACTGCGCCTTTATTCCAGCTGATAATCGTGCCGTCCGGCGCTTCGATTACGATACCGTTTTCCCACAAATCACAAACCTGGCTGAACTGTTTTACTTCTTTTTCCATATCCCGTTTTTAAATACCCCGCAATCTTTTCACCGGCTGATTTTATTGGTGAGCCCGCCGATGTTCCTTGTATTTCAGGCATTGTGATACCGGCAACTATTGTTAACTA
>CAVYZP010000046.1:0-9720 GCA_963772985.1 uncultured Chloroflexia bacterium
TTGAATAATTCTCCCTTAATCCCTCCCTCGATAAACTCGGGACATTGTCCTTAAAAAGGAGGGAGATTTGATAGGATGGTGGCACCATGATAACTCAACAGCAATGGAATATCATCCGCCGCGTCGTGGATAAAGCCAATAAAAGCTGCAGCCATGTTTCTATCGCTACGGTGAACGCCGACGGTTCCCCTCACGTCACGCCTATCGGTACACTGGCATTACATGACGATCCCAGCGGATATTTCTTCGATGAGTTATGCACCGTTTCGCGAACAAACCTCGACCGGAATCCTCAACTGTGTATCCTCGCCGTCAATGCCGGGATGCCTTTCTGGATAAAGTCGCTGGTCATGGGTAAATTCTCTACACCCCCGGCAGTGCGGCTGGTGGGTACCGTCAAACCGCTGCGTGAAGCGGCTCCCGAGGAGATTGCCGCTTGGCGCCGTCATGTCGCCAAAGCCCGCCTTACCAAAGGCTATGAAATCATGTGGAGCCGGATGCATTTGGTGCGTGACGTCCAATTCGATTCCTTCGAAGCGGTCAACTGCGGTAAAATGACCGCCGGGTTGTTATAGTTTTCCCTGATATGGGAAGCAGTGTGTCACCTCTTTTTAAGGTTTGTAACATATTGACATATATATGTTAAAATGTTAGTGTAGCATCATTCAGGAGGTGTATTTTGACTACGCAAAACAAACGCACCACGATTTATTTAGACCCCGAATTGCATAAAGCGCTGCGTTTAAAAGCCGCGGAAACATCCCGCTCGGTCACAGAATTAATCAACGATGCAGTGCGGGAATCTTTAGCGGAAGATGCCGAGGATAACGCCGCATTCATTGTGAGAGAAAAGGAACCCCTAATTAGCTATGACGAAATGGTCAAAAGGCTAAAAAAAGATGGCCTTTTATAAAATATATTTTCGTGAATCCGTCCAAAAAGACCTAAAGCAAATTCCTCAAAATGATTTAAAAAAGATATTCAATCGTGTATATTTACTGGAAAGTGAACCGCGACCTTATGGATGTGAAAAACTGACAGGACAGGAAAGGTATCGTATCCGTCAGGGCGACTACCGCATAATATATGAAATTCGAGATAAAGAACTTGTTATCTGGATTGTAAAATCGGGCATCGTAAAGATGTCTATCGTTTCAATAATTAGGTTCATGGATCTTCAAGGACGGCCCCGGAATGGAATGGCCCAAAAGGTTTAAATACGACCCCGTCAAACCCCTCATCGAATCCGATAACCCGGCGGTTTTTTATTTTACACAGCGGGATTTACTGCAGCGCAACGTCGCCGCGCCTTCAGCTTCACTCTGGACCTTACAGATACCGCAGCGGATTATCAGCCGGCAGGAACCCGGCGGCTGGTGGAAAGCGCTCGGCAATGACGAAGATTACTATTTAGTCGAGACATTCAAACTGCTGCAAACGCTGGTTTATCAATACGAATTCGATAACAGCCATCCCGCTGTCGCCACAGGCTGCGAATACCTGTTTTCCCGCCAGACGGACGAAGGCGACTTCCGCGGCTTTCTCGGCAACCAGTATGCGCCGTACTATACCGGCATCGTAATGGCGCTGTTAATCAAGGCCGGCTATGCAGATGACCCGCGCATCGAAAAAGGCTTTCGGTGGCTGGTAGCGATGAGACAAAACGACGGCGGCTGGGTCATCGGCAGTCCCGGCTGGCTGGGTATCCCCGATTTCAAGTGGAGCGACATCGCCACCGTCACCGCCGATAAAAATGCCCCGACGCTGCAATCTTTCGATAAGTCCCAACCTTTCGCCCATTCGGGGACGGGGATGGTGCTGCGGGCCTTTGCCGCCTACCCAAAATACCGCAAATCTCCGGAAGCTCTGCAAGCCGCGCAGTTGCTCAAATCCCATTTCCTCAAATCGGACAATTACAATTCCTACAAGCACCCGGACAACTGGCTGCGTTTTGAATACCCGTTCTGGTGGAACAACCTGGCGGCGGCGCTGGATACGGTTTCCCTCATCGGCATCCCGCCCTCAGACCCGGACGTGAAAAAAGCCCTGGACTGGTTCATTGCCAATCAGACGGAGACCGGCCTGTGGAAAGTTTCCTACTCCAAAATCCACAAATCCCCGCTGAACAGCAAGACCGAGGAAGAAAAGCTGTGGGCTTCGCTGGCAATCTGCCGGGTTTTCCAAAGATATTTCAGTTAATAAAGAAAGTTGTCTTAACCCTGAAAAAAGATGACGGGGAGGAGAAATGGATACCGCGAAGCATGTTCAAATTTTACAAATGGCCTATGCCGGGGCGTTGGCGGACACCGTGCTGCAGTTCAGCAAAGAGGGAGTTTTAGCCCGGGTTACTGAAAGAAAGCGTCTGGAACAGTTGGCTACCGGCAAACAACGGCTGGCAGCCTTCGGCATTACCAAACCGGAAGAAGTTTTTCTCAAATTGTCGGAGATATTCGGCTGCGCCCGCTGGGAAATTGTGAATGATTCGGCGGAAAGTTTTCTGGCTCAATCAAGTAGTTGTACTCTTTGTGCCATCGCCAAAAAAGTGGGTGCGCCGAACCCCTGTAATTTGTATTGCCTGGACCCGATGGAAGGTCTGCTGAAAGCAATCGCGCCGGCTGCCGTTTACACGGTCGAATCAACTCTCTGGGCGGGGATTCAATGCAGGGTAAAAGTGAATATTCCGGGATAATTCTTCATTTCGGCTGCGCCGCCGCCAGTAAAGCGTTCAGTAATTGATGCCCCGCGGCATATAACGGTGTAAAAGCGTTTTTCCGTAAATCGACTTCGTTGGCTTCGTACGTAAAAATGCCTGACGGTGTCAGAACGTAGAACCGCACTTTCCCCGGCTCGGGCAAGGGATAAGCGGTCGTTGTTTCCATTTTGTCCAGGTATTTCGCCGAGGAAATGACGAAATTACGCGCCGCGTTGCGGACTCTTTCGTGCCCGATTCCGCCGATAACGCCGCCGCCGGTGCTGGTATAAAAACTGGCATCGCCGGAGATAAACGCCACGATGGTCGCGTTGCCCTGCGGTAAACTGATGTCCATCAATATCCCGAAAGGCGCGGCCGCGTCCGCAGGATCTGTTACATCCGTCACCCCGACGTTATCGGGTTTAGTTTCGTGCGCCAGTCGCCGCAGCCTTAAATAGGCTTCCAGTCGAGCTTGCGGGGTTTTCGAATCTTTATTATCCTGATACATCTTATCTCATCTTACCATGTCATTGTTTTTAGCCGGGGTAAGAGGTTGCCGCGCCCAGAACGATAAGCCTTGCCCTTTCCGTTATCGTCCTGAATATTGATTCTAGGGTCTCTCTGCCCCGGCGTTTTATATATCCGGTGACCACTGCCGGACGTTAAAAAGGTGGCCAGGTCGTAATAATCGGCGGAATCGCCGGGTTAAGAATCACAAAAATCGCCAGATGGATTAGCAGGTAAAGAGCAATCGCGCCGTAAGACAGCGCCACGCCGGTGCTTAACCGTTCCAGTTTTGCCCGCCGCTTTTTCAAATAGTCCAGCCAGTCCGAAATCGCCATCCCCAGTCCGATGCAAATGGCCGGCGTCGTGGACAGGAAATAAAACACGAAGGTGACCCGGTTCGTCGCCAGGTTAATCGGAATCCAGACCAGGTAGGTTGCGATGAACCACAGCAAAACAAAGGCGGCGGCTTCGCTCTTTTTAATGGCCTTGTAAATCATGTACCCGATTGTGGGGATTATCAGGATTTGTATCGTGCTGCTGATGAACGAAATGTACTGCGGGTTAAAGGAATAAATAATTACCGGCGAATTGTAATCCGGGTTGATAAACTGCGGGTATAACCAGACCCAGGGGCGGCTCGATATCGAAAGTTTCGGGACGGTGAACCGGTTGGCGGCGGTGCTGCTCAGCATGGAATTGATGCGCGTGATGGGGTTTTCAATCCCGCCTTTGATAAAGAAATCGAAAAAGACCAGCAGCACCACGAAGGCCACGGCCGCGGTGACCAGCCCGAAAGTGAATTCTTTCCATTTGTCTTTGCGGAATACCGCCCAGTGGATAAAAATGGCGATAAATATCAGCACGCCGTCCATCTTGCAGAGGGCGCTCAGCGCCACCAGGATGCCCATCCAGATGTATTTCTCGTCCAGGTAGGCCAGTACCGCCGCGAGCAGGAAAGTGACCATGTAAACGTCCAGCAAAGCCAGCCCGGAATGCAGGAAGGTCATGTCTTCAAAGGCGAAGAGGAAAGTCGCCAGCATTGTGGCTTTCCAGGGAAATTTGAGTTTGCGGCAGATGAAATAGAAGATAATGATGCCGAGGATCCCGAAGATTATCGAAAAGAACCTCCACCCGAAAGCTGTATCCGTGAAGATATTGATTTCCTGCCCCGGCATATGGGCGATGACAGTCGAGCCGCCGGCGCCGCGTTCGACGGTGATGTTGTTTAGCGCCAGGTTCACGCCGGTGACATTCATCTGCTCGGCATTAATCAGAATCGTCTGCCCGACGGTAAATCTGGCGGCATTCGTGACCGGTATTAAAATACCGTTGGTGCTGTCGCCGCTGATATATGCGCTGTTCTGCACGCCGCTGTCTAATTCCGGGGTTTTAAAGCCGTTGAAAATATAATCCCCGGCCACGATAAACAGTTTGGCCAGGGGAGGGTGTTCGGGGCGCAGTTCGCCGGTCCCGCTGAAAATTGAACGGGCATCCCCGACATACCAGACCTCGTCCCAGACAATCGACGGCGGCCGGTCAATCGAGACGATATGAAAAATCAGGGTCGTCAGGACAATCAGAAAAAGCCCGAGGAACTCCCAATGCAATAAACGCTGCCAGCGGCTCCTGGGTTTCACCTCCGGGATTACATCCGGACCGGTTTCCGGTATTGTCTCCTTCAGCGGTTCCTGTAGTGGTTCCGGCGCTGTTTCTGGCATCATTTTACTTTATCTTTTAAAGCGGGAGGGCCATCAGATTGGCTTTCCATTCTTTCAGCGTTTGCACCCGGGCGGCTAGTAATTTTTCAACTTCCGCGATGTCTTCTTTGGAAAGGACCCAGTCCGCGGCTTTGGCGGTATCTTCGATTTGAGACGGGATTCTCGGCCCGGTGATGGCGGAAGTCAATTCCGGCCGCCGCAGGTTCCAGGCAATGCCTAATTGCGCCGCAGTATGGCCCGACTTTTTGGCGTAAGCTTCCAGTTGCGGCCCTAGTTTCATATTGAGACTGTATTCCGGTTCTTTAAAGCGGGCGCTGGTTCTTCGGACATCTTGCGGCGTTAATTTGCTTAAATCCGGCGGCGTGCCGGTCAGCAGCCCCTGCTGCAGCGAGCTGTAAGTAATCACGCCGATGTTATTTTGCGCGCAGTATTGCAGCAGTCCATTTTCCGCGTCGCGTTCCAGCATGCTGTAAGGCGGCTCCAGGAAAGCTACGGGATGGATGGGTTTGAGCATTTCCATCTGTTGGACGGAGAAATTGGAGACGCCGATGCAGCCGACTTTGCCTTCTTTCTCCAGCTCTGCCAGGGTGGCCCAGCCTTCTTCGATGTATTCGGCGGCGAATGGCCAGTGAATCATATACATATCGATGAAATCAACGCCCAGTCTTTTCAGGCTCATTTCATATTGCTTGCGCACGTTTTCCCGGTCGAGGCGGAGCTGCACCATCCCGTCCGGTTTCCACTGGAATAATGCCTTGGTAGTAATAATCGGCTTTTTAGATAATGTTTTCAAAGCCCGGCCCACGGCTTCTTCCGACTGGCCATGGCCGTAAATCGGCGCACAATCGATCCAGTTCACGCCCACTTCCATGGCGCGCTGGACTGTGGCGATGGTGTCCTTGTCACTCTGCGGCCCCCAGCCGAACTGGTCGGTATTGGAAAACGGCCAGGTGCCGAGTCCGACCACGGAAAGATTAAGATTAGTGTAACCCAGTTTTCTTGTTTTCATCGCATCGTCTCCTTTTTAAGCAAAGCTGGTTAGTGATTTCAGTGAACTAATTTACGTTCGGAACCGGCGGTGTGCCGAATGCCTAATCAAAGCTGATATTGTTTCGATTATAGTAGCTCGGGCTGGCTGTTGTCAATGTGATACCACAGCGTCAAAAAGGCAAATATCCTGATGTCGCCGGCCGCCCGGTGTTAAATATCATTGCTACATATTGATGTTTTAAAATATATCTGAATCATGCGCCCTAAGCGGCCTTGTTGAAGAACGGCAAACCGGGATGTATAATCAAAACTGGACAAATTGAGTGGGATTGCATTAACAGGTTTAAGTTGATTTAAAATTGGAAGGAGTATCATGAAAGGAAAGCAATTAAGGATTGTCGGTGTTTTTCTGGTGATCGGTCTGGCAGCCGGTTTACTGCCGGGCCTGGCCGCCTGTTCGTCTAAAAAGACATCAACCACGTCCATGACCACAAACGCAGCGGTGTTCACCACTACCGCGACGCAAACCACCACCACTGCCGCGCCTTTGGCCAAAACTACTGCGGCGTTTCCTTATCAGGGTTCGGGCAGCGGCAACTGGTCCGGCCAGATTACCATCAATGGCAAAACTTACAATATCAGCGGCACGATGACCGTTGCCGTTGATGCCGGCGGTAATTTCAGCGGGACTTTAACCAGCTCCAGTGGCGGCTCCGTAAATACCACCATCAACGCCAGGGTTGATGCCAGCGGTAATTTGAGCGGCACCGTCGGTTTCACCATCAATTCAACCGCTTTCTCGACCAACTGGCAGGGGAAAATGACCGCATCGGGCAGTGTCTTGAATATGCAGGGGACGTGGACCAGCCAGTACGGTTCGGGCGTATTCAGCGGTTCGGGCACCAGTTCCAATTAGGTAATTAGAAGACTAAACGAAGTTTCAGAATATTTAAAACATCAGCGGGCGTCTTACGGGCGCCCGCTTTTGGTATCAGGGCCCACAGCGTGGGATTATAAAAATAATATCAAATCTTAGTCTCCTTCCGATTTTTCAATTAAATTTAGCTATTTTGTTATTCCTGCATGTATTGACAATCGTCATGGGGAATGATAAATTTATCAATCGGTGAGTATTGCGCCAAATCAAATACAGTGATTATCGAGGAGATATGAATAACGGTGTATTGCATTAATTGCGGCAAGCAAAGTACGGCAGGCGATGTTTATTGCCGTGAGTGCGGCAAACCGCTGAACGGGGAAATGCTCACCGCGGTACCCGTGTCCGGGCCAACTGCCAATGCGCCGGGTGCGGCAGCGCCGTTGCAGTCTGCGCCGGCGACGAAGACGAACGGGTTTTCCATCGCTGCTCTGGTTTTAGGGATGCTGGGTATCTGGCTGCTGGCGATTATTTTTGGCGCGGTCGGCCTCAGCCAGACGAAAAAAGAGTCGAATTATACCGGCCGGGGTCTGGCAATCGCAGGGCTGGTGCTCGGCATTGTCGTCGGCGTACTTTGGGTGGCTTTCTTTGCCTGGGTTTTCTTTGCCGTTTTTTCGCATAATTCTGTGCCGTTCTTCAGCGGCAGTCAGGTCTAATTGCGGTATTTTTAACGGTCATTGTTTCAAAATGAAAACCGGACTAAACAGCAGGGGCGGGATTAATTCCCGCCCCCGGCCTATTGATTCCTGATTATTTCGATTTTAGTTATTCGACATTCGTATTTCGGATTTCTTCTTTTACCCTGTGACATCCCTTTTCTGGAAAATGGTATATGAGATGGCGGTGAAGACGACGCAGTAAACCGCCAGCACGATAAACGCGTGCAGGACGCTGGGCGCTGTTGAGCTTGACCCTACATTAATTGTTACACCGCCGGATGATTGCGCCAGAGAGCTGATCTTCTGGATATTGGTACTGAGCAAATAATTCGGTATTTTTGCCAGCCAGCCGTGAGCGATTGACAGCAATCCGGTGATGATTGTCTCTAAAACTGAAGCCCCGATGCCGAAGCCGATGCCGGCCGCCGTCGACCGTCCCAATATCGCGAACAGAAAAGCTAGCAGCCCATAAGGCAATATCACATAAAAAGCCCGCACGAAATTCAGTAATTGATGGCCGGTAAAACTCATCAGGCTGGCATCCAGGCTCCAGGAGAACCCCCTTATTGCCGTGAATAATACGCCCAGCAAAATTACGGTGATTACTCCGATTATCATCCCGGCCACGACGAAAATCGCGTCCGCTATCAGTTTTGAAGTAAACACTTTTGCGCGGCTTTCGCTGCAGAGTAAATAAGGCCGCATCGTGTTCCAGCCGTATTCGCTGCCCAGTCCATTCGCGATCAATACCACCGCTAATACCACGCCGATCAGACCGCCTAACATCGCTATCGTTGAGGTGATTGCGTCGTGCAGAAAATGGACGTTCGCCGCCACTCCTTGGACCACCTGTGTAGAAGACACTCCGTTAGTCACCGTCGTCACGGTCGAACTATTCAGAGCTACTGCCTGCGAAATCGACATTATCAGGGCGATAAGCCCAATCAAAATCAATAATAATATATAAGTCATGGAACGCTTGCGCAGTTTGTAAATTTCCGCTCTAATTAGTCTTGCCATTAGTTTCACTCCCTGTCAATTCAAGAAATACGCTTTCCAGGTCGGAGCTTTTCACCGAAAGTTCGGAGACGAAAATATTATTCTCCGCCAGGATTTTGCTGAGGCGCTGCGCATCCTCTTTCGGCGCGTCCACCAGCAGGTACCCGTTTGATTGTGTGACATTTTTAATCCAGGGCAGGCTTTTCAAAAAGGCCAATGCCTGCGGCGGGTTTTCCACTTTGATTTGCAGCATCTGCCCTTTAGCCAGCAGCACCTGCATCGATTCACAGGCGATGACATTGCCTTCCTTGATAATCGCCACCCGGTCGCAAACCAGTTCCACCTCGTGCAGCAGGTGGCTGCAGAGAATAATTGTGCGGTTTTCGCCGGCCAGGCTGGGGATTAAATCGCGGATTTCCTTGTAGCCGGCCGGGTCCAGCCCGTTGGTCGGTTCGTCCAGGATAATCAGCTCCGGGTCCCGCAGCAGGGCCGAAGCAATCGCCAGCCGCTGCTTCATCCCCAGAGAATACTGCTTATACTTGTCTTTGGCGCGGTCCGCCAGGTTCACCCGTTCCAATACTTCCATGATTTTGGCCGGCGGGATGCCGCCAATGGCGATTGAGAACAGTTCCAGATTGTCCCGGCCGCTTAAATAGGGGTAGAAAGCCGGGGACTCGATAGTTGCTCCCAGTTTACGCATGATGGGCCAGTAATTGTCTTTCAGGTCCATGCCGAAGGCGTTGACGCTGCCGGCGGTCGGTTTAATCAGCCCCACAATCATGCTGACGGTGGTGCTTTTTCCTGACCCGTTCGGCCCCAGGAACCCGAAGACCTCGCCTTTCCTGATTTCCAGGTTGAGGTTGTTGACCGCGGTACGCTTGCCGAATTTCTTGGTCAATCCCGTGGTGCGCAGGATTACTTCCGTTTGTTTTTGACTATTAATATTCGATTCTCCTTTTGGGCTCGTTACCTTGTTTCCGGTTTTGCCCTGAAACTTCCCGGGTCGGGCTCATTTTATTACGATATAAAAATATCACCTGTGAAATACTGCCAATAGTTATTCTAACCTTAGTCTATTTAAATGTATAGCGAAATCCGGCATTCTTAACCAAAACTTAACTATTTCATATGCACAATAGGTTAGCACGCACTAATATTTGTCAATTTAATCCTGGTAGTGAACATCCGCTTCGTTATTTCCGCCTCTTTTTCTTATCC
>CAVYZP010000047.1:0-56888 GCA_963772985.1 uncultured Chloroflexia bacterium
GGAAATAACCAGCGCGCGCAATGTGCCGCGTTTACCCTGGGCTAACTTGTTTAAGATAGGAAGCGCGAAAGCAGCGGTTTTGCCGGTGCCGGTCTGTGCCAGACCGATGAGGTCGCGTCCTTCCATAATCGGCGGGATCGTTTGTTCTTGAATTGGTGTGGGAGCGGTATACCCTTGCGCCTGGACACCAGCCATAACGCTCGGGTGCAAATTGAAAGATTCGAAACTCATTAAACTCCTAGAATAAAAATGATTGTATAGTTTTAGTTGGATTTGTGTAATTGAAAAACATTTTTGATGATATATACCCGCAGCCAGTATTTACCTGACTGCGGGTATTTTTTCCCTATTAACGGGTTACTTTGACCGAGCTATAGCATTCGCGGCAATAAACCGGTCTGCCTTCTCTGGGTTCAAACGGGACTTCGGTTGTTTTTCCGCAGCGCGAACAGGTGGCGGGGAACATCTGGCGGGTTGACTGGTAACTGGAATTATTGCGCTGGTTACCGGTATTGCCCTGGCGTTCTTTCCGCGTCGCCCGGCATGCGGGACAGCGTTTCGGTTCATTAGTATAGCCCTTGGATGAGAAAAATTCTTGCTCTTCCACGGTGAACACGAAGTCTGCGCCACAATCGTAGCACTTGATTGATTTTTCCTGGAAACTCATGGGATGACCTCCTCTTTAAATATTGTTAGAGTTCTGGTCATCTATACTATAAAATCTACTAGGATCATAAAAAGCATTAATAACCTAAACTGAAACTACCATTATTATACAATACATTCAGCCGTATTGCAAAATATCATGGCCGCAAGATGAGCATTTTTGTCCGATACTCTGCTATATTATATATATTGTGGCGTTTAATAAAGTACTGGAGCGAAGATGAAAATCGAGAAAGAACTGCGGGCAAATATCCTGACTTTTGTAAAGAACCTCACGGGTGCTGACGAAGCTGAAATTAAAAAATACATCACCGAGATTATCTCGGACAAAAAACTGGAGAACAGCCTCGCGACCAAATCGAATTTCGGGGACGGGGAAAAGCCTTTTTCCTATAAAATTGCGGTAGACGTGGCTTCCCGCCTGGCGTTGTATGTCCTCTGCCGGGCGATGAAACCTGATGTCGTGGTGGAAACCGGCGTGGCCAGCGGCACTTCATCTTCTTATATTCTCCGCGGGCTGGATAGAAACGCCCAGGGGAAACTGTACTCGATTGACGTGCCGTGGTATACCGTAACCCAGAACTGGAAAGGCGCTTTTGTGGACGGCGTCAAGACCAATCCCATCGAAATGCAAAGCGGCTGGATTATTCCGGACTACCTGCGGGACAGATGGGAGCTGACGATGGGGTTGACCAGCGAGAAACTGCCGGCGCTGCTGAAAAAGACCGGCAAAGTCGACCTGTTTTTCCATGACAGCGAGCATTCGTACGAAAATATGGCCCGGGAGTTCAAGACCATCTGGCCGGGGCTGAGGAAAAAGGGCGTGATGCTGGTGCATAACGTGGAGAAAACCCCGGCCTTCGCGGAATTCGAGGAGAAAGTGGGCGGCGAGAGCTTCCGATTATCCGGTCTGAACAACGACGGAAAGGTGATGATTATCGGGGGAAAAACCAAGAAATAAAGAATTAATAATCAAGATTCAATCCGATGGTTAAACGTTAATTATTGTTCACTGCCGGCAGTTCATCCCGGGAAGGCATCGGGTAACAAAAACGCGCATAGTTCAGCAAAATTATCCTTTTTCAACTATAATAACGGTAGTACTGTGTCCGGGGAACACGCTAAACTGCTTTTAGCTTGAATTAGAAAGGAACTCTATTATCAAATCACAAATGTTGCGGCTTGCCGGTTTTTGCGGTATTGTCGCATTCCTGATAATGACACAGGTCTCAGCCTGTACATCGTTTTTGCCTCCCAAAGGAGCATCCGGGCCCATGATTCAAGCTCAAACAGCGGCTGTCTCAACTTCGTCCGCCGTTACCGTTGACAAGACGGGAATTGACCCTCTTACAGGGACCTACGGGAATTACAATCTCGGCATCGTGAAGATACAAGAAGGTATCGTTTCCGGCGATGGGTGTTATGATAACAGCGGAAATATAATTGTGCTGATCAGTAACAAAAATGCGACCGACCCGACATATGCGCAGCTGGTGCAATACCTAAATTCTGACACAACCGATGAATATCCCTACATCTCCACCGGCAATATACAGGGGACAATCTGCGGCTCAGCGGAAAGTCTTGTCAATCTGGTGCACATCCAAAAGATAATTGACGGGACCGCTCGGCCCACCGCTCCGGACGTTTGCGCCGATTTCGCGGAGAGGCTGCACAACGATGCAGAGATGGCAGGTATCAAATGCGCCTTCGTAACCATAGATACGTCTACGGGTTTCCATGCTTTGAATGCTTTTCAAACCACAGATGACGGTCTGGTTTTTATTGACGATACCGGTATTGTTTCAAATACATCTCCGACAGACGCGAGCGCATCAAGGTGCGTGAAAAAAGTGGATGTCAATGTAGGGACGCCTTACGTACCGGTGAGCCTTTTTCCCTCTCCCGACCGTTGCAGCACATGGTGCAGCATGGGCGTTGTAATCAGTTGTCAGATGACATGGGATGGTAACTGGAATAATTGATCCAGGCGGAATTTTATACTGCGTCTGTAATCAAAGAAGGGCCTCGTTTTTACGAGGCCCTTCTTCTTTTAAAATTTGAAACGGTTTGTTTCCCACCCATCACTACTGAATAGTGAAACTCCATGTCTTGGTTACGGCGCCGTAACTGCCCAAATCCCAACCGCTGACACTGGCGGTATATTGTGTTTGGGACGAAAGCATAATGCCGGGTGTGAACGTCACAATCGTAAAAGTAGGATCGAAAGTTACAGTTCCCGGAATCACCGCCGTATTCGTCTGTTCTAAAGTAAAGACCAGGCTGGTGGGATTTACTGCCTCGCTGAATGTGATTGAAATCGCACCGCCGGCAGAAACCCCGGTCGCGCCGTCTGCCGGACTGGTGGAGACAACTGTCGGCTGGATGGTATCGGCCTGACCGGTTGTAAAGCTCCATGTATAGTTATTAGCCATGTGGATGCCGGCTAAATCAGTCACATCGGTGGTTATCGTAGCCGTATAGGAGGTGCCGCTGGCGAGGTCACTAAGCGGATTAAATACGGCCGTATTCGAGCCGTCGAAACTCACCGTGCCGGGGACAACATCCGACCCTTCCATTAACGTGAAGGACGCGGCATTTATCGACATCGGATTAATCGCTTCGCTGAAAGTAGCAACGATCGAATTGTTCAAGGGGAAATTCATCCCCCCGTTTGTTGGGACTGTCGAAACGACCATGGGCACGGTAGTTTGGGCCGCTCCGGTAGTAAAACTCCAGACGAAATTCTGGGCCAACTGGTTTCCGCCAAGACAGGTCACGCCAGTTGTTATTGTAGCCGTATATGCGGTATTAGGCGAGAGGTTGGCTGCCGGGGTGAAAATCGCCGTTTCAAACCCGTCAAAATTGACGGTGCCCTGGACTGGCGTGCTTCCCTGCATTAAAGTGAAGGTGCCTGTATTAACGGTCGAAGCATCCATTGCTTCATTGAAAAAAGCAATGATAGAATCATTCACCGGCACGTTGGTGTTGGCCGCAAACGGGTTGTTCGGGTCGACGGGGAAAATCGTAGTAAATGTTGGAATCGTACTGACAACGAATGGGGTCACAGTATCAATTTCGCCGGTGGTAAAAGTCCAACTGAAATTCTGAGCCAGTCGGTTCCCCGCCATGTCCGCCACGGCAGTACTGAGCGATGCCGTGTAAGTCGTATCTTTGGCCAAATCGGTCAGCGGGTTGAAAATTGCAGTCATACCATAAAGATTGACGGTGCCTGCCACCTGTACTGTGCCCTGCATCAGGGTAAAACTACTGGAGTTGATGGTCGCAGGATTCATCGCTTCCGTGAAGCTTACAGAGAGGGATTCATTTACCGGCACGCCGACGGCACCGGACGCCGGCACAAAATTAGTTAACATCGGGGACGTGGTATTTAGCACAGGTACTGTAGTAATAACAGAGCTAGTGGTTGTGGTCGCGGTTGATGTCGTTGTAGTCGTGGCCTTGCTACAGCCGGACAGCATAATTAATGCCGCCGAAACCAAAAGGGACAGTAACATAATAAAAGACTTCTTCATTAAAATCGCCTCCTTAACAATATGTGTAAGTCCAATTCTGAATCTTTAATAATCAAATAGTCATAAAATCCGGCACATAAAAATAAAATATTTATGGCATTTCCTGTGTTTACTTTTTCCCCAGGATTAGACTAATAAAAGAAAAACCGATAATCTTTACAGATAGCTCAGATATAATCGGGAAGAGTGTGATGAGCATCCGGGCAGAAAAGCAACGGCGATGGCAATCCGCGATGTAACGTAATGTGAATGCACCAATCAAGTATTTCCCGATTCGTTTTGTAAAAAGTGCATTTTCTATAGCAGCGGAAACGAATATTTTTGGGTTTTCGGGTATGCGGAAGCGCTCTGCGTCTTTGATTTGACGTGAGGCGAAACGGCGTTTGCGGCCGTTTTGATTAGAACCCTTCCCATTTTGTCATTATCGGGCTCCGACCCGATAATCCGGAAAGATAACGGGAGAGGATAATGTCTGGATTCCCGCTTTCGCGGGAATGACAGGTTGTGGGGGATTGCTGCCCTTGCAACAGTGGGTCCTCAATATTTGCCCTTTATTGGGCGCTCAGGAGCTGGATTCTGACGAGCCTGGGCCTTTGCGTCCACCAACCCGGGAGGACTGTGAATAAGGAGTGTCCGTGGCCTGCGTTGCCGCCTTAGTCGTATAGTTCGCGCCGGTTGAACAGCACCGGAACGTTCTCTGTATTCCGATACTTTTCCCCCGGGAACCCCTAAAGCCGTTGTACATGGGCATTTCCTGAATGCCCAACCGGCCCCGGCGGTAAGAATCATGACGGAGAGTTTTACGGTCGCTCTCAAACGTGAGATTATTGTATGACATGTGATTTAATATTGTCAAGCGGTTTTTGTCGCTATTTTCCGAGTATTTTTGCTACCAACCATTTCACCCTCATCCTAACCTTCTCCCCTCGAGGGCGAAGGGGACTAACCGTGGCGGTTTTTGTCGCTATTTTGGACGAGCTTTCAGCGGTCAGCAGTCAGCTTTCAGCTTATAGAAGTTGTCACTCTCTCCCTTTCGTAAACTTAGGGACCTTCGGCTTTAATCCCTCCTTGGGAAGGAGGGAGATCCCCATTTTATGAGAGAAGAGAATTCAGGGAGAAGGAGCAAACCGGGGCGGTGGCTTGTTTTGCTGTCATTTTTATCGTAGAATTTATGAGTGGCGTAAATGTCCCAGTAGCTCAGCTGGATAGAGCGGCTGCCTTCTAAGCAGCGGGTCGTGGGTTCGAATCCCACCTGGGATACCATAATAAAAGCTATCAGCGGTCAGCAATCAGCGTTTTCTCCTCTCGCTCGTATTCTCGCTTCATTTGCTTCGCAGGCTTCGCAAAGTACTATAGCCTTGTCATGGGAGAAAAGTTTCCGACATTTACGGTGGTAAGTATTTCATCCTTCAACTGAAGGACTCCTGGTAATGGAAAAAGCGTATTTCGCTGCGACTGACAGGAAACGAACCAAGCGGGATGTTACAAACCATCCCCTACAGCTGCGGCCTCCAGCATCAACCCGGTTTTTGCTCCCGGAATAACGCAGCGAGAATTTTTCATTTTACATTTCCTTAATATTTTCTAAATATAATTTACTTTTAGTTTCATTATTTGCGACATTATGTAATCTTTAAATTATATACGATAGTACTATATATGATTTTTCTTCGCTTCCATCGCATCATCCGTGGTTTACGTCGCGGGCCTGTGGTCTTCATGGGACGTTACAGACAGCGTGGTTTCGGCCGCTAAAGCCGGCACAGTGTCTTACGCCGCCGGACTGGACACAATGGTGGACAAGAGCCAGGAGCAGGTGCTTTACGCCTCGTCGAATGTGCCGGCCAGCGCACCGCGCCTGATTGTCAGCTACGCCGCAACGAATAATAATTCTTTGCCGATGTGGGTCTGGATTGTAGTTATTGTCGCAATAGCCATCATCGCTTTCCTGATCGGCTGGATGATTAACAGACGGAATACACCGAAAGCCGCAGTGGCGGAAGCCGGAGCCGACGCGAAGCCGACAAACGAGAAGAAAGCCAACGGGAAAAATAACAAAATGACGGACGAGCAAAAACCTTCTATTTTCGACGATACTAAACCCAACGAACCGCCGAAGTAGAAAACACCCGGTTTGATAATTCCCTTGTATTAGAAGGGGCGGAGGCCAAATGGCCTCCGCCCCTTTTCTTTGCCTTGTCATTCCCGCGCAAGCGGGAATCCAGAAGCTACAATTCACAACATTTACGCAAAGCACAAATAAAAGCGCCGGAACATTCCTGGATTATCGGGTCAAGCCCGATAATGACAAATAGACTTCCCGCGACTAATGTCCGGATATTAAGTAATGAGCAATAAATCCCCCTTGATTCCTCCCGTTCGTGCCTCCGGGACCGGAGGCCTTTCGCGAAAGGGGGAATGGGTTTAATCGGGCAACTTAAGAGATATCGTAAAATATCCGGCAAAGGCAAATAAAAAAGCGAGCCCCTTTAAAAAGGGGCTCGCTTTTATCGGTTTTTTACAATTACTCAGCTTAATAAGAAATGGTGACGTTATCCAGTTGAATATTGATGTTGATGAGTTTTAGCGCATCGGTGAACATCTTCATGTAATGCTCGTAAATATCGGTGACACCGGCAGCTTTCATTGCTTTTTCGATTTCTTCATTCTTTTCACCGACCGCAATACCCTTGGCCTGGGCGGTTTTCAACATGGACTTAAAGGCGGCTTTGAAGGCCATGCCAGCGAGGTCTTTACCGGTAGAATATACGGCAGCAGTGAAGCCTTTCCGTTTACCGCTCTTATCCATATCTTTGTACCAGTGTGTGACGATTTGGACAACAATATACTGCACAAGCCACTTTAGACAAAATTCCGGTTTGCCGAATAAGGCTTCTTTCGCCTCGTCTTTAAGGTGGTCGACACCCTCTTTTTTCACTTCGGAAACAAGGGTGGTCAGCCGTTCCCAGACAAGGTCTTTGGCCAGCGTCTCCCAATCTTCATCCCATCGCTCTGCGATTTTCTCAATTGACTCGGTGACGGCAGCATAAACCTGGTCGGCTACAAATGCGCCGATTTCCCCGAAGGCGGCTTTAGCAGCGATGGAGAATGTCTTTTCCGCCGCCCATTTGACCATTTCGGCATATTCCAAGGCTTGATCCCACTTTTCCGCATCCTCGAGGTAACTCTTGGCCTCTTCCATCATGATATCCCGGGCGATATCCCAGGATTCTTTACGGAAAAGGTTCAATTCATCGACGCCCATCGCATTTTTATCCAGTTCCAGGTGCTGTAACCTGGCCGCCCGCATTTCTTCCGGCATCAATTTATTAATGGTATAAACACAGTTATCGTAGGCCTTCTGCCATAGAGGACTCTCCGGCATCGTATCCGGCTGGATGGCAACAGGGATGTCGAGGTCATAATGATGATCTGCATCGACATCAATGGAAACCGGCAGAGTTGCCTGGAAGAAGTCTCCTTCTTCACCAGGAATGATTTTTTCTACCGATAATTCATACATGGCGGTGGAAAAGTTCGAGGTCCTGATGCCGTCTCCAAATTTGGTACTTCGCTTGAAAGCAAAATTCCCGATTTTGAATACTTTTTCGGCGTCATCATCGTCCGGCTCCAAATCACCAACCACGAGATTAGCAAACAAGAACACGGGGTCCGCTTTCACTTCATTGTTGACAGCATCCCAGCGCATTAAGCACAAATCGACAATGGTCGGCGGTTTTAGTTTCCCGGCGGGGTCCGAACCGGCGTCGATAACGTTGACTTTATCCTCCCGAGGATTGGTGGAATCGTCAATAAACAGGCCCTCGCGGTAGACGGTTGCTTTAATAGTGTCGGTTAACGGCGGAGTTAAACATCCCACCGTAACCGTGATCTGACCTGACGAATAATAATCAGTGAAAGTAGACGGTCCGTTATAGCCTTTATCCGCCTCTGTAATCGTGATTTTCCCGGTAGTCGGGTCGTCGGCATCCGGAACAACCAAGACGGTGCAGAACTTGGCAGCATCAGAATCGGCGGCGGCATCAGGTGGCGCCCATTTGGTATCGGCACTGCCGCCGTTCATCTTGTATTTTACTTCTACCGTTTTGCCGGATTTAGACAATAAACTGACGGTATCCGGGTCGAGTGTGATTGATGGCGGGCCTTCAAAATTCAAGGTGATGGTCTTAGAAGCCGGTTTACCGTTATAGGTGCCGGAGGCAGTGATGGTAATCTGGTCAGGAGGAACCGCCGCCGGGTCAGACAGCGGAGTTGCGGTAATCGCGGCCGCCTTCCATTCACCGGCGAGCTGTTCGTCACTTTTTTGCGCCCAGGGTGCGCCGGATGCCACACTAAACGTAATGGTACCGGTTGCTTCCACATTTACTTTCGACTGTCCCAACTCGTCGGTATCGACAAACTGCGCATCGACCCAGATTGGATTGTTATCACATTTCAGCGAAGTGGCCCCTTCAGGCATCAGCGTCGTGAAGAGATTGGCGGATTGGTCTTTGTCCTTATCCTTATCTTTGTCATTCGTGTCTTTACCGGGCGCGCATAATGACGCCAGTATCCCGATAAACGCCAGCAAGGCGCCGACACCGGCCGCCGCAAAACTGGTGCTGCTGGAATTGGTAACAAAACCCGTTCTGTATTTCATGATATCCCTCCACTTAAAATCGCCTGCCTGTTTTGGCAAAGCACAATTTCCGGCGTTATCGGACAGCCGCCGAAACAGGTATCTTTATGTCCGCATTCCGGACATGCATTCCTTAATTGATCCCGAAAATTTTCAAATTCCATACTTTCCCACGCCCGGGAAATAGTCATATTACGCAGGTTAACCGCGTATTTCCCCTGCTGGTCGAAACTGCAAGGCGTCATCCACATATCCGCCGAAATATAGGCCGAAAACCGCGCGCCTTCACAGGTATCGTAACTTTGCGGGTCGATTTCCTGGCTATAATTCACCAGCGCCGGCACGCAGCAACTGTCGTAACCCACAATATGCGTGACCTCCGGGGCATCGATAAGCGAGAACAAAGTCTCAATCCGGTAGTCTCCGGCCGACAGGACATTAGCATAATCACCCTGCCCGACCGGCTTGAATAACAAAAATATCATCCGGCTGACACCGGCAGGTAACTTCCCTGACTGTAATATTGCGATTGCTTCATCAATTGAATCGTTGCTTAACACATAGTGCACATTGACCACTGCTCCGGCAGCCACCAGCATTTCAATTGCCCGGTAAGTGTAATCATTGCGGTACCAGCTCACCGCCGCCGCACCGCAGTACCGGGCGATAATTTTCGCACTTTCCTGCGTTAAGCCGTAGCCCGAAGTTGTCATGTTCGGCACAATATCTTTGTTGCGAGAATAAGCCAGAATCTCCTCGAAATTTTCATGCATATCCGGGTCGCCGCGTCCCCCCAGGGCAAACTGGTGGACTTTGCCCGCACACTGGTCCGCAATTGTTATAAAATCCGTAAAAGTCATATTCGGTCTGTCCCGGCTGCCACCGCTCTGGTAGCACTGAATCCCGGCCTGGGCGCATTTCCCGGAGAGGCCGTGTTGACAATGCCCCATGATTCCCACATCAAGAAGATGCGGAAACGAAGCCATAAACGGGTCGATACCCGTGTCATTACCCTCTTTATCCAGGATGCCGCTGCGCGCATAATTGCCGTTGCTGCTGTCGAACAGCGTCCGGAAATGATACTTTGCGTCAAGAAGGCTGTGCAGTTTTGGCGGGTTGGACTTGCTGTTGATTTCTTCTTTCTCCCACGAAATACCAGACCAGGCCGGCAAGAATTAATACTCCACCGATGATATAGCCGGTATAATCGACAAAATTATTACTAAAACGCACGAACGCAAAAATAATCGAAAGTATCATGCCTAAAGCAAACGAAGCCAGCGCGATGTAGATATTGGCGACAGTCAACGCGCTCTTGTCCTTCTTGAACAGATGCAGGATATCGCGCCACCCGGCACGCACCAGTTTGACAATGGGTTCGCTCAGCCCACGGGAAAGGGCAAAAGACAGGCCTAACGCCGTCAGGAAAACTACCAGATACTTATCGATATGGTTGTTCCGGCTCATGGCATTGGCAAACATCATCCCGGCACCGCCGAAGCACAGCATGATGATAAATGCGGACGTACCTTTTTTCTTCAGGGCTTTGTAAGCCGCGGTATAGGTACGTGTCAAGCGGCTGCCACGAGCTTTGCAGGCTTTGACAAATCCGACCTGCTTGCATTCTTTGATAAACGGCACAATTTCCCGGCCGATAAAACCGGCGAAAAAGATTTTCCCGAACCAGGTATTGTAAGTGGCGGTAAGAAAAATAAGTATTCCGACTAACGAATTCAGCGCCGGCGCCATCGTCAGGCGCGACATATCGGAGATTGAGCTCAGCCAGACCCACAGCGCAATAAGCGGCACCAGCCACATGTAATGCTGTTTTAGCATCTGCACGGCATTTTTCAGATTATCGAGAATGATTTGCCATAATACTTTGAAAAAAGGCGTATCATCCTTTTGTTCCTCTGAAGTCAGAATGCCGACGACCCCGCTTAACGCGCCCGAAGGCACAGGCGCTACCCGCATGCTTCCCGATTGTTGTTTCATGACATACCATCCTTTATCAGAGAGTCTAATATTGTTGGTTTCACCGTCTTTTAATTGAGACTGCTTTAGCCTGTTTTACCGCGTGTTATTTGTTTTAGAGTATAATTGTCAATATTTTGCCATTACAGGAGGGTAAAGTCAATAGTTTTTTTGCTTTTATGAAAATTTTTTCATAAACAAAAAACGCAGACCCGGGACATCGATGATGACATCCTCCGGAATCTGCGTTATTTTTGTTGACTGAATAACTGCCGGCGATACTGCTAGGATATCGGCGAGACGCTGGTTACATCCGGCATTGTCCCCTGAAACATGATGCTGCCGTTGCTGAAACTGGCGTTCAGGATTGAGAAGCCAGGAATGTGATAAATCATATTCTGCATGAAAGTGACTAAATTCGCATTATTCCTTTTGATGATGGCAGCCGGCACGTTAAGCCGTCCGATTCTCATTTGTTGGATATCGACATAAATCTGGCCGTTCACCACCGAACCTGTCCCCTTGATATAAATAGCCGGGTTACCTTTAATAAACCGGACATATTTATTTAGTATGCTCATATCGGAGGAGGAAATGCCCAATGCTGCTTCAAAATTCTTAATATGGTCAGTATGCAGCACGCCAGAAAATTCAGCCGTACCGTCGGCGTTAATCTTCAACTGGCAGCCGAGCAGCGCGTAGACCCAACTGTTGTCCATCCAGGCATTGATTTCGCCCTGGGTGATAACGGTATTTACGTTCTTCTGTCCGGAGAAAGAAATACTTTGACCCGGCGGCAAGTCAGGCGCTAAGGTGATAATTTGTGACCCGGTTTTCGCCTCCGCGTCTGATAAATCCTGCGAGGTGTAGGTCACACCCAGGTCTTGCGGTTTATTGGCGCCAAAAAGGCTGGAGACGCCCGGCACAATCCCGAGATACCCGCCGATTCCGACCAGCACCACCAAAATCACGATGATGCCGATAAGCAACCCGAGTAAAAATTTCTTCAACGACAGCCTCCTTGATTTTTTATTAGAGAAAGTATAACAATTCCGAATTTCGGTTGCAAGTGATTGTAAACACCGGCCAAATCCGTTATCCAAACAAAATCCGCTGCAGGCTAAACCATGACAAACCGGTCTCGTCTTTCTCCAACTGCCAAAAGGCATTACCGACTTTACTTTTTGTTTGTCGAACCGGTTTCACCCGCCCGATGGCATCCGAAATTCCTATTGTAATTCACGAGGCAGTTATCTATAATAGCTATATATCTATGGGTATGTTACTAATGATTAAATATGGCATGTTGTTGAATAAATCATCTCCAGCTGTGTAATTCTTGACGGTAAGACGGCTTTCGTATATAGTACACAGTAATCAGGGCAGTTTTTATGTAATTGACATCAGGAAATAACATCTCCATCCGCTGGAGTTGGGAAATTATACAAGGAGATAACGCATGGATAGTGGGAACCTGGCGCTGGCCAAGAAAATGGCTCAATCAATTATCAAAGACGGCACGGTCCGCGATATGGATTTATTCAACGATATCTCGGGGGTATTGAAATCAGCCAGTGACGACCCGGAAGCGAAATCGTTACTAAACAGAATTACGCTAATCAAACTTAGTTCCGCCAGCCAGAAAACCAGCACCCCGCCACCTCCGCAGAATGCGCCGCCGGTAGAGGAAAAAATCAGTCCGCCCGTCCAACCGAAGATAAGCCCACCGGTACAGGAAAGGGTCTATCCGCCAGTGCAGCCGCCAGTACAACCCAGGGTTATCGTGCCGCCGCCCCAGGAAAAAGTGTATCCACCGGTACAGCCGAAAAATAAACCGCCGATTCAAGCTAAACCGGCACCGGTTCAGAATAAAGCTGCTGCTCCGGTGCAACCCAAGGCAGCGCCGCAGGCGCAGCCTAAAGCCGCTGCTCCAAAATCGGAAATAAGCACCGGTAAAGCGCCGGAAGAGGAAAAAAACGATAGCATCCCGGTAGGGCTGTGGTTGCTGGCAATAATTCTGGTACTGCCCGGAGGTATTATTGCTTCGATGATGGCGAAGAAGAAAAATCCGGCCAAGTCCGGTTCACTATTAATTGTCGGTGTTCTGACATCCATCATTGCCGCTATGGCAATCTTTATCACGATGAAATATACCCTTTAATTCCGAATTTGTATCCCGGGAAATAAACAAGACCAAACGCCTCTGAAAAGGAAGTAAATTATTACTTCCTTTTCTTTTTCACCATCCGTATTTTACCCGTAATGGCGCGATAGAGTACAATAAAAAAAGAGTAACAAATTATTTAGGATAATGCAGCTGATACTGTTTTACCATATTTGATAACAATCCCCCGGGCCAATACCGCCCACGGTCAGATAAATCAGGGAAACCAATTCCGGTTTAATAAGCCGCAATGCCATCGCCAGTCAGCGCCTGCCTGACGGCGGACCGCAGTATCAAATATCCCTTGAATAAGGTTTCAAAGCGTCGTGGGCGGACGGCAAAGCCGGAATCTACTTTATGTCTGATACCGGAAAAAGGTAACAATTCTTTGAACAAACAAAAAATCTCCAACATACAGCAGAAGAAATCCGGCTCATTTCACGGCTACGGCGTGCTTTTCGCCTGTTTCTTTATTATTATGCTGGTTTACGGCGCGCAGGCTAGCTTCGGCGTTTTTTTCAAGCCGATGCTGACTGAGTTTCACTGGACGCGCACGGCGACATCCATTCCTTTTTCGTTGAATTTAATCCTTTCCGGTGTTTTCGCAATTTTCGCCGGTAGAATCAGCGACCGAATCGGGCCGAAAGCCGTTGTCGCTATCGGCGGCGTGATTCTCGGCGCCGGTTACATGCTGATGTCCCGCATTACGAACCTACCCGGTCTTTACCTTTCATACGGCCTGATTGTCGCAGTGGGTTCGAGCGCGATGTACGTCCCGCTGGTGGCGATGATTACGCGGTGGTTTCCTGAAAAACGCGGCCTGATGGTCGGTATTGCCGTCTCCGGCATCGGCTTCGGTATCGGGGTTGTGCCCATAATTGCCAGCCGCCTGATGGTCAGCTTCGATTGGCGCAGTTCTTTGCTGATTGTCGGTGCCGCCAGCCTGGTATTGATTGCCGGGCTGGCGCAGTTATTGCAAACCAGCCAATTGGCCCCGTTATCCGCATCAACCGGAGAAAAGCGACACCAAACACCGGCTCCGGCTGCAGCATTATCCTTCAACGAGGCGCTGAAAACAAGCCAATTCTGGCTGATTTTTGCAGCATGGCTGCTTTACGGCTTTTTCTATCAGGTCAGTTCCGTGCACCTGATTCCTTATGCGACCGACCTGGGGATGTCAGAACTGGCCGCCGCAGCACTGCTGATGGTAATCGGCATCATCGGGATTATCGGCCGGGCCAGCCTGGGGTTTGTCGGCGATAAAATCAATAATAATGTCACCCTGGCCATCGGTTTTATTGCGGTGGCGGCGGTTTTTTTTATTATCGCGGCCAGCGCCTCGGTCCCTGCGCTCTATATTTATGCCATAGTCTACGGTTTTTTCTCGGGTGTCGGCGTACTACTGGCATCGATTAATGCCGAACATTTCGGGCTGCAGGCGCTGGGAGCGATAACCGGCGCGGTTATCCTGGGCAATAACATCGGCGGGGCAGTGGGGCCCATTCTGGCCGGGCATATTTTCGATGTCACCGGCAGTTATCATCCGGCGTTTTTGCTGTGCGGGGCGACCGGTATCGCCGCCGGGATTGTCATCTGGCTGGTAAAACCGGCGGTAAAACACCAACGATAATAAAATGCAGTTTTACGGGGACACCTGCAGAGCCACATTATAGATGTAGAGGCTGATTCCGCCGGAGGTATTGACGTCACCGGTATATTTGATATTTGCCGTAACAACGTCATGAGGGTTGAACGTGCTCATATCCTGGTCGGTAACTACGCTGACGACGTCGCCCACGTTCAACGCGACCGGATTGAACAGCGTACCGACGTTCGCTGTCGATTCAATAACCACGTCCAACTACCATGGGTATCCGGCTGCTTGAGGGTTAACATCAACTATTTGCACGGTGTCAATGCTATCGCTGTTGATTACCGCGCCGTTCACAGGGGAAAGAGGAGTTGTTGCCGTGACGGCAGGGCTTTTATGCGTGCAGGCCGCCGGCGCCAGTATCAGCAGCACAATCGCGGCCGCGAACAACAATCTTTTCATCCGGCCCCCGTTTTCAGTTTACTTAAATATCGTCAAACCAACAAATACCGAATTATCAACTATAAATTGCTTTCACCCAACAATATATCATGGCGTGAATAAAAGAATCATAAAATCGAGAAGACATCTATGACAATAATGTGTCATTTCCTGTTTCAGTCCGCAATCTCCGATTGCCATCCGTATGTTGATTATTCATTATCCGGGGTAATATAATCTGATATCATGGAGTTCTTGTTTCAGGGATGAAAAAGCTCAGTAAAGGAATTAAAGAAATTATTGTCGGGCTGGTGGGCGGGCTGTTATTCAGCGCCATCCTCAGCTTTTTCCAGCAGAGCGGCCTGATTCCGCAAAACCTGGTAATCTGGTTTACGGTTATCGGTCTCATCAGCTCGATTATCACCATCTTTTCTTTTCAGACGGCGGGCATTATTTTTACGCTGGGCTGGATACTGGGGGCCTGGCTGCTGAAAGGCTTTATGAGCAACACTGATTTTCTGGTCTATTTCTGGGCGCCGGTAGCCACACTGATTTTCCGGGCCTATGTCTTTCTCCGGAAAAAGGTTTTCAGCGTGAAACACTGAAAGGTGTTTTGACAGACAGCCTTTGCTCGATTATAATGGGAACAACACTACTGCGATGGGAGAATAAACCTGTGGTTTTGAGAAGAAGGCCGGAACAGCCCGCCGACGATGCCAAAGGCGCCGGGAACAACAGCGCCGACCTGCAGCAGCTTGAAGCGCGCCTGGATGCTCTGGACCGCCGGCTGGATAACATTGATTCGATGGTCACTGCCGTCGCCGAACGTGTGATGAACCGTCCATTAGTCATCGTGGCCACCTGTCCCCATTGCGGTAAGAACATGGAAATTGCGCTGATGGGCACTCAGAAACCGGCGAAATAACCGGACAAAGTATTTCCTTTTTTAAATTTTCCTATCGCTCGCATTCCGATTATTCCCTTTTTTGTGTCAAAATCTGCCGGATAACGACATCTTATCCACGGTGTCGAACAAACTTACCCATATCTACCCGTTTGTTTAGGTTATTCCTGAACGTGATTGCGACACTTTCATTTCAGCTGAAACTTAGATATTAGTCAGAGTAACCAATTGCGGTTTAACGTCTTATTGACAATATTAATACCGGTATTATAATTAGGGCAAAACCTGAACCGGTAAAGGAGATATATTATGCTGACATGCCCTTTGTTAAAAGCGGAATGCATCAAAGAACAATGCGCCTGGTGGGTACCCGAATCGATGGCGAATAATAAATGTGTGCTGCCAACCCTGCAATCTACTCTTGCGGATGCCGCCGCCTCTCTCGAACTAATACAGCATGAACTGGCTGACGAGTAGAGACAGTTCATTTTCCCCGTGAAATAACTATTGACAATAAGTAATTCTGATGTTATCTTGATTTTAGTTATTTTGCAAAATAACAGCGGCGTTAATACAGTTCGGTATTTTTAATCTTGAACTTGAGGTGTCAGATGAAAAAATGGTTATTAGTCGCTTTTAGCTCCATCCTGGTTTTATCCTTCTTGATGGTAGGGTGTCAAAGCGGAAAACAACCATCTGACGATGCGTCTTCATCTCAAACTCTAACAAACTCCACTACTACCAGCACAACTGCGGCACCAACAGCTCAAGAATGGAACGTTGTGGGCAAATGGACGCTGCGGCTGGTTGTGACAAATATGACAGGCCAAACCATCGACCACGATTATGTCATCGCCAGTGAAGCTGAAGGCGCTTTCGCGGGGACCGGCGGCAGTCCGGCCGGCGGTACGTATACCAATCATGAAATAATCTCCGGCAGTATCGGGGATTCCGGCCCTTCATCCATAACCATGCGTATCAGCTACAATGGAACTGCATATCATGCGGATTTGACAGGAACGATAGATAAGAACGGGGAGATAAGCGGAACCTGGAAAGACAGCAATAACCCGCAGGAAACCGGCACTTTTTCCACCCTCTCCGGCGCCGCGATGTTAAAATAGCCGCCAACTCAGGTACACAGCTCTGGTATTTTTTAAGAACCGGAGGTGCCGAATGAGAAAATGGTTTTTAATTATTGTCTGCACCGTGATGGTTTTGTCCATGTTTGTTTTGGGTTGTGACCCTACATCGCAAAAAGAAGAGTTGGAAGTTCAAGTTCGTGCTCAATTAACAGGATATTATTACGGCGCGAACGGGCAAATAACAAACGGGCCGATTCCGAATGTCAAAGTGCGTTTTGAATTTTTCCTTCACGATCCAGACGCATCAGAATTCAGCAGATTAGTCGCTACCTCATACGAAGTAACCGGTGCAGATGGAATGACCCCGTATGCAATACGTGATGAAGAAATAGTCTACGGCGACGAATCCATTAATGTGCAGGCTAGCGTTGCCGATACGTCTTTACCCAGCGATTCCTATGGCCCTGCCAAAACATGGATCATTTCGTCAGCGGACCAGGATTTCTATTCCCGTAGTTCAGCAGATAAAATTGAATATGAGTCTGGCACGCTGCAATTAACGAGGGATACGTCCCCATCTTTGGCAACATCCAGCATAACTACCACCACCACAACCACTACAACAACAACGACGCAAGCAGCGAAACAATGGGACATTTCCGGGAATTGGGATGTGGGGTTTCTGGTCACCAATGCACAGGGCCAATCATACGGCCATCATTATAACTTAAGTCAAACCGGCACTAATATCAGCGGCACCGGTTATACTCCGATAACCGGCACGGTTTCGCATTATGAGACCATCTCCGGAACCATCGGGATAACCGCTGCCAACGCCTTTACATTGAATATCAGCTACAACGATAATTCTTACGCCGCGACTTTGACCGGGACAATTGACAGCAACGGACAAATCAGCGGAACGTGGTACGACAACTATAAACCACAGAATACCGGCACATTCTCGACAATCGACGGCACCGCTACCCTAAAATAGCGGCCATTTTAGTTTCGTGCGGCGGTTAACAGGGGCGTTACTAATAATAATAACGCCCCTTCTATATTCGAATTGAAAACACAACGCGGGAAACTTATTTGGCGGCACGTTTACGTGACGCCCTGAGCCAGGCAATCACCAGCAGGATGATGCCTGCGATAATCGCAATGGTGCCAACGCCCGAACCACGCAGCGGAGCGCCGTGAACAGATACGATCAATATCCCCAGGACTAATAAAACTACTCCGATGACAGCCAGAACGATAGCATGTGTGTTGCGCGTACCGGTATTATCGCCCTTGCCTTCCGTTGCCTTGTCTTCCATTTTAACTCCCTTTTTCAACATTTTTAATCACCGGAGGCGTAAACAACTTTGCGCCAATTGTATCTTTTGTATTCCGGGATTAATTGAACGTAGTATATCTTACCTTTCTAAATAAATCAATAGCAGTGAATGCGATTGCGCCAAAGGCAGTCGATTCAATCTTATTGGAAAATACACTATTTAGCGCCAATAATGGTTAAACTGACTCTGACCAGAGTTTACAGCGATACCGTTATTGTTCGTACTCATAATTGAGCCACCAAACGATTTATTGATTGATTGTAAGAATAAAGTAAATATGATATAATCCCGTTTTATACAGAGCCAAATATCATTTATATATTAATCTTGTTTATTATCTTATTTCATGTCAGGATAAATAATGAAAAAGTTGCTTGCCCTTTTGGTGGTATCAGCATTTTTAACATCGTTAATCAGCGGTTGCCATTCCCCGACTCAAACTGAAATATCAACAACACTTACGGGAACTACGCCGTTAACGCCAACCCAACTTACGACCACGACACTGGTTCAATCAACACCGGCGCCGATTACTTTCGCTCCGGCAGTCGTACCAACCACCGACCTGACTGAAGCAAACGCGGCAGATTGGTCAGTATCTGCATCCGATCAACAAACATCCGCAGTAACCGACGATTTCAATTCGGTAAAAGTCGGCAGCGCTTCCATCAAGCTCGAAACACAGAGCGGTAATGATGTAAATTTAAGTTACCGTTTACAAAATAATAGTTACTGGGATCTGAGAGGACAGGAATACCTTCATTTCTGGCTTTTTACTCAGAATGCTAATATCGGCTTCCAGAACAACTCCCCATGGGTGATACTGCGTTGTTCCGACAACAGCTACATTCAATACCAGACCACTGCCGATTCCTTGAACAACAGCCGCGGCACCTGGCAGGACTATGAAATTCCATTATCCGGTGACGATACATGGCAAACCACCAACGTTGGGTCTGCCAACCTGGCAAAAATTACCGGATTGGAAATCCATGCCGATACCTGGGGTTACGGGTTTACGATGTGGGTTGACGGTCTATGTTTCGAACCTTATTTTTTAACCACACCTTCTTCAACTTTAGCAATAATCACTACACCGACCACGACTTCCACCAGTTTCTTTGCGGTAACAACGCCAACCACACCTATTAACATTACAACAACCACCGTAACAACGGCTGCACCGCCTCAACCCAGCACTCAGGTGGTACTGGCAGAGATGTTCACCGGCGACTGGTGAGAGTATTGTCCGTCTGCGGCGCAGGCGATCGAACAACTGGCGACTGAAATGGGTCCCACTCAACTCCTCGTCCTTGAATACCATTCCGGAGATAACGAAGCTACGTCAAAAACTGAAGCAAAAGTCCTGGAGTATAAGGTTTCCGGCTTTCCTACCATCTTTTTCAACGGCGGTACTGCCACTATTGGCGGTACTGCCGGTAACAGCACCGCTTGCTATCAACGCTATAAACCGATCATCAATAAGTTAACCGGAACAATCAGTCCGGTCAATATCACCGGCACGATGACCGTCAACGGCAAAGCAATCACCATTAATTCCACTGTCGCCAACACGAGTGGCAGTCCGGTCGCCAATGCCAAACTGACGGCGGTGCTATACGAAGATCTTGGTACCGACCAACATCACTACGTGGTAAGGGATATTTTGACACCGTCCGCGATCTGCAATTTAAACCCAGGTTCGCAGCAGACATTTAATCTGGCTTCTACCTATAGCGGCAATACCGCCAACCTGAAAGCGGTGCTGTACGTCCAGACTTCTTCCGGTCAAATCATCCAGGCAGTTCAAATCACGCAATAATCATTAGATTTATAATTTAGGGTTGTAGTAAATAGGTGTCATAAAACAACAAATGAAAAGTAAATATTATATTTTTCTAGGTATCTTTTTTCTAGCCTTCTTAGTGCTGGGATTTTGGAAAGGTGAGGCCTTGACGGTTTATATCAAGGCGATAGTGATATGACATTCCTGCATAGGAATCCCGTGAGGATTGCCGATGACTGGTTCAATAACAGACTTTTGAAAAGCAGGCGATGGACAATTCAGCTTGGCGGTCTCGTACTGATTAATTCTTATTTTTTCCCCTGGTTAAAACGGATACCCTGTGTGGGGCTAAACTGCTATGCCTGTCCGGCGGCCGTCTTCGCCTGTCCTATCGGGGCACTACAGCAGTTTTCGGTCAATCATAAAATCCCGTATTATACCATCGGTTTTCTCGGCGTCACCGGCGTGCTGATAGGACGTTTAAGTTGCGGCTGGTTCTGCCCGTTCGGATTGCTTCAGGATTACATGTATAAAATCAAGGCTCCGAAGTTACGATTGGGCAACCGCTTCGGCTGGACACGATACGCGGTGCTGGTTTTTCTGGTCGGCGTAATTCCTTACCTGACGCTGCAAACATGGTTTTCTAAACTCTGCCCGGTGGGCACAATCGAAGCAAGTATCCCGCTCGTTGCTATTAACGCGTCGTTAAGAAGTCTAATCGGAGGAATGTACATTATAAAGCTCAGTATACTAGCTGCTTTTCTGCTGGCAATGGTGTTTATCCGTCGACCATTCTGCCGTTTTGTCTGTCCTCTTGGCGCCATCTACTCTCTTTTTAACCGTTTCAGCCGTTTTCAACTCACGGTGGATACAGCTAAATGTACTAAATGCGGTGAATGTAAAAAGAGTTGCCCCACCGATATCAAAATATACGAAAATCCGCAAAACTCGCAGTGCATCCGTTGTCTTGATTGCATTAAAAAATGTCCGACATCGGCGATCAAAATCAGCCAACAGTAAAATAGAAATACCACAATCAACATCCTGCCATTTAATGAATATCACTATTCCAGGAAAAACAATCTTCATCTAATAACTGGACAATATATTTTTAGTTGGCACGTCCGCTATCATTGTGTTCGTCACAATACGGCCTGCTTTATAGGACCAAATTTTTAATTCCTTCTTTTTGATAGTTTCTCCCGCTTTTGGTATTGTAAGACATATACCCCGTGTTCATTTTTTTAACTCACATATTCCTTATTGTTCTTGCCAATACCTTATGTAAAGGAGACTCCATGCTGCCGCTGATAATCGTGATTGTTTACTTTATCGCCATGATTACCCTGGGGCTTTCCACCCGCAAACAGGCCCGCAGCGCCGGCAGCTATTTTGTCGCCGGCCGCAGCGGTTCGACGCTCTTTATCACCGGTTCCCTGCTGGCAACCATCATCGGGGCTTCGGCAACCATCGGTATGGCGGGGCTGGGGTTTGCCCACGGCCTCACCGGCGCCTGGTGGATATTATCGGGCAGCGTCGGATTAGTCGTGCTCGGCTTTCTTTTCGCGCGTAAGGTCCGGGAGTACGGTTTTTATACCCTGCCCGCGCTGATTGAAAAACAATACGGCCGCGTTCCCGCGTTGGCCGCCTCGATTCTGATTGTCGTGGCCTGGATGGCCGTAATTGCCGGGCAAATTATCGCCGCCGGCACGATCATGGCAGTGCTCGGCTACGGCAGCCCAACTCTCTGGATATGGGTTTCCACCGCGGTTTTTATTTTTTACACCGTGCTCGGCGGCCAGCGGGCGGTGCTCAAAACCGACCTCTGGCAAACGATTATCATCTTCCTGGGGATATTCGCAGGTCTCGCATTTGTTTTGTGGAAAGTGGGCGGTTTTACCGGATTGAAAAACGGCCTCCCCGCCAATTATTTTTCTTTCCCCGTCAGCGCCAAGTTCAGTCCCAGCGAACTGCTGAATTACCTGCTGCTGGTCGGGCTGACTTATGTCGTCGGTCCGGACATGTATTCCCGTATCTTTTCGGCGAAGGACGGGCAGACCGCCAAAAAGAGCGTATTCTGGACGGCCGGGCTGCTAATACCACTGGCATTAGGCATTACGCTCATCGGGATGACAGCCGCTATATTATACCCGAATATTGCTTCAGGCCAGGCTTTCCCCACCGTCATCAAAGGGGTGATGCCGCCGGTATTGGTCGGATTGGTATTAGCGGCCCTGCTCAGCGCAGTGATGTCTTCGGCCGTAACCTGCCTGCTCAGCGTCAGCACGATATTGACCACGGACGTAATCCACAAATTCAAACCGGCGCTGGCCGAAGAGAAATTGCTGGTCATCTCCAAATGGGGGATTGTGATATTGGGCCTGCTGGCACTGGGCATCGCATTGCAACTCAAAGGAATCATCACTTCATTGATGTACGCCTATACCATTTTTACCGCCGGCATTATCCCGATGGTGATTGCCGGCTTCTGGAAAGAAAAACTAAAAGTAACCAATACCGGCGCGTTGACTGCGATTATCGTGGGCGGCGCCAGCGCGTTAATTATGAAAATTTACACCGGCGGTTTGAAAAATGCCGATACTGCCGCCGCGTTAAATCTGCTGCCGCTCGCCGTGAGTACCATTTTACTATTTGCGGTCAGTTGGGGCGAAAGAGTTTTCCGGAAACAAAAGACAGTACTGAAATAGAGACGTCAAGCACTAAATCCTAAATACTAAATACTTTAAACAAAATCAAAATGCGAAGTTCGAATTTCAAAATCAAATATATATTGAATATATTTGGGATTTCGATATTAGAGGTTAGTATTTTACCCCCTCATTTGCACCTTTTTTAAGGGGGTGCTAGAATGCAGACAATATGGATTACATGGAACGCGCCATCTCACTGGCCAAGCTCGCACTGGGTCAGGTCAGTCCCAATCCGGCCGTCGGAGCTGTAATCGTCAGGGACGACGATATTATCGGGCAGGGCTATACTCAGCCACCCGGTTCGTCCCATGCCGAAATTATGGCTTTGAACGAGGCTGGCGCCCGGACTGACGGCGGGGTGATGTACGTCACGCTCGAACCATGCTGCCATTTCGGGCGGACGCCGCCCTGCACCAAAGCGATAATCGCCGCCGGCATCAAAGAAGTCCACGCGGCCATGCTCGACCCAAATCCGCTGGTCAGCGGCAAGGGACTAAACGAACTGGAAAGTGCCGGCATTAAAACCCATCTCGGGGAACATACCGATGACGCCTCCGAAATTGTGGAATCCTATGTAAAGTTTATTACCACCGGAAGGCCGTTCGTTACCATTAAATACGCCATGAGTCTGGACGGTAAAATTGCCGCCCGCACCGGTGATTCCAAATGGATCAGCAGCGACGAATCCCGCCGTTACGTGCATTACCTGCGCTATACTACGGATGCGGTGATGGTGGGGGTGAATACCATATTAACAGACGACCCGCAGCTTACTTCCCGCGCCAGCATCCGGGGCGGCGTCGCGAAAAACCAACCGCTACGTGTCATTGTTGACGCGAACGGACGCACCCCGTTAACAGCTAAAGTTTTTAATCCTCCCGGTCAGGTTTTGCTGGCCGTGAGCGATAAAGTCACTACCGCGCAAAAGAAAGCTTTTAAGCAGTTGGGTGCAGAGGTTCTGGAACTGCCGGCTAAAAGAGGGTTAATCGACCTCGACAAACTGCTGATTGCGCTGGGTAAAAAACAGATTACCGGTGTATTAGTAGAGGGGGGCGCCGCGCTACTCGGCTCTTTGTGCGATAACAACTTGGTAGATAAAGTCGTTGTTTTCGTAGCACCGGTGATTATCGGCGGCGAGAAAGCCCGTACCGCCGTCGGCGGCAAAGGCGCCGATAAAGTGGTAAACTCAATTAAATTGCAGCGGGTTAAAACCCGGCGTTCCGAAAGCGACATGATGATTACCGGCTATATCGGGAGATGATAATTGTTCACCGGCATTGTTGAAGAAATGGGCAAAGTCAGCCTCATCCGTCCGGACAGACTGACGGTCAAAGCCGCCAAAGTCCTGGCAGATGTGGAATTGGGGGCGAGCATCGCCGTCAACGGCACCTGCCTGACCGTGACTGAATTTACATCGCAAATTCATTCTCGGTCGGCATCCAGCCGGAGACTTTGCGCCGCACCAATCTCGGCTTTTTAAAAGCGGACGATGAAGTCAATCTGGAACGCCCGGTTGAACTGGGGAGCAGGCTGGGCGGGCACCTCGTGCAGGGACATATTGATGATACGGGTAAAATTACCGCTTTCCGGCAGGAACAAAAATCCAAACTGATGACCGTGTCCGTGCCCCATCCGTTATTACGTTACATGGCGGTTAAAGGTTTTATCGCGGTGGACGGGCTCAGCCTGACCATCGCCGAGCTCGGCGCCGATTCATTCACCGTTTCTCTGGTGGAATTCACGCAGAACGCGACCACCATCGCCAGGAAAAAAGTCGGCGACGTCGTCAACCTGGAAGTTGATATCATCGCCAAATACGTCGAAGCGCTGCAGTCCCACCCCAAAGAAGGAATAACATTCGATTTTCTGGCAGAGCACGGTTTCACCCGCAATTGACCCTGCGCTGCTGTTAAATCCGGAGTAAAAGATGACATTATCAAGTATCCCCGAAATCATCCGGGACGTCAAAGCCGGTAAATTCATTATCCTGGTGGACGACCAGGGCCGGGAGAACGAGGGCGACCTGATTATCGCCGCCGAGAAAATTACCGCGGAAGCGATTAACTTCATGGCGAAAAATGCCCGCGGACTGATTTGCATGCCGATTACCGAGCAGCGGCTTAACGAATTGAATATCCCGATGATGGTGGGGGAAAATACAGCAATGCACGGCACCGCTTTTACCGTCTCGGTGGACGCTAAAATCCGCGGCGTGACGACCGGCATCTCCGCCCACGACCGGGCGGAAACAATTAAAGCCATGATTGACCCGGCCACCAAGCCGGGCGACCTGGGCAGACCGGGGCACATCTTTCCCATCCGCGCCCGTGAAGGCGGCGTGCTGGTCAGGGCAGGGCATACCGAAGCGACCATTGACCTGGCGCGTCTGGCCGGTCTGTATCCTGCTGGTGTCCTCTGCGAAATTATGAACGAAGACGGCACCATGGCCCGCCTGCCGCAACTGGAAATCCTGGCGCAAAAACTGAATCTGAAAATCGCCAGCATCGCCGACCTGATTGAATACCGGCGCCATCACGATAAAATGGTGCGCAAGGTGGCAGAAGCGGTGCTGCCGACGAAATACGGGGAATTTAAATTAATTGCCTATAAAAGCGAAATTGATACCGATGAACATGTCGCGCTGGTGATGGGCGATATTTCCGGCGACGCGCCGGTGCTGGTGCGCGTGCACAGCGAATGCCTCACCGGCGACGCCTTCGGCAGCCTGCGCTGCGATTGCGGCGAGCAGCTGGACATGGCAATGAAAGCCATCGCTAAAGAAGGTCGGGGCGTTTTGCTTTACCTGCGGCAGGAAGGCCGCGGCATCGGGCTGCATAATAAAATCCGCGCTTATGAACTGCAGGATAAAGGTCTGGACACCGTCGAAGCTAATGTCAAACTCGGTTTCGCGCCCGACTTGCGCGATTACGGCATCGGCGCGCAAATTTTAACCGACCTCGGCCTGCGTACCATCCGCATGATGACCAATAATCCCAAGAAACTAATCGGCCTGGAAGGGTACGGCTTGAAAGTGGCCGAAACCATCCCGATTATCTGCGAGCCGAATGCTTTTAACCTGCATTATCTGGAAACCAAAGAAACGAAGATGGGGCATACCCTCGGCCTCGCCAATAACCACCCCGAGACGAAAACAGATAAGAAATAAGCCCAATCCATTCTGAGGAACACAGCGACGAAGAATCTCCATCTCAATTTAGTAAGCTGGGAGGCCCCTCACTTCGTTCGGGGTGACATTACATGTCACTTGACATATCATTATGGAAACTAGATACTTATATATAAGCAGGAGGGATTACAAATGAGCAAAGTTTATGAAGGGATGTTACAGGGCAAAGGCTTAAAATTAGCGATTGTTATCGCACGTTTTAACGAATTCATCACCGGCAAATTACTGGACGGCGCGCAGGACGCGATGAAGCGGCACGGCGTAAACGAAGCCGATATTGACATCGCCTGGGCACCCGGCTCGTTCGAGATTCCTCTGGTAGCCAAGAAATTAGCGGAAACTAAAAAATACGATGCGATTATCTGCCTCGGGGCAGTCATCCGCGGCGCGACGCCGCATTTCGAATATGTCGCCAACGAAGTTTCCAAGGGCATTGCCAAAGTCGGGCTGGATGCCGGGATACCGGTGGCTTACGGCATCATCACCGCCGACAATCTGGAACAGGCCATCGAACGCGCCGGTACCAAAGCCGGGAACCGCGGGTTTGACGCCGCAGTCAACGCCATCGAAATGGCCAACCTGTTGAAAGGCATTAAATAGCTTTTACGCTGTCACGATAAACACCGCGTCGCCTTTTCTGGCGCGGTCCGGTAATTTGATGCCGACAGCCGCACCCGCATTGGCTGCGGTGACGTTCGCGTTGTCAATCTGCATCGAGTCCACGGTCATCGTGATATCGGTAGTATGCCCCTTGATGTGAATCGTGTCCCCGATTTTCAGCGGAGATGAGAGTTCGAGACCGGCCACCATCGGCCTGGCGAAGAAATCACTGACGGTGCCAATCAATATTTCTGCCATCGGAGCACCTCCTGTCTCTTTGTCCCACTAGTATAGGTCAACTTTTAGGGTGAATCAAGCTTCTTAAACCGCTGACTAAAGATGTTATTATTTTGTAATTTTTTTACTCTCAATGTTGTAATTATTTTATTGTCGATGCCGCATAATAATAACGGGATTAGAACTGATTCTATAAAGAATACAAAATGATCAGTATTAAGCGGGTTTATACCCCTCCTTCTCCGGATGACGGTACACGTTTGCTGGTAGACCGCCTCTGGCCGCGGGGAATCAGCAAAGAAAAAGCCCATCTTGACGGATGGCTTAAGGATGCGGCTCCGAGTGATAAATTAAGGAAGTGGTTCGGACATGATGCCGCCCGCTGGCCGGAATTTGAAAAACAGTACCTTGCCGAACTGGCACAACAGGGCGAAAGGCTTTTGCTCTTATTTCAGGCTTATAATAAAAAGAATATCACTCTGGTTTACGCCGCCAAAGATACCGGGCACAACAACGCTATTATCCCAAAGGAATACCTGGACAAAAATTTAACTAAAGCTAAACCATAATCGGTTCTTTGGGTTTGAATTCGATATTCAAATCAAGAGCTTGTGCCACTCTGAATAACGTCCCGATGGTGATATTATTGTCGCCTCTTTCCAGCCGGCAAATCGCCGGTTGCTGCATGCCAATCATTCTGGCCAAGTCACGTTGACTTAAAGACAATTCATTCCGGCGGGCAATTATTGTTTGAATAATTTCACATTTGGGATTCAGCGCTTCATATGCAATTCGCGTTTTCTTATCTTTAAAAAGGTAATCTTTAAAATCTTTGAGGTCTGTCCCTTTCATTTGGTCACCACCTGTTGCATTATCAAAATGATAACATATTTGTTATCTATTTAAAATCATGTTATTCTTGCCAGCAGACCATTTTAATTTCCGGCGGGTAATCAGATTGATTCCCGCATTCGCGAGAGCGACAAAAAACACAATATGTATTATTCATCCAATCCCGTAGCTTAATTTTTAATCATTATGTTGTGTCGAATTTCGCCGTGCTTTATAATAGGCTATTCCCTCACATCCGAGAAAATTAAAGGAAACGCCGATGACAAACGCGATTGCAGAACTGAAAACTAAAGCCAAAGCTGCAAAGGAAGCCAGCCGCCCGCTGGCTTATCTTTCCACGGATATTAAAAACAAAGCGCTGCACAATATCGCCGAAGACTTGCGCAGCAAGACCAAAGAAATCATCACCGCCAACAAACTCGACCTGGCGCAGGCCGCCGCTAACGGCATCAACGAGACGATGCAGGACAGGCTGCTGCTGAACGAAAAGCGCCTGCAGGCAATGGCCGATGATGTTTTAGTCGTGGCGGGGCTGCCCGACCCCGCCGGTGAGATTTTCGATATGCGTACGATGCCCAACGGCCTGCTTATCGGCAGGAAAAGGGTGCCCCTCGGCGTCATCGGCGCGATGTACGAAAGCCGTCCCAATGTGACAATTGATATTTCCGCGCTGTGTTTGAAATCCGGTAACGCAGTGATTCTCCGCGGCGGCAAAGAGGCGTTTAATTCCAACCTGGCGCTGGTGAAACTGGTGCAGCAGGCCATCTCCCGGGCCGGCGTGCCCGAAGGCGCCGTCCAGTTTGTGGAAAACACCGACCGGACACTGGTCGGCGAAATGCTGAAACTCAACCAATACATCGATTTAATGATTCCCCGCGGCGGTGCGCCTTTCGTGAAATTCGTAATTGAGAATGCGGCCATGCCCGTCGTGGCCGGCGGCATCGGGGTCTGCCATACTTTCGTGGACAGTTCCGCCGACATGGAAAAAGCCGTGGCCATCGTTTATAACGCCAAGGTGCAAAAACCTTCGGTCTGCAACGCCCTGGATACGATTCTGGTGCATCAGGTCGTGGCTGAAGAATATCTGCCCGCCGTTGCCGCAGAACTGGCTAAAGCCGGCGTCGAGCTGCACTGCGACAAACCCGCAATGAAAATATTAAAATCGGAACCCGGTTTGAAACTGAAAGCCGCCGTAGCAGGAAGATTGGGGCAAGGAATTCCTCTCGCTTACTGCCGCCGTCAAAGTCGTGGACTCGCTGGACGAAGCGCTTGCGCATATCGCGAAATACGGTTCCGGCCATTCCGAGGCGATTATCACCGAAGATTATTCTTCCGGCATGCGCTTCCTCAACGAAGTGGATGCCGCCTGTGTTTATATCAACGCCAGCACCCGCTTCACGGACGGCAGCCAGTTCGGGCTGGGGGCGGAAGTGGGCATCAGCACACAAAAATTCCATGCCCGCGGCCCGCTGGGATTGAAAGAACTGACCAGCTACAAATGGATTATCTTCGGCAGCGGCCAGGTCAGGCCGTAGAGTAAGCCATCAGCGATTAGCAATCAGCTTTCAGTTTTTTTGAAATTCAATATGAATACCGAAAAAACTTTATATGTCACGGAACGGAAAGATTGGCGGGCATGGCTAGCCAAACACCACAAAACCGACAAAGAAATTTGGCTGGTATATTACCATAAAGAAACCGGCAAGCCGCGGATTTCCTACAATGACGCGGTGGAAGAAGCGCTTTGCTTCGGTTGGATTGACAGTACCGTGCACAAGCTGGACGACGAGCGGTTCGCCCAACGTTTTTCGCCGCGAAAAAAGACCAGCAGCCTTTCCCAATCGAATATCGAACGTATCCGAAAGCTCATCCGCCAAAAGCAAATGACCGCAGACGGACTGGCGGCAATTGCGCATGTTTACGACCCGGAAAAAGATAAATCGGAAGAATTGGTGATTCCGCCTGAAATTTTGGAGCCTTTGCAGGCAAACAAACAGGCCTGGGAAAACTTCCGGCAATTTCCGGAGAGCTATCGGAGAATCCGCATCGCCTATATCGAATCCCGTAAGCGCCACAGTCATGAAGAGTTTCAAAATTCGCTGGCGAATTTCATCAAAATGACCGCCAAAAACAAGCGAATCGGGTTCGTGAAAGAGCTGAAATGAAAAAGGGAGCGCTTTTACGCTCCCTTTAATTTTTATATTATTTTTCTAAGCTATTTCCGACGCGCGGCGTCGATGACCGCCTGCTGCACAGCGAATAACTCTTTAATGCCTTTCTCGGCCAGCGCCAGCAGGAAATCGACGCTTTCCTTGTTATACGGCTTTTTCTCGGCGGTGCCCTGGATTTCGACATATTCGCCTTTGCCGGTCATCACCACGTTGAAATCCGCTTCGGCGTTTGAATCTTCGTCGTAACAGAGGTCGAGTAACCTGGTACCGTGGACGATGCCGACACTGGTGGCGGCCACCGGCGAAGCCAAAGGTATCGAGGAAATAACACCCATATTCGCCAGTTTGTCCAACGCCAGGTAGAGGGCGACGTAAGCGCCCGTAATCGCCGCCGTCCTGGTGCCGCCGTCGGCCTGTAAGACATCACAATCAATGGCGAAAGTCCGTTCTCCCACTGAGGTCATATCGGTCACCGCCCGCAACGAACGCCCGATTAAGCGCTGGATTTCCTGACTGCGGCCGGAGACCTTGCCTTTTGCCGAATCCCGCTCGGAACGGGTCAATGTCGCCCGCGGCAGCATCGCGTATTCCGCAGTCACCCAGCCGGTACCGCTTTTTCTCAAGTGCGGCGGCACTTTATCCTCCACCGATACCGAGCATACCACGCGGGTGCGCCCAAGTTCGATTAACACAGAACCTTCCGCATAACTCTGAAAGCCGGGGGTAATTTTCACCGGCCGTAACTGGTCGTAAGTCCTGCCGTCGCTTCTTTTCAACAAAATCTTCCTTTTACTTATAACAGATATTAAATTTCTGGCTTCTAACAGTATATCATTAACAGATTGAATTTGCCTTAATTATTTTATTAAGCAGGGCTTTGAGTTACGAAGACCCTGAACGAAATGAACGGGAGAGGGGCGCTGCGTATCGAGGTTGTCCGGAAATAGGACTACAGCGGAAAATATGGATTCCCGCTTTCTCGGGAATAACAAACCGGGGAACCCAGCTTCAAGCTTCGCTTGAAGCTGGGTTCTTTTCGTTGTCCGGGCTTGACCCGACAATCGAGAGGTTTCGGATAATCTTTAAAAAGGGGGGCAGAGAGAATAATCAGTATCTCCCGATTTCCCTTAACCGAGCGTCGCTGATGCCGAAATGGTGGGCAATCTCGTGCTTCACCACTTTCTCGACCTCAGCGATAACTTCCTCATCACTGCGGCAGACGGCTTCGATTGTCTGCTGAAAAATCGTGATTTTATCCGGCAAAACCATCCCGTAATTACTGCTGCGCCGGGTTTGCGGCACGCCTTCGTAAAGTCCAAGCAAGGTCTGGTTGGGTTTTAGACCGTACTTTCGCAGTTGATTCGGCGACGGCCGGTCATCAACTACCACCTCGACATTATCCAGGTGGTCGAAAATTTTCGCCGGCAGGTTTTGCACCGCTTTGTCGACCAATTCCTGGAATTTCTCTCTATCCATCGAAAACTCCGCTATCTTCCCCGCCTGTTTTTTCGTTATACAAACAGGATGCCACTGTTTTATATTTTAAGTATACTATTTACAGCAATTACGGATGCGTGATATGTTTCTCACTGAAAAAGCAGGAGAAATGATTTGAAAAAGTTGCTGTTGCTGCTTAGTTTCGTGATACTGATATCACTGCTGGTCGGCTGCAACGGCCAGGCCAAGGCCTCCCTTAATGTTCCGTTTACACTGGCGCCGGGACAAACCTTGACGATTGACAGCGAAAAGATGGATATCAAATTCGTCGGCGTGACGCAGGATAACCGATGCCCGGCCGGCGTAGAATGTATTGTGGCCGGTCAGGTGAGCTGCGCCGTCGAAATTACGAAAAATAATATCCTGAATCAGATAACCCTGACGGATTCCGCCGGGTCCGGAGCTTCCACCGGTCAGGATTTTCAGAATTATCTAATCCTTTTCAGCGTAACGCCGTCGCCGGTAGTGGGGAAAGCAATCGCCGCCGGTGATTACAGATTAACCTTGAACGTGAGCCAGTTACGTTATTGAGGTTTTCCCTTTCGAGACGAATTCTTTAACCCGCCGCTCGAAGATAGAACGGGGCAGAAGCACGTGCCTTTTACAGCCGGTGCAGACAATGCCGATGTCCGCGCCGACTCGCACCACCTGCCACTCGTAGCTGCCGCAGGGGTGCTGCTTTTTCAACCGGACCACATCACCGAGATTGATTTCCAACACTTACTATTTCACCATTTGTCATTCCTGCGCAGGCAGGAATCCATATTATTCGGCTGGATACCGACTTTCGTCGGTAAGGAGTAGTTCTTCGATATCCGGCTTGCCTCTCTTCTCCCTTGCCAAGAGAAGACGAAGATGAGAGAGAAATCCAGGGATTAGCATTCATATGGCTTTGGGTATTTGGAATTTGGTTTTTTCCTTTGTTACTTCTTTATTCCGTCAATGACTTTGTTGATATCGTCCCGCAGGGTTTGCGCTGCTTTTCCGGCGGCATTGGCAAAATCCGCGCCTTTACCCGCGTAAATTATTCCACGGGACGAATTGATAATAATGCCACGATTGTGGGCGTCGATGCCGTTGCGTACGGATAACTCCAGGTCGCCGCCCTGCGCGCCGACACCCGGAATCAGAATCGGCATTTCAGGATGCGCCTGCCGGATGGTTTTCAGTTCTTCGGGATAAGTTGCCCCGACAACAAGCCCGATATTGCGGTTAGTATTCCAGCGGCTCGCTTTCAGCGCCACGATTTCATACAGCGGTATTGTCCTGCCTTCAAATTGACACGGCAGCGCTTGAAAATCCGCGCCGCCCTTGTTGGAAGTGCGGCAGATGATGATGACTCCCTTATCCTTGTAATTCAGAAACGGTTCCATCGAATCAAACCCGAGATAAGGACTGGCCGTGACCGCGTCACAATTCATCTGTTCGAACACCGCTTTGGCGTAAGCCTGGGCCGTATTGCCGATATCGCCGCGCTTGGCATCCAGGATGACCGGAATGTCTTTCGGGATATGGGCGATTGTTTTATGTAAAGCATCCAGCCCTTTTTCACCCTGCGCTTCATAAAAAGCGATGTTCGGCTTATAGGCACAAACCAGTTCGGCCGTGGCATCGATAATCGCTTTGTTGAAATCCAGCACGCTTATGCCCGCCGGGATTAACGCCGGGTCGGTATCCAATCCCACACACACCAGGCTGCGGTTTTTCGCGGCGGCCGCATTCAATTTTTCGACAAAAATCATTTAATTCTCCTAATTAATTGCCACACATGCATTGTTGTATTTTACAGGCCTTTTTTACTCCATCGCTATCTTTTTCAAATCATTTTAACAACTTGTGTAAAGTTTCGTCCGAGCAACATGGATTATACTAAATACACTACTTCTTGCATATATCTTACCACTTGAAATTGCTTCGTCACTATGATTCCTCGCAACGGAAGTAAATAAATGATTACATTTACGGGTTTACATTTTGTAAATAAGTATCCAAATATTACCACAATTATGAATTGACTTCACTACCCGGCTGCACTAATATTGAATTATAATTCACGGATGAATTTATTAGAGAGGCTGAATCAACTTGTCCATGCTGCAAAGATTACCCTTGTTCCCCCTCAATTCCGCGGTTAACGACCGGGGGCACCTGGTCGTCGGCGGCTGCGACGTCACTGACCTTGCCGCTGAATTCAGCACCCCGCTCTATCTTTATGACGAAATCACCTTACGCGCCAAGTGCCGAGAATTCCGCACGGAATTCGAAAAACGTTATCCGGACGTTCAAATAATTTATGCCAGCAAAGCCTATTCTCATGCGGTACTGCTGCGCCTGGTGCAGGAAGAAGGCCTGGGGTTGGATGTCGTCTCCGAGGGAGAACTGGGGATTGCCGCGGCGGCTAAATTCCCGATGGATAAAGTTTATTTCCACGGCAACAATAAATCCGTACGCGAACTGGAAATGGCACTACGGCTACGCGTGGGGCGAATCGTGGTGGACAATTTCCAGGAACTGGAGATGCTGGACAAATTGACCTCAGAACCGGGCGTTAACCAGGATGTCCTGCTGCGCATGACACCCGGCGTCGACCCGCACACCCACCGCTACACCTCGACCGGCTCGATGGACAGCAAATTCGGTTTTCCGCTGCCGCTGAAAGAGGAAGCGGTTGTCCGGGCGCTGAAAATCAAAGGCCTGAACGTGACCGGGCTCCATTTCCACATCGGTTCGCTGATTTTTGAACCAAAGCCTTATGTGGAATCGGTGAAGTCTGTCTTAAAATTTGCCGCCGAGATGCATAAAAAATACGACCTCGAACTGCGGGAATTAGATACCGGCGGCGGGTTCGCCGTGCAGTACACCCTCGACCAGCCGGCGCCGCCAATCGCCGATTTTGCCGAACAAATTACCGCAACCGTTAAAAAAGAGTGCCGTCAACTTGGTTTGCAACTGCCGAAGCTCATTATTGAGCCCGGCAGGGAAATCGTGGCGCAGGCCGGTGTGGCCGTTTACACCGTCGGCACCGTCAAACAAATCCCGGCGGTGCGCACCTATGTCGCCGTAGACGGCGGGATGGGCGATAACGTCTGCCCGGCGATGTACGGTGAAAAAATGGAAGCGGTGCTGGCGAACCGGATGCGGGCGCGGTCGGCCGGCAAAGTGACAGTCTGCGGCAAATTCTGCGAATCCGGCGATATCTTAATCCGCGACCTCGACATGCCTAAAACGGCCCCCGGCGATACCCTGGCCATCGCCGTTTCCGGCGCTTACAGCATCCCCGAATCAATGAACTATAACGCCTTCTTCAAACCGCCGGTGATACTGGTAAACAACGGTAAAGCAAAACTGATCCGGCGGCGGGAGACACTAGCGGATATTACCAAATGCGATATCACGTAAAAAATACTAAATACGAATATCGAAATCCTAAACAAATCAGAATATTCAAAAATAAAAATTTGGATACCAATTTAGCACTTTGATAATACATGGTAAGCTATAGATAGGAAGAGAAAACAAAAAGTAACTTTGTGTTATAACTTTGGAATTTTAACTTTGTTTAGTACTTCGGATTTCGATATTAGGATTTAAATAGATGTGGACGGTAATCGGACAGGATAAAGTAGTCACTTTCCTGCAGAAAAGCCTGGAGAAAGACAGCCTGGCGCATGCCTATCTGCTGGTCGGGTTACCGCATGTCGGGAAAATGACGCTGGCGGTAAACCTGGCAATGGCGATAAACTGCGAAGCGGAAGAACGCCCCTGCGGGAAATGCGCCTCCTGTTTGCGGATTGCCTCCGGCAAACATGCCGACGTCCAGGTCATCGAACTGTCTCAAATTGTGGATTCCGAGGGCGATAGTAAAACCAAAATCAGCGTCGAGCAGGTGGACCAGATATTGCACTCGGTCAACCTGGCGCCGTACGAGGGGAAATACAAGGTTTTCATCATTGACGGGGTGGAATTCATGTCTATCGGCGCCGCTAACCGCCTGCTGAAAACCATCGAAGAACCGGTGCAGAACATCATCTTCATTCTCTTAGCCTCGAACGAGAGCCTGGTGCCGGCAACCATTGTTTCCCGCTGCCAGCGGCTGGAACTCCTGCCCGTGCCCGGTGAAATCATCGCACGCGGACTTATCGAAAAGTATCAGGTTGCCCCGGAAAAGGCCAAACTATTATCCCGCATCGCCGGCGGCTGCTTCGGCTGGGCATTATCGGCCGCTCAGGATGACGCGCTGGTGCAGCAGCGGACGGAATGGCTCGACGCCTGGCGCGAAATGTTTGAAGCAGATTACGACCGCCGCTTCACTTTCGCAGCCAAACTGGTGGAAAAATACACTCAAAACCGCAGTATCGTCCAGCAAAAACTTGACCTCTTACTCGGCTGGTGGCATGATTTGCTGTTAGTGAAGGCTGATTGCGCCAAAGATATCGTCAACATTGATTATGAGAAAGAACTGCAAAAAATGGCGGCAGGCTACAGCCTGCGACAAATCAGGGCGTTTATTGCTAGAATACAGTCCGCCAAAGAACAATTGAGGTCTAACACCAATCAGCAGCTGGTGATGGAAGTATTGATGCTAAATATCCCGGAAAAGAAACCCGTAGAAAATCTGGTCGCATAATGAGGTGCGGTGATGGATGAACAGAATATCAACAATTTAGAAGATACCAATAAACCGGTAGAAAACGCAGCCCCCGCGCCGGCGGCAGATGCCGCTCCCGCCGCACCGGGCGCCGTCAGCGCCCCGCCTGTCCCCACAAAAACCGTGGGGGTCCGCTTCAAAAAGGCCGGCAGGATTTACTATTTCGACCCGGCCGGGTTGGAACTCGAGATTAACGACTGGGTGATTGTCGAGACGACCCGCGGCATGGAAGTGGCGCGTGTCGTGATTTCGCCCAAACAGGTTTTATCCAGCGAAGTGGAAGCGCCGCTAAAACCGGTCATCCGCAAGGCGGAAAAGAAGGAAATCCAGCACAACGAAGAGGTCGAGGCCAAAGAAAAAGAAGCTTTAGTCGAATGCGCCAAAATCATCACCCGCATGGGCTTACCGATGAAACTATTGTCCGCGGAATACAGTCTGGACGCCGCGCACATCACCTTTTTCTTCAGCTCCGCCGAGCGCGTTGATTTCCGCGAACTGGTCCGAGAATTAGCCGGCCGTTTTAAAGTGCGTGTCGAATTGCGCCAGGTCGGCGCCCGCGACGAAGCTAAAATATGCGGCGGTTTCGGCCGCTGCGGCCGCCAGTTATGCTGCGCCTGCTTCCTCTCGGAATTTGTCCCGATTTCGATTAAAATGGCCAAGGAACAGGACCTGCCGCTCAACCCGATGAAAATCTCAGGTGTCTGCGGCCGGCTGCTGTGCTGTCTCGCCTACGAACACGACTTCTACCATGATATGAAAGGCAAAATGCCGCGGGACGGCGCCACCGTGACCACGCCGATGGGATTTGCCCGAGTCGTCGGCAGCAACCCGCTGAAAGAAACCGTGGTCGTGGAACTGGAGACACAAGTTACGGTGGAGTTACCCATCAGCGATATCAAAGTGGTCAACCGCCCGATGATAAACCGGCCGGAACCGCCAGTCAACAACCAAGAAATCAAAGAACCGAAGGAAAACATCGTCCCCCCGGACGATAAACCGGCGGCATGATTCTTTTTAACATACAATTTTTACGGGGTCGTTAGCTTAACAACAATTTAAATTTAAAATGTAAGCTCCCGAATATACATAATAATGCCGAGTCCATGCCAAACCTTATAGATTGTCGGGTCAAGCCCGACAATGATAATATAAACAAAATAGCTTCAAGCAAAGCTTGAAGCTATTTTTTACGGTCGTTCTTGAAGCCCTCAGGCGGAAATACTTTTGGCTTTCAGCCAAAAATGTACAGGACCTGATAGGGAAGCCAGACATTAGTTTTCCGCGAATATTTTCAGACTATATTAGGAAACCTTACCGCATCCCTCTCATAGCTTTTTTTGCCGCGAAATACCCGCACATCCCATGAACCCCCGCACCCGGCGCCATGGCCGAAGAACAGATATAAACGTCTTTCATCGGCGTGTTGTAATTCCCCGGTTTTAGAAACAGGCCGAACGGATTTCTAACGCCGCCGGCGATATCTCCCCCGACGTAATTGGCGTTTTCGGCTTCCATCGATGCGGTATTCATCATACTTCTAGCCCGGATGCGGCTGCGGAACCCCGGCGCGAAACGTTCAATCTGCGCTTCGATTCTTTCCGACATGTCAATAGTGGAACCGTTGGGCACGTGGCAGTAAGCCCAGACCGTCTGACGGCCTTTCGGCGCGCGGGTCTCATCAAAAAGGCCCGGCTGCACCAGCAAAACAAACGGGAAATCGGGGTGCTCCCCTTTCCAGACTTCACCCTCCGCCCCGGCAATCTCCTCAAACGTCCCCCCGACATGCACCGTCGCCGCTTTCAGGCAATCCTGCGCTTTCCAGGGAACCGCACCTTCCAGCACCCAGTCCATTTTAAATATACCCGGGCCGTAACGGTGTGCCGACAACTTCTTTTTCGTATTTTCAGGCAACCTGTTACCGCTGATTGCGGCCAGTTGTTTCACAGTTATGTCAAGTAATACTACTTTGGATGGCGGTAATTCGGCCAGCGAGCGGACTTCCCGGCCCATCTCCACTTCCCCGCCCATCTCCACAAAATGCTTTTGCAAAGCCCCGGCAATCCGCTGGGAGCCGCCCTTTGCCAGCGGCCAGCCGACAGCATGCCCCGCCGCCCCCAGCAATAACCCGAAAGCGGCGCTGCCCGGTTTATCCAGCGGCATTTTACCATGGGCCGCAATCCCGGCGAAAAGCGCCCGCGCCTGTTTGTTCCTGAAATTTTTAAATATCACGTAACCGGCCGATTGCCCGGCGGTTATCCCGAACCGGCCGAATGCCAGCGGGTGTTTCGGAAAATGCATGGGACTGAGGATGTCCGGCAACAGCTTGTCCCAGTTATTCACCAGCGGCCGCATCAGCCGCCAGTAATTCCGGCCGTCCGAACCCAGGTTTTCCGCCGTCGTTGTAAGGGAGCGTTCCAGCAATACCGCCGTGCCGTCATCCAGCGGGTGCGCCAGCGGTACTAATGGATTCAGCCATTCCAATCCGTAGGCGGACAATCCCAGTGAGTTCAAAAACGGCGATGCCATCCCCAGCGGATGCACTGCCGCGCAAATGTCGTGGATGCAGCCAGTGTGGGTTAAATCGTCGGAACGCAGCCCGCCGCCGATTGTTGGCTGCGCTTCGATAACTAAAACGGAACGCCCGGCCTGCGCCAGGGTGATGGCCGCGGCCAGGCCGTTGGGGCCGGAACCGACCACTATGGCATCGTATTTTTTCTCAGACATCAGGTTATTTCCCTTCCCCTTGGCTGTTTTTCTCTGACTTTTTCATCTGCCGGAACGGCATGTAAAAAATAGTCCTTATCTGAGCATTGTACCAGACATTGCCGGCCTGCGGCCATTGTAGATGCCTGTCCACGCAAACCGGAGCCACGGTAACCACCGCCGGAACCTCCAGGTATTTCGCCAGCGAGGTCAAGACATGTTTCCAGATTTTAACCTGCATCTGCGCCCCGACCGCCCGGAAAGCCGCCTCATAAACAAAATCACCGGCGCGCGCCAGCCCCAGGATTTGTACTGTAATTTTGCCATCGGCTTCGAAGGCGCTAAAAGTCACCCACCCTGATTCGGGATGTCCCTGCGGCGTCATGAAAGTGAACGAAACATCGTCGGCATAGAGCACCAAGACTCCCGTAGAAACCGGCCCACCCGGCGTCGAGGAATCAATGGTCACGATTTCCCCCGGCGCAATCCCGGATGGTGACGGATAAAACCGGTTATAAGCGGGCTGAAAAGCCGGCAGGTTCTGTTTTAATATTTTAATTATTTTCTGCGGGGATAAATCCGGCTTGTCAATCTCCAGCCGGTAGGTTTTCTGCCATAATTGCCCGAAGCCGTCCACGGGTCCCACCGCCCGCCGTCCTGCCACGTTCCGGTTAATCGCCGGCGGTGGCAGTTCCGGGACACTCAACCGGTCAACCGGCTTCGCCCAGAAGGTAGTATCAAATGAAAGGTTTAACTCAATTTCAGCCAGCGGCGGTTTGTCCGGAGTAACACCGGCGGTAGTAAAGGCACCTGCTTTGCTGCTGCATATCACAATTGCCTTTTCCAGACCGGTGACTTCGAGGACTTCCCGGTAATGCCGGTTTACCCCGAATGCCAGCAGATGCTGGCGTCGGTGCCTGGCAACTGCATTCAATTTGGCCAGTTGACAGGCGCCCAGACCGTTCATGAATTTAACAGCCGAGAAATCCAGCAGCAGGCTGCCTTTTTTACCGGATTTTTTCGGAACAGTGGCATCCAGTATCGGTTTTTCGTTTGGGTCCGTCAATTCCGCCGGCAGTTCCGCTAAAAAGACGTTGTCAGCCAGGCTTACAAAGTTCATTATCCCCTCCTGCAACCCATGATTTACTTTCCCATGCGATGAATGACAGGGCAGGAACAAATCGGTGTCGGTCGGGTACGAACCTGTTAGTGCGGGAAATACCGCTCCCATTCGCGGCGCATTTTCATGTAATGAAGCGGCAGGTAGGAATAGCGGCTGTTTTGCGGCGGCGCCGGGGTTTTGTGCAGTTTCATGTTGGCCTCTTCCGGAGTCCGGCCGGCTTTGCGGCGGTTGCAAGGGGCGCAGGCGCTGACGACATTCTCCCAGGTGTGCTGCCCGCCGCGGTAGCGCGGGATGACATGGTCGAGGGTGAGCTGTTTAGTTTGTTTGCCGCAGTACTGGCAGGTGAACTGGTCGCGGTTGTAAATCTCGGCGCGGCTGATTTTGCGGGCGACATGGAACGGGCGTTTGACGAGGTAAGGAAGGCGGATGACTGAGGGGATGGGGACTTCATGGTTGGCCGTGTGGATGTATCCATAGCCATTTTCCAGCATTTCAGCCCTGCTCTGGTACAGCAGCGTCAGGGCGCGCCGGACATGACAGATGTTCAAAGGTTCGTAATTCTGGTTCAGGACAAGGACGGAATGGTCAAGCATTGCGGTACTTCTCTCTCTAGCAGAATTAGTTTTATTCTACTGGAAAATCAAGCAAGTGTGCAAATACCGAGCGTATTAAAGAGAAAACAACTTGAAATCTTCCTCATTCTTAAGGAGGGAATAAGGGAGAATTCTAAGTACCGGCGGGAAGCTGCACGAGAAAATTTGAAGAATTCCGGTGCTGTTGCCGGCAGAAATTGCACACGCGTGAATCGGCATAACGATCATTTTTCATTTCCTTATTTCAACATTCCCTATTTCATGTGTTGACAATTCATCTTTACTCGTATAAATTAAGAAGAGTTTTACTCATTCCGGCGTGGAAGTTGCGTCACTATCATATTTGGAGGCAAGCCATGACTCCGCAAACGACCTGGCGTAAAATCGACGATTATCCGCTGTTCGTCATGGATATGTATGAGGATTATCACTTTGACGGCTATCTCAAAACAGGAATATTGCCGCTGCCGCCAGGCTTTAGCCTGCCATCCGGGGGTTGTTCCTGCTTTTCGGCATTCAATCTGCCGAATCAGGCAATTTTCGGCCGGAATTATGACTGGACTAAAAACATCCCTATCCTGCTGTTGTTTACCCATCCCGCGAACGGCTATGCCTCAGCATCGATGGTTGACATTTCTCCGGGCTTTGGAACTAAAGAGCCGGTATGGGATGACACCCGCGACCGCCTGTTATTATCTTTAGCGCCTTATATCCCTTTTGACGGCATGAACGAACGCGGTTTGACGGTGGCTTTGATGAAAGTCCCTGAAGCGCAGGCGCCGGTAGACCCGAACAAGGTAAATATCATCTTCCTCGCTGCCATCCGGTTGATGTTGGATAAAGCTCAATCAGTGGATGAGGCAATATCGTTACTCGAGGCCTATAACATCATATATCTCCAGCAGCACCTTCTCATCGCCGATGCTCTCGGGAACTCGGCAGTAGTCGAGTTCGTTGACGGTGAAATTAAGGTTATTCGCAGTAAAAAACCATGGCAGGTCTCTACCAACTTTATCCTTTCCGGCAACCTGGAATCTCTAAGGTCGCTGTGTCCGCGGTATGACTCCCTTAACCGAACACTCGAATATGTCCATGGCCGGATTTCAACCGAAAAAGCGATGACCTTATTAAAAGATGTTTCCCAGCATGATACGGGAAAAACTATTTATTCAATGGTATATAACTTGGTAAGCGGCGAAATTGATATTGCCGTCGACCGGAATTTTGACCATCTATACCACTACGATCTAAAAATGAAGAAATAACAGACGCCGGCATATCCGTTACGCGGCGCGTTTATATAACTGATGCTGTTTTTTCGGACGTGAAAGGTAATTTCTACCTACTTCGACACGCCGAATTCGCTGATATCCAGATTATAATTCTTACCGTCGGTCACACAAAGACCTTTGCCCGGAATCAGAATAATTTTTAGTTCTTCGATGTTAACGTCTTTGGGGATGATATTAATATTAGTCCGCTCGTTCGGATAAATGATCCGTTCCGTCACATCAGGTTTGCGCGTGACCCCTTTCATGATATCTGAGATCCAAACGTATCCGGTAATCCGCAAAGCATTTTCCGAAGCGGCCAGGACCTGCCCGGTAAAGAACCGGATGGGGTCTTCAACAAAATGACGCCGCTCAATTACGCAAACCTTTTCTTCCGGATTGATTATCATTTTTCTGTTCCTTACGTTAAATCGTTATGTATGAGACATTATACGCTTTGAGAATCCGGGTTGTAAACCGCCCTTTAATAAGACATCGTAAGAAGCGGAATAGCGACCAAAACAATTGCTAAAGTGTCAAAAACAAGCCTTAGCGGTTTAACCTAAGCCAATCTGTTTCATATAGGTCATATTGTCCCAGAACAGCCATTCCTCAATCATCACGCCATCTTTCCAGTGCCCGACAGTGCACATGGTAATGGAATACTTTTTACCTGTCGGCGGGATAAATTTCCCGTCCCCGGTCGGCATGGGCAAGGTAAAAGTCCCGGTCATAACGCCAATCACTGCTGTCCAGTCTTCCGAGCCGATCTTGACCGGGTGAACTGCAATATTCGTATCGGGAGCATAGACAAACATCGCGTCCAGATCCTGGATATGCCGCTCGATGCCTGTCGTGGAATGGCCGTCCGGCCAGTTGACTTTGACGTCTTTGTGGTGACTTTCATGCAGCCGCGTCCAATCCCGTCCGCTAAAGACTTTAAAATCAAGCTCGTCGAAAGTCGTCAGGTTCTTCTGCACGGCGGCTTGCGCATCCGTGAACTTTTTTAATTCCTTTTCCATTTGCGCAATCTTTGCCTGCATTTCCGGTGAGCAGCCTTGAGCATTCTTTTTCTGCATGTTAGTATCCTCCTTTGACACCCTTTCCAGCCCTAGCATACTCTTTCCGTAATTGTTTTCCAACGACAAATCCCAATCGGGATGTTTACCATTTCTTGGTAAATATAGGGATTCTTGATTCGTGCTCGAACCCGGATACCCGATCCAGCGGTTAGCAGATTGATAGCGTAGAGTGAAAGATTTATAATCAGGTACCTTGTCTCAGCTTCATAAATAACTACCTGACCGCTGTCCACGATAATTGAGGTGCATTACGATGAATAGTACTATTCAAACGATTCTGCAACGGAAATCCGTGAGGGTCTATGAGCACCGACCGATTGCCGACGGAATCAAGGCTGAAATCTTACGCGCGGCAATGCGGGCGCCGACTTCCGGGAACATGATGCTCTACTCCATCATCGAGGTGAACGACCGGACGAAAAAGAATATGCTGGCCAAAACTTGCGATAACCAGCCGTTTATCGCCAAAGCGCCGCTGGTTCTTTTGTTTCTGGCGGATTACCAGCGGTGGCACGATTACTTTATCACCTGCGGGGTAGAGCAAATGATCCAGAACGAGTCCTTGCGCACGCCCGCCGAAGGCGACCTGATGCTGGCCTGCTGCGACGCCCTGATCGCGGCACAGACCGCGGTGATTGCCGCCGAATCTCTGGGTATCGGCTCGTGCTATATCGGGGACATCATGGAAAATTGCGAGATACACCGGGAAATGTTCAACCTGCCGCGTTATACATTCCCGGTTTGCCTGCTTTGTTTCGGCTATCCCTCCCAGGGGCAAATAAAACGGAAACATACGCCGCGGTTTGATGAAAAGTTTATTATTGCCAAAGACGCCTATCATAGATTAACTTCCGAAGAACTTACGGAGCTGTTTTTTAAGACGGAGCGGGTTTACAATAACAAAATCACCAAGGAAGATATTGGGAACATCGGCCGGCAATATTACAAAAGGAAATTTAACTCGGATTTTGCAATCGAAATGAACCGTTCCGTCAGAGCCTGGCTGCAGAGCTGGTCAGGTTCGAAATAACACCCCGTTAATTAAGACCTGACCGCCGCCAGCTTCAATATAGCCTTGAATCTTGGCTATTGAATCTTGATTATTTCAAGGTCAGTTTTTTCTGGGTGGCCTATAGGTTCTCCTGGCCGCCGGGCGGTCGCCGCGGAAATCCGGCGCCATGATGTTGAAAAACATGCTGATTTTCGGGTCCACCAGGCGAGAACTGATGCGGTTCTCAATCTCGTCCAGCGAACAGGAAGTCGTAATCACCGTCGCCAGCTTGGCATTGTAGCGGTGGTTTATGACCTGGTACAGCTTCTCCTGCGCCCAGGGCGTGCCGGCCTGTTCGCCGAAATCGTCCAGCACCAGCAGTTCTGAACTGCGGACGCTCTCGAATAACTGGTCGTAAGAAACCTTACTGTCCGGACTGAACGTCGAACGCAAATGGTCCAGAAAGTCCGGCACCACGATGAACAGCGACGGCTTGCCCAGTTTATATCGGTAATTGACAATCGCTGCTGCCAGGTGGGTTTTGCCGCAGCCGTTAACGCCGGCAAAAACCAGCCAGCCTTCCGGTGACCTGGCAAATTCCAGCGCCAGGTTGTAAGCCGCTTCCAGGTTCTGCCGCTGCTCTAAAGGTAAATTGACCCGTTTCCAGTCGAAATTCTCGAAGGTCATTTTCTTCTGCAGTTCGAACCACGGCGCCCAGCCGTTGGAGTACAGCGCCGGCGGTTTGCTGCCGATGGTGTGTATCCGGCAAAAATCAGTGTTGGTGAGGCGGCTGCGCGTCCGGTCTTCCAGTTCTTCGACCGGCACAATGGAGACGATCACGGTCGGCAGTTTGTTGGCATACCGGTGATTCAACAACTGGTCGAGCTTTTCCTTAGCCCAGGGGGTGCTGGACTGCGCCCCGAAATCGTCCATAATCAATAAGGGCGCGTTCTTCACCTGGTCGAAAAATTCGTCGTACGGCATTTCGCTGCCGGGACTGAAACTGGCCCGCAGGTGGTCCAGCAGGTCGGGCACAGTGACATAGAAAGCCGGTTTTTTATGCGCGATGCATTCGTTGGCAATGGCCGCCGCTAGGTGGGTTTTCCCGCAGCCGGAATGGCCGGTAATCACCAGCCAGCCTTCCGGTTTGGCCGCAAATTTCCTGGCCGCGTCATAAACCCGCCGGAACTGCTCCTGGGCGGCCGCTTCTTTAACTTTTCCTTCCGGGATTAAATTGGCAAAGGTCAGGCGCGTCAAAGTGCCGAGGTTGCTGTAAGTCTGCAACCGGGACTGTTTCTTAGTGTCCGATTCCTGCTCGACACAGCGGCAGGGCACAATCCGGCTGTAGTCCGGCTTGCCGGGAGCCAGCAGCGGGTGCACGAACCGTGCGCCTTTACAGACCGGACAGACTTTCTCGGGCTCTTCGACTGGCAAATGCTCAGCGTTTGACGGCATGCCCGTATTTGCCTTTGATGAATTTGTCAGGGTCTGTTTTTTTAAAATCTCGGAGATGTGTTCCATCGCTCTTGCCTTCGGTTGCCCAACGTTCCAGAATGGCGGCAATGTAGCGCCAGTTCCGTTTGCCGGCATTCACCGCTTCTTTGATCGCGTCCTTTATCCAGGTTTCGGGATACGTTTTTTCCGCGTCCCGCAATTCTTCGGCAATCATCGGCGTCAGTAACCCGATGTTTTGCTCATACACAGTAAAAATATTCGGCTGCGCCGCCGGAACTTCAGGGATGACGCGCTTTACTTCGAATCTGGGCAGACGTGTTTCCCCACCGGTGATTTTATCCAAATTCCCACGGTTGGCTGCGGTGTTCAGCAGGTAAATATCATCATGTTTCCCGTCTTCGGCCGCGGCGTGTAAAATGGTATTCCTTTTGACCGCCGCTGCCAGCGCCTGCCGCAGTATTTCTTCGTTATTTTCCATACAGGCCATCAAACCGGCATCGCCCGTCAATTCCTGGAAAGTGACGTATTGCAGCGACCCTTTTTTAAAGTAAAGCAGGCGGAAAAGGTGCAGCGTCAGCTTCATTTCCGCCGCATCGTTGATTTCCGGCAACAGCGTGTTCAGGAAAATATTCGGCACCGGGGTATATTCCATTCTGGCAGGGAAACCGTTGAAGTCGTTCATAACAGGCTTTCTTCCTGGGCCGCGATATTCTCAAACCGGTAATATTTCGGGGTGAAATGGATGCTGACTTCACCGGTCGGCCCATTGCGGTGTTTGGCGACGCTGATACTGGCAATGCCTTCCGGATATTCTTTGTCCGGATGGTCAATTTCCCATTTCTCCCGCGTGGGATAGTAATAATCCTGGCGGTAGATGAAAATGACCATGTCCGCGTCCTGTTCGATAGTGCCGGAGTCCCTCAGGTCGGAAAGCTGCGGCGAACGGTCCTGCCGGACTTCGGCAGCCCGGCTTAACTGGGAGACGGCGATGACCGGCACCTGCAGGTCACGGGCTAAGGCCTTCAGGTTGCGGGTGATGTACCCGATTTCCTGAACGCGGTTGTTCATGTAGCTGTCGGCGTCAATCAGGCCCAGGTGGTCAATGATAATCAGATTCACTTTCTGCTCGTACAGCAGGCGGCGCGCCTTGCTGCGGATTTCGGACATGCGCAGTTTCGGCGAATCATCAATGTAAATCTTGGTTTCGGACAGCGTGCCGATGGCACTCATAATTTTCCGTTCGTCCATTTCCGAGTGCATCCCCAGCCGGACATGCGTCGAAAGGACGCTGGCTTCGGTCGCAATCAGCCTGGTCACCAGTTCTTCGCTGGACATTTCCAGGCTGAAAATCGCCACACAGGCATTCTGCTCGACGCAGGCGTTGCGGGCGATGTTCAAAGCAAATGAGGTCTTGCCCATACCGGGGCGACCCGCTACGATAATCAAATCGGAACGCCCGAATCCGCCGGTAATATTATCCAGCGCGTTGAAGCCGGACATTACCTTCTGGATTTGAACGGCCTCACCGTCTTCCCCTAACGGATGCGGTTCAAAGTACAGGTCCAGCACCTGGCGGACGTGCATGAAATCGCGGGTGCCGCGTGTTTGTGCCAGCTTCAGCAGGATATCTTCCGCTTTGCTGATGCTGGCGCGCGGTTCAGCCTCCGCCATGAAACCGATATTGGTGATTTGCTGTCCCGCCGATATCAGATGGCGGCTGATGGACAGGCGGTAGACGATTTGTGCGTAATCCTGGATATCCAGCGGCGTCGGTACCACTGAAATCAGGTGCGAAAGGTACGCCACCCCGCCGCTCTGTTCCAGTTTCCCCAACCGGTCCAGCTCCTGCGCCACCGTAATCTGGTTAATCGATTCGCTGCGGGCATAAAGCGAGACGCAAGCCGCATACAGATTCTGGTGCGGCTCATGATAAAAATCATCCTTTTCCAGTAAAGGGGCAATCTCATAAATCGCCGCGCCGTCAATTAACAGCGAACCGATGACCGCTTCTTCTGCCGCAATATCGTGGGGCGGGAGTTTATCGTTATACACGATAGTTTACTCCTCGTAATTTATCAAAATTATACTAGGCCGCATCTTCGGCGGCAACCGTTACTTTGATTTTGGCGACGATATCTTTCGCCAGTTTGATGGTGGCTTCGTAGGTCCCGAGGCTCCGGATGGCATCCGCCAGCTCGATTTTCTTCTTATCCACGTTGATTTTAAAGGCGCTTTCCAGCGCGGCGGACACATCGGCCGAAGTGATGCTACCGTAGAGCCTATCCTGCTGCCCGACCTTGGCCTTGATGGTGACCTCTTTATTCTCCAGCTCGGCGGCCAGCGCTTTCATTTCCGCTTCTGTTTTAGCGGCAACGCGCGCCCGGGACTTGATTTGGGCTTCGACGTTTTTAATATCGCCGGGTTTAGCCGCCACCGCCAGCTTATGGGGTATCAAATAATTTGTGCCGTATCCGTCGGCCACGTCTTTAATCTGTCCCGCTTTGCCGACATTAGGCACATCTTCCATAAAAATTACTTTCATCTTTTCTCCTTTGTGTAATTACTTGATAGGTGTTAGCGGATAAATTATACAGCATTTTTAAGATAAATTTATATTAAATTTTAATCTTTGCATAAATATATCTGGAGCTTAGCTATCTCCCTCCTTTTTAAGGAGGGATTTAAGGCCGAAGGTCCCTGAGTGTACGAGAGGGAGAGAATTTTAAATTTTAACACTCTCCGTTAAATATTTCCGATTGTCAGCCTTTTTTCAATCCAATAGAACCTCACCCTCTGGCTCCCTCTCCGTTTGCGGCGAGGGGGGAGATTGCTTAGAGGAGCCGCGCCCCTCTAACTCAAGCCTTGCTTAATACGAATGTTAATTTAGCTTCAACATTACTATTTGTTAAACAGATGCCCTATTTGTTTTATCAACGACCTATACGCTTTAAACCCCAAGAATCTCCATCCCTCTCACCCATTAAGTCCCGTAGGTATGAAAACGAGATATCAAGGGGGAATTATTTTTCAGCTATGTCTAACCTCTCTCCCTATTAGGGAGAGATTGAGAGAGAGTGATAATTTCCTTGTTTAAATTTAATTTCTATTGGGTCTAACCAATTAATATTTAAATACTTTCGGTTAAATATTTCTGCGCGTAAATCGCTGCCGTGGCGCCGTCCCCCGCCGCGGTAATCGCCTGCCGCGCCGAATTGTGGCGGATATCGCCGGCCGCTAAAATACCGGGCACCGGTGTTTCCATCTTCTCGTTGGTGATAATATAGCCGGATTCATCCAGCGGCACGATGCCTTTCACATATTCCGTGTCCGGACTGGTACCCACCGCGATAAAAACGCCGGACACTTCTTTCACCGAAGTTAGGCCTGTTTTCATGTTGAGCACCTTAATTCCTTCCACGTTTTCCGCGCCCTCAATGCCGGTAACAATGCTGTCCCACAAATAATCTATCCTGGGTTCGGATTTTACTTTTTGCTGCAGCACATATGTCGCCCGGAGCTGGTCGCGCCGGTGGATAATGGTAACCCGGGAAGCGAAATGGGTAAGGTGCAGCGCCTCGGTAATGGCGGTGTCTCCACCCCCGATTACCGCCAGCTTTTGGCCGCGGAAAAACGAACCGTCACAGACCGCGCAGTAAGAAACGCCCCTGCCGGTCAGCCTCCCTTCACCCTCAACACCCAGTTTTCTTCTGACGGCGCCGCCGGCCAGGATGACGGTCTTACCGGTAAAGTCACCATCAGTGGTTTTGATAATTTTCAGCGCGCCTTTGATTTCCAACCCGGTGACTTCAGCGGATATCGTATTCAATCCGTGCTTTTGCGCCTGCTGATGCATTTTTTCCCCGAGTTCCATCCCGCTGATGCCGTCCGGAAAGCCGGTAAAATTCTCCACATGCTCGGCATAGGTTATCTGCCCGCCGAAAATTCCTTTGTCTATCAGGATGTTTTTTAGGCCCGCCCGGGCAGCGTAAAGCCCGGCGGTCAAACCGGCCGGCCCACCGCCGACAATGACGACTTCGTAGATATTTTCACTCAATGTAATTCCGCTCCGCTGATTTTGTTTCCAAACTTCAGGATTTTTCTTCGCCGTTAGTTTCACCCGGGGTTACCGGTTCGGTGAACTTGGACTGCTGGATAATCTGGCAGACCCGGCGGTCAATGCTTTGTTTGGCCATGCCGATGGCATTCCGGATGGCTTTCGCCTGGCTGCGCCCGTGGGAAATAATCACGTTGCCGTTGAGCCCCAGTAAACAGGCCCCGCCGGACTCGCGGTAATCAATTCTTTTTACCAGCGAACCAAACCCGGCGTCCAGCTGCATTGATTCGGCGCTCGAAGTACCCGGGCTGTTGTTCTTTAGTTTGATAAATGCTTCCCCTACGCCTTCCAGCGTTTTCAGCACGATATTACCCGTGAAACCATCGGTAACCACCACATCCGCCATGCCCTTGGAGAGGTTTTGCCCCTCGATATTTCCCACAAAATTCAAGTCGGAGGCTTTCAGCACCTGATAAGTCAATGCCGCCAGCGTGTTGCCTTTTTTCTCTTCTTCGCCGTTATTCAGCAAACCGATGCGCGGTTTCGCCACGCCGAATACCTCTTTGACATAGATGTTGCCCATTTGCGCGAACTGGTATAAATGTTTCGGACGACAGTTGGGATTCGCACCGCAGTCCAGCAGCAAGAAAGGGCTGTTAATGTTGATCGTAATAATGCTCCCGATGGCCGGGCGTTCGATGCCTTCCACCCGTCCCAGCATAGCAAAGGCCGCAAACATCACCGCCCCGGTGCTGCCGGCGGAAACAAAAGCATCCGCTTTACCGGTTTTCACCATCATCGTGCCCACGACAATCGAGGAATTCTGTTTCTTGGTCACGGCCTCAATCGGCGATTCGGCGTCGTCAATGTATTCCGGCGCATCCACTATGGAAATATCTAGGTCTTTCATGTGGCGCCGGGCCTGCACATGCAGGATTTCTTTTTTCCCCACCAGCGCAATCCCGATTTTGAAATCCTCGGCGGCTTTGACAGCGCCTTTGACTATTTCATGGGGAGCATATTCCCCGCCCGAAGCGTCAACTGCAATTATCATTTTTTCTCCTGTTTCTTTCCTTGCTCAAATTCGGTCCTTACCTTTTGCATTATTTCGGCGCTGCTCAGCAAATCGGCGGCCGTCATCGCTACCGCTTTGGCGGCATCGCACAGTCCGTCAATTCCTTTTTCCGAGGCTGCTGCAACCGCAAATTCCACCGTGTGCAGCGAAGTCCCTTTCGGCGCCACCGCCAGCACCGGGTGAATCGCCGCCGTCACCTGGCTGACATTGCCCATATCCGTACTGCCCACATTCAGCGGCACACTGGATTCGCTTAATCTCAACTCCCGTCCGAGGGCTTGCATATTATTCAGGTAAAGTTGCGCCAGCGTGACATTCGCCTTCAGACTGGCATAGCGCAACTCATCCGGTTTGTATTCCAGCCGCGCCCCGGTTGCCAGACCGGCGCTAATGAAGCAGTTTAAAACCTTTTGCAATAATTCGTCAAGATACGCGTCATCGGCGGCGCGGACGTAAAATTCACCTGCGCTGTGGGCCGGGATAATGTTGGCAGCCTGCCCGCCGTCTGTAATAATACCATGGATCCGCGCCGTGCTCTGGATTTGCTGCCGCAGCGCGTTGATATTGTTGAAAGACAATATCATTGCATCCAGGGCATTAATGCCCCCGTCCGGATTCGCCGAAGCGTGGGCGGCCTTGCCGAAAAATTCCACATTCATCTGCTGGCAGGCAATCGCCGGTTCAATCGCCACGTCCACACTGCCGGGATGCACCAGTATTGCCACGTCCAGGTCGGAAAAAGCGCCTTTCCGCGCCATCACAATCTTGCCGCCGTAATTCTCTTCCGCCGGAGTGCCTATGACCACGATGCAGCCGCCGCATTGGTCGACTGCCGCCTTCGCCGCCACCGCCGCCCCCAGCGCAATCATACAGATCAAGTTATGCCCGCAGGCATGGCCCACGCCCGGCAAAGCATCATATTCTGCCAGCAAACCGATGCGCGGCTGCCCTTTGCCGTAGGTTGCCCGGAACGCTGTCGGCATCTCACATATTTCCCGTTCGATGACGAAATTCCGCGATGCCAGATATTTGGTTAACCATTCACAGGCTTTAAATTCATGCAGCCCCAACTCCGGATTATCGTGAATTTTCAGCGATAGTTCCCGCAGCTGCGGCCGGTCTTCATTGATTTTCTCAATGATTGCCTGTTTGATTTTCCCGATGTTATTGTCCATATCCCCCGCAGAACCCAATCACAATTAAAATGAAAGGCAGCTATTAAAAACGCCGGACATGAGTAGCTATTATTATAACCCAGCGGGTAGCTGTTTGCTACCGTATCTTTAGTACTCTGCCTTCCAACTAAAAGAGTATTGGGCTATTTTAAATTTAGAATTTGTTTGCCGAAGACCGAAACGAGCGTAGGTACTTTGCACCACGCAAATGGATACTCAGCTTTAGATGATGTAGAGCTTGGATTTTGGCAAATGGAATTTAGCTATTTAGGCTTCTACACACTAGAATCTTCGAGTTTATTTTTACTTGCCTAATCTTTTCCAACGTGTTATACTTCTAACTGTTTGAAGTGGGCGAAATTCCCACTTTTTTTCTTGAACGGGAAAAATATTTTGGAGGCTTAGCCTGAGATGAAAAGCGAGTTTCTGCTCGCAATCACCCAATTATCGGCTGAGAAGAACCTGCCTAAAGAGGTAGTTCTCTCGGCAGTCGAATCTGCGTTGGTATCGGCTTACCGCAAGGATAGCTTTCTGCCTACCCAGAATATTGAAGTGAAGATTAACCGCAGCACCGGCCGCGTCGAGGTGTGGGCGGAAAAAACAGTTGTGGCCAAACCGGCCGATGTTAAACAGGAAATTTCGCTTACTGATGCCAAGAAAATTAAATCCGATGTGAAACTCGGCGATTTAATCATGGTGGAATCAACCCCGCAGGATGCCGGCCGCATCGCCGCGCAAACCGCCAAACAGGTTATCCTGCAGCGCCTGCACGAAGCAGAGCACAGCGCTATTTTTGAAGAATATGCCGGCAAGTCCGGCGATATTGTCAGCGGCGTCATCCAGCGCATTGAGCCCAGGCAGGTTTTAATTGACCTCGGCCGGGTTGAAGCGGTATTACCATCCAACGAATGGATGCCGAACGAGCGCTACCGCATCGGTCAGCGGCTTAAAGTCTATATGGTTGAAGTCGCCAAAACGCCGCGCGGTCCCCGGGTTATCGTTTCCCGTTCCCATCCGGAGCTGCTCAAGCGTCTTTTCGAACTGGAAGTCCCCGAAGTATCCAACGGGACAGTTGAAATAAAATCCGTGGCGCGTGAAGCCGGTTTCCGCAGCAAGGTTGCAGTCGCGGCACGTCAGCCCGGTATTGACCCGGTCGGCTGCTGCGTCGGCCTGCGCGGTATCCGCATCCAGAATATTGTCAGCGAACTGAGCGGCGAAAAAATTGATGTCGTCCTCTGGAACGCCGACCCCTTTGCATTCATTGCCAGCAGCCTCAGCCCCGCCCAGATTGTCGCCGTCGAACTAAACAAGACCGACGGGCAAGCCACAGTCATTGTGCCGGACCGGCAGCTTTCGCTGGCCATCGGGAAAGAAGGACAAAACGCGCGCCTGGCCGCTAAATTGACCGGCTGGCGTATTGATATCAAGCCGGCCTCGGTTTATGAAGCCGAACGGGCCGCCAAACCTGCGGAAGAAGCTACCGCTGCAGAAGCAAAGCCGGTTACCGCCGAGCCTGTGATAGCGGGTGCAACGAAAGAAGCGGTTGAACTGCCCGCCGAAGAGGAAACCGAGGAAGAAAAAACCGGACCTGTTGTTGAAGAAGCCGTCATCGGCAAACCGGTTAATTTTGAACAGAAAGCGAAACCCGGTAAAATTGAGATTCGCTTTGCCGAAGATATCTTAGGCCCCAAAGCCGCGCAGCCTGAAGGCGGCAAGGCCAACAAGAAGAAAAAGAAGGGACAGGGTAAATCAACCGAGGAAGAGGGAGCACGGCCGCGCAAGGGCGGACGCCGCCAGGAGTTTGTGGTTGATGACGAAGAAGAGCCGGACACCTATTAATACCCAGCCCGGTACTCCGAAATCTGTGCCGGAGCGTACCTGTATCGCCTGCCGTCAGGTGAAAGACAAGCGGGACCTGGTACGTATCGTGAAAACCAAAGACGAAGGAATCGTCATTGACCTAAAAGGTAAAAAACCGGGTCGCGGTGCCTACCTTTGTAAGACCAGAGAATGTTGGGAAACCGGCTTGAAGGCCAATCGCCTGGAATATGTGCTGCGTACGGCACTTACCCCACAGGACCTTCAGCGATTGTCAGAGTACGCAGAAACGCTCTGATGGGAGTAAATAGTGGTAAGCTCGGAAAGAAAAAAAGATGCCAGCCAGATCGCCGATGAAAAGAGCGGGAACGAAGCTTCCGGCCAGAAAGCCACTATTATCGAACTCCCGTCCGCTCTCAGTGTCCGCGAATTATCCGACCTGTTAAAGGTCAGCGCTGTTGATATTATCAAAAGATTGATTCGCGCCGGTATCATGGCCAACATCAATCAGGTTATTGATTTCAAAACTGCTGCGGCTATCGCCGCCGACCTCGGATTTGAAGCGCATCTCAGCAAACATGTCGCCGGTAAAAGCGGGCACCTCAGTGAAGCCGGCAAGCAGAGCGCCCAGAAAGCCGACCAGACTACCGGGTTGCTGCCACGCCCGCCCGTTATTACCATCATGGGCCACGTCGACCACGGCAAAACCAAATTACTGGACGCCATTCGTTCCAGCAACGTCGTGGATAGTGAAGCCGGCGGTATTACCCAGCACATCGGCGCCTATCAGGTTGATTTTAACGGGCAGAAAATCACTTTCCTCGATACTCCCGGTCACGAAGCCTTCACCGCCATGCGCGCCCGCGGTGCGCAGGTTACGGATATTACCGTTTTGGTTGTTGCCGCCGACGACGGCGTGATGCCGCAGACACTGGAAGCCATTGACCATGCCCGTGCCGCCGGGGTGCCCATCGTCGTCGCGATTAACAAAATTGATAAACCAGGCGCTAACCCCGACCGGATAAAACAGCAATTAGCCGAAGTCGGCCTGGTCGTGGAAGATTGGGGCGGCGATACAGTCAGCGTCCCTGTTTCCGCCAAAGAGAAAAAAGGTATTTCCGAATTACTCGAAAACCTGATGGTCGTGGCTGAATTGCAAGACCTTAAGGCTGACCCGAACAAACCGGCTGAAGGGACCGTCATTGAAGCGGAAATGGACCGCACCCGCGGTGCTCTTTTCACCGTCCTTGTCAGTTCCGGCACCTTGAAAGTCGGCGAAATTATCGTCGTCGGCGAAAACTGGGGCCGGGTTAAAGCCATGTTCAACGATACCGGCAAGCGCGTTAAAAAAGCCACGCCCTCCACCCCCGTCGAAGTCCTCGGGTTGAGCACGGTACCGCAAGTCGGCGATGTGATGACGGTTGTCGCAGACGAAAAAGCCGCCACCGCTGCCATCGAAAAACGGCACCAGGAAATTGAGCTGGAAACCACGATTGCCCGCACGGTCAGTTTGAGCAACGTTTTCGACCAGATCAGCAAAGGCAAGGTCAAAGAACTCAGCATCATTCTGAAAACCGACGTCCAGGGCAGTATCGAACCCATCAAAACATCCTTAGAGAAACTTTCTTCGGACGAAATCAAAGTCCGCGTGATTCACAGTTCCACCGGTAATGTCAATGAGAACGACATCATGCTGGCCATCGCCTCCAAAGCGGTTATCATCGGCTTTAACACCGAGGCTGAACCGGGCGCCAAGAGCTCCGCCGAACGTGAAGGCGTCAGCCTCCGTTTCTATAACATCATTTACAATATGGTGGACGATGTCACTAAAGCTCTCAAGGGCATGCTTACCCCGACTTTTGTGGAAGTCATCGACGGCCGCGGTGAAGTCCGCGCCGTATTCACCGCCGGCAAGAAAGAAAAAATCGCCGGTTCCTTCATCACCGCCGGAAAAGTCACCCGCAGCAGTTCGCTGCGCGTGCTCCGCGGCAAGCAAAAGGTCTACGAAGGCCCCATCGCCAGCCTGCGCCGTTTCAAGGACGATGTCCGGGAAGTTGCCGCCGGGTTTGAGTGCGGTATCGGCGTGGACGGCTTCACCGATTTTCAAGTCGGTGACAGTTTGGAGTTCTTCCGAAATGAAAAATCCGGTTAAAGAGTTGGCGAGATGACTTATCGCGTCGAAAGATTGAACAGTCTCCTCCGCCAGGAAATCAGCGACCTGATTCAACGTTATGTCAAAGACCCGCGGCTGGGCACATTTGTTTCGGTCACCACCGTGGAAATTTCCAAGGACATGCGTTACGCTAAAGTCTTTATCAGCCGCTACGGCACCGATGAAGAGAAAGCCGATACGCTCAAAGCCCTGGAGTCCGCTTCCGGCTATATCCGCCACGAACTGGGCGAACGGCTCAAAACCAGGCGCATCCCCGAACTCAGTTTCCGTCTCGATAATACGATGGAAAAAGCCGCTAAAATCCAGAAAATCATGAACCAGCTTTCTTCCGAAGAAAAACCCGGGCCGTAACAGGCGTTGATTATGGATGGTATCTTAAACATCAACAAACCGGCCGGTAAGACTTCTTTCGCTGTCGTTGCAATGGTGAAACGCTTAACCCATGAAAAACATGCCGGTCATGCCGGCACCCTCGACCCCATGGCCACCGGGGTGCTTCCGGTCTGTCTTGGTCAGGCTACCCGCCTCGTCGAATATCTGATGGATACTACCAAGACCTATCTGGCGGAAATCGAACTCGGTGTCTCTACGGACAGCTACGACCGTGAAGGCGCCGAAACCCAGAGAAGCGATGCTTCTGCCGTCACCCTCGCTCAAATCGAAGCGGCGCTGCATGCCTTCCGCGGTGTGATTACCCAGGTTCCCCCGATGTACAGCGCCGTCAAGCATCAGGGCAAACCCCTTTATGAACTGGCCCGCGCCGGCATTGACGTCGAACGCAAAGGACGCACTGCCAAAATCTTCTCCCTGGAAATCAAGGGTTGGCACAATCCTTTTCTTACCGTTGAAGTTACTTGCGGCAAAGGCACCTACATCCGCTCACTGGCTAACGATTTGGGTCAGGCTTTAGGCTGCGGCGCTACTTTGAGCAAACTGGAGCGTTCCCGCTGCGGCATTTTTTCCGTGACGGAAGCGGTCACCCCGGCTGCTTTTGAAGAGGCATGCCATGGTGGTTACTGGGAAAGTTTACTTTATCCGATGGACAGTATATTATCTCTTTGGGCAACTGCTATCGTCAGCGAAGAAAAAGCCAAGTCCATACGTAACGGGGCTTTAATCAATCTGACGGAAAATACGCCGGTTCCCGAAGGTAGTCAGTTTTGCCGCGCTTATACCCGGGACGGCACTCTGCTGGGCATCTTGCATTTCGATGCTGAAAAAAAGCTATGGCAGCCGGAAAAAGTGTTTAATTAGCTTGACACTGCGATTCGTATATGTTACGAATAATAGGCGGGCTTGTTAAAGATAAGTTGGTCTTACAAAAAGAGGAGGATTCTTACTAA
>CAVYZP010000048.1:0-47603 GCA_963772985.1 uncultured Chloroflexia bacterium
TCGACTGGTAATCCCCGACGGTGGACGATATCAGGTTATACAGCTTAGTGAAAGCCGATTGCGTCATGGCGTTTTTCATTTCCTGGTTGAAATCTTCGGTAAAACCGGCATAATCATTGTTTTGTAGGGAAACCACCGCATTCCCGATTTTCGCATCGGCATAAGCGCGTAACTGACTGACGTCAATCGGCTTTCCTGCCAGGTTCGGCGAAGTAAAGACTAACCCCTGCACCTGATAGGCGCCGTTGACCGATTGCACAGACAAAGATACTGAAACACCAGCCGGTTCTTTGGAAAATTGCGCGAAATAAACCAGATTCATCAAACCGGCTTTGTTGGCCGCACTGTAGAATATAACGGTCTGATAATCTCCCACATCCGATTGCATTTGACTGTAAAGTTTGGCGAAAGCGGATTGATTTATCGCATTTTTCATTGTCTGGCTGAAATTTTGGGAGAAACCGACGTAATCATTATTATTGAGAGAAGTCAGGATATTAGTAACGATGGGTTCAACGGCGGACTGCACCACCGGGGTGTTAACCGACGTAGTTGCCGCGGAGCAACCTGATATCCCCGCGTTTAAAAAGAGCAGCAGAATAATAGTTAAACAGGCCAGAGCAGTTCGCAGATTTTTCCGGTGCATAAAACTAATTATATCACCGCAGCGCAGCCGTTTTCATCTTATATGATAACTACTTACCAGTTGCCGTACATATCTGTATGATAATTCATAGGAATTAACAACAATTGTGCAGGAGAGACGCGAACTTGCCAAAATACCATAGTATGTTATATTATGCAAATAACAAGTCCATTTTGAAAGGTTTGGGGGAATGTCTTCCGAAGATTTACGGCACCAGGATTCAGGTTTACCGGTCGAACCGCTGCTCAAAGGTATTTTAAGCATTGCGATTATCGACCTGATTAAAGACAAGTCCATTCACGGCGGCGAAATCTATCAGTCGCTGAAAGAAAAATTCCAGATTGATACCCCCCGGGCGATAATTTACAGTGTCCTCCGGAAAATGGAAGGAGACGGTTTATTAGTCTCCAGTTGGGATATCCCAGAAAGCGGCCCTGCCAGGCGAATATATCACATTACCGAAGAAGGGCTGCAATACCTGAAATATGCCGGAGACAGGCTCAGACGTTCGAAACAAATAATTATGATTCTGCTGGGTGAAAAATCCTAGATTTATAAGCTTTCGGTTCTTTTAATAAACTTTTAATTAATAAGTCAGCGGATAAGGTGAACATTCGGGTATGCGGATTGTCTCTCGTTTAATCGGACTTACCAGAAAATACTGGAAGTGGCTTATTGTGGCTTTCACCTGCCTTATCTTAGCCACCGCCGCCAGTTTGATTGTGCCGATATTGATCGGTGACGCGGTCAATAATGCGCTGCACACAGACGCAACGACGCTGAAAGTCACCGGTAATATGCACTTGCTCGTAATGTACGGCATCGGTATCCTGGTGCTCAGTCTGCTGCGCGGTTTATTCACTTTCGGGCAAAACTACTACAGCGAGTTTATCGGGCAGAATGTCGCTTACGACCTGCGAAACAGCTTATACGACCGTATCCAGCACCTCAGTTTTTCATTTCATGATACCGCTCAAACGGGGCAACTAATGTCCCGCGCCACGCAGGACGTGGAAGGTGTCCGGTTCTCCCTTTCCGGCGGCATGGTCCGCATGATTTATATCGTAACACTCTTCACCAGCATTTCCATCATCATGTTCACGATCAACTGGCGACTGACACTGGTCAGTTTTGCCTGTCTGCCTTTCATTGGCTACGTCGCGATTGTGCTGGTCACCAAACTACGTCCTTTGTGGACCAGAATCCAGCAGCAAATGGCTTCGATGGGGACGGTTTTACAGGAAAACCTGTCCGGTATCAGAGTGGTTAAGGCTTTTTCGCGCCAACAATATGAGCGGCAAAAATTCGAAAAAGAAGCACATATATTGTACGACGACCAGATTCGCGTCGCCCGGATTCAGGCATTCGGCGGGCCGTTCATGACTTTTCTCACTACCATCGCCAGTTCGCTGGTGCTCTGGTACGGCGGGATGCAGGTCATCCAGGGCCATTTGACCGCAGGCCAATTGACCACTTTTTACATTTACCTCGGGCTACTGATTCCGCCAATCAGAATGCTCGGGCCAATTGTGGACCTGACCAGCCGCGGCATCGCCTCGGGACAGCGTATTTTTGAAATTCTAGACACGCAATCCGCAGTACAGGAAAAGCCCAACGCGCAGGTCCTGGCGAATATCAACGGTGACGTTAAATTCACCGGCGTGAATTTCAAATACCAACGGATAGGCTCCCGCGAAACTCCGGGCAATATCCTGGAAGATATCAATTTAGAAACTAAATCCGGCGAAATGGTCGCATTACTGGGCGCCACCGGCAGCGGCAAAACAACGCTGGTCAACCTCATCCCGCGGTTCTACGACGTAACAGCCGGCAGCATCACGATTGACGGCATCGATATCCGGGACGTGACATTGGATTCTTTGCGCAAGAATGTCGGTATCGTCCAGCAGGATGTTTTCCTTTTTACCGGTACAATCCGTGATAATATCGCTTACGGTGCAGTGAATGCGACCGAAGAAGATATCATAAACGCAACCAAGAGCGCGCAACTCCACGATTACATTAAATCGCTGCCGAACGGATACGATACCTGGGTTGGGGAGCGCGGCGTTACCCTTTCCGGCGGACAGAAACAACGGCTGTCCATCGCACGAACATTGTTGATTAACCCGCGTATCCTGATTCTGGACGATTCAACTTCCAGCGTCGATACGGAGACCGAATATCTGATTCAGCAGGCACTGCGGGAATTAATGAAAGGACGCACGACATTCGTCATCGCGCAAAGGCTGCAGACCGTGAAAGATGCAGAGCAGATTTTTGTGCTGGATAAAGGCAAAATTGTGGAACGCGGCACCCATCTTCAATTACTGAAAGAAGGCAAAATATACGGGCAAATCTATGAGCTGCAGTTACGGGCTCAGGAAGAAGCTCTGGGCAGTGAGGTGAAAAGATAATGTTTGGCGGCGGAGGAATGGGCGGTCCCGGTGGTTTTATACGGGCACCAATGCCCGGCGGGGGCCCCGGGGGACCCGGCGGCGGTTTAACACGCGCCGCCGACCTGACCGATGAAGCTGTTTTCGGCAAGGTCTACGACCACAAAGTGGTCACGCGGATGGCGCGTTATCTGAAAAATTACAAGGCGGGCGTCGCCATCGCCTTTGTTTCGATGGTTATTGCCACCCTCACGCTGCTTTTTATGCCGCTGTTATTCGCTGACGGCATCAACATCATTGAAACGAATGACCCCACAAAACTGGATATTATCGTTAGATATTTTGTCAACGCTTTCCATGTGCAGGGCAGCAGCAATATCCTGACGACTGTCTTTATCATCTTTGTTATCAACGGTCTCATCGCCCTAGGCAGTCAATATTTGCAGCAATACGCGATGTCCAACGTCGGCCGCGGGCTGCTGCTGACTTTACGGATGCAAATGTTTGAGCACCTGGAGCAATTATCGCTTAGTTTTTACGACCGGAACGAAGTCGGCCGGATTATGTCCCGTCTGCAGAACGATGTCGGTTCGCTACAGGAAATCCTCAGCAACGGCGTACTGCTTGTTTTCGCCAGTCTGATTAGTCTTATCGGGATTATTATTATCATCATGTATATGAATGCCAGACTGGCCCTGCTGACGATGACGGTCATTCCGGTGCTGGCGGTCGTGATGATGGTATGGCAAACCTATTTAAAGAAAGCCTTCATCCGGGTACGGCAGGCGATTTCAGTGGTGAACGCAGATTTGCAGGAGAATATTTCCGGCGCCAAGGTAATTCAGAGCCTGTCCCGGGAAAAAATAAATTACCAGCGTTTCGATAATTTAAACTGGGAGAATCTGGATGCCAACATTTCCGCTACCCGCCGGGCAACCGGACTGCAGCCGGTCGTCGAACTCCTGCTGGGAGCGGCGATTGCTTTAGTCATTATTTACGGCGGTTCGCAGGCCATCGCAGGTAACCTGCTGCTCGGGTCGCTGGTGGCCTTTGTTCTGTATGTGCAAAACTTTTTTAACCCCATCCGGGATTTAAGCATGCAGTATGTTGAACTGCAGCGCGCCATGGCCAGCTGCCAGCGTATTTTTGAGGTTCTGGATACGAAAATCGAAATGGTTGACGCACCTGACGCAATTGAATTGCCCAGAATCCAGGGTAAAATCGATTATAACCACATTTCCTTCCAGTACTTGAAAGACCGGGAAGTTTTGCATGACGTGGACCTGCACATCCAACCGGGTGAAACAATCGCTTTCGTCGGCAGTACCGGAGCAGGAAAGAGCACGATGGTGGCATTAGTGGACCGTTTTTACGAGGTCAGCCAGGGCAGTCTGACAATTGACGGATACGACGTGCGTAAGGTCACCCAGGAGTCGCTACGTAAGCAAATCGGTGTGGTGCTGCAGGACCCATTCCTCTTCTCAGGCACCATCAAAGAAAATATTGCCTATGCCCGCGCGGATTATACCCAAGATAAATTGATTGAAGCAGCCAAAGCAGTAGGCGCCCATGATTTTATTATGCGGCTGGATAAAGGTTACGACACGATGCTCCAGGAAAGGGGCAGTAATCTAAGTCAAGGACAACGTCAGTTGATCAGCTTTGCCCGAGCGGTGCTCTCGGACCCGCGAATTCTGATTCTCGATGAAGCTACGGCCAGCATTGATACCCAGACCGAAGTCATCATACAGCAGGCATTGAAGCAATTACTCAAGGGACGCACTTCGCTGGTGATTGCCCACCGCCTTTCCACGATTCATGACGCCAACCGTGTGGTGGTAATGGAAAACGGCAGAATCGTAGAAATCGGTAACCATAAGGAACTCATCGAAAAGAAAGGCGTCTATTATCATCTTTACACGATGAGCTACGCCTACAACGATGAAAATGGTCCTCCTCAGGAAAAACACGGGACTACTTAATCCGGTATTTAACGATGGAGTATTACGATGGCTAAAGTGGCTCTTGGCGCCCGGACATTGCTTTTACCGCTGCCTTCCGTGCTGGTCGGCGCGGATGTGGACGGCAAGCCGAATTTTTCCGCCTATGCCTGGTGCGGCATTGTCAACAGCCGCCCGCCGATGCTTTCTGTGTCTTTCCGCCCGCAGCGCCATACTTTAAAAGGCGTGAAGCAGAACGGTACTTTTTCGGTGAATATCCCGTCATGCGAACAGGTGAAGGAAACCGATTACTGCGGCACTTTTTCCGGGAAAGACCGGGATAAAACCGCAGATTGTAAATTCAATATCTTTTACGGCAAGCTGCCGCACACGCCGCTAATCAGCGAATGCCCCATTAACATGGAATGCCGTGTTTTACACATGCTGAACCTAGGCAGCCAGGAAATGATGGTGGCGCTGATTGAAGAAGTATATATCACGGACTCGTGCCTCACCGACGGCCAGCCGGACGTCGTGAAAATCAATCCTTTCCTCTGGGTCTCCCGTCCTTCGAATAAGTACTGGTCTTTCGGCAAACCCATCGGCGAGGCTTTTGTCACGGGCAAAGAAATCAAACCCTGATTCCCTAAGGTAAAATTAAAAGGGCAAACCCGACTGACGTCGGATTTGCCCTTTATAATGTTTTTCAGGTTGTGCGAAGAATATTTACTTTAATTCCTGCAAACAGCGGTTGAAGTAACCGCGCGATTCCGCGGTAATCCCCATCTGGCGGGATAGCGGGAAGGTGAAAGCGCCGATTACATCCAGGTCCATCGCTCCTTCGTAGCCGATTTTCTTGAGGGCTTTCAGGATTTTCGGGAACTCGACGCCGCCGCGACCGGCAATTTCTTCCTCGGCCAGAGCCTCGTAATGCAATCTGTCGGGGACATCGGGATATTCACGGAGATGGACATGGACAATTTTCTTCCCAAGCTTGCGCACTGTTTCTGCAGCGTCTTCTCTGGCTCTGAAAATATGCAAAGTATCCAGATTCGCGCCCAATCCCGGCGATTCAATTTCGTTTAACATCTGGAGCATCGTCGCCGTGTTGTAAACAGAAGCGCCGACATGCGGTTTAATGGCCAAGACAACGCCGTGGCTTTCGGCAGCTTTACTCATTTCGCGGATGACATTAAATTCCTCTTTGGTGGTCTCTTTATCATCAGACTTGCCCCCACAGCGGATAGTGACAACAGGAACACCAATTTTCTCTGCGACTTCGAGCATGATTTTCATGGCGGTAATCCGGTCGTAACCAGGCTGGTCGCCGAATCCGGCATGGATGCCGAATAACGCCAGGTTATGCTTTTTAGCAGTGGCTTTGATTTCATCGGTATACGATTTCCTGGTTATCAATTCCACATGGCGGGCATAGTGAGCTAAACACGCCAGTTCGGCCCCTTCATAGCCCGCCCAGGCGATATGCTGCAACGCCCCGTAAAGGTCCAATTGATTAAAAAGTACGGTACTGCATCCCAATTTCATATAATTATCCCCCTTTATGTTTTGTTCTTAGTCTAATCAGATTTCAGATTTTTGTCAAAAATTTTGTTGTATTTTTAATTTGCGACAAAGGTCATATTATACTGTGAAGGAGAGATTTAAACTGAATAAAATAAAACATTGAGGAGAAAGGCATGGTAACAGAAATTAACGATCAAAATTTTGACAGTGAGGTTATCAAATCCAAGATACCGGTAGCGGTGGACTTCTGGGCTCCGTGGTGCGGTCCATGCCGTGCGCTGGCGCCGATAACAGAGAAACTGTCCGAAGCTTACGCCGGTAAAGTGAAATTCTGTAAAATCAATGTCGATGAAAATCCGGAAATGGCGGGTAAATACAAAGTGATGAGTATTCCGCTGGTCTTATTTTTCAAAGCCGGTGTCCAGAAAGACAGTTCTCTGGGATTAGTGCCGGAGGCTGCACTCAAGGCCAAAATCCAGGCATTAGTGTAGAAATTACTCAATTCAGTTAATATTAAGATAGCGACAGGATATTTTTTGGCTTTTATAACAAGGAGATTGCATGTCCGAACAAAAACTGGATATTAACGAACTGAAAAAGGGTGGAATGGTACCACTGAGAGAAAAAGACATGTTTTCCATCTGGGTCAAGACGGAAAGCTGTAATTTAAATTCAAAACAATTACGAAAAATCGCCGATATCACCGACAAATATGCCCGCGGCTTTTTATTGTTTACTTCCCGGCAAATTCCGATTATCCCGTTCGTCAACGTCGCACACATTTTCGATGTCAAACGGGAGTTGGCCGAAGCAGAAATGGGGATGGACCATAACGGCCCCATCGTGCGGAACCTGAACATCTGCTACAACGACAAAATCTGTGACGACGCGGTGGTTAACTGCATTCCCTTAGGCGAAAAACTGGAAAAATTCTTCGGCAGCCAGCTGGCGCATAAAATCAAAATCGGTGTTGCGGGATGCGGCAAAGACTGCGTGATGTCCCGCGTGCTGAACGACCTGAGCCTGGTCGGCGTGGATGACGGTAAAGAAAAAAGTTATGAAGCTTATGTCGGCGGGAGACTGGGAGTAAATCCGTTTGTCGGCGTTAAGATCACCGACCACCTGACCGAAGACGCCTGCGTCAATCTGGTGCAGAATTATTTCGACTTATTGGCCGCCGAGGGTATAAAAGGCGAGAGAGCGGCGGATGTTATCAAGCGGCTGGGTATTGATGAATTCAAAGCCAGACTCACCCGCGATTTAGGCCGGAATGCAACATTGCCGACAGTCCATTACTCCACTAAACAGGAACGACAACACCCCGGTAAAACAGTCTTGAAAATCCGGGCCATTTGCGGGGAAGTAACCACAGAACAGGTCCGGAAAATCGCGGACATTGCCGAAAAATACGGGAGCGGTACCATCCATTTTGCAGTATGGGGTGGGCCGGAGATTCCCGATACCCAAATAAAATCAATCCCGGCCATCCGCAAAGAATTAGCCACGGTCAATCTACACCTGCTTGAAGATGACGTGGAAAATATGCAGTCCTGTTTCGGGGAGTATTGCAGCGAAGGCCTGTTCAACCCGCAGGCGCTGCTGAAAAGAATTGAGAAGAGAATCAACGAACTGAAAATTAAAGGCTTGAAAATCAGCGTCTCCGCCGCCGGCTGTCCCAGTTCCTGCGGCATCGCGCATCTCAGCGATATCGGTTTCCACGGCGTAATGATACCGGTGGTGGATACCGCGCTTTGCACCGGCTGCGGGACGTGTGTGACCGCCTGTAAACGTAAAACCATTCAGCTGAAAGATAAAAAGTCAGTTATCGAGATGAAAAACTGCGCCTTTTGCGGGGCCTGCAGGTCGGCCTGTCCCCAGAAAGCCATCGGGGAGAAACGGCGGGGGATTGCTGTGCTGCTCGGCGGCCAGGGTGAACCCGGCACCAGACTGGGCACCACCATCGCACGATTCGTTTCTGAAGACGAAGCGTTTGAAATCGCCGATAACCTGCTGCAGCTGCTGAGTAAAACAGGGCTGGACACCGATCAGTTAATCGCGAAGATGGGTTTTGATGCGGTCAAGAAAGCGATACTTATAAAAGCGAAATAGCGTCTCCTGTTATCAGAATAATTATTTGGCGTCGTCCTGTGGTAAATAAATAGGGTCCGCTTGCGGCAGACCCTATTTGTGTTTTTCCCTGAGATTTGTCGCTTTTCTACAGCAGCCTAAACGCTTTCAGAATTATTATCAGGTTCAGTCTTTTCCTGGGCTGCCGGGCTCTGGTAAGTGATTACGGCAGCAGACAACAAGCAGGCGCACAATTTGTTTCCGGACGTAGGGATGTTACTGCTTGCCCGACGGATGGCAACAGATGAATCCGATGATAATGTCAAAATGCCTTTCACCTGGATGTTAGTGACCCATCTCAGCCAGTCGGCACCGACGTCCCCGGTCACCACAAGCCGTAACGGATATCCGCGGTCCGGGGTTAACGCCTGTCCGTTCATCTGATAGGCCAGAAAAACGCCGCCGCTTAATACGGTTTTCAGCGGCAACTCCACGTAATACCCATCATTTCCGGTAAATACAATTGAAGTTGTGTCCGGCAGCAGGCCGGCGGCGTTCAATAGAGTAGCGACCGGCACGCCGGTCCAACTATCCCATTCATCTTCCGTATCGGGGCATATAATTTCAGCCTGCTGCGTGACGGAGGGATAAGCCAGGATTTGAGCGTAGCTCAGCGACATTTGATTATTTACCAATCCGTTTACGACCAGATTATAGCTGTTAATATCAATATTAAAAACTGCCGAAGAATCCTGAGTTGTCGGCGGCGAAATATCCACCTGGGGTAAATCAGGAGTAGTTGTCGTGGACCCGGTCGCGGTAGTACTTCCGGTAACAGGCGGCGCCGTCGTTGTCGGGCTTGCAGCAGCAGTTGAACCGGGAGACACCGGTACCTGTGTAGTGCCCGGCGGGTTTGTCATTGTTGTACCGACCGGCGGTTTGGCAACGACCTGGGTATTAGCAGCAGGAGAACAGGCAGCAACGACCCAGACCACGGAAGTAACTACGGCCAGGCCGCACCCCACCACAAAATCTTTAAACTTAGCCATTTTCCACCTCCCCACCTATAATGAACACTATAACTCCTGCTCCCTATCTTAACTGTAACATTTATCACCGTTTTGGTGCTGAATGACCTTCCTTGCATAAATAAATTGATGTAATTGCTCCGCATAGTGACTAATGTCCTTTATTTACCCCCGGACGTTCCTTATTGTAGAGATAAGAATTCCGTAAATACCGCACCCGCGCAGGAGTAAGCATGGTAAAAAGGATTCTATTCAGCGTCGGCTTGATTATATTTATGATTGCCGCCTGGGTCCTGTGGAACGTGAAATTCGGAACGCTGTACTCTCCCTTCCAGGTTTTCCGGGACAGCCGCTGGATATTTATTTATACCGCTATCGCCGGTGCCGCGGCCGGAATAACCGCCGGTGTAGTAAAAATTGCCTTTCGTGCGAGAAAAACAAACCCGCAGCCGGCACGTCACACGGTTGACACGCTGCTGGAACATTGGGGGACGGCGGCCGGTATTTTTATCCTGATAGTTTCCGGCATTCAACTGCATTATCTCCACGGCGGTTTACCGGCGATCAAACTGCATTTTCTGGGGATATTTTTTACACTCCTCTTCGGTACATATTTTCTGGCGGATTTTGTTATCTCCGCAAAATACAGGACGCTGCTGCCCGGCCTGAAAGATATTATTAACGGCACGATTAAAAAATATCTTTTCCGGTTCAAGTTTAAAGAAACCGGCAAGTATATGGCTTCGCAAAAGGCATCTTTCCTGCTTTTTGCGGCGGCCGGCGCGGTTATCCTCGTCACCGGAGTAATCAAACTGCTTTTCTTTTATATCAAAATTCCATTTAAATTACTAGAAACCGCGACTAAAGTACACGATATTTCGGCCTTAATTTTCGGAATTTTGCTGGTAATACATATTTTACTGGTCGTCGCCCGCCGGTCGAATTGGCCCCTGTTGTCATCCTGGTTTAGCGGCAAAACTCCACCGGACAAACAGCAATAAAACCCGCTCTTGCTTCCATCAGTAAAATTTGGATGATCTCGTGAATTTAGTAACTTTTTTCTTTTTCAGACGTTATAACTATTGAGAGTTGTAATTCACTTTGTTAAGAGGAACATTGGAAATGAGACGGGTATTGGCTGTAAGCATAACTGCATTTTTAATCGTTTCAACCGGCTGTGCAGGCTTGAGCCATACTTCGACAAATGTGGCGACAACAACCGGGATTAATTCCGCTTCAATCAATTCAGTCAGCGGTTTGAGCCTGTCGCTTTCACTCGACGCGATGACTTACCAACCGGGTCAAACGATAACAATAACTCTTGATGAGATAAACACATTGCCTACAACAAATAGTGTCAATTCTGCGGATAACTGGCCTTTTGCCGGGCTGAGCGACGGCCCCTGCGGGATGCTCAATTATTCGTTCGGAGTTGCGATTTATCAGGGATACGATACCGCCGGGGACATTTCATCGTTAACACCACTCAGTCTGAACGACCCGGCCGCCAGATATCCCTGTCCGATGATGCTGTCTCAAATCAGTACTTATCAGTTTCAACCTTCCGGCGATACGGCGGCGGTCTTTCAATTGGGCAGCGTCACTCCGGCTTTAACGGAAAAAATGACCGCAGCAATCCAACCCGCCGGTTACTGGACGGGCAGCCCGACGGCTGGGTTGACGAACTTTTCCCCCGGTATTTATACCGTTGCCGCAGGAGACGAATGGGGTGCGATGGTAATCCTGCATTTCACCGTCACGCAATAAGAATAGCCTGTTTAAACAATAAACAGGTTCAGCAATCGCACATGATAACGCGGACTACGCCGATATTGGGTTCCACCCAGGCGCCGTGATAGGTCTCATCGCCGTTACGGCGGCGGTCGGCGACAAATTCACCGCTAGCGTTGAAATGCCCTTCTTCGATGCTGAGGGTATATCCCACGCCGATGCCATATTTCCACCGGGCCGTAACTTTCGGCGCCTGAATTTTATCGTAGGGCGGTTTGGCGTTGATATGCAGGCGGCAGTTGTTACCAGCAAGATAGAACTCATTTCTGCCGGCTTGTACCACCAGGCCCGCACCGCGGCTGTTATCCGGCGGGTTCCGGGGGACATAGGCCGGCCGCCAATCCCCGAACTCAGCGATGCCAGTATAACCGTCGAAATCAAAACGCTGTACTTCTTCTTTTTCCGGCTGGATAATGGCCTGAATTTTGCCGGTACCCTGATATTTCAAAATCAGCGGCAGCAGCGCCGTGACGCAATGAATCAGGTTCATCTTCTGAATGCTTTCCGGAATCACCATCGTATCCCCGTAGACACGGTTCATGTGCAAATACCCGAAAAAGTGACCGATGCAGTTATAATCAGCAATGGCATACAGCATATTCGGGCTGCCAAACGATTCCGGCACAAAAAGCGGATTATCATCCCGGGCATATTTCGCTGCCACAAAGTTATATTCCCGGGCATCGCGGATATAAAGGTCCGGCCCGATGACATCAACATTCGGCGTAAACCATTTCCAGATATCCAGCACTTTGAAATCAACAGCGGGGCCGGCGATATTGATTATCATCGGTAAATTATATGCTGCTTTCCCGGCTTTGGCGACGGCGTCAATACAGGTAGCCAGGCCCCAGGTGTGGGAGATGGTGCCGGCCATCTGTCCGAATAATTCCGTCCACGTTCCGGATTCTTTACCGCCGGCCTGTTGCCAGGCATCATAAACATCGCCTTGACCGGCTGCTTTCATCTCGGATATTAACTGAGCGGGAACAGTGCCGTTGAAGACCACCATCGCTTCGGGGGCATAATCGTGGTCCTGCTCGGTGATATTGGGCTCGTTCTCCACCTGTAGACCGAGGACAGTATGCTCGGCTGCGTCTTTTGCTTTCAGGTGTTTACAAAGAGCGGTGAAAACTTTTTTATCCGCTTCAATCGTTGCGGGACAGTGTGAAGAAAGCACCCAGATATCCTTGCCATCGGCCGCTTTCTCCCGTTTGAAACGGGCAGGGTTGGTCTTCACCCAAGCCGGAGCGAAATCCATCGTGCCGTTCTTCCAGGTAGCAAACCAGACTAAAATCAGTTTAACGCCGTATTTACGCGCAATCGAAATCAGCGTATCCACGCTGGAAAAATCATATTTCCCTTCCTGCGGTTCCACCTGGTCCCAGAAAATCGGGAATTCCCCGGCATTGCCGTGCGCAGTCTTGATTGCCTGAAAAGCTTCCTCTATTTCAGCCTCATTTCGGGCGCTGTAACCGGTCTGACAAAGAAATTCGGCGCCCACAGGCAAAAAGGGCTTCCCGTCTACCATGAATAAACGTTTAATCTCGGCCATTACAGGTTGTCTCCTTCTAATATCCCTTTTAAACGACTGCTTTTAATTTATTTCAGCTCCTGTAGGCATCTGTTCAAATAGCCCCTCGCCTCTGCGGCCCGGCCCATTGCCCGGGAGATGGGATAGGTGGCGGTGCCGATAATGTGTACGTCCATAGCACCCTGATAGCCGATATCCTTGAAGTTTTGCAGAATCTGCAGCCAGTTGATATCGCTTCTCCCCGGCGTTTGCTGTTCCGGAGAATCGTGAGAAGGCGGGCCTTTCCGCTTTTTCAGCTGTTCCGGGGTCAAGGGTGTCGGACAGTCATGGAATTGGGCATGGGCGATTTTCTTACCGAGTTTTAAGACGACTTCCGCCGGGTCGTCGCCGCCCCGCGTCAGATGCAGCGGGTCAAAGCCAACGCCAAGACTGGGGGAATCAATCTCATTCACCATTTGGAGAGATGAGGCCAGGTTATAAACCGAAGCGCCCTGATGCGGTTTTATCGAAAGTTTGACGCCGCGGGCTTCCGCCCGTTTATTGATTTCCCGCAAGTATTTAAATTCCTGCTTCGTCGCATCCTTATCGTTGGCTTTACCGAAAGCCCGGATAGATACCACCGGAATTTCCAGCTTGGAGGCCACATCGAATACCTGTGTCATCAAGACAATTCGTTCAGCGTCCGTCTTGCCTTCAAAACCGGCGTGGATTGCCCACAATTCGACCTGATGTTTTTTGGCCGTCCATTTCACTTCATCGATATATGATTTTTTGGTATTTAATTCGACATGCATGCCCCACCCCTGCTGGTGGCACAACTCGGCTCCTTTGAAGCCGGCCCAGGCAATATGCTGGAGCGCACCGTACAGATCCAATTGGCTAAAAATCACCGAATTACATCCCAATTTCAACATGATAACCTCCTAAATTTCTATGGCATATTGATTAATGATTATTATATTGCAATTCAAATGACCACGATACTTTGCTCAAATATCAAACTAACGAATAAAATTATATTCTTATCACCATCGGTGAATCAATGCCCTACGCAATGTTTTTTTACACAGTTTTTACACAGGAATAACACACCGGTTACAAAAGGAGTATATTGTTAATATTGTAAGGAGATGAGAAACATGAACAAGAAAAAAATCATCATCATTGGTTTAGTAGTACTAGCATTGGTTACAGCCATCGCGATTGCTGTGCCGGTATTGGCAGACGCCGCGAATGCAACTCCCGCCCCAACTCAACTGACGCCGGTAAACAAAGCAGGGGCGCTACTGCGTTTGCTGCTGGTACAGGACCAAACAAAAGCATTCGCTTATGTCTCCCAGGCAGAAGCCGCCGGGAAAATAACTGCCGACCAGGCAACCGCAATCGACAATTTTTGGACCGAATATCATACCCAGTTCACTAAAGCGGTTGTGCTCAGACGGTTACTTGAGAGCCCAGAATGAAAGTAACGTCAAAGCGTTCCTGGACAAAGCCGTCGCCAACGGCAAGATTACTCAGGAACAGGAAAACAAGGTAATCAGCCTCTGGGAAGTTTTACACACACCGGCTCCGGCAACAACCACTACCACTACTACAGCAAATTAAATATTGAAACAACGCTGATAAAAACAAAAAACGGCGGGGAAAAACATCACCGCCGTTTTTTTGTTGGGGTAAAAGTAGCTGATCGCTAATCGTATTTTCGAAAGACAAATCTGCAAATCGGTCATAGCCCAAAATCCGGTAACAGGCTGATAAAATGCCTGCCGGATTGGACCATCACTTTACAACAAGTCAATCGACGATTACCTATTGCAATCGACAGGCGTAATAAACGTAATAATATCATCCTCACGCAATGTTAAAAAACTATTCGTGAGACGCTCTATTACGGTTAACTATCGTAAAGATAAAAACCGATATTTATGTGAATTAATATTTTCCGGGTAATTTATTTATTTGCAGCTGCCGATACGGAATATCTTGGTTCCGCAAGTGCCGCAGACGCCCTGAGTCGCGGGTTTGCCATTTTTCATGGTGATTGCTTTGGCATTCTTAATTTCTTTCTTAGCGCGGCATTTAACACAATATGCTTCCATTTTTTTCTCCTGAATAACGTGAACTTACTCGTGAATTAAGTCCACTTCTATTTTTATTGTACTTCCCATTTTTCCGTTGTCAAGTGGGTCACCCGGCGAATACCCGCACGAAAATCCGCAGACTACGTCATGAAAGACATGGTAAAATACCTTTTAGCGAAAGGGAAAGAGAAAAACGTGGTCTGATTTTCATGCGGAGAATAACTACTTGTTAAGTGAATTGAGAGTTCGAAATCTCGGTATCATCGAAGATATCAGCTGGCAGTTAAGTGAAGGTTTAAACGTGATTAGCGGGGAAACCGGCGCCGGCAAGTCGTTGCTAATTGATGCTCTGGAACTGTTGTTGACCGGCAAAGGGGACAGCGAAGCCGTCCGCCAGGGGGCCGATGAAGCTCAAATCGAGGGGATTTTCCGGCTGAATCAGACGCCGGCGGCCCGTTTGGTGAAAGAATTATTGGCAGAAAAAGAACTGTACGAAGATGAAGATGCCGTGGTGATCAGTTGCCGGCTGCGGAAAAACGGCTCCGGCGTCAGCCGGATAAACGGCCACGCGGTGACAAAATCACTGCTCCATCAAATCGGGAGGCTGCTGGTAGATATTAACGGTCAAAATGAGCATTTTTCTTTGATGGACAGCAAATCCCAGCTGGAAATTCTGGATGCCTATGCCAGAACGAGCGGTTTGCGAAATGAATTTGGCGCCAAAGCAGCGGAATTGCAAAAGAAAAAACAGGAACTGCGGCACCTGGAACAAAATGAAAAAGACAGGGCGCAGCGCGAAGAATTCCTGAAATACCAGCTAAATGAGTTGAACCAGGCGCAATTGCAGGACGGCGAGGAAGAAGAACTCGAACAAAAAAAGAAAATCCTGACTTCAATCGAAACACTTAAAAATTATTCCCTGGAAATATATCAGGCCCTCTACGAAGACGACGGTTCCATGAATTCAATCCCGGTTATCGACAAGTTGAGTGCGGCCCTGAAAATTTTGAAAAAACTGGTTGATCTGGACCCGGCACTCCAGGAGCAGCTGAAACTGGTGGAAGATGCAGTCTCCGGCCTGACCGAAGTCGCGCGGGATGTCCAGTCTTACAATGAGAATCTGAGTTTCGATCCGGACGTTCTGGAAAAAACCGAAGCACGGTTGGAATTAATCCGTCAGCTAAAAAGAAAATACGGGGCAAATATTGCCGAGATACTCGCCTACCGTGATAAAGCTTGGGCGGAACTGGACGGACTGACGCACCACAACGAAAAAACGGCGCAACTGGTAGAAGAGATTGCCCAGCTGAATCAGGAAGCCGGACGCATCGGGCAGCAACTTTCAGAAGAGCGACGCAATGGTGCTGCAAGACTGCAAACCGCTGTTAAAAAAGAACTTCAAGATTTAAACATGTCCCAGGTGCTGTTTGCCGTTGCCGTCAAGCAAATTCCGGATGCGGCAGGGATTTCTTTCCCGGACGGCACATGTTATTCCTTCACGGAAAACGGCGCCGATGGAGTGGAGTTCATGGCGGCTACCAACCCGGGGGAAGCAATGCGACCGTTAATCAATATTGCCTCCACCGGAGAAATGTCCCGTTTCACGCTGGCCCTAAAGAGCGCGCTGGCCTTATGCGATACCGTGCCGGTGCTGATTTTTGACGAAATTGATATCGGCGTCGGCGGGAGAAGCGGCGAAATACTGGGGAAAAAGTTATGGGGTCTAGGACGGCAGCACCAGGTGATTTGCATCACTCACCTGTCTCAAATCGCAGTATTTGCCGATGCCCATTTCGGAGTTCATAAAGAACTTGCCGGCGAACGCACCTTAACCAAGCTGCAAAACCTGGACGGCGATGCCCGGATTAAAGAATTGACGGTGATGCTTTCCGGTCCGGAATATACTGTAACCTCAACAAAAAATGCGAAAGAACTCGTCCAGAAAGCGGATGCCTGGAAAAAATCCACACTGCCGCGGACTTAACAACGAAATTTCCCGATATTGATTTGCTGTGACTTAAGTTGCATGTGGGATAAATACTCTTTCTGCTATAATAATGTCACAAAAGGAAATAACGCAAAAAACTGATAGGAGGCAATATGAAAGGGGATAAAAAAGTCATCGAAATCCTTAACTCTTTGTTGGGCCGTGAACTCACCGTGGTCAGCCAGTATATGGTGCACGCTGAAATGTGTGATAACTGGGGCTACACTAAAATGCACGATACCATCCAGAAACGGGCCATCGTCGAAATGACCCATGCGGAAAAACTCATCGGGCGCATCATCTTCCTGGAGGGCATTCCGGTTGTCAGCGAGCTCGAGAAAATGCACATCGGCAAAGATATCCCCCAGATGTTTGCCAACGACCATGAAGCTGAAATCGATGCCGTTAAACGGTACAACGAAGGGATTAAAATCTGCGGTGATGCCAAAGATTTTGCCACCCGTGAAGTCCTGGAACATATCCTCAATGACGAAGACGGCCATGTCGACAGCATCGAAGCAGTGCAGGACCAGATATCGCAAATGGGCATCCAGATATTCTTATCGAAGCAGACCAGTTAAAAGTTTTCGCCGCAGCATTAATTCAGGCTGCTTTTTGAGTGGGATCGGGAAATAAGATTTATTTCCTGATCCCCTTGTTTTTTCTTAAAGAATAAACGGCGGTTCGGATGCCAGGGATTGCACCAGTTTTTCCGCCGCTTTGATTTGTTCCGAAGGGCCTTCGATATTCAACCAGATGCAGCCTTCGGCCCCGCTGATGCCGCCGGCCGCCAGCATTTCCGCTTTCACCCCAGATAAAAGCTGCAAGGCTTCAATTTCGGAAATTACTTCACCCTGCATCGGGAAAAAACGGTAACCGGTATTGCCTGGAACATTTACTTTGTTTGCAATCTCATCAAAATTGCCGGAAATGCGTTTTTCCAGCCCGACCGGGATTATCAGGCGGACCCGTCGCCCAATGACTGCCGTCAAAGCCACAGTAATAGTGCCGCCCTGCGGGTGCCCGATTAAAAGCGCCGCCCGTTTGTGGACAACATCAAGGGCATTAGCCCCCTTGATAATCACATCGCCTTCTTTTAAATCCGCGACCACTTCATTGATGGTCTTGCCTTCCTGCCAGATACCGTCCCGGATAACCACGTCTCCAGGAAATTCGCTTTCTCCGGTTAACCGGCCGGCCTCGTTAATTTTATAATGTGGCGGGAGCGTGATACCGCGGAAAAACCTGCGGCGGGAAAATTTATCTTTCCGGCCGGTTGCTGCCAGGATTTCTTCCGCCGCATAACTGTTAGTCGTCCCGGCGATAATCACCACCGTCCCTTTTTGCAGCGCGTTCACCACTGCCGCGTGCGCGGCCGTCGCTTTACCGATTAAACGTTTTCCTGCCGCTACTGTCAACATTATTTGTTTCATATCGATACCCCGTTATTTTATGCTTAATTTTTAGCCGGATTAGTTTGCATTATAACAGATTCAGGGTCTGCGATAATGCCCGAAATATACATAAGCGTTTTCCATTGCTAAAATAAAAAGGCTGGATTATACTTTGAGGAAATATTCTCTAAAAACGGCCGGCGGAAATAAATGACAGGAGAATGAGATTAAATGAAAAAGACCACAGCGCTGCGCAGATTACTGGAAAACCCGGGAGCGGTGATTATCCCGCCGGCGTACGACTGTCTATCGGCGCGGGTTGCCGAGGCGGCCGGATTCAAAGCCGTTTTAATGGCAGCCGGGCTAACCGGAGACGCCCAGCTTGGCATGCCGAATCTCGGCCTGGCCACGGCCAGCGAAATTATCAATTGCGCCAAATACATCGCGCATTCCGTCAATATCCCGCTCATCGTCGGGGTGGAAGACGGCTGGGGCGGCGCGTTGGCTTCCTACCGCACCGTGCAGGAGGTCATCCGGGCCGGTGCGGCCGGGTTGTACATAAACGACCAGAAACACCTCAAACTGGCGAGGGTGCCTCACAACCTCGTAGATGTGCTTCCCCTGGATGAATATTTGGGTAAAATGGGGGCGGTAGTAGAAGCCCGGAACAAAGAGGGTAAGGATTTTGTCATCATCGCCAGGATTGATGCCGGCGCCACCATGGGCGACGCGGAAGTAATCGCGCGGGCCCAAGCCTGTTTTAAATTGGGGGTTGACGTGGTACTGCCTCATGCCATTCCGCCCGAATCCAAATATCCGCGCAAGGATAAAGCCGGCCTGACAAAATTATACAAGGCCATCGGGGCGCCCGGTGTAAAAATCTGGTGCAACGGCCTGAAAAACATTACCCTCCAGGACTGCGCCGACATGGGCGCCAAATTGTCGGTGCCGGACGATTCCCCGACCATCCCGGTGAAAAATCTACTGGCCAGTGTTTACCGTGATATGTACGCCATGCTTTACGGCACTGCTAAAAAGGCAAAATCCGGCGGTCAAACAAATATGCCGGGAGACAAGGAATTCTGGCAGGAAATCGAAAAGAAATACCAGCCTTAACCGCTATCCGATAAATATTAAATTTAAGGAGAAAAACGAAAATGACCACACCGGCACCGGACGGATATAAAGTAATTGCGACCGTGAAGTCAGTCAAGGGAGTTTGTAAGGCCGGGCACAAAACCGGAGATTCGTTTGAAGTCAGCTGCCGTAACACCGCCGGTATGTGCGGTTTTTTCTACCATGACATTTTCTCGACGATTCAGATGCTGCAGATGGGCGGCACCTATCCTTCCGGCAGAGAATCCATCGAAGTGGGGTGCCTCGACCGCCGCAACGAAGTGACCATCGAATTAAAACGGGTAAAATAACACCACTGCAGCTTGGTTTACATCCGAAAACCGGGTTATGCCAGTTGCAGCACACCGGCATTGCTATATTCGTTTTTATTTTCTAAAAATCGGCTTTTCTGCTATGATTATGGTTAACAGCCTTTACCAGTACCGCGAGTAGAGGCTTTTTTAGTGAACGACCGGCCGTATTATTTGCTGGAGGCAGTTTCCCCGATGACCTTTGAAAGCATTCTGTTCATTAAAACAGGTGAAGGCGCCAATAAAACAAACACTGAGGTGCCGCCCTTTTTTGTGGATTTAAATCTCAACCAGATTATCGATGCCGTCACCGCCGAGAGAGACATCTATGACCTGCAGCCGTTTTTTTATACTCCCGTACAGAGTGAGGACGCCATCCTGTACCGCCATGAAATCATGCAGGAACTCACCGGCGATGCTTTGATGGCCGCGATCAAATCGTTTGCCACGAAAATGGTGCTGGTGCGCAAATACCTCGCCCTTTCCGAAAAGTTAATCTATAAAAACTTCAAGGAAGGCTGGTTTTTAGAAGCGGCGGCCCTTTATTGCGAGACCGTCAACAACCTGGTAAACGATTTGTCCGCGCTGGAACTAAAATCACGCGGCTTTTTATCTTTCCGCGAATACCTCACCGCTTATGCAAAATCGGATGGCTTTACAACCCTGTCAGCGGATACGAAGAAGCTCAGCGCCGACCTGTCCACCGTAAAATACAGCCTGCATATCAACGGCCTGACCGTTCGGGTCCGCAAGTATGAAGGTGAAACTGATTTCAGCATCGAAGTGGCACAAACCTTCGACAAGTTCAAACAGGGCACCGTCAAAGACTACCGGACCAAATTGCGCGAAGATTCCGACGTTAATGATGTGGAAGCGCGGATTGTTGATTTCGTGGCCAAATTGTATCCCGCTATTTTCGCAGCTTTGGACAATTATTTTGAACAGCACGCTAATTTCGTCGCTGAAACCATCAGCGTATTCGACAGGGAAATCCAATTTTATGTTGCCTATCTGGAGTTTATCGCCAAATTCAAACCGGCCGGTTTGCAATTCTGCTACCCCCAAATTTCCGAGGTCAACAAAGAAATTTTCAGTAATAACGGATTTGATTTAGCCCTGGCGAACAAGCTCGTTTCCGAAGGCTCGTCTATCGTCTGCAACGGATTTTCCATGAAAGGCAAGGAACGGATATTTGTCGTTTCCGGCCCCAACCAGGGTGGGAAAACCACGTTTGCGCGGATGTTCGGGCAGCTGCATTATCTGGCCGGACTGGGCTGTCCGGTCCCCGGCAGCGAAGCCCGCCTTTATCTGTTCGACCGGCTTTTCACTCATTTTGAAAAAACGGAAGACATCAAAGACCTTCGGGGCAAATTACAGGACGACCTGATCAGAGTCTACGAAATCCTGAATCAGGCGACGCCGAAAAGTATCGTCATCATCAATGAAATCCTGACTTCTACCACCTTGCAGGACGCCATCTTTTTGAGTAAAAAAGTAATCGAGAAAATCATCGAACTGGATTTATTGTGTGTCTGGGTCACTTTCGTTGAGGAACTCTCAACATACAGCGAAAAAACCGTCAGTATGGTCAGCATCATCAATCCGGAAAACCCGGCTAAGAGCACGTTCCGCGTTATCAGAAAACCGGCGGACGGTTTGTCTTACGCCATCGCCATCGCAGAAAAACATCACCTCACTTACAAATCGTTACAGGAGCGCATCAAATCATGAAGGTTTTTTTGATGTATAAAGACCGTGATTTTGACGTGCAGCAGCAGTTGCCGTGGAATGCGCCGGACCTGACGCAAGACCTGGAACTGGACACGCTGTTCAACGCCATGGCGCTCGGTGACGAATTTCTGCGGGAATCCGTGCAAAAAGTTATCTTCGCCGGAATGAGAGACGACTGCGACTCGATACTCTTCCGCCAGAGCATTTTAAAGGATTGTCTGAAAAACCCGGTGATTGTCCGGAACCTATATAAAATTGCCGAAGACGCCATGGAAACGAAGCAAAAGAACCATTGGGGCTGGCTGCTGGAAAACAGCAACCCGGCTTACGTGATGTCCGTTTCGGTGGGCGCGTTACAAATGTTTGTCGGCAGCCTGAAGCAGCTGCGGGCTATGGCCGATGAACACGCCGATAAATTCGAGTCGGAAGGTTTTAAAACGCTCTTCGCGATGATAAAAAAAGAGCTTGATGCCCCGTATTTCACCCTTATCCAGAACCATCTCCGCCGGCTTGAATTCCATCACGGCATCCTGATCGGGGTTGAACTCGGAAGAGGTAATGAAGGCACGAATTATATCCTGCGCAAGCCACTGGATAAAAAATTGAGTTTAGTGCAGCGTCTTTTTACAAAAAAATCACCCGTTTACACTTTCCGGATTGAAACACGGGACGAAGGCGGCAGCAAAGCCCTGGAAGAATTGCGGAATAAAGGCATTAAATCCGCAGTTAATGCGGTGGCCCAATCCGCCGACCATATCGACAGTTTCTTCAGTATGCTCCGTTTCGAACTGGGTTTTTATGTCGGCTGCTTGAATTTACATGAACAGTTGGAGAAAATCGGCGAGCCGTCAGTCTTGCCGGAACCGGCCGCACTGACAGAACGGCAGCATGATTTCCAGGGATTATACGATATCTGCCTGGCATTAACCGTCAAAGGTAAAGTGGTGAGCAACGATGTCAACGCCGATAAAAAGAACCTGGTGTTAATTACCGGCGCCAACCAGGGCGGTAAATCTACTTTCCTGCGCAGCATCGGCCTGGCGCAAATGATGATGCAGTGCGGCATGTTTGTCGCCGCCGATAATTTCATGGCTAATATCTGCGACGGTCTTTTTACTCACTTTAAACGGGAAGAAGACATCACGATGGAAAGCGGCAAGCTGGACGAAGAACTGAAAAGAACGAGTCAAATCGTCGACCGGTTATCGCTGAATTCCATCGTCCTGTTCAATGAGTCTTTCGCGGCTACGAACGAAAGGGAAGGTTCCGAAATCGCCAGACAGATAACCACCGGCCTGGTAGAAAAAGGCATCAAGGTGTTTTTCGTAACCCACCAGTATGAATTTGCGCACGGTTTATGGGATAAAAAGATGGGGAATGCCATTTTCCTGCGGGCCGACCGCCAGGCTGACGGCACCAGAACCTATAAATTGGCGGTCGGGGAACCCCTGCAAACGAGCTACGGCGAAGACCTATACAAACGGATATTTGTTACCGACAAATCCTGAAAACGCTAAACATTATTTTGTCTGTTTTCCGTCTCGATTTTATGAAACAGTTCGACATCGGCCTGGCTGTTGATATTAAAGAATGACCGTGATTCCGGATCGAACTTGATAAATTCTGCCTGTTCCAGGTAGCGGATACGCATCTCCTGCAGACATCCCGAAATGCTCAGTTGTTCGTTCTCCAGCCGTTTTTTCATGACCGGCACACAACCGATTGAGTAAATACCATGTAGTGGTTCAATCTGACCGTTCTGCCAGCGGGGGACGACCGCATCGAATCCATGCAGCAGATTTACCATGTACCCCAGTAATTCCGTATTCAAAAAAGGCATATCACAGGCCACCACAATATTGGCCACAGAATGCGAGGAAACGAGACCGGTGTAAATCCCGCCAAGCGGTCCTTTCGCCGGATAAATATCGGTAACAACATCAACAAAGTTAAATTCAGCGAACTGGTTACTGTCATCATTAGTCACCAGGATGATTTCATGAGTGATAGCTGACAATCGCCGGATAACCCTTTCGACCAGAGTCATCCCGGCTATTTTTTCAACCGCCTTATTTCTGCCGAACCTGAGGCTTTTCCCGCCGACTAAAATAATTCCGGTAACATCCATAATTTTTCCGCTCTTAGTCCTATATTACGCTTCTCTGAAAGCAGGCCGGTATTTTTTTACCCCTCGTCACAACGGGTATATTTCATCAGCTCTTCAGCCGATTTGTGCTTGATAACCAGTTTGTCCCGGCCCACCGTGCCTTCCGGGATTTCCGTGACATCGGTGATTTTACTGTATACCGGCGGCAGCGGGTCCCGCCGCATCATCAGCTCCAGCGCCCTTTCCGCATTGTAAGGTACAACCGGCTTTTTCACCCCGTGCGGCTTAAACACCACTGACGGTTTGGTCGTCTTACTGTCCGGCAGGTCTTCAAGGTCTCTTAGCATTCCATATCTTTCCTGCATGTCCGCCAGTGTCCCGAAATCCAGCGCCCGTGCCGAGCAGGCCCCCACACAAATCGGTAAATCCCCCGCTTCCAAACGGTCGATGCACATGTCGCACTTCCGGGCAATGTCCCCGATGTTATCGCTCTCAAAAACCGGCGCACCGTAAGGGCATTCTTCATAACAGTTGCGGCAGCCGGTGCATTTATCGGCATCAATCAGCACCGCCCCGTATTTCGGCTCCTTGGTAATCGCAGCTACAGGACAGGCTTCGATGCAGACCGGCTTTTCGCAGTGGTAGCAGGGTATCCACTGGAAATGGATGCGTACCGTGGGAAATGCGCCTTTCTCGTATTCATAGACCTTCAAGTACTTTAGCGGCCCTGCAGGCAGCTGGTGCCAGTTCTTGCAGGCCACGGTACAATCCCGGCAGCCGGTACACCGGCTCTGGTCGAAGAAAAAAGCGTATTGTGTCATTTTACACTCTCCCATTTTTCAATTTGAACGAGCGCCTTACACGGCTGATGGTCGAGAATGGTCTCCGGCAGGTGCTCGTCGTAATGTGTCATCAGGTTGGGGGCACCCCGGGTATCAATCCCTTCCGGCATCAGGACAGTTTTAGTTTTCCCCGGGGTGTACCAGCCGCCGTGAAAGATGTTCACCGTCCCCGGGACAACTTTAGAAGTGACGTAGGCCGGCATGATGATTTCCGCCTGGTCATTGTAAACCCGGACTAAATCGTTATCCTTGATTCCCCGGGCCTTGGCTTCGGCCACACTGATCCAGCAGGCATGGCGGTAGCAGTCCCGGTTGAGCAGAGGCTGGTTGTCCAACAGGGTATGGATACGGTACAGCCCGTGGGGAGATGACATCAATAACGGGTACTTCTCTGAGTCATTACTGAAGTAGGTGGCCTTGCCGCCCTTGACCATCTCCGCCATCGGCGGACAGGTGTCCCCCGCCGTACCGTTTATTGTCACGGGTTTTCGTTTTGACATCTGAAGTTGACGCACTTTCCGCCACCTCTTTGGAATAAAACTCAATCTTCCCTGACTCTGTCCCTTTGAAGGGATTTTCTCCCCGCAGCACGGCGTTCTTATAGGTGTAATATGGGTCCTGGACCTCCCAGCGGAAGACCGGTTTTTTCTGGAATTCTTCCCAGGTCGGCGGGTGGAACGGGGCAATTTCTGCCCGCACCATCCATTTTTCATAGGCCTCACGGTGCAGGTTGTCAATTGCTTCGTCAAATTTATCATCCGGGACATCGGCCAGACGAGGACAACACCGGTCGGCAATGCCCAGCCTTTTCGCCAGCTGCACCCAGACCCATCCCCGCGCCCTGACTTCGCCCGGCGGGTCCACGCATTTCTGCTTGAACACGAAATAATTACCGTTCAGGTTAGTGGTCTCCAGACTGAATAAATCGGGGGAGCGCATCCCGCGTGGATGTAGATCCCGGCCTTCAAAAGCCCGGTGCATTTGGGGTAAAATAATATCCGCGTATTTCGCGGTGGGGTTATCCAGATGATATGAGAAAACCACGCTGAAATCCAGTTTCTTGAACGCTTTGATATTGGTGTTGACATCCGGGTGCGTCATAATCGGATTGGATGTCTGTAAAATCAGCATCTTAATATTAGGCGGCGGACTTCCCGGTGCGTTGCCGATTATCCGGTTATATTCCTCAACACTCATTTCGCCGTTATCCAGTTTTTCCCGCAGCACGATAGCCTCCGGCCATTTGAAATGCGCGAGTAAAGCCGGCGCCTGGTATGTTCCCGGCTTTTTTTGCCAGTCCACCACCGGCTTGGGTAGTGACGGTTGGTGCTGACCGAATTCACAGGACGTTTCGGCGGAGGCGGTCGCGCCCGGGGTCAGCGTATTACCGGTCAACGCCTGCAGGTACATCGCCGCCCGGATGCCGTTCTCGCCAAAGAACTGACGCCCCAGCGACCAGGCCGTATTCAGATTCACCGGCTTGCTGCGGGCATAGAGCCGGGCAAATTCCGTGATTGTTTCTGCCGGGACCCCGCAAATAGTCTCCGCCCACTGTGGCGTCTTGTCAACGCCGTCATTTGTACCTGTCACGTATTCTTTCCAGCGCTGTACGCCGTCAGGGTCAACCCATTTTGCGATAAATCCTTTGTCGCACAGGTCTTCCTTGAACCAGACGTTGGCCATGGCAATCATCATTGCCACGTCGGTAGTCGGGCGGATGGGAATCCACTGGCTGGCGACAGTCTCGGCAGTCGGTGTGTAACGCGGTTCGATGGAAATAATCGGAATACCGCGCTCCCTGGCCCGCAGTAATGTATAGACAACATGGTTGCTCAAAGTCGTCCCGGGATTAAAGCCCCAGAGCACGATGAGCTTGGATTTCAGTAAATTGCCCTCGTCCTGCCGGTCTTCGTGGGCGTCTCTGCCCAGCACCCATCTTTCGGGCTCCGCCACGCCCTGGCGGGAATGGTCACCCCAGTCCGCCACCCCCGCGCCGAACCAGGCACTCAGCATGAACCCTTCCCCGAGATCCCCGATTGAATACGGCCCGAATTTTTCTTTATAATATTGCAGTTTGCCGGCGATAGTATCCAGAGCCTCATTCCAAGATATCCGCTGCCATTTGCCCTCGCCTTTTTCGCCTGCCCGTTTCATCGGATACAAAACCCGGTTGGGGGCATTCAGATTGCGGATGTGGGCGTATCCCTTGGTGCACGGCCTTGCCGCAATCATGCATTTATCAATCAGCTCATCCGACAGGTGCCCGTCTTCCCGCGCGATGCCGCGGTTAATCGTGTCATCAGGTTCCACTGCCCAGATTTTGCCGTTCCGGATGTGCACTTTAAGCACGCAGTTACTGAAACAGTGTTCGCTACAGGTCGTGTACCGGATAATTTCGCCGGTCTGCTTATCGCTTTCTGACTTTGTCTGATTCATGACTTTCCTTCTTCAACACGGCAGAGTTCAATTTGCACCAGCGCCTTACACGGCAGGTGGTCCATGATTGTTTCCGGCAGGTGCTCGTCGTAATGGATTAACAGATTAGGTGCGCCCCTGGTGTCGATGCCCTCCGGCATCAAAGCGGTTTTGGTTTTATTCGGCGTATACCAGCCGCCGTGAAAAATGTTGACAGTACCCGGCACTACTTTCGAAGTCACATAGGCCGGCATAATGATTTCCGCCTGGTCGTCATAAACCCGCACCGGGTCGTTATCTTTGATTCCCCGAGCTTTGGCGTCGGCAACGCTCAGCCAGACCGCATGCCGGTAACAGTCCCGGTTCAATATCGGCTGGTTATCCAGCAGCGAATGGATGCGATAGAGGCTGTGCGGGGAAGACATAAGCAGCGGATATTGTTTGATATCCTGACTGTAATAGGTCGCCTTGCCGCCCATTACCATTTGAGCCATTGGCGGTAAATTCCCGCCACCGTACCGTCCGTTAGCCGAATGGTATTTTACCGCGGATGATTTGTTCTTTCCATCACCAGAACTCGCCGCAACTTCCTGCGAATAAAACTCAATTTTACCCGATTCCGTGCCCTGGAAGGGGTTTTCGCCGCGTTCGATGGTGCTTTTATAGGTATAATTCGGTTCTTTAACTTCCCAGCGGAAGACCGGCTTCTTTTGAAACTCTTCCCAGCCCGGCGGGTTCAAAGGGATAATATCATCCCGCCGCAGCCATTGCTCATAGGCTTGCCGATGTAATTCCTCGACCGTTTCATCCCATTTATCGTCGGGAACGTGCGCCAGCAACGGACTGTAATCGTCCGCAAACCCCAGTCTTTTGGCGATTTGCAACCATATCCAGCCCCGCGGTTTCACTTCTCCCGGCGGGTCCACGCATTTCTGTTTGTACATAAAACAGTTGCCGTTCAGGTGCGTGACTTCCATGCTGAAAAAGTCCTTGGTGCGGTATATTGAATTCCTTATCGGCACATCTCTGCCCTCGAAAGCGGTGTGCATTTGCGGCAGGATGATATCAGCGTATCTGGCGGTGGGATTATCGGCATGGTACGAGAAAACCACGCTAAAATCCAGTTTTTTAAAGGCTTTGATGTTCGTATTGACGTCAGGATGGGTCATGATGGGATTGGAGGTATGCACAATCACCATCTTGATATTGGGCGGCGGGTTGCCGGGAAGGTTGCCGATAATGTGGTTGTATTCCTCGACGCTCATCTCGCCTTTGTCCAGCTTTTCCCGCAGCACAATCGCTTCCGGCCATTTGAAATGAGCCAACAGCGCCGGCGATTGATATTTGCCCGGTTTTCGCTGCCAATCAATTGTCGGCTTCACCAGGGACGGTTCATGCTGTCCGAATTCTCCGGCTGATTCGGCGGAGGCGGTCGCGCCCGGGGTCAGCGTATTACCGGTCAACGCCTGCAGGTACATCGCCGCCCGGATGCCGTTCTCGCCAAAGAACTGACGCCCCAGCGACCAGGCCGTATTCAGATTCACCGGCTTGCTGCGGGCATAGAGCCGGGCAAATTCTAGAATCGTTTCCGCAGGCACCCCGCAGATTTTTTCCGCCCATTGCGGCGTTTTATCGGTGCCGTCGCTTGTTCCCAGCACATACTGTTGCCACTGCCGCAGGCCTTCGGGCTCTACCCACTTGGCGATGAATTCGTTGTCGCAAAGGTCTTCTTTAAACCAGACGTTGGCCATGGCAATCATCATCGCCACGTCGGTGGTCGGCCGGATGGGAATCCACTGGCTGGACACGGTTTCGGCGGTCGGGTTGTACCGCGGTTCAATTGAGATTATCGGAATGCCGTGTTCCCTGGCGCGCAGCAGCGTATAAACTACATGGTTGCTCAAAGTAGTCGCCGGATTAAATCCCCAGAGCACGATGAGTTTGGATTTTAGCAAGTTGCCCTCATCCTGCCGGTCTTCGCCGCCTTTTCGGCCTAAAACCCACCTTTCCGGCTCATCAGCCCCCTGCTTGGAATGGGCTCCCCAGTCTGAAACCCCTGCCCCAAACCAGGGACTAAGCACAAAACTGTCATGACTGACATCGCCAATTGAAAGCGGACCATATTTTTCTTTGTAATAGTTCAACTTATACGCGATAGTATCCAGCGCTTCATCCCAGGAAATCCGCTGCCATTTCCCTTCGCCTTTCTCCCCCACCCTTTTCAGCGGATACTTTACCCTGTTCGGGTCGTACAGGTTGCGGATATGCGCATATCCCTTGGTGCAAGGGCGCGTAGTGATCATAAACTTGTTGAGCAACTCGTCGGAAAGGTATCCGTCTTCCCGCGCGATGCCGCGGTTTACGGTATCATCCGGTTCCACCGCCCATATCCGGCCGTCTCTAATATGCACTTTGAGGATGCACATATTAAAACAATGTTCGGTACAGGTGGTGTACCTGATGACTTCCTTATTCTGCGACTCGCTGCGCGAACTTGTCGTGCTCATTACCTCACACCTGTCCCACGTCCGGCCGTAACATTAATCAGGATTTACCAGGGGCTTGTCTAAAGAAGTGACTCTATTCAGGGAAAAGGGCTGCCGCATCAATCAATGGGCAAATAATTTGTGGCGTATGGGTGGACTATCTTTATTATATTACGGATTGCGAGATTCCATCAATGAATATTGATAGATTATCAAGATTTGTTGATAATTATAACACAGCCTCAACCACCAAAAACTTTACTCCTGTTTGAAACGGTTTTCCATTTCTTTCAGAAAGTTTTCGACATCTGTGGAAAGTTGGGGCATTTCTTCCTTCTGTCTGGTGGCGGATTGCGCGTCGTAATAATCTTCCAGATGGGTGACAACATCTTTCAGCTTCCGGCTGCGATTAACCTCGACATCAATGTCTTTTATCTGCTGCCGCGCCCGGCGGAGTATCTCTTCATCCAGCGGAATACCGTATAGACTATGGATCACTTCCAATAGCCGCACCTGACCCGTGTAGTCCTTTTCCAGCTGCGTGTATTGCGGCAGGCGCACCATCAAGCTGACCGTTTCAATGCCCATTCTTCCTGCTTCCTGTGTAATCAACGAACAGATAGTGGTCGGGCCTTCGTAGGAACTGGAACCGACGCCGGCCTTTTTCAGCGCGGCCGCAGCGTTCTCTGCCGCAGAGCCCCCGGTCACAATCAGCGGGCGCGTGTGCGGCACCATGTCGTACATGCTGCCCAGCAGACAATACCGCCGGATGCCTAATGTCGTCAGCAACCGTAGAACGGAGCTGATATACCGTTCGGCGAACATATTCGGTTCCAGCATGTTGATAAAAACAAAATCCTGTCCCTCCGCCTGCCTGGCAAATGTCAGAATTGTGTTTGGGATAATAATTTCCCGGTTGCCCTGCTGGTACCGCGCCATGGGGCGGTACCGCGTGAAATCAAAGAACATTCCCGGCTGGCTGATTTTTCCCAACTGTTCGGCGGACATGACCGACTCCAGCCAGCTCATCGCCAGTGTGGCCGCATTGCCGGCATCGGTCCACGGCCTCAACACCACGATGGCATGGGGACTACGCAGCGCCGGTAAAGGCTCAACCAAGTCAAACATTCCTAACTTCATAGCTACATACTAGCAGAGTTCAGCAAACAGAGTAAAACAGTATTAATACCACGGGAGATAGCGGTTTTATCTGTTATAATCTACCTAGTTGAAAACTAAAAATGAACTTTTTCGAGATAAATTGAAAGATACAAATTCCAAGGAACGACTAAAAGAGGTCGCCCTGCTCTTTCTGAGATTGGGCGCTACCGCTTTTGGCGGGGCTGCCGCCTACATCGCCATTATGCAGCAGGAAACAGTCCGCAAACGCGGCTGGCTGGACGACCAGAAATTTCTGGACATGCTGGGTATTTCCAATCTCATTCCCGGCCCCACTGCCACCGAAATGGCGCTTTACATCGGATTGGAACAGGCGGGCTGGCCCGGATATTTGTCAGCCGGACTGCTGTTTATTATTCCCGGGATGCTCATCACCATCGCCATCGCCTGGGCGTATGTCAGATATGCATCGCTGCCGGCGGTCGGCTGGATACTCTACGGCGTCAAACCGGTAATTATCGCGATTATCCTTCATGCGCTGTGGAACCTGGGGAAAAAAGGCATCAAAGGGCCTTTGACTGCCATCGTCGGCGCGGCGGCAGTTGCCGCTTATCTTCTCGGTCTAAACGTTATCGCCATCCTTTTCGGCGGCGCAACGGTGGTGCTGCTATTTCAAAGCGAAAAGCACTTCCGGTCGCGGATACTACCGGTGTTGCTGTTTCCATCGTTATTACGTTTAAAAATTCCGGCGCTTTCCGCAGACAAAGTCCCGTTCAAGCAAACCACCCTTTTCCTCACTTTTCTTAAAATCGGCGCTTTGATTTACGGCGGCGGCTACGTGTTATTTGCTTTCATTAATTCTGAATTTGTAACACATCTGGGATGGCTGACCCACCAGCAGCTGCTGGATGCCATCGCGGTGGGGCAGATTACACCGGGACCGGTTTTTTCCAGCGCTACCTTCGTCGGCTACCTGATGGGAGGCTGGCAATCGGCGTTACTGGCCACCCTGGCCATTTTCCTACCGGCCTTTGTTTTCGTCGCCCTGGCCAGCCGCATCCTACCATCAATTCGAAAAGCATGGTGGGCAGGCGCGCTGCTGGACGGCGTCAATGTATCGGCCCTCGGTTTAATGGCAGCGGTGACATACCAGCTGGGACGCGCTGCCATTATCGACTGGTTTACAATCGCATTGACACTGGGGACCCTGGTTTTAGTAATGAAAGTCAAGATAAATTCCACATGGTTAATGCTGGGCGGGGCGCTGCTGGGAGTCGGCTATAAATTTCTGATACGGTGATTCGGCAATACAGGATTAGGGGACGTATTTCTTTTCCAAGCCCTCCCAGAAATCCAGACCTTCCATCTGGTGCAGGAAATCGCTGGAAGGCCCATCCGACGGGTGGTAACCCTTGATTGTTCCCTCGTCGTGGAGCGTTTGCAGCAATTCCAGCGCCAGCTTCATCAATGCGCCGTTCATCGGTCCCGGTGCCCAGATTTTGGCGCCGATATTTTCCCAGTCTTTAGCAGAAAAATCGGCGGCCGGGCCTTGCCCGGCCATACCCCAAATCATCACTTCCGGTGCGCCGATTGCTTTAAAAAGCTGCTCGATTTCGGTTTTGGTTCTCAACCCGTATTTTGATTTCGGCAGTCTGGCCTGAGGCAAAATTACATCTACTCCCAGTTTCAGACAGGCTTTGGCGCGTGCCACCACTTCCTCATCGCCCAGCGTGGAGCCGGCTTCGATCCTGGCCACAACCACCACGTCCTTGTCTTCTTTATCCCTGGCCTCCAGTACCGCGCCGATTTTACCCAAATATTCTTCCCGTGAAACCACCTGCTGAATCGCCAGCCCCGGACCTTTGTAGGGGTGTTTCTGGTCGTTGAGAAAAATACCAGCCACTCCGAGTCTGATAAGGTCCTGCGCCGTCCGGTAAGCGGAAAGCGCTCCGCCAAATCCGTCTTCAGCATCAAAAATCAGCGGGATGTGGATAGAATTCATCATGTTTCTCAAAGAGGTAATCGCTTCGGTCGCGGTAATCAGTCCGTAGGGAAAACCGAACTCCGTGTTGCGGATGCCGGCCGTACACATGAACATCGCCTTAAATCCCACATGCTCGATACACGCCGCCGTATTGCAGTCAAAGGCATGCGGCGCCACCAAAATCCCAGGTTCTTTTAGCATTTCACGCAGCATCGTGGACTTTTTCAATTTTTATCTTCCTGTTCCGAATTTATGACCGTTGCAGAGTCGCCGGGAACCGCATTTATCGCGACTAATTCACTACGGGGCTACCGGTTTTGTGCCCCGGTAACAGGTTACCAGCAGATTCGGCCCGGCATGGGAACCCAGTATCGGGCCGATTTCTCCCATGATGATTTTTTCCCGCGGGTATAGAGGAGCAATCCGGTCGGCCAGACTGTTCGCTTCGTCTTTAGTAGTATTGTACATGATGGCTAAATCTTTAACGTTCCCTTTTTCGCTGAGTGCGTCCGAAAGGAAAGAGTACTGTTTTTCAATCCCTTTGGCATAACTGCGCGCCTGTCCCACCGGCACGACAATCCCGTCTTTCATGCCCAGCAGGGGTTTAATATTGAGCAGTGTCCCCAATAATTTTTTGGCCTGACCGATGCGGCCGCCTTTCGCCAGGTATTTTAACGAGTCGAAAAGCACCATAAAATGAATTTGAGGAATTGCTTCATTAACTTCTTTGATTACCGCCGCCATGTTTTCACCGGCTTTGGCCGCTCTGGCCGCGGCAATGCAAATCATGCCCAGCCCAATCGTCATCGAATCAGAGTTGATGACCTCGATGGGACATTTGCTTTTTATCAGGTCCCTGGCCTGTTTGGCAGAATTGGACGTACCGCTGAATTTGTCGGAGAGGTGGATTGAGACAATGCCGTCCGCATCTTTGACCAGTTTTTCATAGGTTTCTTTAAAATCCAGCGGCGACGGCTGAATGGTATTCGGATAAACGTCCCCGTTCACCAGCCGCCGGTAGAATTCCCCGTTTGAAATCGTTACCCCGTCTTTGAAAGTTTCCTCACCAAATCTGACGTAGAGCGGAACAACTGTAATTCCTAATTCTTCCCGTAACTTTGGGGGAATATCGGCGGCGCTATCAGTCACAATTTTTATCTTCGTCATGTTTCCCCTTAGTATGATTTTTCGGTTAAATATTGATGGTTTAATTTTATCCCGGTACCGCGCAGCAAAAATTATCTGGTTGTTGCCTGTGCCCCGTGCCTCTAAATCTCCACATTAGTGTATTTGGTTTTGATTATATTCTCTTCACCGGTAATTTATCAACCTGAAATTAGCCTTGACCGAAATAATGTTTGGGAAATAGTTCAAGTCTCTAAAACAATAAAGATGGAGACAAGAGAAGAAATTTATTTTACTACTGGTAAAATTTCACATTATTTGGTACGATATGGAACAAGAACAGGCGGCCTTCTGCTTAAAGAAGGGCAGCCGGGCTGGGACGGCAGTGGTAAATACTCCACAGGACTTATGATTCGGTGGAGTATTTTTTATTATGAAAAACAACATATTTAAAAAAATATCGGATAGAATCTCCAGTAGAAACGGCGCGGCAATACTCGCCATGAGTGTTGTCGTAATCCTGGTAATTCTTAAAGTCATCGTCTCCTTTATTAGCCGTAGTATCAGTATTTCTGCCCAGGCGATGGATAGTTTCCTCGACCTTTTTGCCATCGGCTTTACGACCTTTGCAGTCCGGATGTCGGTCGCTCCAGCTGACGAAGAACATCCTTTCGGTCACGGCAAGATAGAGGGTGTATCGGCGCTAATTCAGGCATTTTTAGTGCTGGTCGCCGGCGCTTTTATTATTTACTCATCGATCGAACGCATTATTAACCGCACGGTCATTAAACCGGATACGGGTATTATTGTGATGGTAATCTCAATTATCGTCAGTTTTCTGCTTGCCCGCCACCTGCACCGGGTGGCTACAGCCAAAGAATCCGCCGCCATCGAAGCCTCCGCGCGTATGATTAATGCCGACTTTTATTCGGCATTGGGCGTGTTATTGGGGCTGGTGGCAGTCCGTTTGACCAAATTGCAAATCCTTGACCCGATTATTGCGTTAATCATGGTGGTCTTCGTGCTGAAAGCCAGTTATGATATTGTTTTACGGGCTTTCCGCGAACTGACAGATTACTCGCTGCCTAAAGAAGAGCAGGAAATTCTGAATAATTGCATCCAGGAACATTTCACCCAACTGGTAGATTTCCACGCCGTGCGCAGCCGCCGTGCCGGCAGCGAACGGTTCGTCGACCTGCACCTGGTAATGCCGCGCTATGTCAGCGTCGAAGATGCCCACAATATGTGTGATCATCTGGAACAGGACATCAAAGCTAAATTACCGAACACTAATGTGGTAATTCATGTTGAACCCTGTTCTGATAACGATTGCGTCCGCTGTTCCATCACTATTTGCAGTCAGCGCAAACCTCAACCACGAATTAAATGACAAACCATTGGAGAATAGAGACAAATTAATCGGTGGTTATTCCGAATGCCGGCGAACGCAGCTTGAAAACCAAGTCATTACCGAAATACGGGATAAACTTCAATAATTCGGCAGTAACGACTTTATGTCAATCAAACGCACGTTTAAACAAATTGACTTTTCCAGTAAAATAACCTATGAACCATGATTTGTGGTGGTTGCCGAACAGGATGCCAATACCAGTGATATCACCATGAGAACGGTTTGTATAATCCAGATGGTTCCCTTTTCATTTGACTTACATTATTTACCTTATTGTTTTGTTAATCTTCAAACCGGATGTGTAAGACTGGCTCTGCCACTATACCCGATTAATCCCAGGGCTCCATCACGGGAGGGGACAACCACAAACTTAGCTGTAAGTCCAACAACAAACTCACAGAACCCTGAACTCCCCTGGCAAAGCCAGTCTTACTGTAGCTGACAAACTGATAGTCATGAGATTTCTGTATAGTATTCAGTACAGAATTATAATGTAATTTATCGGAAAGTATATCATCGGTTGAAATATTTGTCAACGGCATCATAGAATATCTTGCTGCGACTGTTGCAATAGAAATGACTTGAAAAATGCTGTCTGTGTACCGGATTTATTTATCACCGTTCATTTTCGCATTTCAGAATAAAAACACTTATGTTACAATAAAATAACCTTAAAAATATTCCCGTCTCGAACTGAAATTATCCCTAGAGTGTTCATATTTTTAAGGAAATAATCCCGGGAAATCGATAAGGTGCAAAATAATCCGGAAAAGAATAATCCCACGGTAGCTTTTTGGCGCAAGACGCGGCTGTTAGGCCTACTCTTCGGCATTATCGGCATCCTTGTCCTGGGTTACTTCATCCTGAAAGCTCTAAACAGCGTGGCGGTGCCGGATATCAGTCAGGGCATGAGTTACGGGCTGCTGTTTATCGTGGGACTGTTGACCGGTTTTCACTGTATCGCGATGTGCGGCGGGTTCGTCATCGGCTTTACAGCCGGTGGAGCCCGGGAAAAAGGAAACACCTGGCGGGCGCCGGCGCTTTACGGGGCAGGTAAACTGGTTTCCTACACGGTCATCGGCGCCGTCTTTGGCGCGGTCGGTTCACTAATCGCCTTCACTCCTTTAATCCGGGGGGTCGTCGGCATCGTTGCCGGCGTTCTGCTGGTCATTTACGGCATTAACCTGATGAATTTTATTCCGTGGCTACGGAAGTTATGGGTCCGGCAGCCGGGATTCATCATGAACTGGATGGGGACTAAAAACCCGAAAAATGCAACATTGCATCCGCTGGTAGTGGGATTATTGAACGGGCTGATGATTGCCTGCGGGCCGCTGCAGGCAATTTACATTCTGGCGGCGGGTACCGGCAGCCCATTAGAGGGCGCCAAGTTGCTTTTCATCTTCGCTCTGGGTACATTGCCGGTGATGATCGGTTTTGGCTACCTGACAACGGTGGTTTCGCATAAAATAACCGCCCGTTTACTGCAAGCTTCAGGAATTATTGTATTGGTGCTGGGACTGGTGATGTTGAATCAGGGACTGGTATTAACCGGTTCCGGATTCGATGTCAACTCGCTTTTTACATCCAAATTTTCGACTTCAGCTCAAGATTCAGCCGTTAAATCAACTATCAGCGGCGGCTATCAGACCATCCACATGGATGTTACGGCCGCCGGCTGGCAGCCGGCAAAATTCGTCCTTAAGGCAGGCGTACCCGTGAAATGGGTCATTGACGGCAAAGAAATCACAGAATGCAATAAAGCGATTCAGGTGCCGCAATTAGATTTATCCTTCAACATCCAACCCGGCCTGCAAACCATTGAATTTACGCCCACGACCGCCGGGGTTATTCCGTGGAGTTGCTGGATGGGTATGATCGACGGCAGCTTCATCGTCCAAAAATAGCCGTTATTGGAAATTATTGCGCAGGAACAACCTGGATGTTACACAATTCTTTGACCCAGTTATCCCCGCCGGTTAACTGGTTCTGCGCGGTCATAATGCCCAGCATCAGGGGACCTGATTCGCTATCCAAGGCGGCGCCGCTTTGTTCGTAAACAACAAAAAGCACCGGTTTCGTGGATGGGGTAATTTGATTTCCTGAAGTGTCTGAAACGGTGAAATTACCATTAACTACCTGATCGTAGGTTAAGGTTCTGGTGTAGTTGTCTTTAGCGGTCACCACCAGGCTTTCCTTATCGGTCATACCGCCAACCGCCTTCAATAAAGTCGACATCGATACGCCTTTATATTGCGTCGATGAGACATTGCCATGCATCGTGCTCATTCCACCCCAGCCGGAGATTGAAGGCATTGCTTTCAAATCCGCCAGTGAGTAACTGACTGTTTTAGTACCGTTAGTTACCGTCAGGATGGTGTCTGCCGACGTGGTAGTCACAGCACCGGACGCAGATGTAGGCGTAGTGGTCTGATTTTTCACACAACCCGCCAGCAGAAGAGTTGAGGCAATGATCAGAGAAACAAGTATCAAGGCTAATTTTTTCATTCCTAATCAGACTCCTTAATAATTTTTCAAATCCATGTTTTGGCAGCAACAAAAAAAACACCGCGAAGGTGCGCTAAAACCAATAATCGTATCCAAACAGAGCAGCCTCTGCTTTCCAAACACGGGAGGCATCCCCGTTCCCGGTGATACCATTCAGGATCCTTTGGGGGCCCGGCGGTAAATATCTCATACTTTTCGGTTGCAGGGATATTTACTCGAAGAGTAATCTCAATGTGAAATTAAAATTACTTTAGCATAATCGAAAGTTTGGAGTCAAAAATCAACCGGATATATTGTATTGTTAAACCAGCGGATTCAGGAGTGATTATTTGGGGAAAAATATTTTTGGAAATTCTGTAACTTTTCTTGAAATTGGAGTATGCGGCACCCCTCGCGGCAAACAGGATGATAAGATGCGATTTGAGATTTTACCTCAAACTGCGACGAAATACCCGGATTGTAGATTAAAAGCTTCTGCTGCCTGATTGGGTGTATTGAAGTGGATTCCCGCGTTTTTTAGAAAAGTTTTTACTGCTGCAGGAGGGCCGGAGTGCTTCAAACCCCTTTTATTCTGTCGCTGATGTTAACCCTTTATACATCAGCTCGTTGAGCTGAGTACCTTGTAGTCAGGAATCAAGAAAATAGGAAAAAGATAACGTCACAGGCAGAGACGCCTGTGCAACTACATTGGACTCCGTTAGATTCACTTCTTCCCGATTCTTCGGCTTTCGTGCGCACGGTAGTGGTTTGAAAGCCGGATTCCCGATCAGATCGGGAATGACAGCGAGTGAGGAGGGTATAAGACTCCGTTCTGACCCGCCTGAGACGGACTGTTCCAACTGGGGCTGTCCGAAATCTCTGGATTATCAGGTCAAGCCCGATAATGACAGGAATGGACGTAGGTGGACAGGTTATAAACCTGTCCCCACAGTAAAGTATATTTGAATCGTATTTCAGGGATTTACCAAGGCAGGGTGATTTGATGGATTCCTGTACGTTTGCTTCGATGTAATTCTACAGAAGCAAAGTATACATTGACTGCGTCAAGCACTGAAAATGGCTCTTCGGTCTTCTATCGGCAACGGAGAAGAGACCGCCTTTCAATTATCAGTGAGTGGCGTCAGATTTATGGCTCAAAAATCCAATAAAAAAACTATCAATAATTAATGCGCCGAAGTTTTCGGACAACCTTCCTTTGTATTTGCCTGTTTTTTTGTAATCCGGAGCATTATCAGGACTTGCCGGCCCGCATAATTACGATAACAACCGCGACGACCAGAATTACGCTGACAGCCACAAATCCGTAGAGGAGACCGGAAGGAATGACGGGTTTGCTGCCGGACGCAGTTTTAGCCGTGGTGGTAGTCTTTGTTGTTGTCGTTGTTGTCGTGGTAGTAGTCTTCTGTGCAGTTGTAGTCGATGAGGCATAAGCTGTCGTGGTGGTGTTAGCCTCGGCAGTGGTAATAGTAGTAGTTGTCGAGCTTGCCGGACCATTCACCAAAGCAAACTGTAAACCTTCGAACTGCGCCGGCGTTGGGGCCGTGGCAGGATTAGACCCAGCCGCGCTGGCAATCGCCACTTCGATAAAATCGTTAGCGGTACTCACCGTTAAATTCGAACAAACCTGCCAGTTGGAGGTGGTGGTGTTATAGAAATAGACCTGGCTATTCTGGGTAATCGGAGTAGCGGTCGTGTCGTAGAAATCGACGGCTGCCGAAGCAGCGCCGGTCCCAAAACCAAAAACATCAAAATACAGTAACGGGGTTACAGTGGCCGGTAAAACCGCGCTGACGGGATTTGAGTCCAAAACCGCAGCGCCCAGAGTGGTCAGACCGGATGAGGCTGTCACATTCACGCCAACAGCCGTCTGGGCAGTCAAAGTCATGCCGGAAGCGCCGAGGATAAACATGGAGGCGGTTGGATTAGCCCCCAACGGCGAAGCATAAGAAACGCTGGAGGTTGATGAAGGATTGTTGCTGGGACCTCCCCAGTAGTTCCGGGTGCAATTCAATACGCCGCCGGCGGTATCGACAGCGTTTTTCGCATTACTGCTGAATGAATTCAACATCGCAACGACCAGATTATCGTTACCTGAAACATTAATAATGTTGTTTAAACTCTTGGTAACAACGTTGTTATAGATGTTGAAACCACTGGTGGCAGTGACAACAATCGCATCGTGGCTGGAAAGGACGCCGCACGAAGTAACCGTGTTGCGGACAAATGAACCACCCGCGCCGGCATTACCGACCGTTAACGCGGTGGTTAAGCCAACGAAATTAGAATCACTGATAACGGAAGAGGTGCCACCGTTCAGTGTAACCCCGAAACCGGCGCCGGATGCGCCGCTGAAAGTTGAACCGTTGACAATAGTATTTGCCGTGGATGTAATCCCGATACCGGTGCCGGCGACGTTAAAAGTTGAACCGTTGACGTTAGTGACCGCTTTGGCGACCAGTCCGGTGGCGCCGGTGGCCACGGCGAATGTGTCGTTCGTCAGAGTATTAGTGGCACTGGCGCCCGCGGCGCTCATCGTTAAAGCGCCGCTCGCTATGGTAGAATTTGTTACCGATGCCGAAGTAGACGCCCCACCGCCCATGGTGAGAAGACCGCCAGCCGAAGCATCAATGGTAACTTTGTCAATAAGTGAAGTGGTGCCGGTCATAGACCAGGGAGAGGTTGATTGCAAAATCACTGTACCGGCATCAGCATCAGTGCCTTGAATCGTGCAGGCAACCGTAATGCTGGCAGGATAATCGCTGTGGTAAGTGCCGGCGGTTAACTTGATGGTGGCGCCGGCCAGAGACTGGGATTGCACCGCCGTCAACGCGGTGGCTAAATCATTGCTCGTGGTTATCAACGCTCCGGCGCTGTTGTACACCGAAGCAATACCGGCTAACCCGGTGGCAGTAGTCGCGGTAGTGGTAATGACATTGGAAGTTACCTCCGTCGATTCAGCGGCAGTGCTGACGGAAACTGTATAATTACCGATGGCGGCCGGGTTAGTAATATTGGTAAAGGTTAATGTGACCGCAGTACCGGCAGCAAGGCTTGGGATCGCGACAGACCCGTTCAGTGTATTAATTGTGGCAGCCTGCCCGGCTATCGTCGTATCGGCGGTGATTGTGGTTAAGCTCAAGGCAGTTGCCCCGCCGGTTTGAATTGTTACCGCCGGGGTCCCAACCAGAATGCCGGTGCCGAAGGTTACCACGATGGCAGCCGCATTCGTGGGTTGCGCAGAGCCCAGCGTGAATGTGACGATATAGGGAGTGGCAACGCTAATGGTTGTATTGCCCACTGCCAGACTGACTCCGGTAAGTGCAGAAACCGGGGCGACGAGCGCGGTTGCCAACATAGTTATAACAGCAATCACACCCAAAATTGCAAATAATTTGCCTTTCATCGACTTTATCATAATCCTCCTGAATTTCTTTCAGCCCTGACGCCAAAAAGCTTCCGCGCCCGGCAATAAATTTACCCGTCTTCTTAAAAGCAGCTTCTGATGCGGAATAAATCGTTCGTGGTACCTTTGCGTACCGGTTCTCCGGCATCAACGACTGCTGATAAAAATCACTTATTGCTATTATATCATCAATGATATCATAGTCGACCGGGAATTGATAAGCCGGTTCAAGCCTGCGGCAGCGCTGCCCCCGATGTCATTTGACTGTATCATCAGGCAGGCTGGCTTGATATAGTACTTCCGTATATCTACACGAAATAACACCACTAGGTATTTCGGGTATAGTCTGCAAACTTTAGTAGAATACCTTCAATTCTGCCGGTATTAAGCGTTTTAGTGGAAATTTTACCCCCGGTGGCCGTGCCACGGGTGCTTGGCAATTTCTTTCTCGTTCAGTTCGACACCTAGTCCCGGTTTGCGAGGGATATAGATGTAGCCGTCTTTGATATCCGGGACATCGGTGACAATATCATCCTTCCAAGGCGCGGCATCAATATCCATCCCCATGATTTTGACGTTCGGCACAGAGGCGCACAGGTGCGAGGTCATGAAGGTCAGTAAATGACTGCCGGCGTTATAGGGCGTAATCAGCAATTCGCGGGTCTCGGCCAGAGTAGCAATTCTCCGGGCTTCGGTAAACCCGCAGCCGGCCACTTCGACATTAGCAATGTCCATGGAACGCATCGTCAGGAACGGGTCGAAGGCCTTGCTGGTGGAAAGGATGCCGCCGGAACAGATGGGAATCCGGGTTGATTTCTTGAGTTCCAGCAGCGCTGCAGGGTCATTTGAATCCACTTCCAGCCACATTAGTTCGAAAGGCTCCATTGCCCGGGCGACCGTGCTGAAGCCGTTGTTATTGAACGTAGCATTGATATCCACGGCAATATCAACTTTATCCCCGACCGCATCCCGGAAAATGCTGACGATTTTTTTCAGAATCGCAACATTATCCTGCAGCGATGTCTGGTCCGGCTCCCCGGAGAGCATGATATTGGTCTTTAAAGCCGTGAAGCCTTTATTCACAATCTCTTTGCCCATCGCATGGATGTCATCGAGGTTGCGGATGTGGGGAATCTTCATTAAGTCGGCGATGCGCGTGCGGTACAGGCCGGCATGCCCCCAGTAGGCCCGGATTTTCTCCTGATAAGGGCCGCCGAACAGTTCGTAGACCGGCACGCCAAGCGCTTTGGCTTTGATATCCCAGAGCGCGGTATCAATGCCGGCAATGGCTTTCAGCGCCACACCGCCAAGAGCCTGCCGCGCCAGGCGGTACATATCCGCGTATAATTTTTCCACGGGCCGGGGGTCTTTGCCGATAAGCGCCATTTCGAGGTCTTTCACACAACCCAACATGCCGTAGGTACAGCCGCGGTGGTCACTGCATTCACCCCACCCGGTAATCCCTTCATCGGTCTGGACTTTAATGAACACCCAGACACCCCAGGCGCTGTCACAAAGAAGCGGTTCGATTTTGGTGATTTTCATGTGTTATCTGCTCCCCATATTTTTTAATGTATTGTTAAACTGCTGCCCCAATCACTGTCTGTGACGTTATTTTTCCCTTGCCCCTAAACAATAATCGGTATAGTATTCAGTATAATATTATATAGTATTCTTTACCAAATAACTTAAGAAATCAATATATAATAGACTTTTCGCAAAGGAGGTTGAAATGCACATTGTGATGATTTCCGGCAGCCGCAACCGGGAAGGACGCACCGCCCATGCGATAGAAGCTATCGGTAAGGGTTTCACCAAAGCAGGCGGCAGCGCGGATTATATTTTCCCGCCCGAACTGAACATCGAAAGGTGCCGCCAGTGCGACTCCGACGGCTCGGGGATTTGCATGCGCGAACACCGCTGCATCATCGAAGATGATTTCGATGCAATCGTCATGAAGCTGAATGCCGCTGGATACTTCGAAATTGCTTGGTAATATCTTACGAATATTTAAGCCAAATTAAGTAAATTAAATCAAATTATCATGTCATCGTTGCAGACCTCCCTTATCATGGCAGATCATTGCCGCCGGAATCAGTGCAATGGTGGAAAGAGGACTACAAATTAACGAAGAGTTTCTTTATGGATTTTCAGATTGAGTTGAGCCGGGCTCTGGGGCTGGTAAGGCCGGTCTATATGGGCACCGCCACCGGTGGATTTCTCGCACTTAACCTTGCTTTGGAACACCCGAGTGAATTCAGAGCAGTGATTGGGGTTGAGGCAGCCAAACATGCCGGGACAGCAACCCTCGATACCTTTGATCATCCAAATATTGGTAACGATTATAAAAGAGCCAATGCCATGTATTTTTCAGCACCCGCTAATCCCGAAAAGTACCGCCGGGCAATTACGTGGGTTTCGATGTTGGCTGCTCCGCCCGTGACTAAAGGAGACATGAACTACTATTTTATCGAACATGATTTGACCGGAAAAACGCAGCAAATAGATACTTCGCATTGTGCAGTTTACCTCCTTACCGGAGAATATGACCCGACCAGCACGGTCGAAGACACTATGGAATTAGCTAAAGAAGTAAAAGGTTCGAAATTCACTGAAATGAAAGGAATGTCACATGCAGGAATGGCTGAAAACCCCACTTTGTTTAAAAAATATCTAATGCCGGTATTGAATGAGATCGCGGGTAAATAATTTACTGGATACGATTAATTGCTTAATTGCAATAATCCAGATCTTGATGGTAAACGAGCCAAAGAGATGTGGTACGGTTTAGGCCTTGCTGCCCTGAATCGGGGGGGAAAACTGAGGGCAATGATTGGGTCCGGAATCTGGGAGAACGAATATGTTAAAGAAGATGGGAAATGGAAAATTCTAAAAATCTTCCGGAATGAGAAAACAGCGAGTCCATTAGAAGAATGGTGGGTCAAGACTCCTTATTTAACAAATTTCGGTTTTATGTTTGACAGTTATTATGGTTATTGGGGTCTTGATGCGTCCCGATAAAGGTAAACCTTACTATACCGCTTATGATAAGCGTTATCGCGCTGTTTATGAACAGGGTGCCGACCATTGGCTTTTTTTGCCTGATTACGAAACTATTAAAATAACCATTTATGATTTTGTATCAAGGTTTGGGTTGAAGGGAAGAAAGATTGTTGATTTGGGTTGCGGGGAAGGTTTGGGTGGGCTTGAATTTGCCAAATTGGGTTGTATCTATCAAGGTTTTGATATTTCACCTGCCGCCATAGACAAATCAAGGGTTTTACTCTCTTCATATCAAAATGCCCAGGTTGCAGTATTTGATGTTGTCAGAGAAGAACTCCCCAGGGCAACTTTTGATGCCGGGATTGATATTGGCTGTCTTCATATGCTGGTAACCGATGCTGACCGACATAAATATTTGACTAATGTATTCAATTGCTTAATAGCAGGAGCTCCGATGTTATTCGCTCACCAAAGGCTTGAGAATACAGAATACGATGGCCAGGTTAAAAATTATCGACAATGGTTGAAAATTAGTGGAGATGATGTCGACAATCCTCAGGAACGACCTGCGGTCAAAGACGGACAAATTATCCCCGTAAGAATACCGTTGATAGCTTCAAGACCGCGTACCGAAGATGGTTACAGGAACGAACTAGAGAATCATAGTTTCGAGATACAAGAATTAACAAGAATTAGAAATACGGTCAATATTTTGGTAATAAAGCCTAATAGGGATTTAGACTGAAATCTTGCCCACGTTAATGCAAACATGGGGATGTTCAAAGAACGGTAACCCAATTCTTCCGGCGTTTATTTTCTCTTATCATTTTCTAAAACGACAGGTCATATCCCCTTAGTCACTTCATTTATCTTTATTGAAACTTGGCAAGCCTTTAGCCCCGGGGAAGTAGCTGTCAGCTGTATCAATCCAGATCTGTTTGAAGATTGCACGATGGCCAGGCACAATCCGTTAAAAGCTTTCCTATTACTGCCTTTGAAATCCTCGTGGCTGAATGGATTCCCGTTGTCCGCTCCAATAATCTTCCCCTCACCTTTTATTTCGAATGAAATTTCATTATCAGCCACCGGGACAACTCTACCGTGTGCGTCGAGTATTCTTGCTGTAATATGTGCTACGTCTCGTTTGTCTGCAATCAAGTTAGTTCTATCAGCGACTAGTTCTATAGACGCAGGTTCTCCGGTGGTGCTTACTTCCTCAGTAACTACAACTTTTCCGTTTTTAATCCCCACGGCTTTCAGCGTCCCGGGTTGATAGGGAACTGTCCATTTCAGGTGCAGGTCAGAAGTTGTACAAGGGGCAGCAAAGCGGGCCAGGTTTTCCCTCCTGCTTTCCCGCGGAAACCAGTAGCCCTGAACCCCCAGCGACTTGCCATTGAGGAACAACTCGACGCAATCGCAGTTCGTATAGCAGAGCACCGGAATATAGTCTCCTTCTTTACCCTTCCAGTTCCAATGAGGCAGCAAATGAACCATGGGTTTCTCCGTCCATTGGCTTTGGCACCAGTAATACGTGTCTTTTTCAAAACCACAACTATCCAGCACACCGGCAGTATTAGTCTTTTGCGGCCAGGCACATTCCCCTAAATAATCAATACCCGTCCACATGTAGTTTCCGGCCACATAATCATATATCCTGATATATTTCCACATCTGCTCAAATTCATGCCACAGATCGTGGCTGTTACGTATGTTTTTCGATAATTCGTCCCGTTCTTGAAGCGGAACTATCACCTTACTCGAAGGGAACAACCAGGTATAGTCACCCCTTGTGGTACCCAAAGATCCGTCTTCACTGCCAACAAACTTTCTCTGCGGAAAAGCCTGGCGGTCAATGCTGTAATACTTTTCGGCCCTGCCCGGTTTGCCGTTTGCATAGTTGTAACCGACAACATCTGCTTGTGCCAAGAAATCCGGGGTAGCCCCGGCAGGTTCCGCACCGATTAAATTACAGCAAACAGTTACCGGACGCGTGGGGTCTTCACGATGAAAAATCCCGACCAATCTTCTAAGAGTTCCAACACCGGACGGAACAACTTGATCATTAATTTCGTTGCCGGCGCTCCATAAAATTACCGACGGATGATTCCGGTCACGGTACACGAAATCAACAACATCCCTCTCGGACCATTCATCAAAATAGATTCGATAGCCGTAGTCCGGAGTTTGCTGCTTGGGTTCTTTCCATTCATCGTAGATCTCATCCATCACCAAAAAGCCAAATTGGTCGCACATATCCATGAATTCCGGAGAGTATGGGTTATGTGATGTTCTAATGGAATTACAGCCCATAGCCTTTAACTTCTCCAACCGCCGCCGCCAAACGCCCTCCGGTACCGCCGCACCGACCGGGCCGGCCTCGTGATGTAAACAAACGCCATTCAGTTTCACCGGCTTACCGTTTAAAAGGAATCCTTTATCAACATCGAAAACAGCTTCGCGGATACCCACAGTTGTATCATAAACATCCACAGCCCGGTCGCTGTCCAGTAATTCGCTATGCAACTTGTAAAGATAGGGATTTTCTACCGACCACAGGTTTGGCGTTTCCACTCTAAACTGCTGCACGAACTCGTACTCGCCTCTTTTAGCAGCTATGGTTTGAATGGTCTCGACTATTTGTATTTGTTTACCATCTCTATCCAGCAAGTAAGTGACTAATTTGCAATTAGCTTCGTTATCGCTTTCGTTTTGTACCCTGGTTTTAATCTGCACAACCGAAGCCTTTGTATTAACAACCGGCGTAGTGACGAACGTTCCCCAATGGGCAATATGTACCTTGTTAGTGACCTGCATCCATGAGTGACGATAAATACCGGAACCTGAATACCAGCGGCAATTTGGCTGATGGGAGTTATCAACTTTCACCGCAATTACGTTTTCGCCGCCGTATTTCAAATAAGGGCTAATTTCATAACAAAAACTGATATAACCATATGGCCGTTTACCAAGATACTGCCCATTGATCCAGACTTCACTATTCTGGTAAACACCATCAAACTCAACCGTTGTCTTTTTATCTTTATATTCTTCCGAAATGCCAAAGCGCTTCCGGTACCATCCGATGCCCATCGGTAAATGAGCCGATGTAGACGAGCCAGGATATTCACTGAAAGGCCCTTCAATACTCCAATCATGGGGCAGGTCCAAGTCTTTCCAAGAAGTATCATCTAAATCGGGTTGCTGTGCACCCGGAAAATCTCCCTTTAAAAACTTCCAGCCAAAATCAAAGCTATCTCGTACCCGAATTGTAAGTTTGGGCATTATAACCTCACGCGTATTTTTCATTACCGCCTCCAATTGAGTTTTTTGGTTCGCCGTTGGCATCACTGCAGCAGCCTCGATGAAGGCTCATCTTCATCCTATCCACTTTTTAACATTACTGTGATTACAAATATGCCTATCCAACTATTTTATTCCATTTAAGTCTAGATTGAAACAGTTTGTATTCTCGCATTTGCATATGCATAGGAAAGTTGACCGTCCCAATGATCCAAAAAGGAATCAAAATTAGGCGGATTGTGCTTGAACAAACCAGTCCCGTCGACTTATGTTTCTCCACTTTCATATTCAGCGGTGAAACCGAACATCAGAGAATTGGGAAACGGCCATGGCTGGCGGCAGAACTAGGCATTA